>NZ_JAELXW010000006.1 GCF_016428645.1 Glycomyces salinus | reverse complement strand
ATTGACCGTGTCGCAGGGGTTTGTTGACGGTCTCGGGACTCGGGTGATGACACACGGCACGTGGCACGGAGCTGATAACTCTGAGGTCTATCCGGCCCCGGACAACTGAAGAACACAAGCACGGGCGTATAGCTCAGGCGGTTAGAGCGTTGAGCTGATAACTCAAAGGTCCCTGGTTCGAGTCCAGGTACGCCCACCAAAACCCCAGGTCAGAACCCAAATTCATGGTTTTCTGGTCTGGGGCTTTTCTGTCCCCATCGGGCAATCGGGGACGATCGGCAGTTCACCTATGTAGTGACTAGTCCCGATGTCCTCGCAGGCCCGAGGAGCCCGTTGGTACCGGATTTGAGTCAGATTTGAGTCATCGGCCCTGGAAGTAGACTTGAAAATTCTTATCTACTATGGAACAAGGGGGTTTTGTCTAGTTGTGGGCAATTCCCTGGAGTCATCCTGCCCGGCCTGGCGACATGATTCAAGCCACATACGGCGTCGATGTGCGGGTTCGTCAGGTTTGACCGTGCCTGTTGCTGCGGCTGCCCCACGAAGTTCGCAGATCCGATATTGTCGGGTACCCGACAGTTCAACATGCGGAGGACGATCCCCCTATGCTTCCCACCATCAGCACCGATGGCCCCAACGTCACAATTGGTGAGGTAACCCGTGAGGTTCGGCCCGGAGACGGCCCCGTGACGATCGAAGGATGGAAGGTCACCCGCTCCGATACGGGCGGCTTCACCTTCGAACCACCGAAGACCAACCCGAAGTTCCAGAACAACGTCCACGGCAACGTCGGCACCTTCATGCAGGCGAGCGACATCGGCCACCTCGACCTCAGATAATCGAGACGGAGGCCCACCGGCATGGTGGAGGTTCACCGTGACGGTGGCTCTCCACCGCCATGCCTAATGGGTCTCGTCGCTGGGACGTACCCTGGAACTCGTGGTAGATATGCGAGATCACCCGCTCAAAGGCGAATTCGACCCCGCCACCGCCAAGTGGAAGCGGACGCCGACCGTCAGCGGTGCTGAAGGCACGCTCGAGATCGGTTACGGCGAGAACGGCCTGATCGGTCTACGGCTCGCGGATCAACCCGAAGGTGTCATCCTCATCTACACCCCCGAGGAATGGGACGCATTCCTCGAAGGCGTCCGGGACGGCGAATTCGATCTGGAGTCGATGTTCCAAGACCTCTCTGCAGGTTCTCAGACCGACCGGTAAGCGCGCTTGAACAGTCCGGTTCCTAGATATGCCCTACCCTGGGAAGATGCCCCCTCAACCGCCCCAAGGCGGCGTTCGCGCATTCGCGAAGTCGAGCAACATACGAACCGCCGTGATCGCCGTAGTCGCCATTGGTTTCATCCTCGTGGCAATCTACGTCTCCTATCTCATCCTCGCCGCACCCATCCCTGATACCCCGCCCGCGACCACCGAGACAAGCCAGAGTTCCCAGGATGCCGCGAGCCAGGACACCGACCGGGAGCTTGCGATCGCGCAGATGCGGGCCGAAGCCCGCCGAAACGCACTCGCGGCCGGTGCGGGGTTCGTCGCGATCGCTGGCCTGATCCTGGCTCTGCGCCGACAGCAACACCACGAGCGGTCCACCGCTAACACCGAGGACGACGCGCTTCAACGCCGGATCACCGACGCGCGCATTCGCGCCGTCGAGCAACTCGGCTCCGACAATCCCGCCGTCCGCATCGGCGGACTCCACAACCTCGAACGCATCGGCCAACAGCACACCGACCTCCGGCAAGTCGTTCTGGACGAGATCTGCTCCTATCTCCGGCTGCCCTACACGCCCACAAGCACCGAGCCGAGCGCACCGCTTCCGGCTCGCCAGTTCGAACCCGTCGGCCCCCCACCCGCCGAAGCCACCACTGACGAGGGAGAACGCGAGGTACGCCTGATCGCCCAGGAGATCATGCAGCGCCACCTGAATCCCAATAGGGAAGACCTCTACTGGGAACACTCCCGCCTGAACCTGCGAAACGCCCGGCTCGACAACCTCCTGTTCAGAGGCTGCCACTTGACCTGGGCCGACTTCATCAACGTGACCTTCGGCGGCGGCGCGGACTTCGGGGGCGCGAGCTTCGAAGGCGGCGCGGACTTCGGGGGCGCGAGCTTCGAAGGCGGCGCGGACTTCCGGGACGTGACCTTCGGCGGCGCGGACTTCGGGGGCGTGACCTTCACCAGTGCCGCGTTCTTCCAGAGTGCGACCTTTACCGGCGGCGCAGACTTCTGGGACGTGACCTTCACCAGTGCCGCGTTCTTCCGGGACGTGACCTTCGGCGGCGGCGCAGACTTCCGGGACGCGACCTTCACCAGTGCCACGTACTTCTGGGACGTGACCTTCGGCGGCGGCGCGGACTTCCGGGGCGCGACCTTCAGTGCCGACGCTGTCTTCCGGGGCGCGACCTTCACCGGCGACGCGGACTTCTGGGACGTGACCTTCACGGGCGACGCGCACTTTCAGCTCGCGAGCTTCGAAGGCGGCGCGAACTTCAGGGGCTCGACCTTCACCGGCCACACAGTCCTCCCGGGCGCGACCTTCACGGGCGACGCGCACTTTCCGCTCGCGAGCTTCGTAGGCGGCGCGGACTTCCGGGACGTGACCTTCGCCAGCCTCTCGGTCTTCCGGGGCGCGACCTTCCCCGGCGTCGCGGACTTCTGGGACGTGACCTTCTCGGGCGACGCGCACTTTCAGCTCGCGAGCTTCGAAGGCGGCGCGAACTTCTGGGGCTCGACCTTCACCGGCCACACAGTCCTCCAGGGCGCGACCTTCACGGGCGACGCGCACTTTCAGCTCGCGAGCTTCGAAGGCGGCGCGAACTTCTGGGGCTCGACCTTCACCGGCCACACAGTCCTCCAGGGCGCGACCTTCACGGGCGACGCGCACTTTCAGCTCGCGAGCTTCGAAGGCGGCGCGGACTTCCGGGACGTGACCTTCGACAGCATCATGGTCTTCCGGGGCGCGACCTTCCTGGAGACGGTCCCGCACCAGTTTCCTGATGGTTGGGTCTTGGAGCCAATCCCTACGGATCCGAGACGGAGCCGTCTAATACGCACCGCCGAGACACCGCCGCCCGCCGCACCGTGAATTGCTTCAGAACCCAGACGAAACCTGACATTGGCGGCACCGTGTGCCGGTAGCGAACCGGGTGATTAGGTGAGGAGTTCCTCGATACCGCCGAGCATGCGGTCGACCTCAGCTCGCTGGTCTGAAGTGAGCGGGAAGTCGCGGCCGTGCCGCTGCACCACCTCGCCCGTGGCGAGCAAGCCGTAGTAGGTGTCGAGCTCGTTGTAGAGCTCGTAGGCCTTATCCCAAACCTCCTCGGGCTGCAACTCTTCGAGCATGGGCAGTAGGCTCCCGACGAGGTCGTTCAGGGTGGTCGTGCCGGACCGGTATTTCTCGATGGCCTCGCGGATCGATGCGCGCACGCGTTCCTGGGTAGTGTCCATTACCTCGCCCATCCTGGGGTTCTCGACTGTCGCCGGACGGTGACGACGTCTCCGGCCGTGTTGGTCACAACGTGGATCTTCGCCTCGGCGTCATAGTAATCAATCGTGCCAGGCCGCGTGCCGGGCCGATTCTTCCCATCCGTGATCGCCCGCTCGATCTCTGGTGCCGAGACGTTGCGGGTGGGATCGGCCATGCGCTCTTGTGCGTGAATCGAATAGAGCCGGCCACCGATCTCGCGCGGTGCCATCGGTCCGCTCGAAGACTCTGGTGATGGAGCGGTGGTTTCGGGTGGTGCCGGGCTGCTGGCCCCGGCGTTGGTGCCGGCCCTCGGTGCGCCTTGTAAACCGCGAGTTGCTTCGGCTTGCTGCTGGATCTCGCTGAGCAGTTCCTGCAGTTGTGCTGCTGCGGCGAGTGCTTCGGATTCGAGCCGCTGACCGACGGCGTTGATCTGGTTGGTCTTGCCCTCCAAGCCCAACTGCGCCAGTTGCCCGGACAACTCATCGCCGGAGGCTTTCGCGCTGCTGGTCGCGGTAATGACGGATTCGACGGCCTCGGCTGCCGCGCCGATGGCGGCGCTGAACTCATCGATCGAAGACATTCAGGGGTGGCCCTTCCTAGATCAATCTTGCTGTGGAATGCGGTGATCGTGTGTACCAGGTTTGGCCGCCGCGAGTTCACCCAGTGCGGTGCGGCTGTCCATTGCTATTGCTTCGAGACTTGGTGAGACCTTGGCGAGGCGAGCGATCCGCTGGAGCTGCTGGGGCAGACGGCAGGCCCGTGCCTCGTTGACTGCCTGCGGTAGCAGCCTTGCGGCATCCTCGGTCGCACCGGTTTCAGCCAGCACTTCGCCCTTGGTGATCATGGCGATCGCACGCCATTGCGGTGCTGAGCCGGCAGCGCCTTCGATCGGTACTTCAAGGATCCGGGCGGCTTCGCGCTTCCGGCCCAAGTGCAGCAGGCCCCGAAGGTGCACCTCAGCGACGATCGCACCGTTGAACAGTGCCGAAGGCGCGGTGGTGTCGGCCAGCCGCCGGGCGTCGGCTACGACCTCGTCGAACAGCTCCGGCGCGTCGGCTTCGGCCGCTGCTCGCGCCAGCGCGGTCAGTACGGTCGGTTTCAGGTCGTTGTGTGCGAGTTCAGCGCTTTGACGCAGTCGCCGGATCGCCCCTTCGAGGTTGCCGGCTTTGCGCAGTTCGTTGCCGTGGCTGCGCAGCGCTCGCGCGTGGAGGTCGGCGTCGCCGAGTCGTTCGGTCAGCGCGAGGGCGCGGCCGGTCCACCGGGACGAGACTGCGAGGCCCTGGGCCGGGAGGATGTCGCCGAGGTAGACCCCGAGCGCGCTCCGGGCTCTAGCGAGCAGAGAGACCATCCCCGGATCGATGTAGCCGTGCTGAACGCGGTCTTCAAGCTTCTGGATGAGCGGCCACAGTTCGTTCAGCGCCGCGGCAGGGCGTCCGGCGTTGCGGGCGACTGCGGCCAGGCGCAGGGTGGCCTCGCCGAACTCCAGCATGGTCCGGTAGTCGCCACTCTGCTCGTCGGTGACGCCGAGGACGTGCGGTGCGAGCCCGAGGTAGTCGGCGATGCGGCGGCGGTCGGCGAGGTTGGTGATGTCTCGGCGGTTGTTCTCGATCTTCGAGAGGTAGGTGGTTGTGTACCCCAGCGCGTCTGCGATCTCGGCCTGCTGTGTGCCGGTGATTGAGCGCCAGGTCCGCAGGATCAGTGAGAGCCGGCCAGTGGCGAGTGCTGCTTGAGCTCGAGGTTGCAACCAGGCCAGCACAGCGACGCGGGCCGGTCCCGCCCCTGGAAGGGCGGGCATCAGACCATCGGCTGCACGACAGGCCACGCAGGAGCTTCCGTCATGCAGCTCGGTCCCGCAGGTGCCACAGACCAGCGCCATCGCGCATCACTCCAGCCCCTGCATCCGGCACCACTTGTCGACGGCGATCTTGTAGTCCTCGGGCATGTTGAGGTCGGGTACCTCGGCGGGCTTGAAAAGTCGAGCTTCTTTGTGCTCGTGGCTCACTCGCGGGGGCTTGTCGGAAAGGACCGGGCAGCCGTAGGCCACCACGAAGACGTCCACGCCTTCCTTGATGTGGTAGAGCCAAGAGTGGAGGATGTCGGCGACCGCGACGTTCCAGCCGGTCTCCTCCTGGATCTCTCGCGCCAGGCAACTGGTCGGGGTCTCGTCTATCTCGATCTTGCCGCCGGGAAGCTCGAATTCGTCCCTCTCGTTCCGCAGCAGGAGAATCTCGCCGCCCCAGGCGGCGACGCCCTTGATCGAGACCGGGAATCGCGCTGGCTGCCAGGCGGGTTGATCGCTCATCGTGGCTCCAGAACCTCGGAGTGGAATCGGGTCCTTTTGGACGCTAGCACGTGCGTTCAGTAGAAGCACCATCTGAGAAGCGCGATCGGGTTGACAATCTGTCAACCTCCGTCCGCGCAGCTCAGGCCGATGTTGACTACGTGTCAAGTGCAGAGTCTTGCAGTGCGGCATGACCACCACCGACAGTGGAGTGAGCACGGCAATCGGGAGGCAGCACATGTCCGAGTTCGAACACTTCTACGTCGACCATCAGCAGCCTGCGGCCGTCGTTGAGGCTCTGAGGGATCGCGGCATCGTGACGTTCGCCGGCATCGCCGATCGAACACAGCTCACCAGGTTTGCCAGTGCGTTCATGATTTCAAGGGGCCATCGGGACGCCGACGCCGACCATGTCACAGGCATCCGTCCCGATGAAGACCTAGTCCAGCGCGCGGCCGGAGTCGGGTTCAGCAGGGCTGCGGTCCGCCCGCACACCGAGGGGTCGAGTCTTCCGAATCCCCCACACCTACTCGCCCTGGCCTGCGTCAGCCCCGCACCCATCGGCGGTACCACGGTGGTGATCGATGGAGCGGCGGTCTACCGCCACCTCCAAACCCACGATCCGCAGGCCGCGGAAACCCTCTCCCAGCCAGAGGCTGTCAGGTTCGGGGCCGGTGCGTTGCCGGCGGCAACGTTCGAGCTCCTCGCGAGGGACCACGTCGCGATGCGCTACCGCGCCGACGACTTGGTCGAAGTGGCCTCAGATGCTCGGCGCGCGTGGGAAAGCCTGCGCGAAGCCCTGCTCGAACATCAGATCCGCTTCAAACTGTGCGCAGGCCAAGGTCTCGTCCTCGATAACACCCGCTGGTTGCACGGACGAGCTGCGTTCGAGGGCGACCGCCTGTTCAACAGGGTCGTCGGCGACCCACGGTCCGAAGCTCGGCTTCCGATTGGGTTCACCAAGAACGAAACGCGTTCAACGATCGGAACGGGCGGATAGATGAAAAACCACCTGAAAAAGCACAAAAGGCAAGGGCGTGTCCCCCTGGAGACACGCCCTTGCCAAAGTCGGCTGGGGCTAGGAGATCGAGCCGTCCTTGATTCCGGCGATCAGACCGGACCAGGCATCTGCGTCGACCAACAGGTGCGGGAAGTCGCCTTCAGTCGGCAGCTTCGAGTCACGGACGGCGACCACGGTGTCGTGCGGGCATGCAACCTCGACGCAGTTGCCGTTGGCCGAGGATCGGCTGGACTTCCGCCAGGTGATGGAGTTCAATTCAAGGCTCGTCATGACAGTTCCCTAGAGGTTCTGCGCTCGTTGTTTCAAGAGCTTTACCGATTCTTCCGGGCTGAGCGCGGTGGACCTGATGTAAGTATAGGCGTCGATGCAGCGCCGCAGCTCCTCGGGTTTCTCCATGTAGAGGCTGCCTGCCTGCGACTCAACGAAGGCTATAGGCGTGTGCAGTTCCTCGTCAAACGAGTAGATGTCCAGCTTGCCGAGGGTGCCTGCGTAGTCACCGGCAGAGAACGGGACGATCTGGAACTCGCAGATCTTGGTTTCTATCTGGTCAAGCATGTAGGTCAACTGCTCCTTCATGACCTCCCGTCCACCCACCAGGCGATGAAGAATGCTCTCGTCGAGGATGACCCACAGCCGCGGACGATCGTCAGCCTCAAGGACGTGTTTCCTGCGATCCATCCGAAGTTCGACCTGGCGTTCGATCCAATCGTTCGACTGGCCGGGTGCCAGAGCCTGCTCGTGAGCCCGAGCATAATCTTCGGTCTGAAGCAGCCCCGGAACGATCGAGAGTTCGAAGCCCTCGATGATGGTGGCAGCCGACTCGACGCCCAGGAAGTCCTGGAACGTTGTCGGAAGCTGACCGTGGCTCGCCCACCATCCTCGCGATTTCCCAAGGCGCTGGAGTTCGAAATACCGCTCACGCTCGTCAGGGTCGTTGATGCCGTAGAGGTCGAGCAGGTCTTTGACCACCGACTTCACCACGCCTACTTGGCCGGTCTCGATGTTCGTGATCTTTCCCATCGAGCATCCGAGATGATCCTTGGCATCCGATTGGTCAAGATTCGCCGCGAGCCTAGCTTGCCGGAGCAGAGCACCGAGTTGCCAGCGCGGGACTGTGGGCCCGATCGGACGCTTCATCGTGTCTACCTCCAGGTCAGCGGGCATCCTTCTACCTTTCGAAACCCTACCCCGCGATCACGTACTTGCTGGGGGCGGCATAACCTATCCCGAGACTGTACGACACGCGGATCAACAAGTTGAATTTCAACTCTTGACATCCATAGATTAGATCACACATAATCTGGTGACAAGAGTCATGATGTTGCTGAGAGTGACTTGACTCAGGGGCGCCGCTAGCGCGGTTGCTGACTCGCAGGGCGGTTCGACCGTCGTTGCCGCGAGGCGGCCCGGTCCCGCCCGTCTCCCTCACTGAGGGGTCTGCGGAGGCGGGCGGGCACAACTTCATCGATTCCCGCCATCACAAAGACGGGCGGCCCGCTTCGAGCATGAGATCTTGCCGGAACGCATCTCGGGCGGGCCGCCTCTGAAATCACAGGAGGCTACAGCTCCCATGACCTCGACCATGATACGTCGGGGACCCGCCAGCGCCGAGACGCGCGACGAGTCCCCGGGCCAGGAACGCCATCGAAGGCGCCGGGCCGCGAAGTTCGATCTCCGGTTCCACTACGCCTGGACACGGACCTTCTTCGGCTTCGGCCGCCGCGTCTGCATGTGCTGCGGCAAGCGATGGGGACGCGACGGCTGCGCCGCACGCGCCGCCGCAATCCAGGACTTCAAAGAACTCGCCACCACCGCCGAACTACGGCAGGCCGCCCGGGAACACCTCCTCACCGAAGCCGAGGCCGGCCTCCCGCCAGGGGCCGCCTACGCCTACCGCGATCTGCCCGCGGCGATGGGAGTGAGGCCGTTATGAAGGAACTGCGATGTTCGATCGACATGAGCCAGGTCGCCGGATGCCAGGCCGAGGAGATCCTGGTCCAACGCACCGGGGACAACTTCTTCTGGTGCGAGGCGACCAAGGGCAACCAACGCATGGGACTCGGCCCGGCAGTGCTGGACTTCGACGGCCGACTGACCGAGCGGTGGCACCCGACCTACCGCGCGCTCATCGGCGGCGAGGAGAACCTGAAGGCCTTCTTCGACGCCCTCGAGGGATTCCTGCGGCAGTGGAAGGTGATCGCATGACCACCACGGAAGCCGAACCGCAGCCCGGCGCCAAGATCAACATCGGCGAGTTCAAGCTCGGCATCGGCGACGACGGCGCGCACTACCGCGTGTACGCCGAGACCGAGGCGGACTCGGCCAGCCTACTGCGCGTCCATCCCGACCCCGAGTCAAAGAAGCGCACCGTCGCGACCGGACTCGACTCAGGACAGCCGCGGTTCGCGCTGCCGTCGAACTGGTCAGCATCCGAGATCGACAAAGCCAAGACGGAGATCACGAACCTGTGGAAGGTCCACAAACGCGGGTAGCGACCGCAGAGTGGATCGCCGGGAGCCTGGTCGACACCACCGTCATCGACGACCGGGAACTGCGGTTCTCGGCCCGATGGAACGCCGCCAGCGTCGCCGTCGAACTGCTCCGCTCCGCCGACCGCACCGTCTGGCTGGCGACAGTCACCTTGCTCGGCCGCCGACAGCACGGCTACCCGCTCGAACCACGGGTGCGCTCGAACTACTGCTTCGCCGATTGGATCGGTGTCGACGACTTCGACCGAACAGCAGTGCGCGAGACCGTCCGCAAGACCGGCGAAGGACTCTGGATCGCCGTCGACCCGACATTCCGCAGCGGCTACTACCAGCACTGAACCAGACTGGAGCAACAGCCCATGGTCAACCAGCAGAGCACCAGCCCCATCCGCGCTGGAGACACGCTCGCGCGGTTCCATCGCTTCGCCCGCGAGATGGTCCTGACGGCCACCGACCACGGCGGCACCATGCTCGATCTCGTCGCCTACGAGCCGGGCGGAAGCGACCGGCCGATCGCGGTCTTCGAGCGAGACGACGACGGCAATCTCGAAGCCGAATGGTCACTAGGCGCCCACGCCCTCGGGCTCCAGCACGGCTCGAAGGCGCGCGAAGGCGTCACCCGAGCCGTACAGGCAGCCGTAGCCACGATCTTCGACGGCACCGACCTCGACACCGAACTCGGCATCCAGCTCCACACTGGCATCACTACCCCGGGAGACGACCATGTCTGAAACCCGCGACGCCGCCACCGGCCCCCACCACCGGTCACCCTCGGCGGCAACCCCGACCTCCCCCATCGCTAACGCACCCAGGTATCCCACATGTCCACCCTGCTCAAGACCGCCCTCCTCTGTGTGGCCATCGCCGCCTTCTGGATCGGCGTCGTCCTCTACTCCCGCCACACCTACACCCAGGACGCCTGCCGCGCCTGCGACGGGACCGGCCGCGACTGGGAGCCGTCCTGGATGGCCCTCATGCGCCTCAGCACCCACCGCCGATGGCGCAACTGCCGCAAATGCGGCGGCAGCCCGGTCTACGACATCCACCAGCATTGACCCCGACCCAGGACTAGACCCTTATGGACCTTCACCTCACCGCATCCTTCTCCGTCGACGTGCTCGCCGCCGTCCCCGGGATCGTTGTCGGCATTCTGCTGATCTTCTTCGCGATTCTGTGGTCCTCCCCCTACCAGCGATGGAAGGCCAGACGCTTCACGCTCGGCCTGGTCATCGCCGCGATCGCCGCCGTCATTGTCTTCGGCTAGCTCGGAGGAGGATCGTGACCGGACCGCACCCAGCAGGCGACACACCGCCAGCCGCCAACAACTGTGGGGAGGCGATCCGGCCGTGGACCGCTTGAACACCGCCAGCGTCGCTCTGGAATGGGCGGCCCGCCTGACCGGGCCGGTGATTCTGTGGGGCTTCGGGCTCGCCGGCATCGCCACCGCCGTAGGCCTGTGGGACGACGATGTGGCGCTGGCAGTCGCGGTCGGCGCCGCCGGGTTGGTCACCACCGCCACCGGACTGCACCTGATCGTCCGAGCCGTGCGACGCCTGCGCACCGGCCCCAAGGCCCCACCAGGCCAAGGACTCTGACCCCCAACTACAACCGCAACCCCCTGGAGTAGACGATGAAACGCACCTCGGCGATGGTTCCGATCCTCGACAGCCTGCTGTGGCCGACCGCCCGCGGCCGAGCCCGACCGCCCCGCACCTTCGCGCGGCTCCGCGCCCGTGCGGCGCGGGCCGCCGGGCTCGCTACCGACACCGAGATCGGCGACCCGGCCCTTATCGATTCGTTCCAGTACCTGCTGGCCTGGTTCGCCGGAGTCGACCGGCTCCGGTCGGTCGGCTGGATCTCGGCGGTCAAAGACGTCCAGGCCCGCATGGAGAACTACTTCCGCATTCAGCGCCTGCACGCCCAGCACCCCGAGATCGGCGACGAGGTCATCGAACGCCCGATCATCGTCGTCGGGCTTCCCCGCACGGCGACGACGCTGACGCACAACATCCTGGCCCACTCGGCCGGGCATCGCGGGCCGCTGCTGCGCGAGTACATGCACACCGACTTGGCCCGGCCCGAGGCCGAGGAACAGGCGATCAGCCGCCGCCTGGCCCGCGCCTTCGACACCGTCCACCGGCTGGCACCGGCGCTGATCTCGATCCACCCGCTCGACCCCGAGAAGGTCGACGAGGAGCCGCACCTGATGCCGCACGGCGCTCATCACCTGGCGCGCGCCCAGATGCGCGAATACGAGCAATGGCTGACCGAGCGGGACTGGACGGGCGACTACGACTTCTTCAAGCAGGCCCTCCAAGTCCTCCAGCACGGCAGACCCCGCGCCCGGTGGGTGCTCAAATCCCCGACCCACCTAGAACACCTCGACCAGTTGGTGCGCCTGTTCCCCGTCGCGTCGATCGTGTGGATGCACCGCGACCCGGCCACCGTGCTCGGATCGATCTGCTCCCTGGTCGAGACCTCCACCCGACTCCATGTCCGCCGCCCGGACCTGGCCGAGATCGGGCAGATGTGCCTGCGCCAGACCTCCCGCCTAGTCGAACGCGCCCGCGACCAGCGCCCCCGCATCCAGCCCGAACGGATCATCGACGTCCCCTACGACTGGCTGACCGCCGACCCCCACGCAGCCGTCCCCGAGCTCTACCGGCTGCTGGGCACGCGCTGGAGCCAGACCGACGCGGCCGCGCTCGAGTCGATTCTGGCCCGCCCGGCTCGGGCCCGCGCGCACGAGTACGGGCTGGGCCGCTACGGGCTCCACCCCGCCGACATCGACAACGCGTTCGGCGACTACGGCATGTTCGCCCAGATGCGCCAGCCGCAACTCGCTCGGCACTGATCGAAGAGAGGCTAGTCATGACACAAGACCGACTCCGCGACTTCGCCGACGCGCCCGTGCTGTTCACCTTCCAAGGCGACGTGCTGCACGTGGCCATCGAAGCCGAACCGCGTACCGACCAGTTCCAGGTATCGGTGATCAGCCGCGTCGGGGCCGACACCGTCCTCGTCCCACACGCCCGCATCACCGTCGATGCCGACGGCGCGATCACCGACTACGAGCGAGTGACCGACGAGTGGGCGATCGGCGATATGCGGATCCGTTCCTGGCTGGCACCGCACAAGGCCACGCTCGCCAAGCTCGCCACCGACCCACCCCCACCACCGTGACCCAACCAGAGACTGGGGCCGCCACGACCAGCCGCGACCTCCCACTCGCAGTGGCGGCCCCACCCCGGAGGCGTGGCAGAGCTGGCTTATCGCGCTGGTCTTGAAAACCAGTGGGCGGGCAGCCCCCGTCCCGAGGGTTCGAATCCCTCCGCCTCCGCGAACCACAGAACCGCACTATCGGCATTGGAGAACGCTATGCACTCAACCGAATCCCAGACTCCAGACCAGAGACAACCCTCGTCGCCGCTCGTGCAATCCGCGCTGGACCATGCCTCCAGCGAGCTCGCCGCCGATGCGACCGGCCACGACATCCACCACGTGATGCGGGTTTTCCGCATGGCCCGCCGACTCGCACGAGCCGAAGCAGCGAATCTCGAGGACGTCGAGCTCATCGCCGCCCTGCACGACGTGGCCGACTTCAAGTTCACCGGTGACGAACATTCCGGGAGCCGCACCGCACGCACATGGCTGCTCGCCCAAGGTGTCGACACCGACCGGGCCGACCGTCTCGCCGGCGACATCGCCGGACTCTCCTTCAAGGGCGCCGAGACGCCAACGACCCCGCTGACCCTGGAAGGCATGTGCGTCCAGGACGCTGACCGACTCGACGCCCTGGGCGCGGTCGGCATCGCCAGGTGCTTCACCTACGGCGGCCATAAGGGCCGCGCCATGCACGATCCCTCGGTGCCGGTCCAACTCCATGCGACCACCAAGCAGTACCTCAACCACCGGGGCACCAGCATCAACCACTTCTACGAAAAGTTGCTGCTGCTGAAGGAACGATTGAACACCGAATCGGCCCGGGACATAGCCGAGAAGCGCCACGTATTCATGGAGATGTATCTCGAGCAGTTCTACGCCGAATGGGAATCGTCAGCGCAACGCTCGACCAATGACGGCGCACCGCAGCCATCTCTGTCCTACCCCGATTTGGCGCCCTGACGCGACACCATGCGCATAGGGACGGACCACACAACCATGAAGGGACCCACATGCCCACTACCGAAGCGAACGACCAGCGGGCCGAACAACTCCGAGCTGCCATGGTCGAAGCAGTGGCCTCCGAGGCCGACCAGATCGGACGCCCGCTCTCGCCCGCAGTTCGGGCCGCGCTCGAGCGGGTGCCGAGGCACGAGTTCTGCCCTGGTGCCAGCCTCGAAGCGGCCTACGCCAACGACATCGTGCGCTACGAGCAGAACGAGCGTGGAGTCTCGACCTCGACCGTCTCAGCGCCGAACATCATCGCCACGATGCTCGACCAGGCCGGCATCGGTCCGGGCATGCGGGTGCTGGAGATCGGATCGGGCGGCTACAACGCGGCCCTGATCAGCGAACTGGTCGGGCCCGGTGGCGCGGTGGTGTCGGTGGACATCGATCAATCCGTCATCGACCGCGCCAGTGCCTCCCTGACTGCGGCCGGATTCGACTCGGTCCGCTTGGTCTGCGCCGACGGTTCCAAGGGCGCGGCCGAGGCCGCCCCGTTCGACCGGATCATCGTCACCGTCACCTGCGCCGACATCCCTCCAGCCTGGCGCGACCAGCTCAAACCCGGCGGCGCGATCGTCGCGCCACTGCGGCTGCGCAGCATGACCCGCACCGTCAGGTTCGAGCGCGACGGCGACCGGCTCGTCTCCACCGGCTACGACTTCGGCGGCTTCGTCCCCGGCCAGGGCGGCATGGCCTTCGACGAGCGCGCCGTGTTCCTCGATGAGGACGGCACCGGACTGCGCGTCGACTCCCACCAGCCGATCGAACCCGAATCGATGCGAGCGGCGATCGAGACTGACCCGGTCACCGTCTGGACCGGGGCCGAGGTGACTCCGACGACGATCTGGAACGACCTGGAACTGTGGATCGCGGCCTGGTCGCAGAACACCGCCCACCTCAAAGCCGCCACGCAGGCGCGGCGATCCGGAAGGCTCAAAACCATCATCGGCCTCGGCTCAATCACGCTCTACAACGACCGCAACCTCGCGTTCCTCACGCTCCGGGATGAGCCACGAGCCGACTCCGACCACTACGAGATCGGCGCACAGGGGCACGGCCCGGACGCCGAAGCGCTCGCCGAGCGCTTGGCGGCTCTGGTCCGCGACTGGGACGCCTGCGCCAGGGGCAAGGAAGCGCGCATCACCGTCTGGCCGACCGGTGCCAGCTCGGCCCTGCTCCCGGCAGGGCTGGTCGAAGAACGTCCCTGCTCACGCATCACCGTCGACTGGCCCGATGCGTGAGCAGGGCAAAGTCCTCGTCCCCCGAGTACCAGAGAGGAGGAAAACCCATGGAAAGCACCACCATCGAGACCCCTGACGTCAGCGTCGAGGAGTTCGACCTGGACATCAGCTTCGTCGAAGGCGACCAGTACGCCACCCTCATGGAGGCCACGTCCGACAACTGCACCAGCACCCGGGCCAGCGCCTGCGTGACCTGCACCTGAGGCAGGCCAGCGGGGTACCGCCGCGGCGGTACCCCGCTGTTCTCAAATCCGACCGAGACCGAAAGACCGCTCCGCGATGACCTTCACGGCCACGTCGGGCCTGATCGCCCGTCTCTCCACCACCACCGACCGACTACCCGATCTCCCGGACTTCGCCGCCCCCACGGCCGAGGTACGCGACTGGATCAAGTCCCGCTGGGCCGACGCGGGCTTCGCGGCCGCCGTCGCCCTCGCCAGTCCGCACCTGGCCGACGCGGTCGCCTCAATCCTGACCGGCCACGGCTCCGATCGCGATGTCCGACGTGCCGCGACCTCGCTCGCCCGTTACCTGCTGAGACACCACTCCCGCGCCACCCCGTTCGGCACTTGGGCCGCCTGCCTGCCAGCAGTCATCGGCCCCGCGGCCGCGCTCGACCTGCCTGCCGAGCCGACCATCGTCCACCACACCAGTTACGCTCGGCTCGTCACCGAGACCGACGCCCCGGCCCGGCCGAGCGAACCGAACTTCGGCCAGATCACGGTGTGCCGCAACCCCCTCGCACTTGAACGACCCACCTGCATCATCCTGCCCTGGGCACCGGCGGACACCATCGAGACCGAACCGCGCACGATCACCGTGCGGCGCACCAAGCCGCTGTCGACCCTCTGGGACACCGCGAGCGAGCCGGTCACCATCGAGGCCCTGACCGAGGCGATCAGCACCGTCCACCCAGCCCTGGCCGTCGACGCCTGCCACCGCGTCATCGCCGGACTCATCGAACACCGACTCCTGCTGACCGACACCGCAACCTCGATCACCGCCCTTCCGGTCCGCACCCCGCCTTCGCAGACCTCGACGATCATCAACGCGGCCTACGATGCCGCCCTCACCGTCCCCGAACCGGTCGCCCGAGCCGCAGCCCGGGCCGCCGACATACTCCTGCGCCTCTCTCCCCACCCCAAGGGCGACCCGGCCTGGCAGGACTACCATCGCCGCTGGCTCGACCACTACGGTCCCGGCCACGTCGTCTCCTTGCCACGGCTTCTCGACCCCGCCGCCGGACTGGGCCCCCCGGCCGGCTACCGCGGCTCGGCCTTCCCGGCACCGGCCCCCGCCTTCGGCGACCGCGACCGCCGACTCCTCGCACTCGCCGAACACACCCTCCTGGCAGGCGAGACCACGCTGCACCTGACCGACGCGCTCATCGACGAGCTCTCCCAGAGCGATGCCACCGCGCCGCCGTGCGCCGAAGTCACCCTCACCATCGCGGCCGACGCCCCCGGAGCCGTCGACCGAGGCGACTTCACGGCCACCGTCCGCACCGCCTCACCTTCGCTGTTCCACTCGACCGGACGACACCTGACCTACCTCGACCCCACCGCGACGACCGCCGCCCGCGACGCCCTGACCGACCTCCAACGGGCCCACCCGGGCTGGCGGTGGGCCCAGACCTCACCGGTCCCGCTCGCCGACGACCTGACCGACCTCGCCGCCCACCCTCGCCTGCTCGACACACTCATCCCCATCGGCGAACACCCCGCAGACCCGACCGCCCTGCGGCCCGACCGGATCGGCATCACCGGCGACGCCGAACGACTCTGGGCTGTCAACCTCGACACCGGCCAACCAGTGCGCACCTTGACCTGCAACGCCATCGAACCGGTCAAGTACCAGCACCCGGCCACCCGGTTCCTGACCGAGTTGACCGTCGCTTTCGACACCGCCCTCGGCCCGTGGACGTGGGGCGCGGCGAATGCCCTCCCCGTACTCCCGAGAGTCCAGTACGGACAACTGATCCTCGCTCCCGCCCGCTGGCGCCTCGACGCCGCGCTCCTCGACCCGAACCAGGACTTCACCGACTGGGACCGTGATCTCGCCGCATGGTGCGACCGGACCGGCCTGGCGTGGTTCGTCGCCGTAGGCGCGACCGACGTGCGCTTCACGCTTGACCTCGACCGACCTGAGCACCGCCAGATGCTCCACGTCGAGCAGCGACGCGGTGGCACCGTCGAGCTGCGCGAAGCCCCCGAACCGGGCAGCACCGACTGGATCGCCTCCCGATCCCACGAGATCAACGTCCCCCTCATCGCCCCACCGGCCCGACCGGCACCAGCCCCACGCCGCCCCGGCGCGTCACCGGCCACCGCCCAGCCGCCCGGAACGGGCCGCTGGTGGAGCCTCCATCTCTTCACCGACACCGCCGAGGCCGAACGGATCATCACCCGACACCTGCCCGCGTTCACCGACCAGCTCAGCACGGGTGGCGCGTGGTACCTCCACTACCCCGACCCCGCACCGCACTTGCGCCTACGCCTCCCGCGCACCGGCCGCGGCGACCTGGAGGCCATCGCCGAATGGACCAGCTTCCTGATCGAGGCCGGCCTGATCTCCGATTGCCACCTGGCGACCTACCGACCCGAGACTCACCGCTACGGACACGGCCCCCTGCTGGCAGTCGCCGAAGATCTCTTCGTGGCCGACTCCACATGCGCGGCTGCGATCCTCAGCAGCACAGAACCGTCCAGTATCGACCGCGACGCCGGGTCAGCCGTCAACCTCCTGCACCTGGCCGAATCCTTGGCCGACACCCCTGAAACAGCGTGGGCCTGGCTGATCGACCACATCGATCAGCACGCCCCCGAGACGATCACCGCCACGCACGCCGCTCGCCATCGCGCCCGCCACACGCGCAACCGCGCTCGGCACCGGTACGCCGCCCCGACCAACAACGACACCCCCTGGTCCGATCGCCACGCCGTAGCCGCGAACTACCGACAACAGCACCAGAACACCGAGCAACCACCAGACCTCAGCGAAGTCACCGCCGCTCTCCTGCATCTGGTCTGCAACCGCCTGTTCGGACCCGACCCCGAGACCGAACGACGCCTGCTCTACTACACCCGCAGCCTCGCACTCGCCAACCACCACCAGCAAGGACACCCGCGATGAACCTCGCCGACTACGACCGTTCCCTCACGATCCCGGACGCCTCCCACGATCCGTTCACGGCCACCGACCTCGCCAGCGGGCCGCTCGGCACCGGCCTGTACCTGGCCGCCCACCCGGACCCGCCACATCCGCCCCTGAACTGGATCAAAGCCGCCACCGGCCGGTCCGTCTACGCTGGGGCCAAAGCCGGACTGCTCACCGGCGCACCCGCGATCGCCTTTACCGTCGCCACCGCCACCGGCGGACGCGTCCCCGATCGCCTCCATCGGGCCGCTCTCGGTGTCATCCGAACCCACCTCAAGGCCGCCGACCGGCGCCTGCGCACCGGACGGCCAGCGCGCTTTGAGAGCTACGACCTGTTCACCGGACTGACCGGCCTGGGCGCCTACCTCCTCCACACCGACCCGGTCGCGGCCGAACTGGCCGCTATCCTCGATCACCTCGCGCTCCTGGCCGACCCCGCCCGCTGCAACTGCGACGGCCTCCCCCTCTGGTGGGTTGACCACGCCCCCAACGTCACCGACCCGCCCCTGGCCGGCGGCCACGGCAACCTCGGGATCGCCCACGGCATCGCCGGACCCCTCGCCCTCCTCGCGCTCGCGACCATCGAACAGACCACCGGACCCGCCCACGCGGAAGCCATCGGCCACTACCTGGCGATCTTCGACCACTGGCAGCAATCCACGACCACACCGTGGTGGCCCCACTGGATCACCCTCGCCGAACTCGACGCGAACACCTCCGATCAACCGGCGCCGGGCCGCCCCTCCTGGTGCTACGGCACCCCCGGCATCGCCCGCGCCCAGCAGCTCGCCGGCATCGCCCTCGGCGACCGCGACCGCGCCCTCACCGCCGCCCTCGCGCTGCGCTCCTGCCTGACCGACCCCGACCAACTCACCCACGTCACCGACGCCTCGCTCTGCCACGGCTGGGCCGGGATCTACCAAACCGCCTGGCGCGCACACCAGGACGAGCCCGACGTCATTGACGACCACCTCCTGAGTCACCTCGCTGACCGGATACGCCCGAGCGGCGGCAGCGATCTCCTCGAAGGACAGCCAGGTCAGGCGCTCGCCGCGCTCACCAGCAGACACCAACCCAACCCGACCTGGGACCTCCTACTTCTCCTGGCCTGAAAGGACACCACCCAGTGACCGCGTGGCACCAAGTCAACCTCCACCTCGCCAGCACCGCTGAGACGGTCCTGACCGACCGGATACTGCCCATCTTCACCGCCGCCGCAGCGCCATGGTTCTTCATCCGCAAACACCCCTTCCGCATCCGATGGGCACCCCCCGACCCCGCGACCCAACCGGAGGCGATCCACGCAACGCTCGACGGCCTGGTCCCCGAGACCATCACCGCCTGGAACCCCGCCATCTACGAACCCGAGACCCACGCCTTCGGCGGACCCGAAGCCATCGCGGCCGCCCACGACTTCTTCCACGCCGAAAGCCGCCACCTCGCCACCGCCCTAACCGAATCCGACTTCACCGCCAGCCGCGCCACCTACTCGACCCTCCTGGCCGCCCACCTCATGCGGGCGGCCGGACTCGACTGGTGGGAGCAAGGTGACATCTGGGCGCGCATCACCTCCATGCGGACCACCACAACCGAACCCAACCAGGCATGGCGGACCCGGCTCGCCGCCCTCCTCACCCGCGACCCCTGGCAGCAACCCAATCCCCGACTCGAACCCCACCGGTCCTGGTTCGACGCCACCGCGAAGCTTGGCAGCTCCCTCGCCGAGCTCACCGCCAGCGGCCGCACGACCCGCGGTCTACGAGCGCTGATCGCACACCACCTCATCTTCCACTGGAACCGCACCGGCATCCCCACCAAGCAGCAGGCACACCTGGCCGCAGCCGCCCGCACCATCTACTTCGGCACCCCCGAGGAGGCGCGCCCATGATCATCGCCCCCGGCTGGGCTAACCTCGTCAGCCGCTGGGCCGACCACCCGGCGGCCGTCTCGAACATCCACACCAACGGCTCCATCACCACCGCGACCTTCACTGCCGGGAGCCGGAAGTACTTCTGTAAAGCCGCCCCGACCGATCACATCGAGGCTGTACAAGCGCTCCGAGTCGAAGCCACCGCCTCAACCATCCACCGACAAGCCTCCGCCCCCTTCCACGGACTGCTCGAAGGACACGACTGGTCCGTCCTGCTGTTCGACCACATCGACGGTGAGCACCCGCACTTCTACCCACCAGAATCAGGCCTGGCCCTGTCCGAGCGAATCGCCAACCTCATCAAGGCCCCCAGCGGCGAGGCGAGCACCAGCGCGCTCCCTCCAATCACCGAGCGCATCGACAGCGCCCCCGACTGGAGCACACTGGTCGATGACCATCCCGGGCTCGTCGCGAGTACCGCGAAGGAATTCCTCATCGGTGGCCAACGCGAACGGATGCGCAGGCTTGACGGCGCACACGTCGCCCACACCGACATCCACCGCGGTAACATCCTCGTGAACGGCCAGGAATTGACCATCGTGGACTGGGGATGGGCCGCCCGTGCCGCACCCTGGTTTGACCAAGCCCTTCTTGGTGTACAACTCATCGCCGCAGGAGCCTCGACTACCAGGGTTACGCACTGTCTCCACACCAGACACATCGGGCACCCATGCTCGGCCGACGAGCTTGCCGCATTCGCTGTAGAGATGGGTCGGTACTGGATCGGCCGCCTGATCACTGATCCCGCCGAGCGCTATCTCTGGACCCTGATCAAGACGGCAGGATGCCTCGCGCTGTCGCTCGGAGTGCCAGAGTTCTTGACTCTCGAACAAGAAGTTCAACCAAAATTAGGACAATTAGGGTAATTCGGTTCTGGATGCTCCCAGTCGTGGGTGCTTCGCCAGCTTCAACGCGGGTCAGAGCGGCAAGTGCCTGCCGAGCGATCGTCTTCCGGCTCGCCGCCGGGAGCTGCGTTGTCGGCCCGGCGTTCCTGGTCAGGTTGGCAGGCGAGGCAACTTCTGCTGAAGCGTCGGACCGCAAGAGCCCTCAAGCTTGTTCGTCGCCGGACTCGGTTGGAAGTTCCATGCCGAGACTGCGCGTGAGGGCGTTGATAGCGCGGCGCTGCTCTTCGGGCAGGTTCTCGTCGGCGAGTTCGCCGACTCCGGCTGAGAATTCGGCGGCTTCGGTCTCCAAGGCGGTAATGACCTGGCTGGCTTCTGCCAGTCTGGCAGATAGGCGTGTGACCAGGGCTTGGGCTCGTTCCTCGGGTGTGCCCTGGCGGCGAGTGAGCCCGGTGCCGTAGGGGTGGTGCTCGGCGAAGAGGTCCTCGTCGCCGCCAGGAAGTGGGCGGGCTCCGGTCGTCCAGGCGTTGAAGCGCGCGGGGGAGATTTCGACGCTTGGTGCGATCTCGATCGAGAGGTCCGCGTCGTCAGGCACGGTCAGGAACGTTAGTGGCGAGACGCCAAGGGCGTTGGCGATGGCAAGGACGGCGTCAAAGGTCGGCTTGACGCGGCCGGTCTGCATGTTCCAGATCTTGTTGGCTGTGATGTCGTTCCGGCCGATGTCGGCGAGTCTTTCGACGAGGTCGTGAACGCTCAGGTCTTGGGCCTTGCGGACAGCGCGCATGCGCTCGACCACCACCGCGTTCGGGCCCAGAACCTGCGGGGCGGATTCGGCGGACACGCTCGCTTCAAAATCTGTCACATATACAGATTATCAGCCGAACTCTTGTTGTGAGTCTGTCTGTTCGACAGGATTGCTCGTACCGGGGCAGCTCCGGAAAGTACGAGCGAAAGGATGATCGGCTGTGAACGGCAGTACGACATTGCGGCACTACCGAGGGCCGTGGACAAGGGAGAAGGTTCTGGCCTTGGGGATGACCTGCGGTATTGAGACCGCTGGGCAGATCCTCGGTATCGGGCGGACGGTGGCCTACCGGCTCGCCCGGGAGGGCGAATGGCCGACTCCGATTCGCAAGGTCGGCGGGCGCTACCTGGTCACGGTCCAGGGCCTGCTCGACTACCTGGACGGCGTCGAGGGAGCGGGGGCCGGCGAGTGAACTACTTCGAGGCCGCGCTGACGGGCAATGATGACCTGATTGAGGACTCCGAACAGGAGCCGGGCGAGCTCGGTGATGCCGAGGAGTTCAAGCAGGTGCTCGACGAATTGGACGACATGGGTCGGCACCTGGATCTAGCCGAGACCACGGGGCGGTGGATGCGACTGGGCGAACACGCCGGTCGTCTTCGGGCGACCTGCCTGGAGGCCGGACTCGGCGAACGGCTTACTGCCGGACTAGTCCGCGCCTTCATCGCAGCTGAGCTGTCCACGGCGATCTGCTGATCTCTACCGCCTATTCCATCAAGAGGAAGCTGGTCCACGAGCGGGGAGGACGTTCATACGCCGATCAATCCGCAGGTCATCCGGTAGAAATGCCCTAGAGCGGCACAACGATGGCCGTGGTATCCGGAAGCGGCCGCCCCAAATCGGAACCTACATGTAGGTTCTCAGCGGAGTTGGCCGCCTCAGGCGGATTGATCTGGGCTTCTGTATGGGGCTCTCAGCGTTTTGGCCAATGGATTTCTCACCGGTTTGACCCACGGCTTTCACGAGTAGTGGTCGGGTCAGTGTTCTTGCTGGTGAGGCCGTTCCGCAAGGGCGAGTTCGCTCGTTGAGACGTTCGTACACGCTGCGTCTTGATGGAGGAAGCCGTTGTCTGGCAAGGATCTGGCCGAAGTGTTTGGTGTCGCGCGGTTCGAGGAGTGTGTCGCGGAGCTGACCGGTCCGCGCGGTGTCCAGGGGCGCTGCTACCCCCTGGCCGTGTTCGTCGCGGTCGCGTTGGCGGGATTGCTGGGCGGCAGGAACACGCCATCGCAGTGGGCTCGGTGGGCCGCTGACGCGCCGGAGGCGGTAGTGCGGGCGCTGGGCGGGATCGGCCTGGAGGTCGGGGGCGTCTCGTGGTGGTCGCTGCCGTCCTACAACCGCCTCGTTGAGGTGCTGTCCTTGCTCGACTCGGATGAGCTGGCCCGCTTCGCGTCTCGGATTGTCCCCGCCGAGGAGGAAGCGGGCGGGGCCGCTCACGTGCGTCTGGACGGGAAGCGTCCGGTGACCGCCGGGCGCGTGTCCGGGGACGGTTCGAACCTGATCTTGGTGGGCGCGTTAGCCGACGGCGGCCGCATGGCCGACCAGGTGATCGTGGACGACGGTGACGAGATCGCCGCGCTCCGGGTCTTGTGCGAGCGACTCGATGCCGAAGGGGCGCTAGTGTCGGCGGACGCGCTGCACTGCAACGAGGACACCGCTGAAGCGGTCCTGAATGCTGGGGCCGACTACTGCCTGGCGCTGAAGGGGAACCAGCCGACGCTGTTCGCGGCGGCCAAGGCGTTGGTCGAGACCGCTGTGGAGTCCCGCGAGACCGCTCACGGCCGCAGCGAGACCCGGACGGTGAAGATCCTGTCCGCCGGCGGCGGGGTCGCTCTCCTGTTCCCCGGCCTGGCCCAGATCGCCCGCATCCGGCGCTGGACCAGGGACGAGACCACCGGCGAGGAGACCTGGCATGTCATGTTCTACCTGACCAGCCGGGGCGCCACCGCGCTGCGGCCGGTCGAGTTCGCCGAGGCCATTCGCGGCCACTGGGGCGTGGAAGCCTGGCACTGGACCCGCGATGTCGTCTTCGGCGAGGACCGGTCCACCGCCACGGCCGGGAACCTGACGGTCAACCTCGCCAGCCTCCGCGCCGCGGCCATCGCGATCCTGACCCGCCTGGGCGGCAACGGCATCACCGCCTGGAGAGACCGTATCGGCAACCATCCCTACACCGCGCCGCTGGCCATCCTCGGCATCGCCGACATCCGACAAGAGTTCCAACTGTGTTTATCTCGTGAAAGCCGTGGGTTTGACCATTTCCTAGATCGAGTCGCCGCGCGCTCAGTGGCAGGGTTGATTCTAGCGGGTCAACCGAGACCATCGAGGGTGCGTTTGACGTGCCAGACAAGATCGAGTGACGCGGCTTCTTCGACTGTGGCCCATACGAAATCTTCGTGCTCATCAGACGGTGACCGCGGAACCAGCGGCTTCCGGGTGAAGACGGAGCGTGATCGTGTGGAAGTTGATATCGCGTCCGCTAATGTCCATGTTCTCGAAATGCGAAAGTCTTTCGCCAATGGTGCAGACAAGACCTGCTTCTTCGAGACACTCGCGTGCCGCGGCGGCGCCGGGCGCCTCGCCTGGTTCGACGGATCCTCCGGGGATGTCCCACTTCCCGCCGAGGTAGCCGCCCTCGTGGCGTTTCAGGAACAAGAAGTGGCCGCCGGTCTCGATCAGACCGTGAGCGATGAATCGCTGTGTCGTCATTTCAGTCCTTCGAACATGGGGCTAGCAGGTTGATCGTTCACCAGCCCATCTGGGAGAATGTCCGCCCCGCCTGGATCTCGGTGAGCGCCTGCTGGTGGTAGTCGATCATCGGCTCGGGCAGTCGGTCAATCAGGAACCAGTCGAGGCCGTCGCATTTGTCAGGTTCGAGGATCGCCGGGGTTCCCTCCCATTCCGCAGCGGTCCAGAAGAAACCCATGCGGCCGGCGTCATCGTCGCGATGCATGACATGCGCGAACTCGATCGAGTCTTCGGCCAGTGTGATGCCGAGTTCTTCCTTCGCCTCGCGGATGAGTGTCGCGGTGATCGATTCGCCCGGTTCGAGGTGTCCCGACGGAAGGTGCCAGTGGCCGTTCCCGTAGGCGGTGTTGCAGCGCCTGGTCAGCAGGACGCGGCCGGAGTCGAGGGCGACAAGGTGGGCTTCGGCTATTACCCGGTGGCGGGTCGCTGCGGTGCGTGGGGCGTTGCCCTGGTCGAGGTTCACGGTCGAGCTTTCTGTCCTGCGGGTCGGTTTGGTGTCTCGTTGGAGCGCTTGCGGCGGTTGGGTTTGTCGATTCGGGTCTTCTGAGCGTAGTGGTCGACCAGTTCCTGGACCTCCGGTCGCCCCAGGTCTTCGAGCAGCAGAGCCAACCACCGCTTCAAAGCCAGAAAGGACACCGAACCGGCCACCACCCGAGCGACCTACACCATCACCATCCATCGGCTCACCCATCGACCAGCCCAAACACCCTAAAGACGCGGTGTTGCTGCCTAGCCTAGACGACTTGCGAGCCGAGACCGGGAACGCCAGCTTTATCAAGCGGGGGGATCATGCCACTTCCAAGGAACTTCCAAAACCTCGTATGCATAACCTCGGAAATAGTGAAGGCTTCGGTAGTGTCCGTTGTACCCCAGTGAGTTTAGGATAAGCAACACGAGGTAATGCCGTGTCAAGCCCCAAACTTCTGTAAGAAGACCGTCGTATTCATAAATCCGCTTGGTTCTTTCGTCGGGATGCATTAGTCGATTGCGAACGTATGTGACGATATCTGCCGCGTCAAGATCAGGATTTGATTGCCTCGAGCTCTCGTCGGTACGGAATCTGCTGGTAACCGGCAGCACCGCTTGATCGATATCAGTTGAGACCATCGCCTCACTCAGGACCATCCGCAATCGTGTCGCGGCATTTAGCCGCTTTCCGTGATAACTTGCTTTGCCAAGATATTGGTCTTCGGTCAAGCCTTTTTCGGAAACAAGTTTTATCCAGGTTATATGTTCCAGCCCGGAAGAGCCCATAGTGATTCTTTGCTCAACAAATCCTTTATCGTTGGTGGCGATGATTGCTGATGTCATTTGAAATTTAAGATGATGGGCCATCTCTTGGTCGTAGAACGCAGGAATCACGTTTCGAAGCAACTCTTCGAGAGATTCTAGATCTTGGTCATACCACCAGCCCGAACTAATGCTACGCGCCGGATCGCAGTGACGCGGAAGCCACTCCTCCCATAGATTGGTGTCACCGGGGCCTTGTCCGACTATCAGCATTGGGGCAGCCCACCTGCCGAGGGCAAAAGAGATACCAACGTGCAAGGCATCTATTATCGGTTGGGCCTGTTTGGGGGTGAAAGTACCGCCGTCGGTTCTCCGCAATTCCATTACGTGAGTCATGATAAACATATCGGATTTATTGAGGTCTTGCCACACTTCACGGTGATCAGGTCGGGTGTCAATGATGATCGCCCAATCCTCGCATTCAAAGCGCCAGCGTTTTGAGTTATTTCGGAGCGGGAGATTAAACCAATGGCCAATGATGCGTTCTATCGGCGAATCATCATTTCCAAACGCTGCGCCGTTCAACCATCCTTCGTCCCAGCCTTGTGCCCATCCGCTCAGGCGAAATACTCCCTCGGGGCGGTGCAGTTGCAATTCAACTGGACGGTTAGCTTGTGCGGTGGAGTTTGATCCTGGATCCACGCTCCATCGAAGACCTATGCGAGGAGATAGTGACAGCTCTATTTTGCCTGTCGCGTCAACTTCGCCAAGACCTCCAATCGCGCCTTCGAATAGTGTGATGGGCTCCCTAGGATCATTGAACGCATAGATAGGACTCAGCGGAACTTGATCGTCTACCATCTTTCGATAATAGCCCTTTGGGAACTGTCCCGCAGTCGGATTGGAACCCTGCGGGTTGTCGCTCTCTGGTTTACGCCGGATGGAGGCGTGCCGAGCACGGCTGGACTCAGGGACCGGTCAAGCAAGGTGAGAACCAATGGGGTTAGGCCAGTTCAACCGACACGAGACAGGGCTCTCATCGGAATGGCCAAATGGCCGAATTATTGGCCATTTCGATGAGAAGTGGTCAAGTTAGATGAGAACTACACTACAGTTCCGCGGTAAATCGATGTCCACCCCGCGCTCGGCCAGGTAGTCGACCGGAGGCACTGCATTGTCCGATGTGGCCGGGGCGGGTCCGTCGTGGCTCTCGAAGTGCAGGTGGGGTGCCGAGGAGTTCCCTGAGCTGCCAAGGTAGCCGATGACCTGTCCAGTCGCGACGGTGTCGCCAACGTCAACAAGGGGCCGGCTCATCATGTGGCAGTAGCGGGTGACGGTGTCGTCGGGGTGCTCGATATCGACATACCAGCCGCAGCCGAGCACGGACGGGGAGCCGTCGACGTCGCAGGAGTAGTCGGCGCCGTTGAGGCTGGCGTTGCAGCGGACGCGGACGACCGTCCCGGCTCCGGCGGCGAGGATCTCGGTGCCCTTGTCGGCGCCGAAATCGATTCCGTCGTGGTCGGGGCGCTCGTCGGTGCGGAAGCCCGACCACAGTGCCGCGCCGGGGACCGGGTGGGTCCACTCCCCGCCGACTGGAGTGCAGGTGACGTGCTCGGTGAAATGCTCGATGGCATTGGTGGCGTAGCCCTCCCAGCGCGCATAGGCGTCGGGGAAGGCCGAGATCTGCACGGCCTGTGCGGCTTCGGTGGGCTCCATGGTCTCCCAGCCGTCGATCTGCACGAGTTTGTCGTAGAACTTTCCGGCGGCGTATTCGGGATTCATCAGGTCCTTGACCGATCCCCAGCCGGCGCTGGGCCGCTGCTGGAAGATACCGACCGAGTCGTGATCGGAGCCGATCTTGTCGTGGTCGTACTCCAGGCTCTCCTCGACGTTGAAGTTCGCGTAGTTGTACAGGCGGCTCTCCTGGTAGGCGGTGATGAGGCCGACCAAGACGGCCCTGTCGCCGAGCCCGCGCTCGGCGGCGACGAGGTAGACGACGGTGGCGTTGTCGATCTGGACGTCTTTCCAGCCGGAGTTGCTGTAGACCGCCGAGCGCAGGGCGTCCCTGTCGTCGATGGCGCATTCGTACTCGCCGCCGCTGCCGTTGGTCGTGGTGCTCAGGTTGAGCCAGGCGAGTCCGGTATCGAGCGAGATGGCGCCGCCGATGACGGCGATCGCGAGCACGAGCGCGGCGAGCGCACCGGCCAGCGCGGCGGGGAGTTTCGACATGACGGGTGGCCTTCGAGTCCGGGGAGCGGAACGGTGCTGGACCGGCCGAGCGCCAACGGGGAACGGTTGCCGCTTCGCCCGATCCAGTGGGGAGCCACTGTAGCGGCAGGTCATGAGGTCACAAAGATTCGTAATCGTGTCGTTACAAATGAGGGGTGTTCTCGCACAGCGATTCACTGATAGGCACGAGATCGACTCCGTGAATACCGCTGTGGCTGAAGCGGTTCGCTTGTCCGGTTATCAAACCGAATTTTATAACGGTTCGATAACATCCATGCGTAGCTGGTTTGACGATGCGGAGGGTAACCGTTTACGGTTTCGATCCCCGCGACTCGGTTGAGAGAGGTTCACCGAACGTACGAGGTCTCGCAGTTGAGACCGCCCCCTGGAAGACACCTTGAGGAGTTCCCCATGGCGCTGATCGCTCACGCGTACACGCTGGTCGACACCGTGGCATCCACGATCAGTCACCTCGACGTCGTTGCTCAGGCGACGATTCCGAACCCGGCACCGAAGGACCCGACGAACGGCTCCCCAGCGGTAGAGCTGCTGTTCGCGATCGCGAAATGGGGCGTGCTGGTTGCCGGCGCGCTCGGGCTGCTCGGCAGCTTCGCGGTCATGGGAATCGGCAAGTTGGCCGACAACCCGTCGGTCATGTCGAAGGCCAAGGCGGGCATTCCGTACGCGGTGATCGCTATCCTCGGCGGGTTCCTCGCGATCCCGCTGGTCAATGCCATTCAAGGCTCGCTTGCCTAGGGCCGGTCATGTCACGATTCTTTGAACGTCCCAAGATCGGCAAGCCGCTCGCTGTGGCCCTGACAGCGGTTCTGGTGCTGGTGACGCTCGCGGTGGCGATCGTCCTGGCCTACCGCGCCGGCTCCGACGCCGCAGACGAGGCGAGCCCAAGCGAGACCGAGTCGAGCGAGTCGAGCGAGTCGACCGGCCTGCCGGGTGCCGAGCAGATATACGACCCGCTGACGACGGTCGAAGGCAGTGAGTACGACGGCGAGCTGTACATCTTCCGTGGCTACGAACGCACCTATGTCGGCGCCGTCTCAGCCGCGACGAACTGGCTTACAGCGTACGGGAGTTCACTCGACCCCGCCTACTCCGAGCAACTTGGCGCGGAACTGCTCGTCGACGACGGCAAGCAGACACCGGAAGACTGGCGTGACTACCCACTGAACCGGCGCGAAGAGATCGGACTGACCGCCACCGAAGCAGTGCCCGACGGATGGGCCCTGAGCGCTTCTCCGGTCGCCTACCAAACCAGAAACGCCTCGGCCGATCGGATCGAAGTCATTCTGCTGACTCGTCTGGTGGCCGCGACACCCTACGGATCGGAATCGGTGAACACGCTCTTGACGATGGACTTGGTCTGGACCGGCACCGACTGGGCCGATTCGGGCAATGACATGGGAGCCGACTACACGACGCTCAAAGTCGAGGTCGGCGAGGAGGCCAGTTCCGAAGCCAAGGAACTCGGCTGGAAGCTCCTGACACGCTGATTCTGCGCGAGGAAACCATGAACTGCACCGACACAATGGCTGCCGCATGCTCACTGGCGGCAGGAGACGAAGAAGACTCAGGCCTCGTCGCCGGTTGGTTGATGGACGCGTGGGAGAAGATCTGCCGGTCGTTCGCCACGGCGGCCGTGGAGATGCTTGAGGGATTCGGGCGGGCCTTCACCGCCTTTCCCGACCTCGACCTCGCCGGAGGCGGGATCGCCAACGCCTATTCGATCTCGTTGGGCCTGGGCATCCTGGTCGCGGTCATCCTGCTGCTGATCCAGACCGGGGCCACTGCGCTGACCGCTTCTGGAAAGCCGCTGGCGCACGGCTTGGTCGGCCTGGGCAAAGCCGTGATGGCGTTCGTGTTGACCCTGACGGTCGCCGGAACCGCGCTGGCCGTGTCCGACCAGATAGCCGACTGGATCATCGACGAGACCTTCTCCACCGACTCGGCCAGTGGCGGCGAAGTCCTCCAAGACAAGTTCGCGGCCCTGTTCTCGGCCAACGCGGCGGTCTCGGTCTCGCTGCTGTTGCTGCTGGCGATCGCCGGCATAGTACTGACGCTGGTGCTGTGGTTCGAACTGCTGCTACGCAACGCCGCGATCGCGGTGCTCATCGCGGCTTCCCCGATCGCGGCCTCGGGTCAGATCGGCTCGGCGACCAAGGACTGGTGGCCCAAGCTGGTGAGCGCGACCATCCAACTGATCATGCTTAAACCCGTCATCGCGTTGATCTTCGCGATCGGGTTCAGCCTGCTGGGCCAATCCGACAGCGACGACCTGGCCGGGCTCCTCTCGGGGATGCTCGTGCTGATGTTGGCCGCGCTCGCCTGGCCGGCGATCGCGCGGTTCTTCACCTTCACCTCGACGACCGTCGGGGGCGGCGCCGGTCTGGCCGCCGTCGCCGGCGCTGGGGCGGGTATGGCCGGTTCCAGCGCGATGGGCGGGACCGCAGGCGTGTCTCCGACGCAGTTCGCTCAATCCTCGACCGCGCGCAGCGAGGGCACCGTGGCCCGCGCCCAGCACGCGGCGAGTACCGGCGGCGCTGGTGCGGCAGGCGCGACCGGGGCGGTGGGGAAGGCCGCGGGGGCGGCGAAGTTCGCCAACCCGTGGGTGGCCGCCGCCGCGACCGGGCTCCGCGCTGTCCAGAAGGGCGCGAACACGATGGTCCAGCGCACCGAGCAGATGGGCGGCCACGCCGGCATCCAAGGGTCCAACCCGTACGCGCTCCCTGCCGGGCAGCCGATGTACAACACCGCCGCGATCCAAGCCGCCCAGCGCGGCCGCGGTGACACCAACGGCGACCAGCGGCCCGGACCGGGCGCACCTCGGGCCCCGGAACCCCCACCCGAACCGGCCCCGGCACCACCGGACACGAAGCTGCCCGGCAATGAACCCAAGGACGGAGGACCATCGTGAGCACCCGAGAGCAAGCACCGGCCCCACGCACCTACTTCGGCTGGCAGACCGAGAAGGTGAACTTCCTGTTCGGCCTGACCGCCTCCCGCACGCTCATGCTGGTGGCCGCCGCGCTGCTGGCGGCCTGGCCGGTCGGCGTCGGCGACGTCGGTCTGGGCCTGGTGTGCTGGCCGGTCGCGCTCCTGCTCGGGGTGTGCGCGTTCATCCGCTTCGCCGGGCGGACCGCCGACGAATGGATCGCGGCCTGGGCGACCTACCACTTCGGGCGTGTGCTGAACCATCACAAGTTCACCGGCGGGCCGTTCACGCCCGGCCACACACTGGTCGAGGCGGTCGCGGTTGACGAGGACACCGAGCCAGGTGAGTCCGGTCAGGACGCCGACGAGCCAGGGGTTTCCTCGATGGTGGACCCCGACGCCTCGGAGAACAGTGACGGCGAGGGCGATGAACGTGAACGGCGGCCGTTGCGCGCGTTCACGCAGCGCCTGCTGCGACATCGCCGAGTGGACCTGCCGGGAGTGTTGGCACCATTGGAGATCCTGGAGGGCGAGCGGCTGCACAACAACGAGGCGCTCGCGATCGTCCGCCACCGGATCGACAACACCTACACCGCCGTCGCGGCCGTCCGCTTCCCCGGCATCGGCTTGGTCGATTCCGACCGCCGCGAGGCCCGGGTCGCCGGTTGGGGCGGACTGCTGGCCGGACTGTGCGCCGAGGGATCGCCGATCGTCCGCGTCCAGGCGATGCAGCGACTGCTACCCGAATCCGGTGCCGCGCTGCGCCGTTGGCATGCCGACCACCTGGCCGACGACGCCCCGGCGATCGCCCGCGAGGTCAACGAACAGCTCCTGTCGACGGCCACGCAGGCGACCGCGCAGCGCGAGACATATCTGGCGTTCACCTTGGATGCGAAGAAGGCCGCCCACCAGATCAAGCAGGCCGGCGGCGGCTCGGCCGGGGCGATGGTCGTCCTCGGCCGCCACCTGCGGTCCCTGACCTCCTCAATCGGCGCCGCCGATCTCCAGGTCGACTACTGGCTCACCCCCCGCGGCCTGGGAGAGGCGATCCGAACCGCCTACGACCCCCACTCCTCACGCCTCATGGCTGAACGCCGGGTCGCCACCGCCGGGCTCGAACCCGGCGTCGAACCAGGTGCCGCCGGCCCGGCTGCCGCCGAGGCGCACCCGGGCCACTACAGCCACGACGGCGCCTACTCGGCCACGTACTGGGTCTACGAATGGCCCCGGTCGCAGACCCACGCCACGGTCCTGGCACCACTGCTCGGAGAAGGCGAGCACCGGCGCTCCTACTCGATGCACGTCGAACCCCTCGCCCCGCGCGAAGCTGAGCGAGAGGTGATGCGCGAGCGCACCGCCCGCGATGTGGCGGTCCGCATGCGTGAGAAGGCCGGGCAGGTCATTCCCGAACATGAGCGCGTCGCCTTGGAGCGCGCGGTCGCCCAGGACGCCGAACGCGCCGCCGGGCACGGCCTGGTCCGCTTCAATGCCTACCTGACGGTGACCGTCGATGACCTCGACGAGCTCGAGAAAGCCTGCGCCGAACTCGAAGCCGACGCCTCGGCGGCCCGTATCGAGGTCCGTCGCATGTGGTACGGCCAGGACATCGGCTTCGCCGCTGCTGCACTCCCGCTCGGCTTCGGCCTCCCGAGGAAACGGTGGTGACGGCTATGGCGAAACGCAAGCGAACACCCCGAGCCGAACGCCACCTCGCGACCGCCGACATCGGGCTCGGCGAATGGGCCGACACCACCGCCCCGGCCAAACTGCGAAAAGCCAAACCTGAGCATAAGGAGAAGCGGACCGCCGAGCCGATCCCGCCGCAGCGGGGCTGGGCCAGGCCGTTCGCCGGCCGCGCCCCAAAGCTGCCAGATGTCCCGACCCACCGCGGCTCGACCGGCCAGATGCAGGGCCTCTACCCGTTCCTATACGGCCAAGCCCTGCCGCCCCTGGGCATCTACGTCGGCGTCGACTGCCTCTCAGGCGGCGCATTCAGCTTCCACCCGGTCGAATGGCTCCACCGCGGCGTGACCACCAACCCCAACGTCCTACTCACCGGACTCCCGGGAGCCGGGAAGTCCGGGACCGCGAAACTCATGGCCCTGCGCCTCATGGCCAGCGGCGTGAAGACCTTCGTGCTGGGGGACTTGAAGAACGAATACGCGCCCCTGGCCCGCGCGCTCGGGGTCGAACCGGTCGAACTCGGGCCCGGCATCCGCAACCGACTCAACCCGCTCGACGCCGGCCCGGCCGGACTGAACCTCCCGGCCGACTCGGTCGCTCTGCGTGAACGACTCGACGACATCCACCGCCGCCGCGTCACCCTCCTCGCCTCGCTCCTGGAGGTGCGGCTCGGGCGCCCGCTCGACCCGACCGAGGAGACCGCTGTCTCCCTGGCGATCCGGCACGCCTCGGGCGAGGCCGACGCCGCCACGACCCTGGTAGACCCGACCATCCCGCAGGTGTGGGCGCTGCTGCGCGACCCCACGACCGAGATGGCTGAGGACCTGCGCTATGAAACCGTCCCCCATCTGCGCGAAGCCATCCGCCCGGCTGCCGACGCGCTCGGCATCATGGTCCGTGGCTCCCTGGCCGGACTGTTCGACGGACCGACCACCGTCAAGCCCGACTTCGACGCCTACATCCAGACCGTCGACCTCTCCCGCCTCGACGGCCGCGGCGACGAGACAGTCGCGATGACCCTGGCCTGCGTCTCCACCTGGGGCCAGGCCGCCATCGACGAACCCGACGGGCCGGTCCGCCTCGTGGTCCGTGACGAGCTGTGGCGGGCGATGCGCATCCCGGCGATGGTCAAGAAACTCGACGCCGACCTGCGCCTGTCGCGCAACCAGGGCACCATCCAACTCCTGTCGACCCACCGGCTCGCCGACTTCGAAGCGGTCGGCGCGGCCGACTCCGAAGAAGTCGCCATCGCCCGCGCCCTGATCGGATCGTGCGACATACGCGTCTGCCTCGCACAGGACACCGCGCCGCTGGCGATGACCCGCGACGAGATCGGCCTGACCGACACCGAAGCAGCACAGATCGCGGCCTTCTCCGCCCAGACCAAGGGCCGCGCGGTATGGAAGATCGGCCGATCCCACTCCCATGTAGTCCAGGCGATCCTCAGCCCGCTCGAACAGGAGCTGACCGACACCAACGCCCGCATGACCACAGGCGGCCGAGTCAAGGAGGCGACCGTCGATGAGTAGCGGCAAGGTCCGATTCGTCGGCACCGGAGGCGACGCCCTCCTCCTGATCGGCGCTGTCATCGTACTCGGATCAGGACTCTGGGTATGGCTCACCGGCCAGGTAGCCGGACTCCTCTTCGGCTTCACCTGGATCAACGTGGGACTCGAAGATCTGGTCGCCGTCGTCTTCGCCCTCCCGAGCAACATCACCGACCCGGCCGCGGCCTGGCCCGAGTTCGCTCGCCCGCACTTGCCCGGTCCGCTCGGCTTCGCTGCCGCAGCAGCGTTGGCAGCGGCGGTGATCACAGCCGGGATCGTCGCAGCGTCCAAGCTCTACGCCCGTCTCGGTGGCATCGGCGCCGGGCGCGGCATGGCTTCCGGCACCCAGCTCGACCGGAAGCTCTCGGCCGCCGCCGCGTTGAAGAAAGCGAAGCGGCTGCGCCCGAACCTGGACGGCCGGGCCTCGGTCGACCATGTCGCCGTCGACCTCGGCAAGGCCGCCGGGGTCGGTAGGCGCTTGGCGGCCGACATCGAGAACTCAGTGCTCGTCCTCGCCGCCCCCCGGCAAGGCAAGACCTCGCAAGTGGTCATTCCCTGGCTCGCCCACTGGCAGGGCCCGGCACTGGCAACCTCGGTGCGACCCGACATCGTTGAGGCCACCTACACCTTCCGGGAGAATATCGGACCGGTCGCCGTCCTGGATGTCTCCGACACCGTCTGGCCCGAGGCGCTCAAGTGGAGCCCGGTGGTCGGCTGCGAGGACTACGACAAAGCACGCCGCCGCGCCAAGGTCATGGTCACCGTTGGCCGCCTCGAGACCGCCGACTCGACCAACGCCGGGTTCTTCCAAGCCAACGCGACCAACCTCCTCGCCGGCTGGCTCCATGCCGCCGCCCTCGGCGGCCGCGGCCTTGACGACGTCGCCGCCTGGGCGCTCGATGAGACGAACATGCAGGCCGCGGTCATCCTCGAAGCCCACCCCGGCACCGCTCCCGGCGTCGAAGGCAACCTCGACGGGCTCTACAACCTCGCCCCCGAGACCCGATCCAGTCTCTTCGCCACCGTCCAGACCGCCCTGGCACCGATGCTCTCGACCCGCGCCCGCGCCGTCTTCAGCCCCTCCCGCAGCGAGCACTTCGACATCGAGACGTTCCTGCGCAAGTCCGGCACCGTGTTCCTACTGGTGCCCCAGACCAAGGCATCCGAGCTCGCTCCGCTGATTTCGGCGTTCGTCGACGAAGTCACCGAGACCGCCACCGCTTTGGCGACCGAGAACGACAGCGGCCGGCTCGACCCGCCACTGGGCATGTTCCTCGACGAGGTCGCCAACATCGCACCACTGGAGCGCCTGCCCGACCTGATGTCGTACTCGGCCGGCTCGGGCATCTTCATCACCGCGATCCTCCAAGAACTCGCCCAAGCCCGCGCCCGCTGGGGCAATGAGGGCGCCGATATGCTCTGGGGCGCCTCGACAATCAAGATCGCCCTCGGCGGCCTGACCGGAGACGAAGCCGAACGCTTCTCCAAACTCGCCGGCAAATGGTGGGAAGACCTCCCCGGCATCCAATACGGACCCCACGGCGTCACCCACGCCCCGCGCGACCGCGACCGGGAGGTCATCACCGCCTCCCAGATCCGCGAACTCGACGCCGACAAGGGCGAAGCCCTCATCATCGCTGGCGGCGTCAAACCCGTCAAGACCCGCATCACGCGCCACTACAAGTCCGGCGACGCCAAGACCTACGCCGCCTCAGTCAAGGCCACCCGCGCCCGCCTCAACCCGGGCGCGGCCGTCAATGAAAGCCCGGCGATCACCGAACCCGGGGGCCACTGGTGACCGGCGAAATCATGGGAGAGCGGGGCCGCCCGGACGACGCCCCCGCACCCACAGGAGCCGGCGGAGGCTCGGGCAAGCAGGAATCGGCGATCTTGTCGATCCAAGGGCGCTTGACCGAATGGCACGCGATGGACCCGGCCATGCGCGAGCGCGAATGGAAGCGCCTGGTCGAGTGGGTCGTATGGCTGTTCGACACCTACGAGTTCGGCCGTGAATACCGACTCCCGAAATGCTGGCCCGACCACCCTGGCCTGGTCCAGGAACTGTGGGTCCTCAAATGCTGGAGAGAGGCGCTCTACACCACCGACACCAAAGCAGGCGTGACCAACGGCCAGCGCGCCGGGGCGCTGGCTCAGCACGCCCGCGCCTGGCACAACGAACTGCGCGCCTTCGTCGCCCAGATCAAGTACTACGCACCCAAATGCCTCACCGGCCACACACGCAGCGAGCTCACCGAGGTTTGGGGCGATGAGGACGTGATCGCCAGATGGCTCGACGCCGATCCGCTCGGCGGCGTCGCAGCGCCGAACGCTGCCGCGGTCGGCGACGATGAGCGCGGCGGACCGGAGGCGGTACTCGGCGAACCAACCATGCGGGCTCGCCTCGCGGGCGGCACCGCCGAGCCCCACCCGGCCGGCCTGCTCGGCACCATCGCCTCATTCGGACACTGGTGGATCTGCGACCTCGACAACGGCACCTGGCAGCGCGTCGACGACGCCCGCCTGGTCGAGCAGCTCGACCTGCTCGCCGAAGGCTACGACGACGAGGACGACACCGGCGACCAGGAAAATCTGTCATATATGCAGAACAGTGGCCGCGAGTCCGACGCCGAATGACCCTTGAGCCCTCGACACCCGCGAAGGAGGAGTGATGTCGACCCTGATCACCGAAGCAGAGAGACGCTTCCTCGGCGCGATGCTCGCCGACCGCACCATCGACCCCGGGGAACATCTCAGCGCCTCAGACTTCAGCAACCCCGCCTACGGCGCGGTCTACTCGGCCATCGGCTACGCCCGAGAGGGCACCTACCTGGAAGGCCCCGAGTTGTCGGCCCAGGTCGCCAAGCTCGCCGACGCTCCCGGTATCGACCAGCCCACACTCGAGATGATGCGCGCTGAAGCACCTGACAACCGCGACCACATCGCCGCATACGGCCGCATGATCACCAACGCCTCCTCCATGCGCCAGCTACGGGGACTCGCCCTGGACTCACTGCAAGACGACCGCGAACTCACACCCGAACACCAGCGCGAATACCAGGTCATGGACCGGCTCAGCCGGACGGGCCTCGAACTACTCGACCGCCCCTACACCCCCGAGACCGGCCGCGACACCACCCCGGAAACCGGCACCCGAACCTGGCAGGAAGAGCAACTCGTCGCTGCCCTCCTTGCCAACCCCGAGCAGGTCCGCACCGTCGTCGAAATCGCCCCGCCGGAGACCCTCGACGACTTCCGCTGCCGCACCGCCTACGAGTACATCGCCTCCACCGCCTGGGACCGCGATCCCGTCTCCGACCTCGACCTGCTCTACCAACTCGGCAAAGCAGAGAACCTGCTGGTCAACTCCGGACAGACCCGTCCCGAGTCGCCCGAACCTGACGCGGCCTTCCTGCAACGGCTCCGGGAAACCCCGACAGGCCCACACAGCGGAACCGACGCTGCCAGGGCAATCGGCGCCGAAAACGCACGCATCAAACCCGAACAGACCGGCCCGTCCCCATACACACCCGAACTCGACCCCTCACCAACAATCGACCTTGGAGGCCCGACACACCAGGCCGCTCCTCAGCCGGGCATCGACGGAGGCGTGCGATGACCCAGCCGCAGACCGCCACGCGCCGCACCAATCCGAAGCCACTCCCGCAGGTCATCGCCGCCAAACGCATGCGCATCGCCTGGATGCGCGGCGAAGTCGTCCCGCTCTCGCCCCAACTCGACCACTGCGTCCAGTACCTCGGCCACTGGTGGGTCAACGACGACACCGAATGGATCAGAGTCACCGCCCCCAACGCGATCGCTCTGCTCGACAAGCAGAAGGCTAGCTCCATGGCGCTCTACCGCGACCTCCACGCCAAACACGCGGCTTGAGCAGACCTGCGGCTTGACCTGGTGCTGCTGAGCTTGGACCCCTTGAGCACTGTCGGGTAATCGATTCGACTCCCATTGCTCGCGTCTGGTAGACCTCTCATGCGAAGCGTCCGCAACCACATCACTTGCAGGACCGGGAGGAACGCCGTGACGAAGCAGCAGGGTAAGAAGCTGAAGAAGCTGGACTCGTTCGAGGCGGAGGTACGCGCCTACCTGGAGCGATTCGTCGCCGCGCCGGTCGAGCAGCACGACGACAACTCCAGCGGAAGCATGCCCGACCTCCGGATCATGTGGCTCGAAAAATCCGCTGCCGGGGTCGAGGTTGTCCGCGATGCCGACAAGAACAGTGTCAATCAGTCGGTTCGACTCAACCGGCAGGGCATGTTCGTCCCGGCACCAGGGCTGGGATACGACTGGGCTATCGAGCTCACCCGGGTGACCGATATCAGGGAAGCCCGAGCCCAGCTTCCCGCGATCCTCAAAGATGCCGAGGCCGCTGGCCAGTCGACTGTCCAAGGGTTCATGGACAACCCGTACGACCCGGTCTCCGACAAGATCGCCCGGCTCGGCATCATCTACGCACGACGCAGCAGTCCGGTCAAACCCGGCAAGGAAGCGAGCATCACGCTACTCAACGCGTTCGGCGGCTCCTGGGACCGCGACATGAACATCGTGGTGACCTGGTGTGAAAAGGCACTCATGCTCGCTGACGACGTTCCCGCGAAGCTGCTGGCCTCGACGTTCACTGAGCGGCACGCCCTTCTAGCACCGACCTGGCACGGCGACTTCCAGGCGTACTACGCGCTCATGCACCACCTCGAAGGCCCAGAGCCCCTGCCGACCGCTGCCCCGAAGCTGCCTGAAGGCGTTGACCAGGTTTGGCTGTGGGGTGGGCGAATCCTCCACTGGGGCCCGGATACCGGCTGGACAGAGTATCAACGTCCGCAACCACAGGTCCACCGGATGGGCCTGCATCCCGAGCCGTTCAGCCTCTTGAAGTCGGGTCTCAAGGTCACGGAGGTACGCGTCGCGGACGAGAAGAGCCGCGCAATTCTCCCCGGTGACGACATCGTATTCAACTGCGAGGGCACGGAGCTCGTCATGACAGTGGAGCGCATCGACCGTTATACCGATTTCGATGAGGTGTACCGCTACGAGCAGGAAAGCGACATCAACCCGAACCTCGACATGAGTGCCCAGATCGTGGGGCTTCGCGACCTGTACTCCACTGAGCGCGAAGCGCTCGGGGCGCTTGCCATCCGTATGACTCCGCGGTCGTGACGGCTGCGCAGGCGCAAGGGTTCTGTTCAGCGAAGGGCGGGGGCATCCCGCCCGTCGCCTTTCTGGCTACCTCGTGAGAAGGAGTTCCAGGCGGTTCCACTCCTCGGCGACAAGTTGCGTAGGTGGTGAGGTTGACGTCACAGGCTGGTGTTTAGATTGACTGGGCCTAACGTGTGGGGGCGGCCAAAATCTGGCACAACTTGACGGTGGTTGGCGAAAAATGGCGATGAATCCTGCCCCCTGGGCACCCCCACAGGGTCCTGATAGCATGGTAGCCCCGACATGGTCGAGGCTACGAGCTGCGGATTTACTTGTACTCCCGAGCAGATTCGAACTGCCGTTTCCGCCTTGAGAGGGCGGCGTCCTAGGCCCCTAGACGACGGGAGCTTGGCCTTGTTCTCGCGCCCTGCGGTGCGGCAACGTCGACAAGCTTACCTGACCGATCGGGGGCTCTTCCACGGGGATATCGCTTGTGACGCGGCCTACTTCAGGCTGGGCGTACGGAGTGGGCCGGGCGGCGCTGACGCCTCTGGCGGCGTACCCCCGTGCGCACGGGCCCGGCCCACCGAGCGACTCTAACGTGCGGTCCGAGCCCGCGTCCTCCGGTTACCGGTGGGTATGGGCGGCGCCGGGCTCCAGCTCGTCCAGCCAGGTGGCGTCCACGCCGTCGTGGTAGTCGACCAGTTTGGTGGTGTAGGAAGTCTCGTCGACCTCGGCGGTGACGCTCGCGATGACGCCCACCGTGGTCACGCACACCTCGAAGACGCCCACCGGAGAGTCCGTCGCGCCGGTCACGGCGACGCAGTCGGCCAGCTCCCCGGCGAGCGTGGTGTCGGAGAACTCGGCGCTCGCCGAGGGGTCGTCGGAGGTCGCACTCAGCCACTCGGCGATCTCCTCGCCCGAGGGCAGCATCCCGGTCAACTGCCCGCCGAGCCACGTCGACAACTCCTGGGTGTCGGTCTCCGACCACATCTCGACCTCGTCGCCGACCACGACCACGGCCCGGCCCCCATCGGGATCGACCGCCACCGTGACCATCTTGTCGGTGCCCTCCGCCAGATACTCGGCGGTATAGGCGTGCTCGACCGCGCCGTCGAGGCGGTCGCCGAGCTCGGTGAGCGCGAGTCGGTCCTCGGGCGCCTCGTCGCCGTTCGGGCCGACTTCCCCGTTGCAACCGGCCAGGGCGAGCACCACCACCGCGCCGAGCGCAGCACAACGGCTAAGGGGGTTCCGCTTGGGCATGGGGCTCCATTTCCCTGCGTGCCGGGCGTCTGATGATGCTCGCCGCATCGAGGGGACACGCCTAGCACAGGTGTCTCATCTGAGGTACGACTACACCTTATAGCGCGGCGTCGACCCGCCGGGGCGTACGCTAAGGAGCTGTGGCCGACGCAGTGTCGGGTCGGCCGAAATCCTCGAGACACGGCCGCGTAACAGGGCCGTAAGTCAGATTCGGCTATTTCAGGAGTGACAGTGGCTGCAATTGAAGAAATCTGGGCAAGGGAGATCCTCGACTCCCGCGGCAATCCGACCGTCGAGGTGGAGGTCTCGCTCGACGACGACACTCTCCAGCGGGCGGCCGTGCCCTCCGGCGCCTCGACCGGCGCCTTCGAGGCCCTCGAACTGCGCGACAAGGCCCCGGGCCGCTACCTCGGCAAGGGCGTCGAGAAGGCCGTCGACAACGTCAACGGCCCGATCCGCGACGCCATCGTCGGCCGGGAAGCCTCCGAGCAGCGCCTGATCGACCAGGCCCTCCTCGACGCCGACGCCACCCCCGACAAGTCCAACTTCGGCGCCAACGCCATCCTGGGCGTCTCCCTCGCCGTCGCCAAGGCCGCCGCCGACTCCGCCGACCTGCCCCTCTACCGCTACGTCGGCGGACCCAACGCCCACCTGCTGCCGGTACCGTGCCTGAACATCCTCAACGGCGGCTCCCACGCCGACTCCAACGTGGACATCCAAGAGTTCATGATCGCCCCCATCGGCGCCCCCACCTTCAAAGAGGCGCTGCGCTGGGGAGCCGAGACCTACCACGCCCTCAAGTCCGTCCTCAAGGAGAAGAGCCTGTCGACCGGCCTCGGCGACGAGGGCGGCTTCGCCCCCAACCTCGAGTCCAACCGCGCCGCGCTCGACCTCATCAGCGTCGCGATCGAGAAGGCCGGCTACAAGCTCGGCACCGACATCGCCTTCGCCATCGACGCCGCCGCCACCGAGTTCTACTCCGAGGGCGCCTACGTCTTCGAGGGGGAGAAGCGCACCGCCGAGCAGATGAGCGCCTACTACGAGGAGCTCCTCGGCGCCTACCCGATCGTCTCCATGGAGGACCCGCTCGCGGAAGAGGACTGGAGCGGCTGGTCGACCCTGGTCGCCGCCGTCGGCGACAAGGTCCAGATCGTCGGCGACGACCTGTTCGTGACCAACCCCGAGCGCCTGCGCCGCGGCATCGAGGAGAAGGCCGCCAACGGCCTGCTGGTCAAGGTCAACCAGATCGGCTCGCTCACCGAGACCACCGACGCGGTCGAGATGGCCCACCGCGCCGGATTCGGCTGCATGATGAGCCACCGCTCCGGCGAGACCGAGGACACCACCATCGCCGACCTGGCCGTCGCCATGGGCACCGGCCAGATCAAGACCGGCGCCCCCGCCCGCAGCGAGCGCGTCGCCAAGTACAACCAGCTGCTGCGCATCGAGGAAGACCTCGACGACGCCGCCCGCTACGCCGGCGCCGGCGCCTTCCCCAAGTTCAAGGCCTAAGGCACCGACTCGAAGGCTCCCGCGCCGACCGGCGCGGGAGCCTCGATCATCCCCGGATCGACTAGGCTGGGGCCGTGAGCGCCAGCCGACGACCCAACCGCCCCGGAGCACGATCGACCGGTCCCGGTCGCACCCGTGCCGCCCGGCGGACGGCCCCCGGGGCGACGACTTCTCGCCCCAGCGTCAAACGGGTCCGCGTCCGCCCCCAGCGGCGGATCTCCCGCCGCGCCGCCGTCGTGGCACTGGTCCTGTCGGCCCTCGCGCTCGCCTACGCCTACCCCCTGCGCACCTATGTCGAGCAGCGCATCGAGATCAACCGGCTCGAGACCGAGCAGGCCGAGCAGCGCGGCGACATCGCCGAGCTCGAGGCCGAGCGGGCCAAATGGGACGACCCCGAATACATCAAGGCCCAGATCCGCTCCAGCCTCCTCCTGGTCGAACCGGGCGAGGACCTGGTGATCGTCATCGACGAAGAGGACCCGACCCGGCCCGGCGCCGACGACGAGGAGACCGAGTCCGACCGGCCGTGGTACGACGACCTGGCCGATACCTTTGAAGACGCCGACCAGCTCGAACCCGACGACACCGAGGAAGCACAGGATTGAAACCCGACTCTTGGCCGCAGGAGCCTCAGCCGGTGACCGAGGCCGACGCCGAGGCCGTCTCCGCCCAACTCGGGCGCCCGATCCGCGGTGCGCACGCGGTCGCTTGGCGCTGCCCCTGCGGTCGGCCCGCGGTCATCGAGACCGAGCCGCGCCTGCCCGACGGGTCCCCGTTCCCCACCACCTACTACCTGACCTGCCCTAAAGCCGCCTCGGCCATCGGCAGGCTCGAAGGCGGCGGCGTCATGAGGGAGATGAACGAGCGGCTCGAAGCCGACGAGGAACTGGCCGCGGCCCACTGCCGCGCCCACGAAGACTACCTCGCCCGCCGCGCGAAGCTCGGCCGAGTGCCCGAGATCGAGGGCGTCTCGGCAGGGGGCCTGCCCGACCGCGTCAAATGCCTGCACGCCCTGGCCGGACACGCGCTCGCCGCCGGACCGGGCGTCGACCCGTTCGGCGACGAGACCATCGAACGGCTGCCGGAGTGGTGGAAGAACGGCAGCTGCGCGACCGATACCTCAGACGACCCAAGGGATGGCGCCGAATGAACACCGGAACCAGGCGAGTGGCCGGCATCGACTGCGGCACCAACTCGATCCGCCTGCTCATAGCCGACATCGACGCCGACGGCCGGCTCCACGACATCGTGCGCCGCATGGAGATAGTCCGTCTCGGCGAAGGCGTCGACGACACCGGACGGCTCGCTCCGGCCGCGCTCGAACGCACCCGCGCCGCGCTGGCCGACTACACCGCTCAGATCCGCGAGCACGGCGCCGAGGCCGTCCGCATGACCGCGACCTCGGCCAGCCGCGACGCCGCGAACGCCGAAGAGTTCACGTCCATGGTCGAATCGGTCCTCGGCGTCGCACCGGAGGTCATCTCCGGCGACGAGGAGGCCCGGCTCTCCTTCACCGGCGCGGTCGCCACGCTGCCGGAGCTCGACGGGCAGCGGCTCCTGGTCGACATCGGCGGCGGCTCGACCGAATTCGTGCGCGGCCGCTCCAGCGAAGTCCTCGAGGCCATCTCGGTCGACGTCGGGTGCGTGCGCATGACCGAGCGCCACCTGCGCACCGACCCGCCGACCGCCTCCGAGACCATGGCCGCGGTGGCCGACATCCGCTCCGTCACCGACCGCGCGCTGGCCGTGGCCGACCCCGATCGCGCCGCGGTGGAACTGGTCGCCGTGGCCGGCACCGCCACCACTATCGCCGGGATGGCGCTCGACCTGCCCGCCTACGACGCCGACGCGATCGACGGCTCCCGCGTGACATACGAGCAAGTCGCCAAGGTCACCGCCGACCTGGCCGGCACCGACCACGACCAGCGCCTGGCGATCCCGGTGATGCACCCGGGCCGGGCCGACGTCATCTACGGCGGCGCGCTGGTGCTGCGGACCATCATGGAGCGTGTCGAGGCCGAGAGCGTCCTGATCAGCGAGCACGACATCCTGGACGGCGTCGCCCTGTCGGCCTGACATATCGGATATTCACGGTATTCCGGCGTGGACTAAGTTGTCTCATGCCTCGAAAGAAGCCGATGAACAGGTTGTCAACAGGGTTATCCACAGGCGGCAAGATTCCCTTGCGGTTCAGACTGGATCCTGTGATTGTTGTATGGCAAAAAGGCCAACTCGAGTTAGGTGCTCATAGGTACCGGCTCTTGCAGGACGGCGGCCGAAGTGGGAATCCCGGGAGTCGCCAGACAAGACCGCGCGCGGAGGCCTCCGCGCGCGGCTCCTGCAAGAGCCCCTTCGCGAAGGAAATCGCGGGCGGCCGGCACCCAGCCGGCCGCCCGCCCTTCCTCGCTAGAGCCGCAGCAAAGGCGCGATCTTCGGATCGCTGAGTCCGCAGCGAGGCGCAATCTCCGGATGACCACGCCTTTCGGGAGGCGCGAGCACTGGAGCGCTAGGCTCTCGGTGCGGTGCGATCTCCGGATCGCGCCGCCCGCCACAGCTCGGCGGCGATCCACAGCGCGCTCACGGTCACCAGTGCGCCCCAGGCGATCCGCGCCGGATGCGGCAGGTAGAAGTGCGGGAGATAGGAGACCATCGCCACGGCCATCGGCACCGCGCTCCAGCGGTTCATCGTTCCTGAGCGCCACACGACCGAGGCGGCCAGGATCGCGGCGACCGCTATGAGTACCAAGCCGACACCGAAGACGGTCACCGCGGTCGCGTCCATGCGGAACGCCTCGCCGACCTCGGTGAGTCCCGCGTCGCCCTCGGCGACGGCCCGCTCGCCGATCGCCTTGAGCCCGTATGTCTCGGCGCCGTAGTAGGAGATGGACAGCGCCGATCCCATGTAGCCGATGGCCGCCGCGAGGGACGCGGGCTTCTCCAATGGTGTCCCATCGAGGTGCCCGCGCAGGGCGCCCCAGGCCAGGGGGATGAGGGCGAGTCCGATGATGGCGGCGATGTGGCCGACGGCCCAGCCGGTCGAGGCCCAGGAGGCGGCGCCATCGAGGGTGGTCTGGTCCGCGCGCGGGGCCGCGGTCTCGTAGACGGTGAAGAGGATGCCGGCGATGGCCATGCCGATGGCACCCGCCTTCGTCCGGGAGGTAGGACGCCGCCCTCTCAAGGCGGAATCGGCAGCGTGAGGGTGCATGATCGCTCCTGCGGTCGATGTTCTTATTAGAGATCAGTGATCTTGGTATGGATCGATGATCTCATGATGCCGAGATGACCGCAAGAGCGGCGCTCTCATTTATGTACACTGGTCGCATGAGTGCACCGAGAACTGCCCGCCAGCGCGCTCGTGACGAGCTCACCAGGGAGATCCTGGCCGCCGCGAGGCGCCAGCTCGCTGAGGTCGGGGCCTCGGCGCTGTCCTTGCGGGCCGTCGCCCGCGAGCTCGAAATGGCCTCATCCGCGATCTACCGCTACTTCTCCAGCCGCGATGAGCTGCTGACCGCGCTCATCATCGAGTCCTACAACGAGCTCGGCGTGGCCGCCGAGCGCGGCGACGACCCCGGCGCCGAGCCGGGGGAGCGGTGGATGGGCACCTGGCGGGCGGTCCGCCGGTGGGCCTTGGACAACCGCCACGAGTTCGCGCTGCTCTACGGCACCCCGGTGCCCGGGTACGCCGCTCCCGAGGACACCATCGGTCCGGCCGGGCGCATGGCGTTGTGCCTGGCGCGCATCATCACCGACGCCAAGGCGGCCGGGCTGCTCTCGCTGCCCGACGCCCCGGCCTGCCCGCCCGGGGCCATCGAGGAGGAGCTCACTCGATTGATTCCGGAAGCGGAGTCCACCGTCGAGGAGGTCGCCCGCCTGATCCAGGCCTGGAACCGCGTGATCGGGGTCCTCTCGTTCGAACTCCACGGGCACTTCAACAACGTCACCGCCGACAGCGGGGCCTTCTTCGACTACACCGCGCGCACGGCCGGGGCCTACGTCGGGCTGCCCCTCGACTGAGGTTGCGGGCGGTCCGTAGTTTCTATTGCGGGAGGAGATCGCATCCCAACAGATCTGGAGCGAATCATGAGATTGCCCGCCCGCTTCGCCGCACTCGCCGCCGCCGGTGCGGTCGCGATCGGCCTGGCCGCCTGCACCGCCGAGGACGAGCCGGCCTCGGACGACAGTGAGACCACCGAATCGGCCGCCGACGAGGAGGCCGCCTCTACTGAGAACCCGCAGGCCGAAGAGCAGGATGACGACACCCTGCTCGAGTCCCTCGTCGGCACCTGGGAGGCCGATGTCGAGGACGTCGGATACCACGGCTCGAAATTGACCGTGGCCGAGGACGGCTCCGCCACACTGAACTCGTTCGCGAGCCAGCGCGGGCCGCACGAGGGCGAGATCCTCTTCGCGGCCGACGGCTCGGCCGTCTTCCAGGGCGTCATAGTCGAAGACGGCGCTGAGCTCGACGACAGCGACATCACCATCGACCTCGAGTACGACGCCGAGGCCGACACACTCGTGCTCACCTACCCCAGCGGTGAGGGCTACGAGCACGCCAGGGCCGAATAAGCCGTAGTGGCAGGGCGGGCAATGCAAATCGCTGAGCCCGTGTCCCTGTCAGTTTCGCAGGGCCAGGCCGATGAAGACCGCCGCGACCGCCAGGACCGCCACGGTCGCGGCGGTGAACCACGGCCAGCGCGGGAACCGCTGTCGCTCCGACACGTCCCCGACCACGACCGTCACGTTGTCCGGGCCGCCCTGCTCCAGGGCCAGCCGCACCAGTTCGTCGGCGGCCGACTGCGGCTCGGCGAAGTCCCGCAGCACCGACTCGATCGCCGTGTCGTCGACCACGTCCGTCAGCCCGTCCGAGCACAGCATGTACCGGTCGCCCAATTTGGCCGGGCGGGTCTCGAAATGCGCCGGGGCGGGGTTGGCCTGGAGCACGCGGGTCACCACCGACTTGTAGGGGTGGTCCTGCGCCTCGTCAGGGGTGATCGCGCCCTCGTCGACCAGGTGCTGCACGTACGAGTCGTCTACGGTGACCTGGACGAAGTCCTCGCCGCGCAGCTGGTAGGCGCGGGAGTCGCCTATGTGGACGATGTCGACCGAGTCGTCGCCCAACCACAGGCCGGTGAGGGTCGTCGCCATGCCCTCGGACTCGGGGTTCTCGGCCACGGCCGCGCGGATGCGGTCTCGCGCGGCCTCGACGACCTCCCCGAGCTCGGTCTCGGCCTCCACCGGCGGGCGGCGGGCCAGGCGCGTGACCTCGGCGATGGTCACGCCGCTGGCGACCTCGCCGGCGGCGGCGCCGCCGACGCCGTCAGCGACCGCGAGCAGGCGCCGCGAAGCGAGGTGTGAGTCCTCGTTGAGGTCGCGCACTCTGCCCACGTCGGTGGCGGCGCCGTAGCGCCAGCGTAGTTCGGTCACAGGCGATCACCACTGAGCTCAGACCGGGATTCGGCTTTCTGTTTGAAGCATGGCCGTTCGAGGGACATGCGCGCAAGTGTAGTGGTTGGCAGGTCACGAGATGCGACCGTAGATTTCGCTCACGCCCGCGCGAAAGGGCTGTTCAGCGCCGACTTGCGAGCCGCGCGCCCCGCCCGGGCGGCCCCGAAGCCATGTATCCCGGGATCGTGCCACCCTGGAGTCACCACCCTGACCTGCTCGGACGTCGAGCATACATTGGAATGGCGAAGGCTCCCAACGCCAGCCCCGAGGAGGCGTCATGGAAACCGTCCTGGCCGATCGCTTCGTCCTTCAGTCCGAGATCGCGCGCGGCGCGGTCGGCATCGTGTGGCGCGGAGTCGACAGGGTCACCGGCGAGGCCGTCGCCGTCAAGGTCCTGCGCGGGGAGCTGCGCGGCGAGACCGAGATCGTCGAGAGCTTCTTCGCCGAGGCCGAGATCCTCAACGCCATCGACCACCCCGGCGTGGTCGGCGTCCGCGACTTCATCGTCACCGACGAGGTCCTGGCGGTCGTCCTGGAGCACCTCGAGGGCCCCGACCTGCGCGAGTACCTGCGTCAGGGCGGGCCGATGTCGCAGGCCGAGGCCGCCAGGCGCTGCGCCTCGGCCGCCGAGACCATCGCCGCGGTCCACCGCGCCGGCTACCTCCACGGCGACATCAAGCCCGGGAACCTCATGCTCACCTCCGACGGCGTCAAGTTCATCGACTTCGGCATCGCCCGCCCGGCCGGCTCGACCACCACCCCCTCCCACGGCACCCCCGAGTACACCGCCCCGGAGGTCGCCGCTGGCGAGTCGGCCTGCCCCGGCATCGACAGCTACGCGCTCGGCCTGGTCCTGTACGAGGCCGTCACCGCCCGCAGCGCCTACCGGGGCGGCTCGATCACCGATGTGCTCGACCGCCACATGACCAAGATCCCGGTCAAGCCCGCCGCAGTCGACGCCGAGCTGTGGGAGGTCGTGGAGACCCTCCTGGCGCTCGACCCGAAGCGGCGCGGCGACCTCGACGGCATCGCCGCCGAACTGCGCCGACTCGCGCCGCGGCTGTCCGAGCAGGCCTCCGCTCCGGTGGAGCCGGGGCTGCGGGACCGGGAGGCGACCTCCGCGGTCGAATACTCGCCGGTCACCCCCGCCGCCGGCGAGAGCCTGCTCGACGACATCCTCGAGGCGCCCGAACCGCCGTCGCGGCGCCGCCGCGGGCTCGCCTTGGCCGGGGCCGGCGCGCTCGGCCTGGCCGCGATCGCCGCGATCGTCCTCTTCGCCCTCCCCAGGGGCGAGACCGGAGGCGGGGAGGACGTCGCCGACGAGCCCGGCACCTCCGAGAGCGCCGAGGAGGACCCGACCGCCGGCGAGTCCGACGGGCCGTCTCCGGAGCCGTCCGAGGCTCCCTCGGAAGAGGGCACCGACGCCCCCACCGCCGAGGGCCCGGAGGCTGATAGCGCACCAGACGCAACTGAAACGGATGACTTGTCCGGTTCGGAGGGCGAGAATGGCGCAGACGACTCCAATGAGGGTAGTTCGGGCGACGACTTCCCCGGAGGAGACCTCATCGGCTCGCGCATGCCGGGCAACTGAATGCGATGGCGACAGTCGATAATGCTGCGTAACTAGAGCGCGACACCGGGTATTGCGAAACTGCGGTCGCGATCGGGATCACACCTTTGGTATTCTGCAAACACGCGTTCCCATCTCCTGAGTGGTAACGACCGATTCGCAAGGGTTGCAAGGAATTGCAGTACCGCACTTGGCTACGCATCGGTGTCGTGCAGTCGACACATTGGAGTCGTCCACTTGTCAGGAACCTATCCACATGGCATCCTGTCGGGCATGGCAGGAAAAGAACTCAACGCGACCTCAGCAGCATTGCTGGGTTTGCTACACGAAGGTCCAATGACAGGTGGGCAACTCATGGCAGAGGCGACTCGTCGCCTCGGTCCGTACTGGACCATGACACGCTCGCAGGTTTACCGAGAACTCCCGGCTCTGGCCGAAGCGGGCCTGGTCCGCGTCGGCAAGCCGGGCCCGCGCGCTTCGGTGCCGTACACGATCAGCGCCAACGGCAAGCGCGCCTTCACCCGCTGGCTCAACGAGCCGGCCCGAATCGGCCAACTCCGCGACCCGGTCGCGCTCCGCACCGCGTTCACCGACTACATGGCCGCCGACACGCTCGACGACATGTACGGCGACGCCCTGGAACAGCACCAGGAGGCCCTGACCGAGGCCCGCGCCTCGGTCAAGGACTACGCGGACGAGGACCCGGGCGCCTCGGCGGCCATGGAATTCGCCGTCGGCTACCACCGGGCGGCCGTCAATTGGATCAAGAAGCGCACCTCCTAGCTTCAAGCACTAGGGGGCGTCGCCTTCGCGACCGCACCGCACGAACGGGACGGGACGCGGGCCACCCATGGCCCGCGTCCCGCTTCGTATGAGCCCGAATACAGGCGTACCCTGATCAGTTGTGACCAGTGACGATGCATCCGCCGACCTCCGTGAACTGAAAGCGACCCTCGCCAGCGTCGAGGCGGTCCTCGACCTGCCGTCGCTGCGCCGCGAGAAGGGCGAGCTCGAGGCCGCCGCGGCCGACCCCGGCCTGTGGGACGACGCCGAGCACGCCCAAGAGGTCACCTCCCGCCTCTCCTACGTCCAGGCCGAGCTCAACAAGATCGCCGACCTGCACTCCCGCCTCGACGACGTCGAAGTCATGTTCGAACTGGCCGAGGACGAGGACGACCAGTCCGCCCGCGGCGAGGCCGGCGCCGAACTGGCCGACATCGGCAAGGTCATCGACGAGCTGGAGGTGCGCACGCTGCTGTCGGGGAAGTACGACGAGCGCAACGCGGTGGTCACCGTCCGCTCCGGTGCCGGCGGCGCCGACGCCTGCGACTTCGCCGAGCAGCTGATGCGCATGTACCTGCGCTGGGCCGAGGCCCACGGCTTCGCCACCGAGGTCTACGACACCTCCTATGCCGAGGAGGCCGGCATCCGCTCGGCCACCTTCGCCGTGAACGGCCCCTACGCCTACGGCACCCTCTCGGTCGAGCAGGGCACCCACCGCGTGGTCCGCATCAGCAAATACGACAACCAGGGCCGCCGCCAGACCGGCTTCGCCGCCGTCGAGGTCGTGCCCGCCCTGGAGCAGACCGACTCGATCGAGGTCCCCGACGAGGAGATCCGCGTCGACGTCTACCGTTCCTCCGGGCCCGGCGGCCAGTCGGTCAACACCACCGACTCGGCGGTGCGCATCACCCACATCCCCACCGGCGTGGTCGTCACCTGCCAGAACGAGAAGAGCCAGATCCAGAACAAGGCCACCGCGATGGCCCTGCTCAAGGCCAAGCTCCTCCAGCTCAAGCGCGACGAGGAGCGGGCCAAGGTCGACGAGCTGCGCGGCTCGGCCACCGCCTCCTGGGGCGACCAGATGCGCTCCTACGTCGAGCACCCGTACCAGATGGTCAAGGACCTGCGCACCGGTTTCGAGACCGCCGACGTCAAGGGCGTCTACGACGGCGCCATCGACCGCTTCCTCGAGGCCGGCATCCGCTGGCGCAGGTCGGGAGAGAAGTCCGAATGACCGCCCGGAAGTGATCGGTCGCGCACGCTCGGGCGACTCGTATGGGCCCTGTGACCAGAACCGTTTCGGCCGTTCGGGTGAAATCGGTTCGTTACCTTCGAACAGGCGGGACATATGGGCCCTAAGCGCCACGGTATGCCACGCATGTACTGGAGCCGCCCGACCGGCGCGGGGCCGAGAGGGCTAGACTCCGGCTCGTGATTCAGCTCGAGGGCGTAACCAAGCACTACCCCCGGTCGAACCGTCCGTCGGTGGAGGACGTCAACGTTCACATCGACAAGGGAGAGTTCGTATTCTTCATCGGCCCGACCGGCGCGGGGAAGTCCACGATCATCAAGCTCCTGCTGCGCGAAGAGGTCCCCGACAAGGGCAAGGTCGTCGTCAACGACAAGGACGTGACCAAGCTGCGCCGCTGGAAGGTGCCGGCCTACCGCCGCACCATCGGCTGCGTGTTCCAGGACTTCCGGCTGCTGCCGAACCGCACCGCCGCCGAGAACGTGGCCTTCGCGCTCGAGGTCATCGGCAAGCCCCGGTCGGTCGCCCGACGGGTCGTCCCCGAGGTCCTCGAGCTGGTCGGCCTCGGCGGCAAGGAGCACCGCTACCCGCACGAGCTCTCCGGCGGCGAGCAGCAGCGCGTGGCCGTCGCGCGGGCATTCGTGAACCGGCCTCTGATCATGCTGGCCGACGAGCCCACCGGTAACCTCGACCCCGACACCTCGATCGAGATCATGCGGCTCCTCGACCGCATCAGCCGGACCGGCACCACCATCGTGATGGTCACCCACGACTCCAACATCGTGAACCAGATGCGCCGCCGCGTCATCGAGATCGAGAACGGCCAGGTCATCCGCGACCAGGCTCGCGGCGTCTACGGCTAAGCGGAAGGCAGAGAACAGAGCACATGCGCGCGAAGTACGTGATGTCCGAGGTGTTCCTCGGACTGTGGCGCAACATCTCAATGACGGTCGCCATGATCATCACCATGGCGGTGTCGCTGACCATGCTCGGCGCCGGCCTGCTGCTGTACAACCAGGTCGATGTGATCGAGGAGTACTACCAGACGAACCTCGAGGTCGTCATCTACCTCGAACGCGACATCTCCCAGGAGCAGATCGACCAGATCGAGTCCGATCTGCTGTCGAACGACCTGGTCGCGCAGGTCCAGTTCGAGTCGCAGGAGGAGGCCTGGAAGAGGTTCCAGGACACCTTCGAGGAGTCCCCGGACCTGGTGGCCTCGGTCGACCCCTCGGTGCTCCCGCCGGCCTTTCGCGTCAAGCTGAAGGACATCAACGACGCCGACCAGCTGATCGCCGAGTACGCCGAACGCGAAGGCGTCTCCCAGGCCACCAACCAGAAGGAGATCCTCCAGCAGGTCTTCGACATCCTCGGCGGCGCGCAGCGGCTGACGCTCATCGTCGCGCTGGTCCAGGGCGTGGCCGCGCTGATGCTGGTGGCCAACACCATCCAGGTCGCGGCTTATTCGCGGCGCCGCGAGGTGGCGATCATGAAACTGGTCGGCGCCCCGAACTGGTTCGTGCAGGCCCCGTTCGTCCTGGAGGCGGTCTTCGCCGGCGTCATCGGCGCCCTGTTCGCCTTCGGGACGCTGGTGGCCTCCAAGATATTCGTCATAGACGGCCAGTTCGAGGACCTGTTCCAACTCATGCCGCCGGTGGAGTGGAACTCGGTGCTGCTCCTGCTGCCGATCCTGGCGGCGATCTCGGCGGTCATCAGCGCCGTAACCGCCTGGATCACGCTCCGGTTCAACATCCGGGTGTAGTCACCCGAAAGGCGGATTCCGCCTGAAATACCCGAATTGGAGTCGCAGATCGACTAAATTCGGGTGCCATGAAGCGGATTGGTGTACTGCTCGCGGCCGTGCTCATAGTGGCGGCCGCGAGCGGGCCCGCCGCGGGAGCCCCCACGCAGGAGGACCTCGACCGCGTCGAGCGCGAGAAGTCCCGCATGGCCTCGCTGCTGGAGGACGCCGGCGAGGAGGTCCAGGAGGCCGGGCAGACCCTGGCCGAGACCGAGACGCTGCTCCCGGGCGCCGAGGAGGACGTGAGCGTGGCCGAGGGCCGGGTGGCGGCCGCCGAGGCCGTGGCCGCCGAGGCCGAGCGCGAGGCCGAGGAGGCCCGCGAGGCGCTCGAAGCGGCCCAGGAGGAGTACGAGGAGGCCGCCGACGCGGTCGAGGAGGCCCGCCAGGCGCGGGCCGAGATGTTCACCGCGACCTACCGCGGCGCCGAACTGCTCACCGTGGACGCGATCCTGTCCTCCGATGACACCTCGCAGGCCCTGGACCGGATGACGTACCTCGAGTTCATGATCGAGGGCAAGAACATCGCCGTCGAGGACGTGACGCTCAAGCGCCGCGAGGCCTCCAACGCCGAGGGCACCGCCACCGTGGCGGAGGCCGAGGCGGCCGAGGCTGAGGCCGCCGCCGAACAGGCCCTGGCCGACGCCGAGGAGCGCTACGAGGAGGCCGTGGACGCCCGCGCCGAGGTCGAACGCCTGGTGGGGGAGCGCGAGGAGGCGCTGGCGGTGGCCGAGGACGCCGAGTCCGAGGCGCAGTCGGAGTACGACCGGCTCGAGCGAGCATCCGAGGACCTGGCCGACGCGCTGCGCGAGGCCGACTCCGGGTCGTCCTCCTCGGGCGGGGGCTCCTCGTCCGGTGGCGGCTCGGGTTCGGGCTTCGTGCTGCCGGTCGACGGGTGGAAGTCCTCGGACTTCGGCTGGCGGACCCACCCGATCTACGGCACCCAGCGCTTCCACAGCGGCACCGACTTCGCCGCCGGGCACGGGGCGACGATCCACGCGGTCGATTCGGGGACGGTGGTCTACGCCGGCTGGAACGGCGGCTACGGCATGCTCACATGTATCAGCCACGGCGGGGGCGTGACCAGCTGCTACGCCCACCAGTCGAGCATCTCGGTCAGCAACGGCCAGCATGTGAGCCGCGACCAGAGCATCGGGGCGGTCGGCACCACCGGGACCTCGACCGGCGCCCACCTGCACTTCGAGGTCCGGAAGGGCGGCAACCCGGTCAACCCGCTGCCCTACCTGCCCTCGTGCCTGTGCCGTTGAGGCCGCCCCGGCAATAGCGCTCGACAGCACGGACGTTCGATCACTAAACTTGCCGCGTGTCCAAGAAGAAGCAGCCGAAAGTCAAGCACTCCGGCCCCGAGCGCACGGTCGTGACCACCAACCGCAAGGCCCGTCACGACTACGACATCCTGGACACCTACGAGGCCGGTCTGGTCCTGTCGGGGACCGAGGTCAAAGCCCTGCGCCAGGGCCGGGGCAACATCGTCGACGCCTTCGCCGAGGTGCGCAACGGCGAGGCCCGCGTCCACAACTTCCACATCCCCGAGTACGACTACGGGACGTGGACCAACCACCCGCCGCGCCGCATCCGCAAGCTCCTGCTGCACCGCGGTGAGATCGACCGGCTCACCGGCAAGCTCGGCGAGACCGGGCTGACGCTGGTGCCGCTGTCGGTGTACTTCCAGAACGGCTGGGCGAAGATGGAGCTGGGGCTCGCCCGCGGCCGCAAGGCCCACGACAAGCGCCAGGCCATCGCCAAGCGCGAGGCCGACCGCGAGATCGAGCGGGCCATGGGCAGGGCGGCCAAGCGCGGCGGTTTAGGGGGTGTCCGGTGGTCCCGAACGGGCCGGATACAGCCTCGCCCGGGACCACCAGAGACCCCCACCGGAATATCCCTTGCCGGTCCGCCGTTGAACTGAGCTAGAATTCCAGAGCACAACTGAACAGGGGTACTCCAACCTCATCATCCTCGGGGCTGATCGGTTTCGACTCCGTGTGTCGATGTGAGGGAAGCGGGTCGAGGAAGCCAACGCTGTCTCGTTAACCAACGTTGGAAACGAATAATCGCCAACGCAAAGCGCGATTCCTTCGCTCTCGCTGCCTAAGCGACAGTGAAGGTGCAGCATCGGATAGGCGTCCGTTCCGAATTAGCTGCATCATCTAGGACGCTAGGTCGACGTCTTGGCCGCTGGGCCGTCGACGACACCAACGGTGGCTAGAGCCCGCCACGCCGACTTGTCCGCGAGATCGGCGGGGCTCGATAATAGGCGCAGCGGACTGCACCCGGAGAAGTCTCACAGAAGCAGCGGAGGACCTGGGTTCGATTCCCAGCAGCTCCACATCACCATGGGCCCCCTTGCGGGGCCCATGTGTGCGTCTGTGACCGCTTGTGAACGACTGTGACCGGTCGCAGGCAGGTTTTCTGGACAACTGGAATCGGGGAGCGACAGCTTCGAGGACCCTGCTCCAAGTCCGGTTCGGGTAGGTTGCCGAGGGCATCGATGCGGCAGTTGCCTGAATTGCCAGGGCCACTGCAGTCGGCGAATGTGGGCACGCGTCCGGTCGGGCGTCGATCGCCGCGAGCGTTCAATAGAACTCTGGGGTCTTGTTCCCGGCGCTCTTCAGTCGGGGCGTCGAATGAGATGTGGGACTCCTACAGGGTTCGTGATCCAGTGGGCCGCCAAGCCCGGCGGCAGTGGCTCCAGTTCATCCTGAGGGGACACGCCGTGCTCGGCGAGGTGGCTGGTGGCTTGCTCCACGTCGTCGGTGAACAGCTCTAGCCAGAGCTCGGCACTCGCGTAGTTGTCGACTCGGTCGAGCCAGAGCGTCACCGGCCCGAACTGCACAGACACGGACTGCTGCACGCCGGCGGCGATGTCGGCCCGGCTCTCGTCGACCACGTCCATGCCCAGTACGTCTCGGTAGAAGGCGACGGTCTGCTCGAACTGTGCTTTCGGGAGTTTCATGGCGATGTTCTGACCGCCGCCGAACTGCGGGTTCATGATGGGTCCTCCGATGTGCTGTCCAGATGGTCTTGCAGGGAATGCAGGCGCTGGTCCCAGTCTCGTGCCATTGCGGCGAGGAACTGCTGTGCCACTTGCATAGGCGCGGAGTGCAGCCGGTATCGAACGCGACGCCCTTCTCTCGGTTCCGGTGCCACCAGACCCGTCTGGGTAAGCAGGGCCAGGTGCTTGGCGATCGCCTGCCGGGTGATGGGCAACCGATCGGCGAGTTCGGTCACGGTGGCCGGGCCGCCGGACGCCAGCTCGGTCAGAATGGCGCGCCGAGTCGGGTCGGCGAGCGCGACGAAAACCTGTTCGGCGATCGCCTCAGCATCAGGAGGCATCGAGGTATCCGACGAGTTCGTCGAGTTCGCTCGCCCATCCTTCGACGTTGCCTTCGAATGCGTCGCGATGGACGTTGTCGGAAAGCTGCGCGAAACCGGTCTCGACCACGCGCAGCAGCGTGCCGGTGTCCACCGATTCTAGGGTGAACTCGACATAGGTGCGCCGCGGATCGTCCTCGGGCAGTCCGGTGATCGGCCAGGTGAATCCGAAGACCGTTGCCGCCTCCACGCGTTCCACGCGCAGTTCAGCGGTCTCGCCCCCGGTCCATCGCATCCACCCCGACCCGCCCGGACGCAGATCTATCTGCGCTTCGGTACCGAACCAGCCGCTCAGGCCCTCTGCGGTGGTCAGCGCAGCCCACACCTTGTCCGGTGGATGAGCGAGCTCCACGGTGCGCTCGATGCTGTCTGGAAAACCCATCGCGTACCCCCAATTAATCGCAACTTGATGGTTGCCATCTTATTGCAACCATCGAGTTGCGTCAACTTTCGGGGGAGGCCGTTTCGGGTGCCTGCTCACCCGAGTTCCAGTCGACCGCCACGCACCCTCCGGGCCCGAGGCTGCTGGCGCCGCCTGGGATGGCGTGGACTTCGGCCGGGTGGATGCGCGTCATCGGTGACATTGCGGCCATGGCCGAGATCCGGGAAGCGTCCTGCCGGGGACATGCCGCACAGAGTTGCACGCGTCTGACCTGGGAGGTGAAGCAGGTACCTTCGACCCCGCACTGACCCGCTTCTGATTACGCCGAGGATCGGTCCTTGCGCTGCTGGGACAGCGCCGGGCGTATTGGGTGGTTCATGAAGGAACGGCGGAGCTGTTGACTTCTTGTTCGGCGTTCAGTCGCCGATACAGGGATCGCGGCGGCACCGGCGTGGACGGCTTGCCGTGTCGGGGGTGGTGGCTACCATTCGCGCATGGAGAGAATCGACAGGGCCTCCAAGGACATCGCGGTCTCGACCGAGCGGGCCTACGCGGCACTGGTCGAGCCGGCGGCGCTGCTGGAGTGGCTTCCACCGGCGGGCATGAGCGGGCGGTTCGAGCGGTTCGACGCGCGCCCGGGAGGGTCGTACCGGCTGGTGCTGACCTACGACGACGGCACCGGATCCCCGGGGAAGGCGACCGCCGACTCCGACGTCGTCGAGGCCCGCTTCGTCGAGTTCGTGCCGGGCGAGCGGGTCGTGCAGGACATCGAATTCGAGTCCGACGACCCATCCTTCGCGGGCACGATGACCATGACCTGGACGGTCACGGCGATCGATGGGGGGACGCGGGTGGAGATCAGCGCCGCCGACGTGCCCTCCGGCATCTCCGCCGAAGACCACGCCGCCGGGCTGGCCTCCTCGCTGGCTAACCTCGCCGCCTACCTGGAGCGGTGACCGCTCCGGGCCGCGAAGCGGCGCGGAACCGGACGGCCAGGACCGAAGCGAGGACCAGCCCAGCGGCCAGCGGCAGCGCCAGCGCCCCGGCCAGTCCGAGGTAGCCCGCGGCCGCCAGGCCCGCGCCGCAGAGGGCGGCGCCGGTGAAGGTGCCCAGGCTCATGCCCGCGGCGTTGACGCTGAGGGCCGCGGTGGTGGCCTGTCCGCCCCGGCGCACGAGGAGCGAGGTGATCGCGGCGGCGGCCACGGCGTGCCCGGCGGACTGGGCGGCGACGCCGAGCAGCGCGAGCGGCAGCGCCGGAGCCCAGAACACCGCCGCGAGTCCGGCGGCTGCGGCGGCGAGCCCGGCGACCATGGCCGCGTGCGCGCGCCCCGGCCCCTCCGCGCTCCCGATCCACCGGCCCGCGCCGTAGTTGCCGAGGAAGAACGACAATCCGCTGAGGGTCCACACCAGCGTGAAGGCCGTGGCCGCGACCGCGTACTCGTGCTCGAACCAGGCGGCGAGATACGCCAGGCACCCCATGAGCGCGGCCGTGCGCAGCGCGGCCACCGTGATCAGCCCGAGCAGCGCCGGCCGGGCGGCGATGCCGCGGAAGCCGTCCAGATACGACGGCGGCCCGTCCGCGCCCGCCGCCGCCGAGGGCCCGGGCCGCCGGCGGAAGCCGACGGCGAGCGCGACGGCGACCGCCGCGGTGGCGATCAGGCAGCCGCGCCACCCGGTCTGCCAGGCGATCACGCCGATGACCGGGCCCGCGGCCACCGCCGCGAGCGACTGGGCCGCGGTGACCAGGGTCGCGGCCCGGCCGGAGGTCGCCTCATCGTCGTAGCGCTCGGCGGCGGCCGACAGGAGCGAGGGGAACAGCACGGCCGTGGCCGTGCCGATCCCGGCGCAGAAGACCACGAGCGCGATGTACTCGCCGCTGAGCGCGGCCAGTGAGCTGGCCGCGAGCAGCACCAGTGCCGCCGCGCTCACGTTCTGCTTGGCGAAGCGGCCGAGCAGCGGCGCGACCGCGACGCCGACGACGAGGGCGCAGATGCCGCCGAGGCCCCTGAGGGCGCCGACGGCGGCCACGTCGGCTTCGGCGGCGCGCGCGATGGGGACCAGGAACGTCGAGTAGACGGTGAAGGGAAACAGACTCACGGCCGAGGCGAGCAGCAGCGGCCACAGCTCGCCCCACAGCCGGGCCTCGCTCGTGCGGGTCGTCACTGGAGGGTCTGGAGGTACTCGGAGAACGCCTCCATGCCGTCGATGATGCGGGGCCCGCTGATGGCCTCGTTGTAGTCGAGGACGAAGAACCGATCGTTCACCACGGCCGGGAGGTCCTTGGTGTTGGCGTTGGTCTTGAGGAACTCGATCTTCTCCTCGGCGGGCTGGTCCTGGTAGTCGAGGATGGCGATGACGTCGGGCTGGGCCTCGACGACCGGTTCCCAGCCGACCTGCGTCCAGCGCTCGTCGAGGTCGCCGAAGATGTTGACGGCTCCGGCGGCGGTGAAGATGTCGTTGGGCGGCACCTGGTTGCCGGCCGTGAAGGGCTGGTCGGTGCCGGAGTCGTAGAGGAAGACCTTGAGCGGGTCGCCTTCTGGCGCGGCGGCCTCGACGGCGTCCACGCGCGCTTCGAAGTCGGCGACGACCTCGGCGGCGCGGTCCTCGACGCCGAAGATCTGCCCGAGGCGTTCGAGGTCGGTGTAGAGCCCCTCGAGCGGCGTGGTGGTCTCGGGGTACTCGGGGTAGGAGAAGCACGATTCGGTGTGCATGAAGCTCTGGATGTCGAGGTCGTCGAGGATCTCGGGGGTGATGCCGCGCTCGTCGCTGAACCCGGAGTTCCATCCGGCCACGACGAAGTCGGCGCCGGCGTCGACGACGAGCTCGCGGTTGAGCAGGTCGTCGGAGAGGAACTCGACCTGGGCGTAGTCGTCGGCGAACGGAGACTCCTCCACCGGAGGGTTGGCCGGGGGCATGACGTACCCGTGCACGTGGTCGGTGAGGCCGAGGACGAACATCTTGTCGGCGCTGCCGCCCTCGTACACCACCGCCCGCTCCGGCGTGGTGTACTCCACGGCCTCGCCGCAGCGGTCGACGGTGAAGGTCTGGGCGTCCCCGGAGGACTCGACCTCGGCGCCGCAGGCGGCGGTGAGGGCGAGGACGGCGAGTCCGGCGGCGGTGCTGGTGGTGCGTTTCATCGGGTTCCTTCGGTTGTAGCGGGTTCGGGGATCGAGAAGAGGATCTGGGGGCGGCCGGTGCGCGGGTGCGGGACGACCTCGCCGTCGACGCCGAAGACGGTCTTGAGCAGCTCGGCGGTGAGCACCTCGTCGGGCTTGCCGACCGCCACCAGGTCGCCTTCGGACAGCACCGCGATCCGGTCGCACACGGCCGCGGCCAGGTTGAGGTCGTGCAGCACGGTCAGCACCGTCAGGTCCGAGCCGGCGATGAGGGAGAGCAGCCCGAGCTGGTGCTTCAGGTCGAGGTGGTTGGTCGGCTCGTCCAGGACCAGCACGCGCGGCTGCTGGACGAGCGCGCGCGCCACCAGGACCCGCTGCATCTCGCCGCCGGACAGGGTCAGGGCGCCGCGGTCGGCGAGGTGGGCCACGTCGACGCGTTCCATGGCCTCGCGGCACAGCCGCCGCTCGGCCTCGCCGAGCCGCCCGCCGTGCCGGTGATGCGGGTGCCGTCCCATCGCGACGATCTCGGCGACGGTGAAGTCGAGGTGCGCCCGGTGCTGCTGGGTGACGGCCGCGACGGTGAGGGCCGCCTCGCGCCTGGGCAGCTTCCACAGGTCGCGGTCGCCGGTCCACACTGCGCCGCTGTCGGGCCGCAGCGAGCGGTAGACGCTGCGCAGGGCCGTGGTCTTGCCCGAGCCGTTGGGGCCGATGAGGCCGAGCACGGTGCCGGACGGGGCCTCGAGGGTCAGGTCGCGGATGATCCGGGCGCCGCCGATGGCGACGCCGAGCCGGTCGAGGCGCAGGTCCATGTCAGCTTCCTCCGAACAGGTAGCCGCGGCGGCGCAGCAGGTAGACGAACACCGGCACGCCGATCAGCGCGGTCACGGCGCCGACCGGCAGCTCCCGCGGGGCCACGAGCGTGCGGGAGGCGAGGTCGATCCAGACCATCAGGACCGCCCCGGTCAGCGGCGCCACGGCCAGGACCCGGCCGTGGTCGGCGCCGACGACGATGCGGACCACGTGGGGCACGATGAGCCCGACGAAGCCGATCGCGCCGGAGACGGCGACCATGACGCCGGTCACCAGGGAGGTGAGCGCGAGCAGCCAGGCGAGCTGACGCCCGGAGTCGACGCCGAGGCTGGAGGCGGTCTCCTCGCCCATGGACAGCACGTCCAGGATCCTGGCGTTGCGGGCCAGGACGGCGATGCCGGCGACCACCGCGACGGCGACGACCGGGAGCGTCGCCCAGCTCGCGGCCCCGAAGCCGCCCATCGTCCAGAACAGCACGGTGCTGGCGGCCTCGGCGTCGGGCGCGAAGTAGACGATGACGCTCATCGCCGCCTGGAACGCGAAGGACATGGCGACGCCGACCAGGACCAGCCGCAGCGGGCTCAGTCCGGTGCGCTGGACGGCGGCGAGGTAGACCACGAGCGCGGCGGCCAGGGCGCCGACGAAGGCGCCGCCGGAGACCGCGTAGATCCCGAGCGCTCCGAGGCCGCCCCAGACGCCGACGGCGACCGCGCCGGTCGCGGCCCCGGCCGAGACGCCGAGCAGGTACGGCTCGGCGAGCGCGTTGCGGACCATCGCCTGGACCGCGACGCCCATCGCGCCGAGGCCCGCGCCGACGAGCGCGGCGAGCAGGACTCGCGGGGTGCGGATCTGCCACACGATCTGGTAGCGGCCGGCCTCCTCGGCCGGGATGGTCCCGCCGGTGAGCGCGGCCCACAGGTAGGAGGCGGTGTCGGCCGGCGGGATCGAGGCCGCGCCAGCGCCGATCGAGACCAGCGCGGAGACCGCCAGTGCGACCGCGAGCACGGCCGCGACGGGCGCGACCGGGCGGGGTCGTCCTGCGGCGCGGCCCTGCGGCCGTTCGACGGCGGCGGGCTCTGCCATGGGGTCCTCTCATTCCGGGAGCGGAATGATAATGACAATCAAGATCAAGAAATGTGCGCATGGACCCGCGGGATGTGAGTTGCGCGGCAGCCACCGGTCCAGCGGACCTAGAACCATTCGCGCCATTTCATGAAGCGGTAGAGGACCACGCTGCACAGCAGCATCAGGACCACGGCAATGGGGTACCCCAGGGTCCAGTGGAGCTCGGGCATGTGGTCGAAGTTCATGCCGTAGACGGTGCCGACCAGCGTGGGGGCGAACAGGATCGCCGCCCAGGCCGAGATCTTCTTGACGACCTCGTTCTGGGCCAGGCCGGCCTGGGTGATGCGGGCCATCTCCTCGTTCTGGCGCTGGGCGACGACGGTGGCGTTGACCGAGAGCATGTTGTTCAGCAGCTCGCGGTAGCCCTCGACGCGCTCGTTGACGCGCACGGCGTGGTCCTCGACGTCCCGCAGCAGCCGCTGGAGCTCGAGGTCGATCCGGTACTTCTCGAAACCCGACCGCAGCAGGCCGCACATCTCCTCGAGCGGGGCCACCGCGCGGTGGAACTCGATGACCTCGCGGCCCAGCTTGTAGATGCGCCGGGAGACCTCGACGTCGCCGCCGAAGACCTCGGACTCGATCTCGTCGAGGTCGCCGTCGACCCCGGCCAGGACCGGGGAGTAGTCGTCGACGACCCGGTCGAGGACGGCGTACAGGACCGCTTCGGGGCCCAGGCGCAGCAGCTCGGGGTGGTCCTCCATGCGGCGGCGGACCAGGCCCAGCTCCGGGGCCTCGGATCGGCGGATGGTGACGATGAAGTCCGGGCCCGCGAACAGGTGCAGCTCGCCGATCTCGACCTGCTCGGCCGAGTCGAGGTAGTGGGCGGGGCGCAGGACGCAGAACAGGGTCTCGCCGTAGCGTTCGAGCTTGGGCCGCTGGTGCCCGGTCAGGGCGTCCTCGACCGCGAGCGGGTGGAGGTCGAACTCGGCGGCCACCGACTGGACGGTGGCGTCGTCGGGCCGGTAGAGGCCGATCCACCCCATGCCGCGGCCGGCGCGGACCAGTTCGTAGGTGCGCTCCAGGGACCCCGACTCGATCCGGTGCCCGTCGGCGTAGACGGCGGTCTCGACCACGGCCTCGGTGCCGCTGCGGTGTCCCTGCCAGCCCGGGTCCTCCTCGTCCGGCGAGCCCTGCGGGCGCCGGTCGGGGTCCCGTTTGCGGAAGGGGTTCCGATCGAACCTGGCCATCGCCGCTCCTCCGTTCCTCGAACTTGCTGCGACAGTAGCGCGGCGACGTATGGTGGGGGACGGCAAACGGATGCAAACGGATGGAGCAGCACCATGACCACCACCGCACCGACCGTCGCGCTCAGCGGCGGCGCGACCATGCCCCGGCTGGGCCTGGGGACCTGGCCGATGGACGACGCCGAGTCCGAGCGCGTGGTCGCGGAGGCGGTCGAGGCCGGTTACCGGCTGTTCGACACCGCCGAGAACTACCGGAACGAGCGCGGCGTGGGACGCGGGGTGAAGGCCTCGGGCGCGGCGCGCGAGGACCTGTTCGTGACCACGAAGTTCAACAAGCGCTGGCACGGGGTCGCCGAGGCCGCCGAGGCCTGCGAGCGGAGCCTGGACCTGATGGGCCTGGACTATCTGGACCTGCTGCTGATCCACTGGCCGAACCCCGACCAGGACCGGTACGTCGACGCCTGGAAGGGCATGATCCGGCTCCGGGAGCAGGGCCGGGTGAAGGCGATCGGCACCTCGAACTTCAAGCCGTCGCATCTGGAGCGGCTGATCGCCGAGACCGGCGTGGCTCCGGAGGTCAACCAGATCCAGCTGAGCCCGCTGACCACCCGCGGCGAGGCGCGCGCCTTCCACGCCGAGCACGGGATCGTGACCGAGTCGTGGTCGCCGCTGGGCGGGGACGGCGTGGACGCGCTGCGCGAGCCGGTCGTGGCCGAGCTGGCCGAGCGCTACGGCCGGACGCCGGGGCAGGTCGTGCTGCGCTGGCATATGGAGCTCGGCCTGGTCACGGTGCCGAAGTCGAGCAATTCCGAGCGGCTGCGCGAGAACCTGGACGTCTTCGACTTCTCTCTGGACGAAGCGGACGTGGCCGCGCTGTCGGCCCTGGACCGCGGGGAAGGCGCCGCGGCCGACTCGGACAAGTTCGGGCACTGACGCCGAACGCATGAGCCGTCCCTAACCCCCACCCTCCCTAGAAGGGGAACCTTAGGGGCCAGCTTGGCGGGTGCCTCCGACAAGAGGGCCGGGTGCGGAGGCGCCGCCGGTGGAGATTCCGCCGATCGGGGGACGGCGTCGGTCGGGCCGGAGCCATGGGAGCGCTTGCCTATCGATGTATCTCAATATATTCTGAGTGGACCCTCACGGAAATTCCAAGCAAGTCTCGACTCCCCTGACAGAGAACGGAATACCCTATGACGGCATCCACCGGATCCGCGCGCCGGCGCGCCGCGGTCGTCGCGGTCACGGCGCTCTTCGCGCTCGCGGCCGCGCTCATCGCGGTCATGCAGCCCCGCGCGGCCAGCGCCGCGCAGCTCGCCCAAATCGACGACTTCGGCGCCAACCCCGGCAACCTCGAGATGTACCTCTACGTCCCCGACAATGTCTCCCCCGAACCGGCCATCATCGTCGCCCCCCACTGGTGCACCGGCTCGGGCCCCGACGTCTACAACGGAACCCAGTACGACGAACTGTCCGAACAGTACGGCTACATCGTCGTCTACCCGTCGGTGACCCGCTCCAGCAAGTGCTTCGACGTCTACACCCAAGCCTCGCTCAGCGGCACCGGCAGCGATTCGGTCAGCGTCAAGTCGATGGTCGACCATGTCCTGTCCACCTACGGGGCCGACCCCGACCGCGTCTTCGCCACCGGGCACTCCTCGGGCGCGATGATGACCAACGTCCTGCTCGGGGTCTACCCCGAGGTCTTCAAGGCCGGCTCGTCGTACTCGGGCGTGCCCTTCACCTGCTTCGCCACCATGGGCGGCTCGGAGTGGAACTCCGAGTGCTCCGGCGGAAACATCGACCGCACCCCGCAGCAGTGGGGCGACGCGGTCCGCGGGGCCAACCCCGGCTACTCCGGGCCGTGGCCGCGCATGCAGATCTGGCACGGCACCGAGGACGACGTCCTCCGCTACCCGAACTTCAACGAGCAGATCGAGCAGTGGACCGACGTCAACGGCCTCGGACAGACCCCCGACCACACCGACCACCCGCAGGCGAACTGGACCCGCACCCGCTACGGCGGCACCGGCGGTCAGGCCCCCGTCGAGGCGATCAGCATGCAGGGCACCGGCCACGACGTGCCGGACCAGGCCGCCGAGACGCTCCGCTTCTTCGGCCTCGACGAACCCGACGACGGCGGGTCCACGACCCCGCCCGATGACACCACCCCGCCCGACGAGACCACGCCCCCGGCCGACGGCGACTGCACCGCCGCGATCGACGTGGTGAACGACTGGGGCTCGGGCTGGCAGGGCGACGTCAGCGTCACCGCCGGAGCCTCCGATGTGAGCGGTTGGACCCTGACCTGGACATGGCCGTCCGGCCAGTCGATCTCCAGTTCCTGGAACGCCGACGTCAGCTCCAGCGGGTCGAGCGTCACCGCCGGCGACGCCGGCTGGAACGGCGCGGTCTCCGCCGGGCAGACCCGCCAGGCCTGGGGCTTCATCGCCTCCGGGCCCGCGGCGGCACCGGAGGTGACCTGCGCGGCCGCATAGGACCGACCGTTGAGCCCCGGCCGCCGCGGGCCGGGGCTCTTTCGCGTTTCGGCACGGCGTCGCCTTAGGTGTTCGTAACATCACTGCATGCACACATTGGTGATGATCGTCCACGTCCTGCTGGTCGTCATCCTGGTCGGCCCGGCGATGCTGCTGCCCTGGGTGGGGGAGCGGGCGCTGCGGGCCGGCGACGGGGAGGCGGTCCACGCCGCCGGACGCAGGACCATGGCCTTCAACGCGCTCGTCGCCGTCGCGGGGGGATTCGGCGTGCTCGCCACGGTCACCAGCGACGAGTACTCGTTCTCCGATCCCTGGCTCATCATCGCCACCACGCTCTACGTCATCGCGCTGGGCAACGGCGCACTGGTCATCCCGGCCGTGTTGGCGCGCATCGGCAAGGACCTGCAAGACGCGCAGGGCCGGCTCGACGGGGAGACGCTCGAGCAGCACCGTGGACGGCTGCTGGCGCTGGCCGGTCTCAACCTGGTCTTCTACACGGCGGTGATCATCCTGATGGTGTGGCGGCCGTGAGGCTCAGTTGAGGCTCGGGTCGCTCGGGTACTGGGCGACCGCCGCCAGCAGCCCGCCCTGGCGCCTCCACACCATCGGCCACAGCTCCTCGGGGTTGCTCGAGAAGGGATCGGTCGGGAGCGCGTCGAAGACCATCCAGGCGCCGGCGTCGATCTCCGACTCCAGTTGGCCCGGAACCCATCCGGCGTATCCGGCGAAGACCCGCATGCCTTCGAGCAGGCCGCCGACCTCGTCGGGGTCCCGTGAGAGGTCGAGGGTGCCGAGGCGGCCCATCACCGGACGGAACGCGTCCGAGGCGGGAGCGTCGGCCTTGCGCCAGCCCAGGGCGATCGCCGCCTCCGGCTGCACCGGCCCGCCCTCGAACAGCACGGCGGGGTCGCCCGCCAGCGGGCCCCAGTCGCCGAGGACGTCGGCGACCGGCATCTCGGTGGCCCGGTTGAGGACCACTCCCAGGACGCCGTCGGATTCGTGGCCGACCCCTATGACGACGGTCCGGTCGAAATTGGGGTCTTGCAGCGTTGGCGTGGCGACGAGGAGACTTCCCACGAACGACTGGGTTCGCGCCGGGGAAGTTTCGCGACTGACCATGACTCCACCTCCGTTCTGCAGCCGCTGCCCAGACCCGCACGCCTGACAATTGGCACGGTATCTCGCGGCAGCGTGCTTGCAACAACGTTCCCGCACTTTCTGCGGAAATACAGTGTGGTGTCGGGAGCCCGACAGTTTCACCCTGACAGAGCGTACTTGCGGGTGAAACGCGGGGTCAGCGGAGCCCGGCGAAAAGGTCGTCCTCCGGCAGGCGTGTGGGCAGGTGCGACTCGACCAGCTCGAAGTCCTCGGTGGGCCAGGCCGCCTGCTGGATCTCGCGCGGGATCGCGAACCAGAACCCGTCCGGGTCGACCTGGGTGGCGTGGGCCTTGAGGGCCTCGTCGCGGAGATCGAAGCAGTCGGCGCACTCCACCCGGGTGGTGACCCGCTCGCTCTTGTCGCGGGCCCAGTCGCGGTCGCCGCTGAGCCAGTCCGCGTAGGGGGACTCGAGGCCGGCGTCGAGCATCGCGTGGTGCAGGGACTCGATGCGGGCCTTGCCGAAGGAGTGGCTGTAGTAGAGCTTGAGCGGCTGCCAGGGCTCGCCGCGGTCGGGGTGGGCCTGGGGGTCGCCGGCGGCGCGGAAGGCCGCGACCGAGACCTCGTGGGTCTTGACGTGGTCGGGGTGCGGGTAGCCGCCCTCCTCGTCGTAGGTGGTGACCACGTGCGGGCGGAACGAGCGCATGATCTCGACCAGCGGCGCGGCGGCCTTCTCGGTCGGCACCAGATAGAAGGCGTCGTCGGGCAGGGGGATGCCGGAGTCGGGGAGCCAGCCCTCGGGGAGGCCGGAGTCGGTGAATCCGAGCCAGTGCTGGTCGACGCCGAGGATCTCGCGGGCCCGGGCCATCTCCTCGTTGCGGATGCGCGGGAGGTTCTGCTGGACTTCGGGGCGGTCCATCTTCGGGTTCAGGACGTCGCCGCGCTCGCCGCCGGTACAGGTGACCACGAGGACCTCGATCCCCTCGCGGACGTACCGTGCCATGGTGGCGGCACCCTTGCTCGATTCGTCGTCTGGGTGCGCGTGGACGCACATCAGGCGCAGACTGCTGGACGAGTTCGACACTGCGTTGGACCTCACAGGTTCGGTGCCACGATAAGGGCTGCGGTGGTTCGGGAGCCGACGCGCGCCGGACGCAAGTTGTCGGCTCTGGCATTCTGTGCAACGATACTCGATAATCGATTCTTCCCCGACCGACCGAAATTCACGCTAGAGAGCCGGCCAGATGAGTGAGACCTTGACCACGGGAGGGCGCGCGCCCGCAGGGGCCGACGTCTCCTTCCCGGAGGGTCGCTACGGCCGCCGCCGCGAGCGGCGGCGACGCCGGCCGGCCCTGGCCGCGGGCCTGACCGCCCTGGTGGTCGTCGGCGGGATCGGGGCCGCGGTGATGCTCCAGGACAACTACGGCCAGGGCGACTACTCGACGAACCTGCTCGCCTACGACGACTCGGTTCAAGGGCATGTCGAGATCACCTTCGAGGTGTACAAGCCGGCCGGAGAAGGGGCCGTGTGCCGAGTGAGGTCGCGAGACCTGGCCGGCGCCGAGGTCGGGGCCGCCGAGGTGGTGATCGCCCCGGGCGAGGCCACCCGCGTCGTGACCAGTTACCCGCTGGCCGTGACGGGGGAGCCCAATAGCGGCGAAGTCCAGCGGTGCTGGGCGGCGGATTGACTTTATCGACTTCAACCCGCCGCACCGGAAATCACGGTCGGCGGGTTTTTCGCTACTCGGAGGAAACCGCGCGGCTCGCGCCGCAGCGCACGGATCGCAATATTCGGAGGAAGCTGAACCAATGACTACCGACAGCAACCAGGGCACTTGGCTGACCCAGGAGGCCTACGACCGCCTCAAGGCGGAGCTGGACGAGCTGGTCGCCAACCGGCCGGTGATGGCCGCCGAGATCAACGCCCGCCGAGAGGAGGGCGACCTGCGCGAGAACGGTGGCTACCACGCGGCCAAGGAGGAGCAGGGCAAGCAGGAGGGCCGGATCCGCCAGCTCGAGGACCTGCTGCGCCACGCGAAGGTGGGCGAGGCCGGGAACAGCGACGAGATACAGATCGGCACCGTGGTGACCGTCGCCTTCGACGGCGACCCCGACGACACCGAGAAGTTCCTGCTGGGCTCCCGCGAGATCGGCGCGACCACCGACTTGACGGTCTACAGTGCCGACTCGGCGCTCGGCGCGGCGATCCTGGGGCACAAGGAGGGCGACACGGTCTCCTACCGGACCCCCAACGGCATGGAGCTGTCGGTCAAGGTCGTCGGGATCGAGCAGTTCAAGGGCTAGGACCCGGTCCCGAACGGACACCGCCCGCGGCGGCCGAGCGGCGCGAGCCGCTCGGCCGCCGTTCTGCTTCTAGGCCCGGGAGGTCCAGCCGACGTCGATGCGCTTGCCGTACTTGTCGAAGTAGTGCAGCGCGTCCATGTGCACGGCCACGGTGATCGGCTGGCCGGCCGCGACGGGGATGTGCGGGGGCAGCCGGAAGACCAGGTCGGCCGGTTTGCGGATCGGACCGGTGTCCTCCTCGCGGGCCGGCTCGGGCGACGAGGCGCCGAACCCGGAGAACAGGCCGGTCAGACGGCGGCGCGGCTTGGAGCCGTTCTTTGCCAGGTCGGGCTTGTCGCCGATCCCGTCGGGCACGATCGCGGTGGCGCCGACGTCGAGGAAGACCAGGGTCTCGTGGCCGTGGTGCTCGTAGAAGCGGACCCGGCCCTGGAGGGCCTGGCCCGGCTGGCCCTCGGCGACCGGGGCGAGGGCCTCGGCTCGGGCGCCGACGACGATCGTCTCGCCGTGGTAGCGGGCCACGGCCCGGCCCCTCAGGTCGTGCCAGGGCAGGCGCAGCTCCTGGTCGCCGAAGTCGAGGGCGACGTAGCGGTCCAGGTAGACGTTGACGCGGGCCTCGATGAGGTTCATGCGCGGGGTGCCCAGGAAGGCGGCGACGTACATGGTGGCGGGCCGCTCGTATATCTCGTCGGGGGTTCCCACGTCCTGGAGGACGCCCTTGCGCAGCACCGCGACCCGGTCGGCCATGGTCAGCGCCTCGGTCTGGTCGTGCGTGACGTAGAGCGTGGTGGCGTCGTGGCGCCGCACCAGGGAGGAGATCTCGGTGCGCAACTCGGCCCTGAGTCCAATATCGAGGTTCGATAGCGGCTCGTCCATAAGGAACAACTTGGGGCTGCGCACCAGCGCGCGGCCCATTGCGACGCGCTGCTGCTGGCCGCCCGAGAGCTGTCCCGGCTTGCGGTCGACGAGGTCACTGATGCCCAATGCGCCTGCCATGTCGCCGACGGCCTGAGTGACGCTCTGCGCCCCGTTCTTCTTGCCGAGTTTGAGGGGGAATCCGATATTGTCACCAACCGACATATGCGGATATAGCGCGAAAGTCTGGAAGATCATCGCGGCATTCCGCTCGCGCGGAGGCAGGTCATTGGCGAATTGGCCGTCGAGGAGGATCTCCCCGTCCGAGGGCGATTCGAGCCCGGCTACCATTCGCAGCACGGTCGACTTGCCGCAGCCGGAGGGGCCGAGCAGGACCAGGAACTCCCCGTGGTTCACTTCCATGTTCAAAGAGTCCACGGCCAGGGTATCGCCGGGGAACACCTTCGAGACGTTCTTCAGCGTGACAGCAGTCACCGGTACTCCAGGGGGTTCGAAAGGGGATCTTTTATTCTCGAGGATCTGCCAGTGAAGCGGATTCATCGACGTGGTTGACTAGGCGTAGCTTAAGCCTTGGGGCTCGGTTTGAGTGTCGGGGGCCACCCTCATCGCTCCAAGTGAACAAGAGGTTACGGAAGGTGTCGCCCTCCGTGCGATGCGGACGGTCCGGGCATCCCGTCGCGGGTGAGCGGGCCGGAATCTGCGTATTGTAACCGGTTTCAAGACTCCGTGGGGGAGAAAATCGCCGCCGGTACTACGCTCGGGGCGTGATCGAGCTCGTATCGCTTGAAGAAGTCCGCGAAGCCGCCGCGGCACTGCGGGGGGTCGTGCGACGCACGCCCCTCGAACCGGCCCGCGACCCGGTCCTGAGCGGCGTCCACCTCAAATGCGAGAACCTCCAGCGGGCCGGCTCGTTCAAGATCCGCGGCGCCTACATGCGCGTCTCCCGGCTCACTCCCGAAGAGAAGCGGCGCGGCGTCGTCGCGGCCAGCGCCGGGAACCACGCCCAGGGCGTGGCCCTGGCCGCCGCCACCCTCGGCGCCCACGCCACCGTCTTCATGCCCGAGGCCGCCCCGCTGCCCAAGGTCGCGGCCACCAAGGGCTACGGCGCCGAGGTCGTCCTCGGCGGCGGAAGCGTCGACGAGGCGCTGGTGGAGGCCCGCCGCTTCGCCGAGCGGACCGGCGCGACCCTCATCCACCCCTTCGACCACCGCGACATCGTCGCCGGCCAGGGCACCATCGCCCTGGAAATCCTCGACCAGCTCCCCGAGACGGCCACGATCGTCGCCTCGGTCGGCGGCGGCGGCCTGGTCGCCGGGATCGCGGCCGCCGCGAAGCAGCTCCGCCCCGACATCCGGATCGTCGGCGTCCAGGCAGAGGGCGCGGCCGCCTACCCGGACTCGCTGGCGGCGGGACGGCCGGTGCGGCTGGACAAGATGCAGACCATCGCCGATGGCGTGGCCGTGGGACGCCCGGGGGACGTGCCGTTCGCGCATGTCAAGGACCTGGTCGACGAGGTCGTGACCGTGACCGAAGAGGACATCGGCCGTGCGCTGCTGTCCCTGCTGGAGCGCAACAAGCTGGTGGTCGAGCCAGCAGGGGCGGTCGCCTACGCCGCGCTCCTGGCGGGCTCGATCGCCCCCGAGCGGCACACCGTGGCGGTCGTCTCGGGGGGCAACATCGACCCGCTGCTGCTGATGCGCCTGATCGAGCACGGTCTGGCCGCCTCCGGGCGCTACCTGCGCTGCAACCTGCGCTGCCCCGACCGGCCCGGCGCCCTGGCCTCGGTCCTGGAGCTGGTCGGCTCCCGCGGCGGCAACATCGTCGACGTCTACCACCAGCGGTCCGACCCGCGGCTGAGCGTCGGCGAGGTCTCGGTCGACCTCTCGATCGAGACCCGCGGCTCCGAACACGCGGCCGAAATCGTTGCGGCCCTGCGGGACGCGCAGTACTTTTTGACGGTGTCGGGTTCTAGCATCTAAGCCCATGGAGAAGAATCTCGAAGATCTCGTGGAACCGGGCTGGGCCAAGGCCCTCGCCCCCGTCGCCGACGACGTCGCCAGGATGGGGGAGTTCCTGCGGCAGGAGGTGGCCGAGGGCCGCCGCTACCTGCCCGCGGCCGAACACATCCTGCGCGCCTTCCAGCAGCCGTTCGATGACGTGAAGGTCCTCATCGTCGGCCAGGACCCCTACCCGACCCCCGGGCACGCCATCGGCCTGTCCTTCGCCGTCGCCCCCGACGTGCGCCCCATCCCCAAGAGCCTGGTCAACATCTTCAACGAGTACCGCGACGACCTGGGCCACCCGCTGCCGGCCAACGGCGACCTCACCCCGTGGGCCGAGCAGGGAGTACTGCTGCTCAACCGCTCGCTGAGCGTCCGCCCGGGCAAGCCCGCCTCGCACCGCGGCAAGGGTTGGGAGTCCGTCACCGAGCAGGCGGTCAGGGCCCTGGCCGAGCGCGGCGGGCCGTGCGCGGCGATCCTGTGGGGCGCCAATGCCCGCGAGCTCAAGCCGCTGCTGGGCTCGATCCCCTCGATCGAGTCGCCCCACCCCTCGCCGATGAGCGCGAATCGCGGCTTCTTCGGGTCGAAGCCGTTCAGCCGCGCCAACGAACTGCTCGCCCAGCAGGGCGGTGAGCCGGTCGACTGGCGGCTCCCGGCGATGGAGGGGGCCTGAGGAGCGGCGCTACCGTGGTAGTCGTGGAGATCCTGGCACAAGAATTCGGGCCGGAGCGCGACCAGGCGATGGCCGGGCCGCTCGGGCTGTTCGTCACCGTCTTCCTGGTGGTGGTGGTCGTCCTGCTCATCCGCGGGATGAACAAGCACGTGCGGCGCCTGGGCGAGCGCGTCGACCGCGAGGAGGCGGCGATGCGGGCCGCGGAGGGGCCGAACGAGAGCCCGGCCGAGGCCGACCGCTCCTAGAGGCGCCGATGCCCCGCAAGAACCGGCGCCGCTCCGAACCCGAGCCGCGGCGCTCCACCGCTATGGACTCCACCATCGTCGACGGCCCCGGCGGCCGCTTCCAGGTCCGCCGCATCACCGGCTCCGCCGCCGAGAAGACCTACCGCTGCCCCGGCTGCGATCTCGAGATCCGGCCGGGGACCCCGCACACGGTCGCCTGGTCCGACGGCGGCGGCGGCGCCGACCGACGCCACTGGCACACCGGCTGCTGGAACGCCCGCGACCGGCGTAGACCCGGACACTATCGGTAGATGAGAAGGCGTCGGCGAGACATAATTCCCACCGTGGCCGTTATCAGATCAGCGAGCATGCTCCCCGCGCGTCGGAACCCGATCACCCTCGAGACCGCCGACGGACTGAAACTCGTCGCCGAGCTGGCGCTCCCCGAGAGCGCCGCGCCGAAGGCGACCCTCATCTGCGTCCATCCGCTGCCCACCCACGGCGGCATGATGGACTCCCACGTCTTCCGCAAGGCCGCCTGGCGCCTGCCGGCCCTGGCCGATACGGCGGTGCTGCGGTTCAACACCCGCGGGACCGAGTCGCAGCAGGGCCGCAGCGAAGGCGAGTTCGACGGCGGCGTGGGCGAGCGGTTCGACGTGGCCGCCGCCGTGGAGTACGCCGAGTTCGCCGAGCTGCCGAACCCGTGGCTGGTCGGCTGGTCCTTCGGCACCGACCTGACCCTCAAGTACGGCCTGGAGCCGGGCGTGGCGGGCGCGGTCCTGATGTCGCCGCCGCTGCGCTATTCGACCGAGGAGGACCTGGCGCGCTGGGCCGCCGACGGCCGCCCGCTGCTGGCGCTCATCCCCGAGAACGACGACTACCTCCAGTACCCCGAGGCCCGCGAGCGCTTCGCGGCGGTCCCGCAGGCCGAGGTCGTCGAGATCTCCGGCGGCGGGCACCTGTGGGTCGGCAAGGCCGAGGAGGCGCTCGACCGGATCGTCGCCCGCGTCCTGCCGGGGTCCGGGCCGCTGCCGCGCGAGTGGGACGGGCCGATGGAGCGCGGCGACACCTCCGCCTACGCGGACAAGACCGTCGCCGCCTTCGGAGGGTTCCTGCCCAAGCCCGAGCGGGACTAAGGCCCGCATTCGAGGAACTCGGCGATGCTCTCGGGCAGCGTCGTCTCGGCGCAGTCGGTGACCGGGATCAGCTGCTCGCCCTCGATGCGCCAGACCAGGCGCTCGGTGGCCTCGCCGTCCCCGCCGGATCCGCCCGGACGGTCCACGGTGGCGGCGACGAAGTCGTCCCCGGAGCACCAGGTGTCGACGACCGTGGCGTCGCCGATCTCGGCGTTGACGCGCCCGGCCAGCTTGTCGGAGCTCGCGCACATCGAGCCCGCCTCCGGGTTGGTGGCGGCGTACGTCGCCAGCGCGGCGCCGCCGACCAGCGCTGCGGTCAGGGCGACCCCGGCGGTGGCGGTGGCGATCTTGCGCAGCCGGGGCCGCAGCCCCTCTCCGACCGGCTGGGGCCGGTAGGGGGTCAGCTCGGTCGAGGCGGCGACGGTGACCGGGCGGAGGCCGCGCCGCGGCAGCAGCGCCGAGGCGACCTCGGCGGGCTTGGTCCCGGGCGCGCGCATACCGGCCAGGTCGATGCCGGTCAGCTGGTCGCGCAGCTCGAACGAGGTGGGTCGGCGCCGCGGGTCGGGGTCGAGGGCGGCGCCGATGAAGTCGGTCAGCTCGGTGTCGACGCCGGGGATGTGCGGCACCGGCGCGGCGCGCAGCAGCGGGTCGGCCGCGTCCTCGCGGCCGGACCTGATCCACGGCAGCCGCCCGCCGAGCGCGGCGTAGAGGACGGTGGCCAGGGCGTAGACGTCCCCGGCGGGGCTGGCGGCGACCTCCCCGGCGATCGCGGCGTCGAGGTGCTCGGGCGCGGTGTAGGGGCCCGGCGGCTGGGAGGCGGCCAGGACCGGGGCGGTGACGTCGTAGGCGGTGAGCTGGAGCAGCCGGTTGGGGCCGACCAGGATGTGCCCGGGCTGGATCGTGCCGTGGATGAGCCCGGCACGGTGGTAGACGGCCAGGGCGTCGGTCAGGGCCACGCCGAGCGCGCGGACCTGCCCGGCGGGCATGGGCCCCTGCTCGGTCAGCAGGTCGGCCAGGGTCCGGCGGGTGGCGCCGACGGCCAGGTAGGGCCGCCCGTTCTCGGTAAGTCCCGCCGCCGCGCACCTGGACAGGTGGGGGTGGGCGGCGAGTCCGGTGAGCTTGGAGGCCCATTCGAGGAAGACTTCGCGGCGGGAGCCGTCGACCCGCTCATGTGCGACGGTGACGCACAGGAGACTGGTCGGGTCGGAGGCGACGATGCCGCTGAAGACGCTGCATACCGGGTCGCGGTGCAGTAAACGGTCGACGGTGGCGGCGCCGACTGTCGTGGTGCCCGACATGCTCACCTCCCTTCGGGGTGTCCGCTCTTCGGGGGGCGTGATTTGCCACCAAATGTGAGGCTATCCCATCCGATCGGCGGAGTGGTAGTCGGCTGGAGGCATGTGGCACGAACGGGTGGGGGATTCGACCGCGCGGGCTGTGACTGCCGGGACGGTGCGTCCGATGTGCCGGAAGTCGACCCCATGTCGTTTCCATGCCTCAAGCTATTTGCAACGATTCGGACACAGGACTTCCGTGCTGTTGACGCTTGTGGAAAAAAGTTGAAGCATCGAGGACGTCTTGACCCCCAGAGCCGTTGCCGCTATAGAGCGGCAGCGCCTGGTACGAAGGAGTACTACTTGATGAACGTCATTCGACGACGCGCTTTCGCCGGTCTGCTCGGCGTCGCCGCACTGTCCATGTCCATGACCGCCTGCGCGTCGGGAGACGACGACAGCGGCGGCGACGGCGGCGAGTGCGATGTGAACATCGACCCGGTGGCCGCGACGGTCCCGGAGGGATTCGGCTCGGAAGGCGAGGGCGAGCGCCCAGAGGTCGACGACCCCGGTCGCGTCGGCATCGCGATGCCGACCCAGACCTCTGAGCGCTGGATCGACGACGGCGACAACCTGGTCGAGGAGTTCGAGTCCTCCGGATTCGAGACCGATCTGCAGTTCGCCGGGGACGATGTCGGCACGCAGGTCGACCAGATCGAGAACATGATCACCCAGGGCGCCGACGTCCTGGTGATCGCGGCGATCGACAACCAGTCCCTGGGCGGCGTGCTGGAGCAGGCCAAGGCCGAGGACATCACGGTCATCGCCTACGACCGCCTGATCCGTGAGACCGAGGACGTCGACTACTACGCGACCTTCGACAACTACCAGGTCGGCGTGCTCCAGGCCCAGTCGATCCTCGACGGCCTCAACATCGAGGAGCAGGAGGGCACCTGCAACATCGAGCTGTTCGCCGGTTCGATCGACGACAACAACGCCTTCTTCTTCTACGACGGCGCGATGGACACCCTCCAGCCGTACATCGACGAGGGCGCGCTCGAGGTCGTCTCGGGTGAGACCGACATCAACACCATCGCCACCGAGCGCTGGGACGGCGAGGTCGCCCAGAGCCGCATGGACAACCTGCTGAGCACCCACTACTCGAACGAGGACGTCCACGCGGTCCTGTCGCCCTACGACGGCATCAGCCGCGGCGTCATCGCCTCGCTGGAGGCCAACGGCTACGTCGCCGACGACAACCTGCCGGTCGTGTCCGGCCAGGACGCCGAGGTCGCCTCGGTCCAGATGATCATCGAAGGCCGCCAGACGGCCACGATCTTCAAGGACACCCGCAACCTCGCCAGCGTCACCGTGGACATGGTCGCCACCCTGGCCAACGGCGAGGAGCCCGAGGTCAACGACACCGAGTCCTACGACAACGGCGTCAAGGTCGTCCCGTCGATGCTGCTCACGCCGTACATCGTCACGGTCGACAACTACGAGGAGATGCTGGTCGACACCGGCTACCTCGACGCCGCCGAGCTGGAGTAAGTCCCCGTTCGCGGAAACCGCGAGCCCCTCGCCGGGGCGCTCCGCCCACTCGGAGCGCCCCGATACCTCTCTCCAGAGCCGTAAGTCATCCGTATAGGACCAAGTCATGTCTGAAGACATCCTCCGCATGAGGGGGATCACCAAGCGATTCCCGGGCGTGCTCGCGCTCGACGGGGTCGACATGCGGGTCAAGCGGGCCACCATCCACGCCCTCGTGGGCGAGAACGGGGCCGGCAAGTCGACTCTCATGAAGATCCTCTCCGGGGTCTACCCGCACGGCGAGTTCGAGGGCGAGATCGAGCTCGACGGCGCGCCCGCCCGCTTCCGGGGCATTCGCGACTCCGAGCACGCCGGGGTCGTCATCATCCACCAGGAGCTCGCGCTCGTGCCCGAGCTGTCGATCGCCGAGAACATCTTCCTCGGCAACGAGCAGGCCAAGAACGGCGTCATCTCCTGGAATCACACCAACTCCGAGGCCGCCGACCTGATGGAGAAGGTCGGCCTCCGGGACAGCCCGCGCACCCTCGTCGAGCAGATCGGCGTCGGCAAGCAGCAGCTGGTCGAGATCGCCAAGGCCCTCTCCAAAGAGGTCAAACTGCTCATCCTCGACGAGCCCACCGCCGCCCTCAACGACTCCGACTCCGAGAACCTCCTCGAGCTGCTCAAGACGCTCAGGGAAGAGGGCGTCACCTGCATTCTGATCTCCCACAAGCTCGGCGAGGTGCTCTCGGTCTCCGACGAGATCACCATCCTGCGCGACGGCAAGACCATCGAGACGCTCGACACCGCCGACGAGGCCGTGGACGAGGACCGCCTGATCAAGTCCATGGTCGGCCGCGACCTGGAGCACCTCTACCCGCCGCACACGCCCGACATCGGCGAGACCTTCTTCGAGGTCGAGGACTGGACCGTGCACCACCCCGAGCACCGGGAGCGGGTCGTCGTCCACGGAGCCGGACTCACCGTCGCCCGCGGTGAGGTCGTCGGCCTGGCCGGGCTCATGGGTGCCGGCCGCACCGAGTTCGCGATGAGCCTCTTCGGCCGCTCGTGGGGGGCGTCCATCTCCGGGAGCGCCCGGCTCGACGGCCGCGAGCTGCGCCTGCGCAGCGTCGCGGACGCGATCGAGGCGGGCCTGGCCTACGCCACCGAGGACCGCAAGCAGTTCGGCCTGCACCTCGACTACGACCTGCAGCAGAACTTCACGCTCGCCGGGCTCGCCAAGGTCTCCAAGGGCGGCGTGGTCGACCTGAACAAGATCACCGCCGTCTCCGAGCGCCTGCGCGGCGAATTCGGGGTCAAGACCCCGTCCGTCCAGCAGCTGGCCGGCAACCTCTCCGGAGGCAACCAGCAGAAGGTCGTGCTCGGCAAGTGGGTCTTCACCGAGCCCGAACTGCTCATCCTCGACGAGCCGACCCGAGGCATCGACGTCGGCGCCAAGTACGAGATCTATGAGCTGATCCACGAACTGGTCGACCAGGGCAAGGGTGTCCTGATGATCTCATCCGAGCTGCCCGAACTGCTCGGCATGTGCGACCGCATCTACGCCATGAGCGCCGGACACATCACCGGCCAGGTCGACCGCGAGAACGCCACCCAGGAGGAACTGATGCGCTTGATGACACTCGAGACCGCCAGGGGGGGAGTGGAACTGTGAGCCTGCTCAGCGCGCTGCGCGGGGTCAACCTGCGCCAATACGGCATGATCATCGCCCTGGTGTTCATCATGCTGCTCTTCCAGGTGCTCGAGGTGATGAAGCTCGACCAGAACTTCCTGACCCCACGCAACATCACCAACACCGTCGTCCAGAACTCGTTCATCCTCATCCTCGCGATCGGGATGATGCTGGTCATCGTCAACGGCCATATCGACCTGTCGGTCGGCTCGGTCCTGGCCTTCACCGGCGCGATCTCGGCCATCGCCCTGTCCGACTGGGGCCTGCCCTGGTGGATGGCCGTCCTGGCCGCCGTCGGCACCGGCGCCCTCATCGGCGTGTGGCAGGGCTTCTGGGTCGCCTACGTGCGAATACCGGCGTTCATCGTCACCCTGGCCGGCATGCTCCTGTTCCGCGGCCTGACGCTGTGGGTGCTGGAGGCGCAGACGATCTCCATCCGCTCCGAGGAGTTCCGGATGCTCGGCTCCGGTTACTGGGCGCAGGACAGCGTCGTCGGCGGCTACCACCTGCCCACGCTGATCATCGGCCTGGTCGCGGTGGTGTTCATCCTGTGGACGCAGATCTCGGCGCGCAACGTCGCGGCCAAGAACCGCATCGACACCGGCTCGCCGATCGCCTTCTTCATCAAGACCGCGCTGCTGGTCGGCGCCGCCCTGGTCGCGACCTTCCTGTTCGCCGGCTACCGGGGCCTGCCGGTCATCGGGATCATCCTGGTGGTGCTGGTGGCCGTCTACAGCTTCGTCGCCAACCGCACCGTGTTCGGCCGCCACGTCTACGCCGGCGGCGGCAACGAGAAGGCCGCCGCGCTCTCGGGCGTCAAGACCAAGCAGACCAGCTTCTGGGTCTTCGTGAACATGGGCGCCCTGGCCGGACTGGCCGGCGTCGTCTTCACCGCCCGGCTCCAGTCGGCCACTCCCGACGCCGGCAACATGTTCGAGCTGCACGCCATCGCCTCCTCGTTCATCGGCGGCGCGTCGATGTCCGGCGGCGTCGGCACCATCATCGGCGCGGTCGTCGGCGGCCTGGTCATGGGCATCATGAACCAGGGCATGTCGATCCTGTCGGTCGGCCAGGACCTCCAGAGCGTCATCCTGGGCCTGGTCGTGCTGGCCGCGGTGTTCTTCGACGTGTGGAACAAGAAGCGCTCCTCCGGGCCGATCGTGGGCACCACCCCCGGCGGCTCCGGCGAGGCCAAGCGCCGCGGGAAGGGACCGGACGACTCCGGGCCCAGCGGTGACAAACCCAAGGACCGAGAACCCGAACCGGTCGGCGCCGAGTAGGCGCCGCGAACGCGAAGCGGGCCCGTGCCGCCAGGCACGGGCCCACTGGCGTGTCTCAGGTTGGTCCATGTATCCGAAGCTAGGTTCAGTGATATAGATCACATAGTCTGCTCATCGGGCTCGTGTCCGTCTGCTCTTTGCGCTGGGTTCTTAACGTTGTGTACATGTCGGATTTGCCCTGAGGATACTGTCTTGGTTTCATGCCGTGATTGACAGTCCTCATTGAGGAAGATAACTTCACTCACAGTCATGGTCCTCATGGGATCGTGGACGCCCCCCGGTAGTCCAACTGAATGTGATACCCCATGCCCCACAACCACTCTCCCCTGCTCCGCCGCGGTCTCGTGACAGTCCTGTCGGTCGCCGTCCTGGTGCCGTTGGCCGCAACGCCGACTTCAGCCGAGGAACCGGACGATGCCGCGTGTCCGGATCCGGTGCCGACCGAGGCGCAGACCGAGTTCGAGGCGGTAACGCTAGCCGAGCTGTGCGACTCGGAGGTGGAGATCCTCGACGAGCAGACCCCGTGGGGCACCTCGGTCGCGCAGCCGGACGGGACGGTCAAACTCTCGGCGGCTCTGGAGCCGTTCCGGGCAATGGATGATTCGGGGCAGTGGGCACCGGTCGACACCACCCTGCAGCTCGATGCCGACGGCATGGTCAGGCCGGCCAACGCGGTATCGGACATGGCATTCTCCGGCGGAGGAGCCAGTACGCTGGCGTCACTGTCCGACGGGGAGCGGTCGTTCGCGCTCGCCTGGCCCCAGGACCTGCCCGAGCCCGGACTCGACGGACCCACCGCGACCTATCCCGAGGTCATGGACGGCGTCGATTTGGTGGTGACCGTTTCGGCCGAAGGTTTCGCCCACGACTTGGTCGTGAATTCCGCCGAGGCCGCGGCTGACCCGGCGCTGGAGGCGATCGAGTTCGGCTTCGAGACCTCCGGTCTGGAAGCCGCGCTCAACGAGGCCGGCGGGATCGAGCTGACCACTGCTGACTCGGGAGAGCTGTTCGCGGGGGCGGCGCCGCCGCAGATGTGGGACTCGTCCGAACCAGACGTGAGCGAGCAGGCATCGACGTTCGCGGCGGCCAGCGACGACGAGCCCGCTGTGGTGGGTGTGGAACTGGACGGGTCGGACCTGCGGCTGTTCCCCGACCGCGACCTGCTGGAGGGGCCGGACACGGTGTACCCGGTGACGATCGATCCGGTGTGGGCGCCGAATACGAACGGGTGGATCACCGTCTCCAGCCGGTACGAGAACACCAGCTATTGGAAGACCTCGCATCTGACCGAGAAGGACTATTACGGGGATGCCGGGGTCGGGCAGGCGTGTGATTCGTGGAACAGCAGCGCCGATTGCCTTTCGACACCGTTCCGGATGCGCTCCTACTTCCGGTTCGACGTCTCCAGAGTCACCCGGAGCGACTACCGGATCCCCTCGAGCGCCACGGTCTCCTTTCTGCAGCGGCACTCGGCGCTGTGTGACAACGGCAATATGCACCTGTACCGGGCCGAGCCATTCCATTCGGCCTCCGGGGACACCTGGAACGACCAGCCGACCGCTTACGCCTCGACGCGGCGGACGACCGGGGAGGCCGACAACGGGCGCGGTGGCTGCGGCGGGTCGGCCTACGTCGACTTCGGGATCGGGTCGTACATCGATACCGTGGACGCGGCCGAGGGCAAGCATCTGTATGTGGCGCTGCGGCCCCCGACCGAGTTCCCTTCTCCGGACCTGCGGTACTGGAATCGCTTCGATGCTTCCTACGCGCATGTGGAGATCCTCTACGACGTCCTGCCGTACCAGCCCAAGCGGACTGAGATCAACGGCATGTCGTGCACCGATGATTTCGGTGCGTCGCCGTGGATCAACACTGGTCGGCCCGGCCTGAGCGCCTACATCTCGTCCAAGTCCAGCCAGGTCCGGTGGCAGGCGCGGGTGTGGACTTCGGGCGCGGGGGCGACCAAGGTCTACGACTGGACGTCAGGGGTGTTGTCGAAGGGGCATCGCCGGACGAAGTCGCTGCCGTCGTCGGCGGCGTTGCCTGACGGCTACTACCATTGGGTGGCGCGCGCGATCAGTGCGACCGACTCCTCGATCGCCACACCGTGGACACCGCCATGCCGGTTCAAGGTCGACCACACCAAGCCGACCAGGCCCGAAATCGCACCGGACTCGACCGGGCCGTTCAGTGCCGGTGACACCGTCGAGATCGCCTTGTCCTCTTCCGACCCCGAGGTGAATGGTGTCAGCTCGGGGGTCGACCGGTTCGAGTATTCGTGGCAGACCAACACCTACGACCAAGAGGTGGGCTCGGACGGGACGGCGACCGTCACTGGTAGTGACTTGTCGGCCGGGCGGCATGTGCTGTACGTGCGGTCGGTCGACAAGGCGGGGAACGAGTCGGACTCAAGGACGTTCACCTTCTTCGTCGGCAACGACGTCCCGGCGACGCCGATGGCGACCTGGCGATTCGAGGGCGACACCCTTGATGACTCCGGGCACGGCAACGACCTGAGCCCGATCTCCGGCGATGTCACATTCGAGCCCGACCGTGATGGTCGACCCGACTCGGCGCTCGTCCTTGACGGCAACACGTGTCTGGCCTCCGGTGAACCGGTGATCGAGACCGACCGGGCCTATTCGCTATCGGCTTGGATCCGACTTGACTCGGCCGACGGCTATGAGAAGGCATTGATGCAGGTAGGTGAAGACCACTCGGCCTTCCAGATCCAATACGCGGCCGATGACGGTAGGTGGCGCTTCTCGGTGTTGTCAGCCGACTATGAGTGGAACAGCGTTTCGGCGGCCGGCACGGTCGACTTCGGCCAATGGGAGCACATCGCGGCAACCTATGACCCTGACGCGGGAATAACTCGCCTTTACCTGGGCGGGGAGCTGGCCGCAGAGCGCGAGATCGACTTCACCCCCTGGCGGGCCGAGTCCGATTTCGGCCTCGGATGCCTGGTGAGCGCTTCGGGAAGCACGAGTCACTTCGTGGACGGTGCGATCGATCAGGTCGGGATCTGGCAGGGGCTGCTGACCGACGACCAAATCCAGGGGGCGATGGTTGATCTGCCGACCGCGTCGGAACAGGCGCACTGGGAGTTCCGCGATGGCGGCACCGACGCCTCCGTCCATGGTCGCGATCTGGATATCCCCTCTGGTGTGACCATTGGCGAGGACGCCTACCAGCGCCCCTCGGGTGCCGTTGAGCTGGACGGTTCGACCTGCTTGGAATTCCCGGAGCCGGCGGTGGCGACCGATCGGTCCTTCACCGCTGCGGGCTGGGTGAAGCTGGATTCGCTGTCGGACAACGCCACCGTGGTCTCGATCGCGGGGGACCACCGGCCGGGCTTTCGGCTTCGCTATGCGGCTTCGGTTGGTAAGTGGCAGTTCGCGATGCACGGGGTCGATGCTCCTCCGAGTGAATCGTCGTGGTTGACCGTCCTGTCGGATGCCGCCGTCGAGGCCGACCGCTGGTACCACCTTTCAGTGGTCTACGACGCAGCCGTGAACGAGATGCGCCTGTTCGTCGACGGAGCACTGCAAGGCACACGCACGGGCCCTGACTCGCCGTGGGCGGCTTTCGGTGCGACCGTGGTCGGGTGCAGCGCCAATGGAGCGACGAACAGATGGAGCCACCTGACCGGCTCCCTCCATGACGTCCGCCTGTGGCGCGGCCCGGTCGATGCCGACCAGATCTCCGGCATGATGGGCGACCCGCCCGCCGAACTCGCCGCCTGGTGGGGACTCGACCTCGACGGCGGCGGCGAGGACTGGTCCGACAAAGGATCTGATCTCACCCTGGTCGATGACTACGAATGGACCGAAGGCTGGTGGGGCAAAAATGACGGAGCCCTCGCGCTCGAGCTCGGCGGTGGCGGCTACGCCCACACCGACGGACCGGTACTGAACACCGATGAGTCGTACACCGTCGCTGCTTGGGTGAGGCTGAACGACACCAGTACCGACCAGGTCGTCATCGCCCAGAACGATGCCCAGAGCGCGGCGTTCTCCCTTGAACACCGGTCGGATGGTACCTGGGCCATGACGGTTCCCAGTGACACCGCCGACAGCAGTCCAGCCACTGCCAGCTCGCAGACTTCCTCGACCCCAGGCGAGTGGTTCCTCCTCGTAGGCGTCTACGACCTGGCTAAGGGAGAAGTGCGCCTCTACGTCAACGGGGAGCTCGAAGCGACCGCGACCGGGGCAGTCGGGTTCGACTCGTTCGGGCCCATGGCGATCGGTGCTGCCCTTCCAGGAGATGACACCACCCTCTTGAACCCGCTGAACGGTGCGGTGGACGACGTCATCGTCTGGAAGGGCGCGCTGCCGGAGACGGTCATTGCATCGAGATATGACCCAGATTTGGTGGTGCCGTGATGATGCCCCAGCAGACCTCGAACTCACGACCCGAGTACCGGAGCGCCCCAATGAGTCCATCCCGGATAGGTTCCACAGCCCGTAAGTCCGCCGCGGTCTCGCTTGCTGCAGTCGTGTCGATGACGTTGCTGACCACGGGCCCGGCCTGGGCTCAAGACTTCCAGCGCGATCCGCAGCAATTCGGCTCGACGTCGGTCTCGTCGGTCGGGGCTGCTGAGTCGGCGTTCGAGGACAATGCCCGGAGCTGGGACGGGACGAGTGACACTGCCGCCGGTTCGGGGGATTGGACGGCCACCGATCTGTCTTCGGCGGGGTCGTGGACGCAGGGCGGCTCTTCAGGAGCCTACTCCTACACCTACGGCATGCGGGTGCCGCCGGCGACCGGTCCGAGTCCGGATGTGGCGCTGTCGTACTCCTCGGCCAGCCATGACGGGCTGACCTCGGGGACGAACAATCAGGCCTCCTGGGTCGGCGACGGCTGGAACTACTCGCCCGGGTTCATCGAGCGGTCCTACACCTCCTGCGGCGCCGAGAGCGAGCAGGACGGCAACAACGGCGAGGATCCCACCGGTGACCTGTGCTGGGACGACGAGTCACCATCGATCACGATGTCGTTGAACGGCACTAACACGGCCTTGGTCCTCGATGACGACTCGGGGGAGTGGCGGGCGGCTTCCGACGCCAATTGGCGGATCGAACTGCTCGGCTCGGCGGCCTCGCCGTCGGCCTCCACCAGTGAGCGGTGGAAGGTGACGACCACCGATGGCACCCAGTACTTCTTCGCCTCCGAGCCGAGCGAGTCGCGTTCGCGGTGGACGGTGCCGGTGTTCGGCAACCACTCCGGCGAACCGTGCCACTCCTCCGGCGACTTCGAAGGCTCCCACTGCAAGCAGGCATACCGGTGGATGCTCGATGAGGTCGTCGACGTCCACGGCAACGCCTCCCGCTACTACTACGCCACCGAGACCGGCTACTACGCACCGGCGGTCGACAGCGAATCCAGTGCGGTTTCTTACACCCGCTCGGGCTGGCTTAAGCGGATCGAGTACGGCCTACGCTCAGACAACTCGGTCGAACCGACCGGAGAGGTCCGGTTCAACGTCTCCGATCGCTGCCTGGAGGACTGCTACAACAGCACCGGCGACCCGAAGTCGTCGAACTGGCCGGACGTGCCTTGGGATCTGGACTGCGAGTCCGGTACCGGTTGCGAGCAGTACTCGCCGGTGTTCTTCTCCACCAAACGCCTGACAGAGATCACCACCTACGTTTGGAACGCCGGTGCGGGCGCGTTCGACGACGTCGACTCCTGGAGTCTGAGCCATGAGTTCAAGGACTACGGGGACTCCTCCCAGGTGGTCCTGTGGCTGTCGAGTGTGCAGCACACCGGTCTGGGCGGCGGCAGCGAGACGATGCCGCCGGTCGAGTTCGGCGCTACGTTCCTGCCCAACCGGGTCGACGACGGCTCGGCCAATCCGGGGGTCTGGCGGCCGCGGCTGACCTCGGTCAAGAACGAGACCGGCGGGACGGTCTCGATCACCTACTCCCCACCGGACTGCTCGGCCGGCAGCCTCCCGGCCGACCCCGAGGACAACACCCGGCGCTGCTATCCGGCCCGGTACACGCCCGAGGGTGTCGACGAGCCGGTCGAGGCATACTTCCACAAGTACGTCGTGGCCGAGGTGATCGAGTCCGACTCCACCGGCGGGGGCGACGATGTTCGCACTTTCTATGACTACTCGACCGCCGGGGGCGGCACGGCTGTCCTGTGGGCCTGGGATGACTCGGAGTTCACCGAGGACGACAAGCGCACCTACAACCAGTGGCGCGGCTATGCGCAGGTGACCACCCGCGTCGGCGACCCGCAAGACCCCGGTCCGCAGCTGCGGTCGGCCACCCGCTACTTCCGCGGCATGGACGGCCAACCCCTGCCCGACGGCGGCGAGCGCAGCGTCGAGCTGACCGACACACATGGGAATACCGTCACCGACCACGAGGCCCTGGCCGGGCAGGTCTGGGAGCAGATCTCCTACGACGACACAACGGTCATCGGCTCGACCACGACCCGCTACTGGTCCCGGAAGACCGCCACCCGCGACCACGACGGCGGCGAACTGGACGCGTGGATGACCGGACCGAGCCGGGTCGACGCCCGCACCAGACTCTCCGACACCGCCTGGCGCACGACCCGGACCACGACCACCTACGACGACTACGGCCGCGGGATCGAAGTCAGCCACCACGGCGACACGACCGCCGACGACGACGAACAGTGCATACGGACCGAGTACGCCGACAACACCGCCGCCTGGATCCTGGACGCACCCGCGCGTGTCGAGACGGTCGCCGTCCCCTGCGATGCCGATCCCAGTCGCCCGGACGATGTGGTCAGCGACGTGCGCGCCTACTATGATGGCCACGACTTCGGTGCCGCACCGACGCGAGGCTTGATGACCCGGTCCGAGATCCTCGACGAATGGGACGCAGGCCCCATCTACGTCACGCTTGCCGAGTCGACTTTCGATTCGCTTGGCCGCGAAACCAGCGCCATCGACGCCCTCGGTGAAGAGACGACAACCGCCTACACTCCGGCTGATGCCAGTGGCCCGGTGACTGCGGTGACCACCACCAACCCGCTCGGCCACGTGCAGGAGGCGACCTATGCGCCGACCTGGGGCGCCATGCTGACCGCTACCAGCGCAGGCGGCCAGGTCACGGCGGTCGAGTACGACTCGCTCGGCCGCCGGACCGCGGTCTGGCTGCCCGGGCAGGACCGCGGCGCGGACGATGTCCCCAACCTCAAGTTCTCCTACGCCGTCTCCGACACCGAACCCAGCGCGGTGACCACCGAGACGATGATCTGGAACGAGTCGTATCTGACCAAGATCGCACTCTACGACGGCCTGCTCCGTCCCCGCCAGACCCAAGCCGACACCTACGACGGACGCCTGATCACCCAGACCGTCTACAACTCGAGGGGACAAGTCGACTACATCTCAGGAGCGAACTTCAACAACGACTCCGGCCCTACCAGCGACCTGGTGCGCATCAGCCGCACCAACGACGTGTCCCGCACCGAATACATCTACGACGGCGCCGGGCGCGTGACCGACGAGATCTTCGTGGTCAAGGACGACGAACGCTGGCGCACCACCACTAGCTATGGCGGCCACGACGACTTCTGGCAGACCACGGTCACGCCGCCGCAAGGCGCCTCGGCCACCGCAACGCTCGAGGACGCCCGTGGCCGCACCGTCGAACTCCGCCAATTCCATGGCAACGAACCAACCGGAGACTTCGACGCCACCAGCTACGACTACACCAATCGCGGACAACTGGCGACAGTCACCGACCCGGCAGAGAACCAATGGACCTTCGGCTACGACCTGCGAGGCCGACAAATCGCGGCCGACGACCCCGACACCGGACACTCGACCACCGAATACAACGCCGCCGACCAGGTGACCTCGACCACCGACGCGATCGGGACCACCTTGTCCTACGAGTACGACCCGCTTGGCCGCAAGACCGCCCGATGGGAAGGCGGCATCGACAACGGGACCCTGCTGTCCGAGTGGACATACGACGGCGCTGAAAACGGGATCGGCCTGCCGCACACCTCCACCAACTGGATCGACGGCCAGGCATGGACAAAGGCGATCAACGAGTACGACGAGGCCGGGCGACCCAAGGAGACCTCCACCTTCCTGCCCGAGGCGGCCGGGCCCCTGGCAGGCGAATACTGGGAGGAGTACACCTACCACCCCGACGGGAGCCTGCGATACTACGGCACCGTCGGAGCCGGCGACCTGCACTCCGAGGTGATGCTCTACGGCTACAACGAGATGGGGCAACCGAGCCGCGTCGCCAGCCAGAGCCGCGACTTCTTCAGCACAGTCTATGTTGACAAGGCCGTGTACTCACCATACGGCCAACTGCTCCAGCGGCGCCTCGGCGACCCAAACGACAACAGCGGAGGCTCCGGACAAGTATGGCAGACCTGGATCTACGAAGAAGGCACCGGCAGGCTCGCCGAGTTCTACTTCGACAAGCTCAAGCCAGGGGAGTTCGACGGCACCAACTACGGCATCGCCGCCCTCGCCTACGAATATGACCAGGCCGGGAACATCCTCTCGATCACTGACGAACCGGTCCATTCCGCTGATGCGCTCCAACCAGAGACGCAGTGCTTCGAGTACGATCACCGCAACCGGCTGACCGAGGCATGGGCCCAGGCCGGGGCCGGTGAATGCGCCGAGGCGCCGAGTGAATCGGTGATCGGCGGACCAGGGGCGTACTGGTCGTCCTATGAGTACGACCTGACCGGCAACCGCACCTCCGAAACCCGCTGGACCACCGGCGGGCGGATGACCGACACCTACACCTACGAGTCCACCGGCCACGCGCTGACCGAAGTCGCCACCGAAGAGAACGGCGGCGAAAGAGACGTCTACACCTACAACGAGGCCGGATTCACCACCTCGATCGACCGCGCCGGCGACCTGTCCATCCTCGACTGGGCCCCTACTGGGCGCCTCGAGACCGTCGCCAACGGCGAGGAGACCACCAGCTTCTTCGACGACGCCGACGGGGACCGCCTCGCCCGCATTGACCCGAACGGCGATATCACCGCCTGGGCCGCAGGATACGAGCTGACCTACGACGCCAACCAGAACACCATCGAAGTCCGCCGCTACTACCGGCACGGCAACGAAACGATCGGACTGCGCATCGGCAGAGGCCACATCCAGTGGCTCAGCGGCGACCACCACGGCACCGATCAATGGGTCGTCAACGGCGGTAATCTCACCGCGACCGTCCGCCGCTTCGACCCCTTCGGCAACCAACGCGGCCTCACCAAAGGCGAATGGCCCGACCAACGCGGCTTCGTCGGCGGCATCGAAAACGAAACCAGCGGCCTGACCACACTCGGTGCCCGAGAATACGACCCGACCACCGGTCGATTCAGTTCCGTCGACCCTATCGCCGTTTACACCAACGCCCAGCAACTCAACGGCTACGCCTATTCTCTGAACTCGCCAGTCACCTTCACCGATCCAACGGGGCTAATTCCTGCCAAGATCGATGGATACGGGGGCGGCGGATCCGGAAGTGGGGGCAACAACAGCGACGTGCTCGATCCGGCGAACGGCTGCTCGTATTACTACGGCTGCGAGTCCGCTGATGCACACAATGGCACCGGCTGCGGGAGCTGCGGAGGCAAGTACTACGGTGAAGACTCCTGGGCGCCGTCGAACCACGATGTCCTCGATCCGGCGAACGGCTGCTCGTACTACTACGGCTGCGACGCATTCGATGCTCACAACGGCACCGGCTGCGGCAGCTGCGGTGGCATCAACTACCCGACAGAGAAACCGACACCACCACCCGCCCTCGATGGTCAGGCCGGAGAGGATGACGCTGGGGATATGTGGGACTTCGGCTGGGATGGCATCGTAGATGGATTCGACGAGCTCACCCAGGAACAATGCAGATTGATGGGCGGGCCTGACTCGATCTGCGAAGATCTCACATACGGTGGTGTTTGGGAAAATGCTTGGGAAGACGGTGAACGTATCACCATTGGATGTATTCAGAACGCTGTGGCCCTAGAAGAGTATGGTCATATAAATGGTCATGCGCGAAATCTGATTACGATTGGAGCTGCGGCCATTTATGGGTCTATCGGATCACTTGGTGGTGTCCCCGGGGCCTTTGTCGGCATAGCGGGAGGTGGAATGCTGGGGTTCTATGGTGGATATTGCATTGATGGAGCAATTGAAGCAGCAGGCTAACCTGGGCTTTGAATCGAAAGCGATGTCGAGACTGGAAAGTTGGGATCTCTCATAGATCCTTGGCTTGAACTCCATGCCTCTGAAGTATTATCGATTGTCTCGGATTGCGATAGATTGAGAGCCCGATTCAATGATCATAGCTCGATATCACTGAGGAGGATCTAATGTATAGAATGTTGTCTTGCTGGATCTATAATGGTATTGCATTTTCTATCACGATTTCAATTTTTGCAATTATTCGGCAACTTTCAGGCAATCTTGAATTCCTTTATCAGGGATTGATCTTCGTTGCGTGTGCCACGGTAGCTGTAGTTTCTGGCGGGGCGATTTATGCCAAGCTTTCCTCCAGATTGCAGTTCCTCACCCCACTAACTGCTAATGAGGCCAAATACAAGTCCTTTGTAACAAGGAAGCTGTCAGAGTCTTATACATTTCTCAATGCTCAGGGATTTGAGTATATTCTGAGTGTAATCGCTTCTATGGCATCTGCGATTTTGATGGCCGCTGCATTTATTGCAGTTGCGAATGGGGAAATCGCAATGGGGCTGACTATAGAATTCGGGGGAATTGTTGCCGGAGTGATAGTGATGTATATCCCAGCTCGCTGGAAGTCAAAACATCATGGTAATGACCATGTTTGATATTGATTCTGTCGCTAAACGGTATCCAGGGTGGATTGCCTGTAGTGGGCGTGGAAGTAGCCGCGGATAAATTGCCGAGTAGAGATCGTCGGGTGACCCCCAGGCAGGGGCTGTCAGATATTTTTGGTGGTCAAGGTGATCCAGACAACCTGAATAGTGCTGTCAATGGCGTTCGGGTGAGGGATCTGGCTGGGGCGCAAGGGGTCGCGAGTAGGGCTTCTCCAAAGTGCATTGGAGTGTGGTGTCGTGCCTAGTGAGGGTGTAAATGAAGCAACGGGAACTTCGTTGGCAGGGGTGTTGAAGCACCTATCAACTGAAGGGTTCCGTCGCGGTAGAAGCCTCTCACGCGCCATGTCTCCATGTCGGTCTTCGCCTCGTGCGTCGCCGAGTAGTGCTGTCTGGGTTTCGCAGTGTGTCGTAGGCGGATTTGGTGGTGCCAGATTCGAACGGCTGGACCGAGGGATGCGAGCATATTTGATTCCTGGTAGCCATTGAGTTGCGTGATGATAGAAAATAGCGAGAATCCGGTAGGGCGAGTCATTGTTTGCTGGAAGTCGCGCGAGGAGGGAGCCGGATCAGTGGGCCACCTTCTAGGGTTGTTTATGCGGCTACTGCCGTATTTGTCGATCTGAATTTTCGTCCGACAGGTAGCACAAACATTGTCAGTGTTATGCTAGAAGAAGTCAGGATATTGCAAAATCTGAAGCGAATTTATAGCGTAGACTTTCTAGCAAGGGAACTTGTTGATCCTTATCTTGAGAAGGGTGCAAGAATGGATGTATATGAAGGTCCAAAATTGGTCGCAAACGCCACCTTCGTGGAGATGTTATAGATTGCTTTGGCCTCAATGGGAACGTTTCCGGGTCGGATTTCCGGAACTTCTTGTTCGGTGTCATCATGTTGTGGTTGCTGACCGGTCACTCGGTGCGAGATTGGTGTACCTATGTGGATTCCACCTTGGGGAACGACCCGTTCGCCGAGCGGCTTCGGGAGGTCCAGGCCAGGACGGGGAACGGAACTTCTGAATGAGTCTCGCCGTCGATGAGTCAGAGGTTCGCGACACGGCAGTCGATGTGGGCGGCGGATTGCGCCGTAGGTTGATCGGGTGGGTTGGTGTCGCCGTTGCGGGGGCCGTCGCGGTTCTCGCATATGTGATCCCGTCCTATGCGACCGTATCGCGGAGCCTGCAGGACTGGACCATGTTCGGTTCGGATCCCAAGTTCGTCGGACTCGCCTGGTACCGGTTGATGTTCGATGACCCGGCGTTCGGGTCGTCGTGGTCGAACGTATTGCCGGTGGCGGGTGGAGCGGTGCTCGTCGGTGGAGTAATGGCGCCGGTACTGGCCTATTGCGTGCACCGTGCCGGCGGCGCGGCGGTTGTTGTCTTCGGCGGTGTCTGGGGCGTCCCGGCGGTCGTGTTCGCGCCTACCGGGGTCGCTGCGGCCTGGCTGGCCGTGCGTGGGGACGATTTCGGTTCAGGATCGCTCCCTTGGGCGATCGGGTGCTCGGGAGTGATTCTCAGTGTGGGCGTGCTGGCGTGGATGTCGGTGTTCCGTGGGGCCACGCGGGTGATCTCGGCGCTCGTGGGCGGCGGGATATCGGTCCTGGCGCTGATAGCTGTTGGATTGCAGGTAGTAGCGCTGCCCTCGTTCGATCCGGAGGCCGCAGCGCTGAGTCCTGTCTCCTACGCCCTGATTCAGGGCCTGTACTCGTCATCGGCGCCCGGCTTCGGCCTCGCGGCGTCTTCGGTGCTGTTCATGGTGCTGGCGATGCTGGGGATCGGCGCCGCTCTGCTGTTCGTGCTCGGCCGGGTGCGGTTCGAGTACCGGGCTCGGTCGGAGCGCGTGGCGGAACGGATGAGGGTGCCCTGGGGCGCGATCAGCGGAGTCGTGTCCACGCTGCTCTTGGGCGCGGTGCTGTGGAGCCTGTGGCCCTGGGTCACGAACCTGACCGGCCCGCTCGACGGCGACTACCCGGATCGTGCGACCGTCGTCGCCCACACGTGGCTTCCGCCGCTGCTCCTCGCAGTCTGCTCCGTGGCAGTGGCCGCCGTCGGTGGGTTCGCCATCGGTGTGCTGCGGCCGCTGGGGCGCCACAGCCGTTGGCTCCTGCTGCCTTTCGCGCCATGGCTGTTCGTCGGCACCGGGCCGCTCGTCATGACGTGGTTCCACGAGACCTGGCAGCTTGACGGTTGGGCCGCGCTGCTGTCGCGGGCCTGGATCAGCATCCCTGCTCTGTTCGTGTTCACCGCCCTGTTCTGGGGCTTGGAGGACCGGCGGCGGATGACTGTTGCGGCCGGTGTCGACCGGAGAAGGGCCCGGCTCGTGGTCCTGAGCGGATTCTGGCCGGCCGGGGTTCTCTCGGTCGTCCTGGTGTGGTTGGCCGGAGCTCAGGATTTGGTCTGGCAGTCGGTGAAGTATCCCGTCGGCGACGATCCGAGTGGGCAGGTCACGCTCCACAGGTTCGCGATCGACCCGTCCGAGGCCGCCGCGGCGGCGAGCGGGGCGGGTGTCGACGCCGAGCTGCCGCTCGGCATGTCACTGGGGTATCCCTTGCCGCTCTTGGCGGTGTTCGCACTCGCGGTGGCCGCAGCCGGAGTCTGGTATCTGCCTCGGATCTCCGTCAGGGCCGGTGGATGACAGGGCCGAAGCCGGTTATTCACGAGTCGTGTCCCGGCCGGAACCACGGCGGTTGTTCCCGGACTACCTCGCGGGCCAGTTCGAGGATGCGGTCCCTTCTCCAGCGGCGGTCCACGCCTTCGGACCAGACCGGTTCGGTGCCGGTCGGGCCGAAGGCGCACACCTGGGGGTGGTGCCGTTTCCCGTCGTAGGCGGAGATGCGGAACCAGCCCGGTTCGCCGGTGAGAATGTGGACGCTGAACACGACTTCTTCGAGGTGGAAGTCGTCCACGAAGCCGTCGTCGCTCACTCCTGGTCTCCCGGCGGCCGGTGCTGGGTTCGGAGCCATGATCGCCTGATCGCGGCCCTGGCGATCCGACGATCGGACGCCGACCAGTTCGGTGGGAACGTGAAGTGCGGCAGCTTGGTGTTGAGCCCGGTGGCCGCCACGCGCTTGCGGGACTCGGTTCCCGGTGCGATCCGGCGGATGCTGGCCGCATGGGCTCCCGGTCCGGCGTAGAGCCGGTAGCAGCGGCCGTCGGCGAGGTTGAACTCGCCGATCATGCGCAGCGACGCGAGATCGGCGGCGGTGCTGAGGTAGAAGTGCTCGGCGGCGTCCCGGAGCGGCCGGGTGGTGTAGCCGAGCCGGTCGGCGTACGCCTCCTCGAATTCGAGCTGGAGAACGTGGCGGGTCGCCTCGCCGATGCCGGTGACCACACCGACGATGCCGAGGCGCGGGCCAGTGGTCTCGATACCGACCGAGCCTCGGCCGAGGTACGCGGTGAACAGCAGGCGCAGTCCGCGCTCGGCGCCTTCGTCGACGGTGAGCGACATGACCGGGCAGGCTTCACGGGTCGGGGCGATCATCGCTGCGCCCCCTTCGGCCGGAGGAACACGTTGAGAGCGTCGAGCATTGCTGGGAGGCTGCCGCCTTGCAGTAGGCGGAGTCCGTCGTCGCCGAGTCTTGCGGTGAGGCGCCCGTCGAACCCGAGCACCACCACGCCGAGGTCGGCGGTGGTGTTCGCCCTGGTGAAACCCGCGCACCAGAACAGGTGCCGGCCGGAACGCTTGACGATGACGTGGGTGACTCCGCTGCCGGGGACGCCGGTCATGTCGATCGAGCAGAAGACCTGGCCGCTCATGCGCGCGCCTCCGGTGAGATGGCGGCGTCCGGACGCGGACTCCGGAGCGCGGAACGATGACCAGGCCGCGAGGCGGCCGGTGCGGCGGCGTCGGGAAGTACGATGATCTGAGGCACGGAGGATTCGTCCTTTCGCGCTGTTTCAAGCGGCCCGTCCGAGGCATCTCACGCCAATGAATCCGTCTCGGACGGGCCGCAGCTCTGCGTACTGACTGTTCAGTTGTTGATGCCCGCCCCTCGGTCGATCCCCTGAAGGCCGAGGCAAGCGATGCGGGCGGTCCGGTCGCGAGACCCCGGCCCCATCCCAGGGCCAACGCTCAGCACATACCGGACCGTGCATGACTCCGTGAGAAGCATCTCGATGGAATCACTACCAGTATAATGGTAGATACCATCAAAAGTGTCAAGACCATCGTTGGTGTGTTTGTGAAGCTTGAGTGCTAGTCTCGCCCTATCGTCAGGGCGGCGCGCCAGCGGATTCGCTCATCGAGGCAGTGAGAGGATGGCGTGATGGTCGAACCGAAGAACCCCACTTGGAGAGCAAAGTGGCTGGGGCAGAAGCTTCGTGACCTGAGAAAGGCCAAGGAACTCAGCATCAGGGATGTTGCCGACTACCTAGAGTGCGGAACGACTACGGTCAACCGATTTGAGATTGGCACGTTCCCAGTGAAGAGTGACATCCTGGTCGATCTCATGAATCTCTACGGTGTTGCCACCCGGCCGGAGCGGGCGCAGCTCATCTATATCGCAGAGAATGTCGCCCAGCGTGGATGGTGGGACAGCCTGGTGTCGGACCAGGACTTCGCGGATTTCCTCTGGGCTGAGGACAATGCGAGAGCGATCCATGACTACCAGATCTCGTTCTACCCGGGGCTGTTGCAGCACCCGATGTACGCAGAGGCCCTGATCCGGGCCGGTTTGCCGACGGCATCCGATGCCGAGGTCTCCAAACTGGTCGAAGCCCGCCTCCTTCGAAGCGAACTGCTGCGCAAGGCAAACGGCCCGACCGCTCGGTTCGTGCTCCATGAAGCGGTTCTCTACCATCGCCTCCGCGGTGTCGAGAGGAAGGTCCATTCGGCGCAGCTCGAGCACCTTCTGAAGGTGTCCGAGCAACCGAGTGTGGAGTTGAGACTGCTGCCCTTGGCTTCGCCCGCTCCGACGATCCTCGACGTCAACGGTGGATTTACGATCCTTGAGATGCACGAGACTTGGCCGACCCTGCTCCATGTCGAGACTCTTGCTGGCGGAGTGGTCGCCGAAGCGCCTGACATAGACTCGGTGGTAGGCGTCTACGACCAGCTTTGGGACGACGCTCTGCGTGAAAAACAGACATTGGATCATCTAGCGGCAGTATTGAGGGAAGTGGAACAATGAGTCATGGTGCAGGCGCGAGTCGTTGGCCTCGTGACCTCTTCCGCAAGAGCACCCGCAGCAATGGAGGTGGGAGCGGACAGTGCGTCGCGGTCGCCGCCCAGGGTGATGAGGTCGCTTTGGGGGATACCAAGACTCCGGTCGCCGACACCTATGCTCACATCGTCGTGAGCACCGCCGACTTCAGCGCGCTGATCGCCGCCGTCAAGTCCGGCGAGATCGACTAACCTGCCCGCAGTTTCGGGCGCGCTCCTCTTCCCCAGGGGAGCGCTTTTTGCTTCCCTCCCCGGAGACCCGGTGCCGATCCCTTATCCCAGTGCCGGAGGACCGGGAACCCGGACCGGCCTGTGCCCGGTAGGGTCCGTGAACGGCCAGCGGGCCCGTGCCGCCAGGCACGGGCCCACTTTCTGTACGTCAGGTGCGTCAGGAGCTCTTTGACGATGAAGAGGACGAGACCTTGTCGGCCTCGGCCGCATCGTCCTGCTTCTCCTCGTTCCCGCCTTCGTCGCCTGAAGGGCCGCGGGCCTCGGAGCGCAGCTTCTCGGCCTGCTTGCGGGCGGTCGACAGGATGCCCTCGGCGTCGCGCCTGGCCTTCTCCTTGGCCGACTTCGACAGCTCCTTGGCCCGCTGCTTGGCCGTCTCGACCCGCTTCTCGGCCTCGGCGACGGACTTCTCCTTCTCGGCCTTGACCTGCTCGGCCTCCAGGTTCGCCTCGTCGAGGACCTTCTGGGCCTCGGCGCGGGCCTCGTCCAGCAGCCGCTCGCGCTCGGACTCGATCTGCTCGAGCTCGGCGCGCGCCTTCCGGGCCTCTTCCTCGGCCTGCTTTCGGTCGGCCTCGGCCTCGGAGCGCAGCTTCTCGGCCTCGGAGGCGGCGTCCGAACGGAGCTTCTCCGCCTCGGTCGAGGCTTCCTTTCGCATCGTCTTGGCCTGGGCGGCAGCGTCGGTGCGGAGCTTCTCCGCTTGAGCGGTGGCGTCGGCGGCCAGCTTCTCGGCCTTCTCGGCGGCGCCCACCGTCGTCTGCTCGGCAGCTGCGGCGGCCTCGGCCCGCAGACGCTCGCCCTCGGCCTCGGCCTCCTCGGTGACCTTCCGGGCCCGCTCGTCGGCCTCGGCGGTCAGCTTCTCGGCCTTCTCGCGCGCCTCGGCCTCCAGCTGCTCGGCCTCGGCCGCGGCCTCCTCGGTGCGCCGCTGCGCCTCCTGACGGACCCGCTTGGCCTCGTCGGCGGCCTCGGTGCGCGTCAGCGTCGCCTGGTCGGCCGCCTCCGCGCGCACCCGCGTGGCCTCGTTCTCGGCCTCGGTGCGGACGGTCTGGGCGAACGTCTCGGTCTCCTGCTTGAACCGTTCCAGGTTCTCGACGGTCTCGGCGCGCATCTCCTGCAGCTCGACCTCCAGCTCGGCGCGCTTGCGCTCGGCCTCAGCCTCGGCCTCGCCCACGATCCGGCCGGCCTTCTCGTGCGCCTCGGCGACGGTCCGCTCGGCCTCGGCGGCGGCCTCGTCCTTGAGCTGCTGGGCCTCGCCGCGGAGCCGCTCGACGTGAGCGACCAGCTGCCGGGCCTGCTCGTCGGCGGCGGCCCGCTTGTTCTCGGCGTCCTGCTCGGCTTCGGACACCAGCGCCGCGGCCCGCTCCTTGGCCTGGTCCACCAGCGCCTGGGCCTCGCGGGCCCGCTTGTTCATCTCGGCGTCGATGATCGCCCGCCGGTCGGCCTCGGCCTTCTCGGCCGCGGCCCGCCGGGCCTTGAGCGTGGTCTCGAAGTCCTTGCGCGCCTCTTCGATCTGGGCCTCGGCCTGTCGCAGCCTGCCCTCGGCGTGGCGGTGCAGCTCCGCGGTCTCGGCGCGGGCGCCCTGCTTGATCTCGGCGGCCTGCTCCTCGGCCAGGGTCAGCATGTGCTCGATCTTGACGCCCAGATGCCGGTAGGAGGCCTTGTCGCCGGCGGCCGAACGGCGCCGCAGGTCCTGGATCTGGGCCTGCAACTGCTGCACCTGCACCACCAGCCGGTCGACCTGGGCCTGCACCTCGGTCTTCTCGGCCGCGTACGTGTCGCGCTCCAGCTCCAACCGTTCGATCGCGGCCTTGACCTGCTTCTTGTCGTAGCCGCGCAGCGCCGTGTCGAACTCGTCCTCAAGTGGCTGGACATCGGTGAAGCCGCTCAGCAGGTCGCTGTCGTCGCCAAGTCTTTTGTCACGCGCCATACACCCTCATCCTCACATAAGCCGCGTCCCGCCGCCTCGATCACCGACCGGGGCGACGGGACGCGGTAGAGCCGTGGCTCCCCCCACCGCCGTCCAACGCCTGATGACCAATCTACGCAGCGATGGGTACGACGGTAACGCGGATTCGCCAGGATTACTTCTCGTCCGATGTTTCTCCGAAGGCCTCTCCCATTGCGCCACCCATCATGCCCGACAGGGTCTGGGTCATGTTGCGGAGCGTGGCCTGCACCTCGTCGCGCTTCGAGGTGAGCTCGGCGACCTTGTCCTCGGCCTCCTTGGTGATGCGCTCGGCGTCCGACTTGGCGTCCGACAGCAGCCGCTCGGCCTCGGACTTGGCGTCCGAGACCTGCTTCTGCGCGTCGTTCTTGGCCTTCGAGGTGGTCTCCTCGGCGTACTTGTCGGCCTCGGAGCGCTTCTCCTCGGCGCGGGTCTCGGCGGACTTGGCCCGCTCCTCGGCGTCCCTGGCGCGGTTCTCGGCGTCGGAGACCAGCTTCTGCGTCTCGGCGACCGCGCGCGTGTGGCGCTCGGACTCCTCGCGCTCGGCCTTCTCTTTGCGCTCGGCCAGCTCCAGATCGAGGGCCTGGAGGTCCTTGTCGCGCTTCTCCTTGGCCTCGGCGAACAGCTTCGCGGCCTCGGCGCGCTTCTCCTCGGCCTCGCGGGCGGCCTTGGCGCGCAGCTGCGTGATCTCGCGGTCGGCGGTGGCGCGCATCGTGGCGACCTCGCGCTCGACCGAGGCCTTCAGCTCGGCGACCTCGTGGCCGGTGGCGGTGCGCAGCTGCTTGGTCTCGCGCTCGGCGTCGGACCGGAGGGTCTCGCACTCGCGGCGGGCGTTGGTGCGCATCTCGGCGACCTCGCGCTCGACCTGCGTGCGCAGTGTGGTCGCCTCGCGCTCGGCGGTCTGCTTGAGTCCGCCGGCCTCGTTGCGGGCGCTGTCGGTGATCTCGCGGGCCTCGAGGCGGGCCGCGGACAGGATGCCCTCGGTCTCGCGCTTGGCCTCGGCGCGGTGCTCGTTGGCCTGCTCCTCGGCCAGGCGCAGGATCTGCTCGACCCGGGTGCCGAGGCCGGACAGGGTGGGACGGGAGTTCTCCTCGAGCTGCTTGGTCTGCTCGGAGAGTCGCTGCTCGAGTCCCTGAACCCGCTGCTCGGCCTGGCGGAGCCGCCGCTGGGAGTCGGTCATCCGCTGCTCGGCCTCGGTGCGCTGCTGCTCGACCTGGGTCAGCCGCGCCATGTTCTTCTGGATGAACTCATCCACCTGGTGTCGGTCATAACCCCGCAACTGCACGGGGAATTCCGGCACCGATTGGTCGTTGTCGAAAAAGGTACTGTTGGAGGGCTGCTGCGACATGGCCTAATAGTTGCAGATGCGACCCGGCGTGTCGACACCAAGGTGGGGGTTTTGGGGAGCCCGAATCCCCGCCGCGCCAGGGGCAAAAGCCGCAAAACCCCTGAAACGGTAACCGATTGCGCTCGCGTAACAACCGCGCGGCGGCCGGGCGGCGGTCGGAAACCCGACATACGCCTTGCGCTGGGGTCGCTCGCCCCATTCGGTCGGCAACCCGCCCTCGGGCCGGGCCGCCGACCGCCCGGCCGCCCCCACACCGCGGATGCGCCGCAGGCCGGTTCAGCCCGCCGACGTCATACGATCGAGGGGCACCGACCAATGGAGGTCCGCATGAACGACAGCACCGTCATCCTCGCCGCCGCCCGCACACCCGTCGGGCGGTTCAACGGCGCCCTGGCCGACATCCCCGCCACCGACCTGGCCGGGACCGCGATCAGGGCCGCGCTCGAACGCGCCGGAGTCGACCCCGAACGAGTCGACCAGGTGATCCTCGGCCAAGTCCTGCCCGCCGGGTGCGGGCAGAACCCCGCCCGCCAAGCGGCCGTGGCCGCCGGGGTGCCGATGCGCGTGCCCTCGTTGTCGGTCAACAAGGTCTGCCTTTCCGGGATGAGCGCGATCGGCCTGTCCGACCAGCTCCTGCGCGGCGGCGCGGCCGACGTGATCGTCGCCGGGGGCATGGAGTCGATGAGCCGCGCTCCGCACCTGCTGCCCGGCTCGCGCCGCGGCTTCAAGTACGGCGAGGCCGTCCTGCTCGACCACCTGGCCCACGACGGCCTCACCGACGCCTACGACGGCATCTCCATGGGAGAGTCCACCGAGCGCCACCTGACGTCCAAGAACATCACCCGTCAGGACCAGGACGAGTTCTCCGCCGCCAGCCACCAGCGGGCCGCCAAGGCCGCCGAGCGGCTCGCCGAGGAGATCACGCCGGTCGAGACCCGCAAGGGACTGGTCGACGCCGACGAGGGCGTCCGCCCCGAGTCGACCCCCGAGGCCCTCGCCCGGCTGCGGCCCTCGTTCACCGAGAACGGCACCATCACCGCCGCCAGCGCCTCCCAGATCTCCGACGGCGCCTCGGCGCTGGTGCTGACCCGCAGGTCCGTCGCCGAGGCCAACGGCTGGTCCTGGGAGGCCGAGATCCTCTCCTACGGGACCGTCGCCGGACCCGACAACTCCCTGCTCGACCAGCCGGCCGGGGCCATCGCCCAGGTCCTGGACAAGGCCGGGGCCGCCGTCGCCGACCTCGAGGTCGCCGAGATCAACGAGGCGTTCGCCGCCGTCGTCATCTCCTCGGCCGCCACGCTCGGCCTCGACCTCGAACGGGTCAACCCCGACGGCGGCGCGATCGCCCTCGGACACCCGATCGGGGCCTCCGGCGCCCGCCTGGTCCAGACCCTGTCCCGCCAGCTGCGGCCCGGCCAGCTCGGCGCCGCCGGCCTGTGCGGCGGCGGCGGCCAGGGAGACGCGATCCTCCTCAAGGGAGCCTGATGCGGGTCGACGAGACCGTGGCCGCGGCCCGGGCGGGGGACCGCCGGGCCGTGGCCAGGCTCCTGTCCGCCGTCGAGAACGGCGCGCCCGAGGCCGCCCGGATCGCCCGGGCCACCAAGGGCGGCGACGCCACCGTCGTCGGCGTCACCGGCTCGCCCGGGGTCGGCAAGTCCACGCTCGTCTCCGGGCTCATCGGCTCCTGGCGCGAGTCCGGGCTGCGGGTCGCCGTGCTCGCGGTCGACCCCTCCAGCCCCTTCTCGGGCGGCGCCATCCTCGGCGACCGGGTCCGCATGGCCGACCACGCGCTCGACCGGAGCGTCTACATCCGCTCGGTCGCCACCCGCGGGCACCTGGGCGGCCTGGCCGCCTCCACCGGTGCGGCCGTGCGCCTGCTCGAAGGGCTCGGCTTCGACTCGGTCATCGTCGAGACCGTCGGCGTCGGCCAGGCCGAGGTCGAGATCGCGGCCCTGGCCGACACCACGCTCCTGCTGCTGGCGCCCGGCATGGGCGACGCGATCCAGGCGGTCAAGGCGGGCGTGGTCGAGATCGCCGACGTCTACGTGGTCAACAAGGCGGACCGGCCCGGCGCCGACGCCGCCGTCCGCGACATGAAGGCCATGATGTCGCTGGTCAAACGCGAGCCGGGCGAGTGGCGGCAGCCGATCTGCAAGACCGTCGCCCACACCGGAGAGGGCCTGGACGACCTCGTGGCCGCGATCGGCAAGCACCGCGACTGGCTGGCCGGGACCGACCTGCTGGCGCAACGCCGCCGCCGCCGGGCCGCCGCCGAGATCCGCGCCGTGGTCGACGACGAACTGCGCGGCCGCTACAAGGTCACCGAGGCCCTCGCCGCCGAGGTCGCCGCCGGAGACCTCGACGTGGCCGAGGCCGCCCGCCGAGTGCTGGGCGACACCGCCTAAACCGCTTCGACGCTGCCCCGGCGGCCTCCTTACACTGGTCGATGTGACAGATGCAGCGAAGAAGACGACGACCCGCGAAACCCACCTGTCGAAGTCGTACGAGCCGGTAAGCGTTGAGGCTCGGCGCTACGAGAAGTGGGTAGCCGACGGTCGCTTCAAAGCTGCCGACGACTCCGATCGCGACCCGTACTGCATCGTGATCCCGCCGCCCAACGTGACCGGACAGCTCCACCTCGGACACGCGCTCAACCACACGCTCATCGACGCGATGGTGCGCCGCGAGCGCATGAGGGGCAAGGAGGCGCTGTTCCTCCCCGGCACCGACCACGCCGGGATCTCCACCCAGAACGTGGTGGAGCGCCAGCTCGCCGACAAGGAGGGCATCTCCCGCCACGACCTGGGCCGCGAGGCGTTCGTGGAGCGGGTGTGGGAGTGGAAGGCCACCTACCACGACCGCATCACCTCCCAGATGAAGAAGATCGGCGACGGCGTCGACTGGGACCGCGAGCGGTTCACCCTCGACGAGGGCCTGTCCCACGCGGTGCAGACGATCTTCAAGCGCCTCCACGACGACGGGATGATCTACCGCGCCGAGCGCATCATCAACTGGTGCCCGCGCTGCATGACCGCGCTGTCGGACGCCGAGGTCGAGCACTCCGACGACGCGGGCGAGCTCGTGTCGATGCGCTACGGCGAGGGCGAGAACTCCATCGTGGTCGCCACGACCCGGCTGGAGACGATGCTCGGCGACACCGCCGTGGCCGTCCACCCCGACGACGAGCGCTACGCCCACCTGGTCGGCAGGACCGTGGAGCTGCCCTTCACCGGGCGGCACATCCCCGTCGTCGCCGACGAGCACGTCGACCCCGAGTTCGGCAGCGGCGCGGTCAAGGTGACCCCCGCGCACGACCCGAACGACTTCGCCATCGGCGAGCGGCACGGCCTGGAGTCGATCCTCATCATGGACGAGCGCGGCGTCATCACCGCCCACGGCCCCTTCCAGGGCCTGGACAGGTTCGAGGCCCGCTCGGCGATCGCCTCCGCGCTGCGGGCCGACGGCCGCATCGTGGCCGAGAAGCGCCCGTACATCCACGCCGTCGGCCACTGCGACCGCTGCGACACCACGGTCGAGCCGCGCCTGTCGAAGCAGTGGTTCGTGAAGATCGAGCGCCTCGCCAAGCTCGCCGGGGACGCCGTCCGAAACGGCGACACCAAGATCTACCCGCCGGAGATGGAGAAGCGCTACTTCCAGTGGGTGGACAACCTCCTCGACTGGTGCATCTCCCGCCAGCTGTGGTGGGGCCACCGCATCCCGATCTGGTACGGCCCGGACGGCGAACAGGTCTGCGTGGGCCCGGGCGAGGAGGCCCCCGAGGGCTACACCCAGGACCCGGACGTGCTCGACACCTGGTTCTCCTCGGCGCTGTGGCCCTTCTCGACCCTCGGCTGGCCCGCCGAGACGGCCGCGCTGAAGAAGTTCTATCCGACCGCGTCGCTCATCACCGGCCAGGACATCATCTTCTTCTGGGTGGTGCGGATGATGATGTTCGGGACCTACGCCATGGGCGAGGTGCCGTTCAAGGAGGTCTACCTCCACGGCCTCATCCGCGACAAAGAGGGCAAGAAGATGTCGAAGTCCTCGGGCAACGGCATCGACCCGCTCGAAGTGGTCGACACCTACGGGGCCGACGCGCTGCGCTACATGCTCGCCCGCGACGCCCAGCCCGGCAGCGACAACACCGCCTCGATCGAACTGGCCGAGATCGCCCGCAACTTCTGCAACAAGCTGTGGAACGGCACCCGGTTCGCGCTCATGAGCGGCGCCACCGTCGAAGGGGACCTGCCCGAGTCGCCGTCCCTGATCGACCGGTGGATCCTCTCGAGGCTGTCGCGGACGGTCACCGCCGTCGACGCCCTGCTGGACCAGTACGAGTTCGCCAAGGCCATGGACGCGCTCTACCACTTCGCGTGGGACGACGTGTTCGACTGGTACCTGGAGCTGACCAAGCCGGTCCTGGCCGAGGGCGGGCGGCCCGCCGACGACACCCGCCGCGTCATCGGCCACGTCTTCGACCAGCTGCTGCGCCTGCTGCACCCGGTGATCCCGTTCGTCACCGAGGAGCTGTGGCTGTCCCTGACCGGCGGCGAAGAGCGCGGCGAATCGCTCACCGTGGCCGCCTGGCCGGCCGCCGGCGAGGCCGACGCCGAGTCCGAGCGGCTCGTCGAGGCCCTCCAGCACCTGGTGGTCGAGGTGCGGCGATTCCGCGACGGGCAGGGCGTCAAGCCCAGCCAGAGCGTGGCCGCGGCCCTTACGGGTCTGTCCGACGCGGGCCTGGACGGCCAGGAGCGCCTCATCCGCACCCTGGTGCGCCTCGACGAGCCCGGTGAGGGCTTCGCGCCCACCGCCGAACTGGCCGTGTCCGACCAGGTCTCGGTCGCGCTCGACACCTCGGGGACCATCGACGTCGCCGCCGAGCGCGCCCGCCTCGAGAAGGCGCTGAAGGCCGCTCAGAAGGAGCTCGACGGGACGACCAAGAAGCTCGGCAACGAGGCGTTCCTGTCCAAGGCCCCCGAGGCCGTGGTCGAGAAGATCCGGACCCGCAAGGCCACCGCCGAGGCCGACATCGCCCGCGCGACCGCGCAACTCCAGCGGCTGGACGGCTGACCTTGGACCGCGAACTCGCGCATGTCGAGGCCGCCCTGGAGGCGCGCGGCTTCTCCCGCTGGGACTTCACGCTCGACCGCATCAAGGAACTGCTGCAGCTGCTGGGCGACCCGCAGCGGTCCTTCCGGGCGGTGCACCTGACCGGAACCAACGGCAAGACCTCGACCACGCGGATGATCGAGCGGCTGGTGCGCGGCCACGGGCTGCGCACCGGCATGTTCACCTCCCCGCACCTGGAGGACCTGACCGAGCGGATCGTCATCGACGGCGAGCCGATCGCGCCCGAGCGGCTCTCCGAGGTCTACCGGGAGATCGAGCCGCTGGCCGACCTGGTCGACTCCGGCTCGCCGGCGACGCTCACCTACTTCGAGATGACCGTCGCGCTGGCCATGGCCGCGTTCGCCGACACGCCGATCGACGTGGGCGTGATCGAGGTCGGGCTCGGCGGCGAGACCGACTCGACGAACGTCCTGAACGCCGAGGTCGCCGTCGTCACCCCGATCGGGATCGACCACACCAAGTGGCTCGGGAACTCCCTCGAGGAGATCGCCACCATGAAGGCCGGCATCGTCCACTCCGGATCGACGCTGGTGACCGCGGAGCAGGAGCGCGAGGCCATGGGTCCGCTGCTGCGGCGCGCCAAGACCGTCGGGGCGAAGCTGGTGGCCGAGGGCCGCGGCTTCGCCGTCACCGCCCGCGAGGTCGCCGTCGGCGGCCAGCAGCTCACCGTGGAGACCCGCGCGGCCCGCTACGAGGACCTGTTCCTGCCGATCCACGGCGAATACCAGGCCCACAACGCGGCCCTGGCGCTGGCGGCGACCGAGGTGCTGCTGGGCGCCGGGGAGCCCAAGGCGCTCGACGCGCAGGTGGTCGGCGAGGCGTTCGCCGACTTCACCTCGCCGGGCCGCCTGGAGGTGGTGCGGACCGCGCCGACGGTCATCCTCGACGCCGCCCACAACCCGGCCGGCATGGAGGCGATGACCAGGGCCGTCGAGGAGGAGTTCAACTTCCGCAAGCTGGTGGCGGTGGTCGGGATGCTCGCCGACAAGGAGGTCGACCACATGCTCGAACTGCTCGACCCGGTCGTCGACGAAATCGTGGTCACCAGGTCCACCTCGGACCGGGCGATGCCGGCCGCGACCCTCGGCAAGGCGGCCGCCGAGATCTTCGGGCCCGAGCGGGTGACGGTCCTGCCGCACCTGTCCGACGCGATCGCCCGCGGGATCGAGCTGGCCGAAGAGGCCGACGACGTCTACGAGTCCGGCGGCGGCGTGCTCGTCACCGGCTCGGTGTTCACCGTCGCCGACGCGCGGAAGCTGCTGGTGCGCCGCCGTGGCTGAACCGGACCGGACCGCCTCGGGCCTGCGGGACCCGATCCGCGCCGCCCGCTCGCTGGCCGCGGTCGCCCTCGGCTTCGAGGCGTTCGCCCTGCTGATGGCGATCGTGCCGATGCGGATGCTGCTCGACGACCCGGTCCCGGCCACCTGGGCCGTGGTCGCGCTCGTGGCGGCCTGCGTCGTCCTGGCCGGGATGTCCCGCCGCAGGTGGGTGTGGTCGGCCGGAGCCCTCGTGCAGCTCGCGTTGATCGCGCTGGGGGCGTTGAGCTTCGCTCGACCGGAGCAGTGGAACTGGTCGCTGGGCGCGGCCGGGCTGGTGTTCGGGGCCGTGTGGGCCTACTGCTGGAATGTCAAGGCCGGACTGGAGAGGCCCCCGAGGCGATGAGCGTCCGCCTCGAGACCGAGCGGCTGGTGCTGCGCCCGTGCACCGAGGCCGACGTCGAGCCTATCGCCCAGATCAACGCCGATCCCGAAGTCATGCGCTACATCGGCGACGGCCGACCCCGCAACCCCGAGAAGACCCGCGAAGGCGTCGAGAAGTCGATGCGGCACTGGGACGAGCACGGCTGGGGCGGCTTCGCGGTCGAGATCGCCGAGACCGGCGAGGTGATCGGTCTCGCGGTCCTGGCCGTCCCGGACTTCCTGCCCGAGATCCTCCCGGCGGTCGAGGTCGGCTGGCGCATCGAACGCGGCCGGTGGGGCCGCGGCTACGCGCCCGAGGCGGCCCGCGCCGCCATCGGCTTCGCTCTCGGCGAGGCCGGAATGGACCGGCTGGTCTCGTGCATCCACAGCGAGAACGCCGCCTCCCGTCGTGTGGCCGAGAAGCTCGGCATGGCACTCGAGAGGACCACGGTCGTTCCCGGCCACGGGGTCCCCTGCGAGGTCTGGGAGATCCGCCGCTGACGGTCAGCAGCTGCCGCCGTCCCCGCCGCCTCCGCCACCGTCGAAGCCGCCGCCACTGCTGCTGCCGCTGTCGCCGCAGCCGGAATCGGAGCCGGGGGCGCCGGCGCCGTAGACCGAATTGGTCTGTCCGGCCGTGTAGCCGCCGCCGTGGACGGATCCGCGGTTCCTCTTGGGAACGGCGAGCGCGAGAGCGACCACGGCGAAGATGGCGATGATCAGGAGTATGGGCAATGCCATGTCCACAGTGCTCCTTCGGGTCCGAGGGACACGCCCGGAAGCCGGAGGCCCCCGGGCCGGGGCGTCGTACGTCGAGCCTAGCGCCGGGATGCCAACGCGTGGGTACGTCGCTGTCGTGTAGCCGACAATGTTCGTTCTGTGTCTGTTGTTGCGTGGCTTGTGATCTTGGCGGCGTCATGCCATAGTGAACTGGTCCGTAGAGCCTGAATTCCTCTGGCGGTGGTCCCCTGTGAAGATGCAGCCTCGGCAGCAACTGCTCGATATCTGGAAGGCCCAGGTGGCCTACAGCATGCGCCTGCCGAAGGGGGCCGAGGAGCTGAACGGCAGGCAGTGGTACTGGGGCGGGCGCAACGACTCCGACGCGGTCGGCGACGCCCAGCAGCTGCTGTGCATGCTCCTGCCCGCGCAGGAGCTTCCCGAGCTGGCCTACTCGAATCCGGACGCCACCAGCGAACCCGTCCTCGACGCGCTGAAGGGCCTGGGCGACCCGGTCGAGATCCCGATCTTCGTCATGAAGCTGATCAAGGACTACATGGTCTGGCACACCGACGAGGACGGGGTGCCGATCTACAGCGGCGGGTCCAACATGCACCGCATCGACCGCTCCCGCGAGGCCAATCCGGATCAGCGGAAGGTCGACATCACCGAGGGCTTCGCGCTGGCCATCCCGCTGTGCATCGCCGCGCTCGTCTTCCTGACCGACTTCGGCCCGACCGCCGACCGGCTCGGCCGCCCCGGGCTGATCGAGGAGCGGCAGGAGGCCGAGGACCTGGTCCACCGGCGGCTGCGCGGGGCGCTGGTAGGTCTCCTGCGCTCGTTCTCGGTGGCGACCTACGACGAGAGCGACGAAGAGGGCCGGCGCCTGATCGAGTTGATCAACGTCGACGGCCTGGCCTCGCGCAAGATCATCCGCCGCTTCCGCGAGAAGGCGCAGGAGATCATCGGCTCCCTGCGGGACATCACCATCGGCTCGGGCGGCACCGCCGCCGTCGAGGCGTCCACAAAGCTGTTCGAGGTCGGCTGGTCCTGGTCGGTCGTGGAGAAGGCCCCCGAGGTCGAGATCGTCGCCGACCGCACCGGGCAGCGTCCCGGCCGCGCCCTGGACGCCCCATACCTGTACTTCACCGTGGTCGCGATCGAGGCGATCGCGACCCTGTTCTCCGCGCGCGTGGTCCGCCGCAACTTCCTCAACGACGAGGAGCAGCAGCTGGTACAGGCCCTCCAACTGCGCCTGGACGTCACCCGCCGCTACTGGTCGATGGTCGCCTCCTTCGGCGGCGGCTCGAAGTGGCCGCTCGAGGACGTCCCGTGGCGCACCACCGACGGCCTGGAGTACGACTACTACAGCCTCCTGGTGTGCGCGGTCGCCACCAACGCCTTCGGCAGCAGGCGGGGCGGCGACGACGACCTGATCCGGCTCGGCGACGTCCTGGTCGAGCTGGCCAACCGCGGGCGCATCACCCGCCGCCCTCTCGCCGCGGACCGGGCCATCGAGATGCACTTCCCGGGCGTGCGGTCCGAGCTGACCGGGATCGAGAAGCTCGACGGCCCGCCGATGCGCTGGAACATGGTCGACTACGCGCCCCTGCTGCTCAAGCGCCTCTACCACGCCGCGAGCCTGCTCACCACCATCGAGGCCCGCGCCGAGCTGCTCGGCGTCGCCGACGAGGTGTGGGAGCACCTGGCGCGCAGGCGCATGCGCAAGGGCGAGGCCGCGAAGCTGTGGGACCAGCCGGCGCAGGTGTTCGATCAGCTCGAAGTCGAGTTCGAGAACCCCTCCTGGCACTTCACCATCCGCGTGGTCGAGTCGATGATCCTCGCCGCCCAGTTCGCGGCCTCCGAACCGGCCCGCTCCCGCGACCTGGAGCACCTGGCCAAGGAGCTGCTGGTCGAGGCCGAGCACGTCTACGACCAGGAGCTGTTCCGCGGGTCCGGCGCGGCCGGACCGTCGCTGGCCCAGGAGATCCAGGCGGTCGGCACCACGATCCGCCACGCCAAGGACATCGTGGACGAGCGCCCGGGAACGGCCTACGCCCTCGGCGTGCGCGCTCTGCTCGAACTCGACCGGCTGATCTCGGCCGGGCGCGACGCCGCGACGGGAGTCTGACCGATGCTGATCTTCGCCACCTCCGACAAGGGAGGAACCGGAAGGTCGGTCACGTCCTGCAACTTGGCCTACCGCAGGGCCGTCCAGGGCGGCAACGTGTGCTATGTGGACTTCGACTTCGGTTCGCCGACGGCCGGGGCCATCTTCAGCCTCGACGAGATGGTCCACGGCACCTTTGGCAAGGGCGTCCACGACTACCTCCAGGGCCTGGCCTCAGAACCCGAGCGCCACCTGGTGTGGGCCGAGTCCGACCGCGAGGAGCTGCGGGTGCGGCCCGACGGCGCCGGCGAGCTCGTGCTGCTGCCCGGGGACGCCGACGGCGGCGAGTTCCCCGGCGACGAGTCCACCGTGCGCCGCTGCGTGGACCTGTTCCTGCGGCTCGAGGCCGAGTTCGACCTGATCATCGTGGACCTGAGCGCGGGCCGGTCCCATGCCACCGAGATCGTCATGGCCGCGACCTCCCGGCCCGAGCTGGAGGCCGTCCCGTGGCGCTGGATCGTCTTCCACCGCTGGACCAAGCAGCACGTCCTGGCCGCCCACAGCCTCGTCTACGGCGAGCGCGGTCTGATCGACACCGGCCTGGCCTGGCGGCACAACGAGACCCGCCTGCGGAACTCGATCAGGTTCGTGCGCACCGCGGTGGTCAACCCCGACGGCCCGGAGCTGGCCGGACTCAAGTCCACGCAGGTGCGGTGGCTGCGCCGCATCAACGCCGACCTGCACCAGATGGCGGCCGGGCAGGGGGTGGGCCGGATGAACCTGCTCGGCTCGGTCCCGCTCGACCCGGTCCTGCAGTGGCGGGAGCAGATCATCACCGACGCCGACACCGCCACCCTCGACATCGCCAACCAGCGGACGGTGAACGCGTTCAACGAGCTGGCCAAGGGCGCCAGCGAAGAGGCGTTCACCCCCCGATTCGACGTCGGCGCGTGAGGGGGCAGCGGTGATCTACGAGGAGACCAGCGCCAAGCAGCGGACCGAGCGGTTCGGCATGTCGCACCTGTCGATCGAGGTCGGGCACCTGTACGCCGACGACCTGGCGGCCCGGCCCGACGCCCTGCGCGAGGAGATGGCCTCGGCGGCCTCGTGGGTCCACGGCGTCACCGAGAACCTCCGGCGCCGCCTCGGCGGCCGCACCCCCCGTGTGAGCACCTGCTACCTGGTCGACGACTACTTCCACCGGGACATGCCCTCGCCCGAGAAGCTCATCGCGACCATCGGCGAGGCCGCCGCCGACGCGGGCCTGCGCATCGACTACCTGGCTCGCGAGTCCGCCTGCGCGACCATGGGCGACCTCGAACTGGCTTCGCTGGTGGCCGACCGCATCGTCTTCGAGCCGGCGCCGGGCACCACCGGCGCCCGCCCGCCGGTGTCCAAGTCCGGCTGGCTGTGCAACGGCATCCCCAGCCCGCCGCCGCGGCGGGTGGCCATGAGCGAGCCCGACCAGTGGAAGCCGCCGACCCAGAACTCGGCCCGCGAGCATTCGGTCTTCCTCGACGTCGAGCTGTGGAGCGAGACCTCGGAAGGCCGGCTCTGGTCCTGCCCGATGCTGGCGGCCGTATGGCAGCTGCTGCGCCTGGGCGTCCTGCGCGACCAGGGCAAGCGCGTGGGCATCCCCGTGCCGATCGAGAAGGTCGTGCCGACCGAGCGCAGCCACGAGCCCGGACCGGTGCCGTCCTCGCCCTACCCCGAGCTGTGGCGGGACATGCCGCCGATCATCCAGCTCAACCCCGAGGCGTTCCCGTTCCCGGCCTACCGGACGCTGACGGTCGTGGCGGGCGACTTCATCGAGGTCGAGCACGCGGTGCGCGTGATCTGCTCGTGCGTGCCGCCCGACCCGGGAGCGAACGAGGTCATCAGCCTGGCCGCCGAGCGCGAGCGCATCCACCTGCCGACCGAGTTGGTGGACCGCCTCAACTACATCTTCCAGACCCCGTTTTAGGGCCTGTCCTGTGGATCCGAACGGGCGTTACCCGGCCCGTTCGGATCCACAGGACAGGCTCTAATCGGGCTCGACCTCGCGCTGGACCAGCTGCGGGTGCTGCTCCATGATCGACAGGAGGCGGTCGGCCAGGTCCGCGGCGCCGTAGTCGACCTGTCCGCGCACCCGCTCGACCATCGTGTTCCACTGGTGCGTCAGCCCCGGTTGGCGTTCCAGGGCGTCCCACGCGAACTGGAGGTCCTCGGCGGTGCGGGCCCCCGGCGCCCACAGGTGCAGCAGGTGGTCGACCAGCGGGCGGAGCGTGCGGAAGGTGTACTTGGCGTCCTGGCCGACCCTGGCCAGCGAGATCCGCGAGTCCACGGCCGTCAGCAGCCACTCGTGGACCGCCAGGTCCTCGGCGGCCGCGGCCACGGCCTCCGGCTCGATCAGCCCGCAGTTCAGCTCCAGGCTGCGGCGCTCGGCGTCGACCAGCCGGAGCCGCACCTTCGGCTCGGCGTTCGGTTCGACGACCGCGGCCCACCGCAGCCGGGTCGAGGCGGTCCGGAACGGCGGGTGGCGGTCGAGGATCTGCCGGGTCTGCACCTCCAAGAACGGGTGCCGGGCGATCGCCCCGGTGTCGAGGAACTCGCTTCGGTCCCGCCGGACGTCGGCGCGCAGGAAGCCGTCGAGGAGCCGCTGCTGCTGGAGCTTCCCGATCGGGTAGATCCTGCCGGGGCGGGCCAGGTAGTACGACCAGGGCATGCGCCGGGGCCGGTCCTGCGGCTCGATCGCGGTCCACGCCGAACCCTGGAGCAGGTGGCCGCCGGTCAGGACCGCTCGCGAGGAGACGGTGCCTACCACCCGGACCGACCCGTTGTCGCCATCGGCGTCGGCGTAGCGCTTGCCCGGCTTGGGCCCCAGCGGGAGCCGGCAGTCCACGCCGTGCAGTATCGGCGCCGACGAGGTGTGCGCGACCGGCCGCGCCCACTGGCTCACGCCCTCGCCGACCGCCAGCGACATCGCCCCCCGCGCCTGCTCGGGCGTGAGCGGCCCCGAATGCGGCAGCAGTCCCGTATGAATCTCTCCTATGACCAGCATCAGCTCTCCCGCTCGCGGTGCTCGGTTATGGCCAGGCCGTGGCCGTCCGGGTCGCGGAAGGCCGCGGCCCGCATCTCGTAATTCTGGCCGAGCAGGGCGGTGCGGGGCAGGTGCATGAACTCGACGCCGGCGTCGTTCATCTTCGTGAAGGCCGCGTCGATGTCGCCGACCTCGAAGGTCAGGTGCATCACGCCGGTCTCCCCGGGCGGGGCGTCGGGGCGCTCCCAGAGCAGGATCTTGCCGAACCCGGCGTCGAGGACGGCGGCCTCGTCGGTGCGGTCGGTGATGCTCAGGCCGAGGGCGTCGGAGTAGAACTCGATCGACCGCCGGAGATCGGCGACGATCAGGGTGGCGGCCACGTCGGTGACGTCGGCGCCGTTCAGGGCCTGCTCGGACAACAGGAGTTCGGCCAGGTCGTCGGGGATGTCGGCGGCCTTCTCCGGGGAGGATCGGGGGCGGGGCGGGGTCGGGATGGGGACGTCGATCCGGTTCGCGGGGGCCGCGGCGGGCTCGGCGATCCGGCGGTGGTCCGATGCCGTTTCGGGTTCGGGCCGCGGCGGCTCGGGCTCGAGGTCGGGTTCGGGCCGGTCCTCGGCCTCAGGAGGCGCGACCTCGATGACCTGGACGTCGACCGGGTCGGGGGCGGCCTCGGGCCGCCGGGACGTGGCCGGCTCGACCACCGGTCCGGCGCTGGGGGACGGCGAGACCGGCTCGGGTTCGGGCTCCGGCCGGGACTCGGCGGGCGCGGAGCCCTGACCGGCGCCGTTCGTGCCGTCGAACATCTCTTCGAGCGCGTCCAGAGAGGCCGGCGCGGCCGTCTCACGGGCTCGCGTGCGCGGCGGCTCGTCCTCGACGATGAGGTCTTCGAGCCGGTGCTCGCCGATCAGCGGCGGCTGCGGGACCGGCTGTGGGAACCGGCGGGCCGAATACTCGATGGTCATGATCGCGATGAACCCGGCCAGGCACAGGAACGACAGCAACGCGATCCCGACGCTCCCGGCGCCGAGTGCCATCGCGGCGAAGAAGGCGCAGAAGATCAGTAAAGTGATCGCGCCGATCGCCCGGGAGGTGCGCCAGCGCAACCGCCTGTCGCCGTTGAGGACCGTGCCGATCGCCTCGCCGCCCGCGGCGTGGTGCTGGGTGGCGTGGAGGCGGTGCATCGCGACCTGGTTGGCGGCCCACCAGCGGGTCTCGCGCATGCGGCGCTGCTGGTCGAGCATCGCCCGGTGCTGGCGCTGCTGCTCGGCGTTCTGGGCGGCCTTGGCGCCCTTCGTCATCGGCTGTTTGGGTGCGGCCTTGCCGCGGGCGCCGCCCTTCGCCCCGCCGCGGGCACCGCCTTTAGAGCCGCCCTTGGCTCCGCCGCGCGAGCCGCCTTTGGAGCCACCGCCTTTGGGAGCCTTCGCGGGCCTGGGGGCCGGCCGCGGTGGTTGTCTCGGGGGCATCTGGGACACCTCATCCACACCTGGTTCACCGGGTTCTACGAGCATGCTACGTGCCGGGGACCACCGGCACAACATCGCTTAGGATGGCGACCGGAATCCGACAGCTATCGCAAGGAGCCACCGTGCAGCGCACGCTCGTGTTGATCAAACCCGACGCCGTCGAGCGAGGACTCATCGGCGAGGTACTGGGCCGCCTCGAACGCAAGGGCCTGCGCGTCGAGCGGATGGAGCTGCGCACCATGAGCTCCGAACTGGCCGACCGGCACTACGCCGAGCACGTCGACAAGCCGTTCTACCCCGGGCTGAAGGAGTTCATGACCTCCGCGCCGCTGGTGGCGCTCATCGCCTCCGGCGATGAGGCCATCCCGGTGGTGCGGGCCCTGGCCGGGACCACCGACGGCCGCAAGGCCGAGCCCGGCACCATCCGAGGGGACCTCTCGCTGTCCAACCAGCGCAACCTGATCCACGCCTCGGACTCCGAGGAGTCCGCCAAGCGGGAGATCGACCTCTGGTTCGACGCCTAGGGTCCGGACTCCGCCGAGCTTGACCGGCGGTTTACAAACGAGCGGCCGTACATTGTCCCGATGGAATCGACCACCGAATCAGCGGCCATCGAGCAGACCACTGCCGAGGACTTCTTCCGCACCGACATCCGGACCGGCCGCATCGAGCGGGCCGAGGTCAACGAGAAGGCCCGCAAGCCCGCCTACAAGCTCTGGATCGACTTCGGCGAGCTGGGCCGGAAGCAGTCCAGCGCGCAGATCACCGCCCGCTACACCGCCGAGGAGCTGGTCGGCCGCACCGTCGTGGCCGTGACCAACTTCCCGCCGCGCCGCATCGCCGGCTTCAAGTCCGAGGTGCTGGTACTGGGCGTGCCCGTGGAGGGCACCGACGAGGTCGTGCTCCTGGAGCCGGAGGCCGAGGTCCCGCTGGGCACCCGGATCTCCTAAGGCTTGTACGTGTTGTGCTGGAACGTGGTGTCCAGCAGCGCCTCGACCGCCGGTTCGAAGCGCTGTGTCCCCGACTCCGGCACGGCCGCGACCCCCAGGAAGATCCCGTCGTCTCCGGGGTTGACCAGGAGCAGCGCCAAGTCCTCGTACTCGTCCGGCGAGGAGTCCAGGCTGTCCCAGGAGACGCGGGTCTCCAGCAGCACCGCCGGGTGGGTGTCGACCACGAGGTCGGTCAGCTCCGGCTCCGACCTGGTCAGCCCGGTCGTCCCGGAGTAGGGGTAGTCGAACACCCAGGTGTCGACGATCTCGGTGGCCGTCGAGCGCAGGTCCTCGGGGTCGGCGTTGAGGGCGAACTCGCCGAGCCTGCCGACCATGAAATAGGAGATCCAGTTGTTGCCGTGCGAGACGCTCATCGCGTGGGCGTCCTCGGCCAGCAGCTCGTCGCTGCCGGGTCCGGCATAGGCGTGCCAGCCGTCCTGCGGGATCGGCGTGAGCGCGCCGAGCGAGCGCACACCCAGGTAGCCGTCGGGGATCTCCAGTTCCTGCGGAACCAGGGAGGTCTCGACGCCGCCTTCGACCGGCTCGTCACCGCCGATCGGAGTGTCGCCGCCGTCGCCGCCGAGCAGCGCGACGGCACCGGTGACGGCCAGGGCGAGCACGAGCACGACGGCGCCGATGATCAGTCCGCCTCGTCCCCTGGTGCCGGGCGCGGGGTTCGGGGGCGATTCCATGCCCCGATGGTATCCGCGGCCGGCCAGTGCGCTCCGGTGTCTAGTAGCCGTTCTCGACCACGTTGACCAGCGGCTCGCCGGAGGCGAAACGCCGGATCTGGTCGCCTACGGGCGGATAGCAGCGTTCGGCGAAGTTCTCCACCGCGCCGCCCACGTGCGGGGTGATGAGCGCCCCTTCCAGGCCCCACAGCTCGTGGTCGGCCGGGAGCGGCTCGGGCTCGGTGACGTCGAGGGCGCAGCGCAGGCGCCCGGAGGCGACCTCGGCGGTCAGGGCGGCAGTGTCGACGACCCGGCCGCGGGCGGCGTTGACAAGCAGCGCCCCGTCCTTCATCCGCGCCAGGAAAACGGCGTCGGCCAGGTTCTCGGTCTCGGCGGTCAGCGGCACGATCACGACCACCACGTCGGCCTCGGGCAGCAGCCGGGGGAGGTCGTCGATGCCGTGGACGCCGGGCCGGGCGGTCCGGGCGACCTTGGTTACCTTCGCGGCCGATGCCTCGAACCGCCGGGCGATGGCCTCGCCGATCGCTCCGGCGCCGACGATGAGCGTCGACTTCCCGGCCAGGCCCGGGGAACGGTGCGGCGCCCAGTTCCGTTCGGTCTGCCGGCGCGCGTAGCGGTCGAGGTCGCGCAGCGAGGCCAGCGTCGCCGCGAGCGCCCATTCGGCGGTGGACTCGGTGTGGGGACCGCGGTTGTTGCACAGGGCCACACCTTCGGGGACGATCGGGACCCAGGTCTCGGCCCCGGCGCTGAGCAGCTGCACCACCTTCAGGTTCGGCATGGCCGTCAGCACCGGGGCGGGATCGTCCGCGAAGAACGGCGGCACCAGGAACTCGACCTTCGCCGGGTCCGAGGGGTACTCGTCGCCCTCGAACACCTCGACCTCGACGCCTTCGGGGATCGGGCCGAGGAGGTCCCGGCCCTCTGCATGCGCTATCCAGATCTTCATTCGCTGATCGTAAGGACCGCCCGCCGCAGACACGAGCTCCCCTCCGGTCGCGGAGCGGCCTCGTCACCCCTCGGACCGGCCGGGCGGCTTCACCCGGTACTTGAGCACCGCGAACTGCCCCGCGGAGCGGGCCTCGAGCAGTTCGAGCCGGTCGGACAGGACTTGTCGTGGCAGGAGCGGGGCGCCGCCGCCGAGGAACACCGGCGCCGCGGAGACGACGACCTCGTCGAGCAGCCCTGCGTCGAAGAACTGGCCGACCAGGTCCCCGCCGCCGACGATCCACCGGTTCTTCTCCCCGGCGGCCGCGGCCATGGCCTCGTGGACCGCCTCGACCGGTCCGGAGGCGAAGCGGATGTCGGCTCCCGGCACGGATGGGAGGTCGCGGTGGGTGAACACCCAGGCCGGCTGCTCATATGGCCACTTCTCCGGTTTCTCGAGGAGCTGCTCGTAGTCGAGGATCCACTCGTAGGTCGTCGACCCCATGCAGATCGCGCCCACGCCCTTCATGAACTCGTCGAACTCGCCGAGCGGCCCCTCCTCGGCCTCCTCCTGCTCAGGGTGTCCGCCTCCGACGCCGAAGAGCCATTTCAGTGAGTTGTCGGCATCGGCGATGAACCCGTCGATGCTCGTCGCGGTGTTGTAGATGGTTTTCGCCATCCGCCCACTCAACCACGGTCCTGTGACAGGCCGGGCGGAAAGCCGCCCGGCCGCAGGTCAGGCGGTGAGGCGGAGCAGGTTGCCGATGATCCGGTGGCCGTGGGCCCCGGCGGCGGTCAGGATCGATTCGGGGTGGAACTGGACGGCGAACCAGCGCTTGGACGGGGCTTCGATCGCCATCACCACGTCGTCGATGGCCGCGGTCGGCGCGAAACCGCCCCTGACCTGGTCGGGCGTGGCGTAGATCGAGTGGTAGCGGGCGGCCGTCACCTCGTCGGGCAGCCCGTCGAACAGGCCCCCGCCCATGACCTTGATGTTCCCGGGCTTGCCGTGGCTCGGCTGGTCCAGCAGCGACAGCTCCCCGCCGGCGTGCTCGACCATGGCCTGGAGCCCCAGGCACACCCCGAACACCGGCAGTCCGCGCCGGGCGAGCTCGTCGAGGAGCGCGGCGGTCCCGAAGTCGTCGGGCCGCCCCGGGCCGGGGGAGAGGACCACCAGGTCCGGGTCGATCTCGTCGAGGGTCTCGGCGGCGTCGAAGCCGAACCGCAGCGTGGTCACCTCGCAGCCGTGCTGCCGGAAGTAGTCGCCGAGCGTGTTGACGAAGGAGTCCTCGTGGTCGACCAGGAGCACCCTGCGGCCGACGCCCGCCGGACCGCCCGCGACCTCGATCGGAGTCGGGGTCGGCGCCGCGGCCCCGATGCCGCCGGCGGCCGTCTCCAGCAGCGCGCGGGCCTTCAGATGCGTCTCGGCCTCCTCGGCGTCGGGCTCGGAGTCGTACAGCAGCGTCGCCCCGGCGCGCACGCACGCGACGCCGTCGCGGATCTGCGCGGTCCGGAGCGTCAGCCCGGTGTTCATCGACCCGTCCAGGCCCACGAAGCCGACCGCGCCGCCGTACCAGCGCCTGGGCGTGGTCTCGTGCTCCTCGATGAAGCGCATCGCCCACGTCTTGGGCGCGCCGGTCACCGTCACCGACCACATGTGCGTCAGGAACGCGTCCAGGGCGTCCATGCCCTCGCGCAGCCGCCCCTCGACGTGGTCGACGGTGTGGATGAGCCTGGAGTACATCTCGATCTGCCGGCGCCCGAGGACCTTGACCGACCCGGGCACGCACACGCGGGCCTTGTCGTTGCGGTCGACGTCGGTGCACATGGTCAGCTCCGACTCCTCCTTGGGGGAGCCGATCAGCTCGGCGATCTGCGAGGCGTCGTGCAGCGGGTCGTCCCCGCGCGCGATCGTCCCCGAGATCGGGCAGGTCTCCACGCGCTCGCCCTGCACCCGGACGAACATCTCCGGGCTGGCCCCGACCAGGTACTCGCCGTCGCCGAGGTTGAACAGGAACTCGTACGGGGCCGGATTGGCCCGGCGCAGCCGCTCGTAGAACGCCGAAGGCGAGTCGCAGGCGGCGTACATCTCGTGCCCGGGCACGACCTCGAACAGGTTCCCGGCCTTGAACTCCTCCTTGGCGCGCCGCACCGTGTCGGCATAGACGCCCGGGACCGGGCCCGCCGGCACCTCGTCGGCGGCCACGTAGGCGCGCTTCTCGGTCTCGCGGCCCAGGCCGTCGGTCCGGCGGTCCCCGTAACCGAACTCGTAGCGGTACACCAGGGCCGTCTCGCGCTTGCGGTCGACCACGTACACCTCGTCGGCCAGGTGCAGCACCAGGTCGCGGGCGTCGCCGGGGCGGTCCTTGGCGAAGGGGATCGGCTCGAACTGGTAGGCGAGGTCGTAGCCGAACGCGCCCCAGAACCCCAGGTACGGGTCGTCGCAGGCCAGCGCCTCCAGCAGCGCCCGCAGCGCGGTGAACGCCGTCGGCTGCTTCGACCGCTCCTCCTCGGGCACCCGGTCGGCCGGCTCGGGGACCACCGCGCGGACCCCGTCGTCGTGCCGGGAGACGGTCCCGATGTCGGCGCGCCGCAGCGCGTCGGCGAGCGCGTCCACGATCAGCGAGCCGCGCTCGTTGAGGCTGCGGACGTCGACCGTCCGGCCCCTCGCCACGACCTCGACCGGCGGGTCGGCGTAGGCCAGGTGGAAGCGGGAATACCGGCCCGGGTACTCCATGCCCGAAGACAGGACCCCGCCGCGGCGGGTCTCGACCCGCTGCACGACCTCGGTCAGGTCCCAGTCCGGCAGTTCTTCGACGGCGCGGCGGATCGCCACCCCGCAGGGCGTCTCATACGTGGTCATTCGGCCTCGTTCTCGTTCGGGCCCCGAGCGGAGGCCGCCCCCGGATACGACGAAGCGACCGCCTTGCGGGGCGGTCGCTTGCTTCTTGCACGCAGGAGCAACAGCGCCGCCTCAGCGACGCCACCACCAGTTGCGTGCGATATGTCTCACGGGGCCGATCCTACACGGCCGGGGCCGCGAGCGAAATCCGGTAGAAGCGCCGCCGAAGGCAGCGCTAGACTTGCGTGCAGCAGCTACGACCCGGCCATCACCGGCGAGCTTCCGGAAGAAACGGCACGAGCCTCAGTAGAACCGGACGGCAGCGGCCCGTCATCGCCGCCGAATCGAGCGGGCGCGCTCCGGCGCGCCAAGCGAGGTGGTACCGCGGGCCCCCGGCTCGTCCTCGCGCACCGGAAGTCAACCAGGTGTGACGAGGAGACGGAGACACCGAGCCCATGGCCTATCCACTCGACGACCCCGGACGGGGCGTACCGGCGAGCCCGAACCTTCCCGAGGTCGAGCGGCGCGTGCTCGACTTCTGGGCGAAGGACGACACCTTCCAGACCTCGATCGGGGATCGCGAGGCGGGCGAGAACGGCTCGAACGAGTTCGTCTTCTACGACGGCCCTCCGTTCGCCAACGGCCTGCCGCACTACGGGCACCTCCTGACCGGTTACGTCAAGGACATCGTCCCGCGCTACCAGACCATGCGCGGCCGCCGCGTCGAGCGCCGCTTCGGCTGGGACACCCACGGCATGCCCGCCGAGGTCACCACCGAGCAGGAGCTGGGCCTGAAGTCCAAGGCCGACATCGAGGAGTACGGCGTCGACCGGTTCAACGCCGCCGCCAAGGCCTCGGTCCTCCAGTTCACCGGCGAGTGGGAGGAGTACGTCACCCGTCAGGCCCGCTGGGTCGACTTCCACAACGACTACAAGACGCTCGACCTGGACTACATGGAGAGCGTCATGTGGGCCTTCAAGACCCTCTACGACAAGGGCCTGGTCTACGAGGGCTACCGGGTGCTGTGGTACTGCTGGCGCTGCGAGACGCCCCTGGCGGCCACCGAGACCAAGATGGACGACACCTACCGGGACCGGCAGGACCCGGCCGTGACCGTCGGCCTCGACGTGACCTCGCCCGGCCCGCTGGAGGGCGCCAAGCTGCTGGTGTGGACGACCACGCCCTGGACGCTGCCGTCGAACCTGGCCGCCGCCGTCCACCCCGAGGTCGACTACGTGGTCGCCGAGTCCGAGGGCTCGCGCTTCGTGCTGGCCGAGGCCCGCCTGGCCGCCTACGCGCGCGAACTCGGCGAGGCCCCGGCCGTCGTCGGCCGCTACAAAGGCTCGGAGCTGGTGGGGCTGCGCTACAACCCGCCGTTCGACTTCTTCGCCGGCCGCACCAACGCCCACCAGGTCCTGGCCGCCCCGTACGTGACCACCGACGACGGCACCGGCCTGGTCCACATCGCCCCGGCCTTCGGCGAGGAGGACAAGCTCGTCACCGACGCGGCCGGGATCGAACCGGTCGTGCCGGTCGACGAGTCCGGGCTGTTCACCGACGAGGTCCCGCCCTACGCCGGCATGCACGTCTTCGACGCGAACAAGCAGATCATCAAGGACCTCAAAGCCGCCGAGAGCCTGCTGCGCCACGACACCTACAACCACAACTACCCGCACTGCTGGCGCTGCGGCTCGCCGCTGATACAGCGCGCCCTGTCGGCCTGGTTCGTCGCGGTCACCAAGTTCCGCGACCGCATGGTCGAGCTCAACCGGCAGATCGACTGGACCCCGGCCCATGTCAGGGACGGCCAGTTCGGCAAGTGGCTCGAGGGCGCCCGCGACTGGAACATCAGCCGCAACCGCTTCTGGGGCGCGCCGATCCCGGTGTGGGTCTCCGACGACCCCGCCCACCCGCGCGTGGACGTCTACGGCTCGCTCGCCGAGCTGAAGCGCGACTTCGGCGTGGAGGTCACCGACCTGCACCGGCCGGTCATCGACGAGCTGACCCGTCCCAACCCGGACGACCCGACCGGCGAGTCGGTCATGCGCCGGGTCCCGGAGGTCCTGGACTGCTGGTTCGAGTCGGGCTCGATGCCGTTCGCCCAGGTGCACTACCCGTTCGAGAACACCGAGTGGTTCGAGCACCACTACCCGGGCGACTTCATCGTCGAGTACACCGCGCAGACCCGCGGCTGGTTCTACACGCTGCACGTCCTGGCGACGGCCCTGTTCGACCGGCCGGCGTTCCGCACCGCCCTGGTGCACGGGACGCTGCTGGGCGCCGACGGCGCCAAGATGTCGAAGTCGCTGCGGAACTACCCGGACGTGCGCGACTCGTTCGAGGAGTACGGCTCGGACGCGATGCGCTGGTTCCTGGTCGCCTCGCCGGTCCTGCGCGGCGGCGACATGCCGGTGACCGAGAACGGCTTCCGGGACGCGGTCCGCCAGGTGGTCCTGCCGCTGTGGAACGTGTGGTACTTCTACACGCTCTACGCCGGGGCCGCCGGGTACGAGTCGACCCCCGAGGAGGCGCGCACCGCCGCGCTCGCCAGTGGGCACCGGCTCGACCGGTACCTGCTGGCCAAGACCCGGGAGCTGGTCGAGACGACCACCGAGGCGATGGACGGCTACGACCTGGCCGGGGCCACCGCCGCGTTCCGCTCCTACCTGGAGTCGCTGACCAACTGGTACGTGCGCCGCTCGCGCGACCGGTTCTGGGAGGGCGACGAGGCCGGATTCGCGACGCTGGCGACGGCGCTGAAGACCGCCTGCGAGGTGGCCGCGCCGCTGCTGCCGATGATCACCGAGGACATCTGGCGGGGCCTGACCGGCGGCCGCTCGGTGCACCTGATCGACTGGCCCTCGCCCGAGGACCTGCCGAGCGACCCGGCGCTGGTCGAGGCCATGGACGCGGTCCGCGAGGTCGCCTCGGTCGGCCTGTCCATGCGCAAGGCCAGGAAGCTGCGGGTGCGGCTGCCGCTGGCGAAGCTGACCGTCGCCACCGGCCACGCCGAGCGGCTCGAGCCGTTCGCCGACCTGCTGCGCGACGAGCTGAACGTCAAGGCCGTCGAGTTCGACTCGGACGTCGCCGGCTACAGCCGGGCCGACCTGAAGCTGGTCCCGCGCGTGCTCGGCCCGAGGCTCGGAAAGGACGTGCAGCGGGTCATCAAGGCCGTCAAGTCCGGCGACTGGACCGCCGAGGACGGCCGGGTGACCGCCGGAGGGGTCGAACTCGAGGACGGCGAGTACGAGCTGACCATGGTCGCCGTCGACGCCGAGCACACCGAGGCCCTGCCGGACCAGGCGGGCGTGCTGGTCCTGGACACCGAGGTGACCCCGGAACTGGCCGCCGAGGGCCTGGCCCGCGACGTGGTCCGCGTGATCCAGCAGGCCCGCAAGGACGCCGACCTGGACGTGTCCGACCGGGTGGCTGTCACCGTCGACGCCGACAAGGAGGTGCGCGCGGCCGTGGAGACCCACCGCGCCTTCGTCGAAGGCGAGACCCTGGCCAGGGAATTGGCCTTCGGAACCTTGGACGACGAAGCCACCGGCGGTGAAGCAGGAGAAGGCCAGACAGTCAAGGCCGCCGTCCGCAAACTCTAGAGCTGAACGGTCGCAGTGGGTCCGGGCGCCGAAGGCGCCCGGACCCACTGCGTTTCCCACTCGTGCCAGCCTGAGCGGGGCCGTAGAATCGTGGAGAAGGGGAGCAAGAGGGCTTCAATGCCGATCGATCGGCCAGCGCCGCGAAGGCGGGTGACCGTCGCGGAACTCCGGTCGCATCGTGTTGAGATCAGCCGTATCGGTGCCAAGTACGGGATCGGCCACATCCGTGTGTTCGGTTCAGTTGCACGCGGCGAGGCGGACTCTGAAAGCGATCTGGATTTGCTGGTCGACGTAGGTCCGGGTCGCGGCTACTTCGATCTGGCTGGATTCGCGCTCGAAGTTGAGGAGCTGCTGGGCGTCTTCACAGAGGTCTCAACAGTCGAGGGAATTCAGGCACGCATTCGGGATCGGGTTCTGGCAGAGGCGACCTGTTTCTGAGGATGACGGGCTTGTCCGCTTCGAAGCGAATCCTGTGGTGGCATGGGTGGTATCATTGATGCAACCAGTACGGAGGTGGTTTGGATGGCCATGACATTGCGACTGTCAAGCGAGATCGAGGATACGTTTCGTGAGGAATCGGCTGAGGCGGGAGTATCGATGAACAGTGCTGCCGAGGAGGCGATCCTGGATTGGATCAACCACCGCCAACGCGAGCGAGTGCGTGAGGTCGCCGAGGGCATCGCCGAACGGCACGCTCGACTTCTCGCGAGGCTTGCGGAATAGTGACCCGGTATCTTTCAACCGAATCGCTGATTGATCTTGTCAAGGTTGCTGTCGGCCCGGAGGCAAAGATCCGGGACGTCGGTTTGCTGGAGTCGGCCGCCGCGCGCCCGCAGACAAGATTGTTCGGCGAAGACGCGTACGAGACTCTCGTAGAGAAGGCCGCCGCTCTACTGCACTCAGTTGTGTCCAATCATCCGCTTGTCGATGGCAACAAACGCCTCGGCTTTGTTGCGGCCGCGACATTCTTGTCCATCAACGGCATCGAGCTAAGAGATCCGGACGAGGTCGAAGGTGATGCCTACCAGCTCATCATCGAGGTGGCTTCCGGTCAATTGACCTCGGTCGATGAGATCGGCAGACGACTGGTTCCATTGCTTGCTGGCTGACGGCCGAGAACACTGGAGCGAGCCGAACAAAGCCGGGCGCCAGAGGCGCCCGGCCTTCAGTTGCTAGATAGGTGAAACTCGTTACCGATCAGCTAGATAGCAAGCCGTGTCGGAGTGGCTAGGGGTGACGCCTAGGTCAAGGAGGCTGACGTAGCAGGTAACATAAGCGTAGGTATTCCCAGAAGCGCCCTGCTCGCAGGCACCGGTTACACCCGAACCGACACTATAGCCGAGGTCGCTTAGGTAGCCGGTGCAGTCCGAAGTTGATGCGCTGGCTGGGGATGCGGTTGCTATCAGGCCGGCTGCGACCAGTCCGGTCGCGCCAGTTTTTAGAGACCGAAGCCGCAGACCTTCCATTCGTCGTCTTCCTTGACCACGTCGATGGTCTGGTTCCTGGTCTCGCCGTCGGCGGTGATCTCGATCTCGACGGTCGCGGTGTCGCCGTCCTCGGTGACCTCGCCGATCTCGTAGGAGTAGTCGTCGGGGACCGAGTACTCCTCGAGCCGTTCGACCGCCTGCTCTCGCTCCTCGCCGGTGAGGGCTACGAACTCCTCGGCCGACTCCCGGCGCTCCTCGACGTGCTCGGCGCACTGGTAGTCGGCGGCGGCCTCGACGGCCGCCTCGGCGTCGCCCTCGATGAGGTGGCTCCTGTATTCGGCCATGCCGTCGTCGATGAATGCCTCGACCACTCCCTCAGGAGAATCGCTCGCGTCACTGCAGGCGGCCAGTGCCAGCGCGATAGCGCAGGCGCCGCTGGCCAGGGCGGTCAGGCGGGCCGGACGGAGCTTGATGTCCACGAATGAGTTCCTATCTGTGCGGGGGTTCGAGCATTCCCTCAGGTTGGTGCGTCGCCATCGGGGGATCTGAGGAACCTAGCATCAGCGCGCAACCACCGGAGGGCGTCGAAACGACTCCCGAGCGGCACCGGGGGCCGGGCGCTTTCGGCGCCCGGCCCCCGCATTCGATTTGCTGGAGAGGTGTGGCCTCGGGGTCAGACGCCGAAGCCGCAGACCTTCCATTCGTCGTCTTCCTTGACCACGTCGACGCCCTCGGTGACGGTCTCGCCCTCGGCGGTGAGTTCGACGTTGACGGTCGCGGTGTCGCCGTCTTCGGTGACCTCGCCGATCTCGTAGGAGTAGTCGTCGGGGACCGCGGCCTCCGCCATCTGGGCGGCCTGCGCCTCCTGCTCCTCGGGGCTGAGCTCCTCGTACTGGGCGGCCATCTCCTCCAGGCCCTCGACATCCTCGGCGCACAGGTGCTCCTCGGCCGCCTCGAGGACCGCGTCGAAGTCGCCCTCCGCGAAGGAGTTGGCGTAGTCCTCGATGCCGCCCCCGAGGAAGTCCTCGACCGCGTCCTCGGGGGAGCCGGCCCCGCCGCCGCACGCGGCCAATGCGAAGGCCATGGCGAAGGCACCGCCGGTCAGGGCGGTCAGGCGGGCCGGACGGAGCTTGAAGTCCATGATCATGAGTTCCTATCGGTGTGGAGGGGGTGATTCGACCATCCCCTCGGGCCGGTGGGCCGCCGTCGGGGGACCCGATGAACGTAGCATCCTCCCGCGAACCGCCAGAAGACCTCGAAATGGACACCGAACGAGCATCGGGGCCCGGCCGCCTGCGGCCGGGCCCCGATGCTCGTTCACGGGCGAACTACATCGCGAACTCGCCGCAGATCTTCCACTCGTCGTCTTCCTTCGTCAGCTCGTGCGAGTTCTCGGTGGTCTCGCCGTCGGCGGTGACCTCGACATTGACGGTCGCGGTGTCGCCGTCCTCGGTGACGTCGCCGATCTCGTACTCGAAGCCGTCGGGGATCTCGACATCCGAGGCCAACTCTTGCAGGGCCTCGTCGGACATGTCCTCCGGCAGCTCGGCGAGCTGGTCGCCGACTTCGCGGATGCCGTCAACGTCGCCGGCGCAGAAGTAGTCCTCGGCGGTGTCCGCGGCCCCTTCGAAGTCGCCGTCGACCATCGCGTTCACGATGTCCTGGGCTCCGTTGTCGTAGAAGTTCTCGACTGCTCCGTCGGGAGTGTCGTTGCTTCCGCCGCAGGCGGCGAGTGCCATCGTCAGGGCGAAGGCGCCTCCGGCCAGGGCGGTCAGGCGGGCGGGACGAAGCTTGGTGCGGTCGTTCATGAGTTCCTATCAATTGTGCGTGGGGGGGAATCGTCGCGTCCCGTCTCGATCGCGCCGCCGATCGGGTCCGTCGGCGCCTTCGGGGGACCCGAAGAACCTAACACCGCCTTGCAAACTGCCAGGGGACACCGCGCGGACAATGGACGAACTTCGCATTCCCGACGGCTAAATCCCGTCCGGCCGCCACGTGCGATCCTGGCCCACGTAGTAGAAGGCCATGCCCACCTCCGACTCGTCCACACCCTTGAGCTCCGCCCACGCCTTCCGGTAGACCCGAAGCTGCAACGCCGCGTTCTCGGCCGCCTCGCCCTCCGGGGCCCGGCTGGTCTTCCAGTCCACCACGTCGAAGCCGCCGCCGTCCCGCGCGAACACCGCGTCGATGCGGCCGCGCACCACCAGGCCCTCGTAGTCGACCACGAACGGCACCTCCTGGGCCACCATGTGCCGCGAGGCCCACTCCGAGCCCCGGAAGGCCCGCTTCAGGCGCTCCAGATCCGCGTCGGCCTCCACCTCGTCGGCCGCCCCCGGCAGGTCCGCCGGGTCGAACAGGGCCCCGCCGCCGAAGAACTCCTCGACCCACGCGTGGAACTCCGTGCCCCGCCGGGTCGCCGCGCGCGGCGGCTGCGGCATCGGGCGGCGCCTGGCGGCCGCGAACGCCTCCTCGTCGGCCCGCAGCGCCATCAGCTGCGAGGTCGACAGGCGCTCGGGGCGCGGCACCCGGATCACTCCCGACTCGCGCTCGTCCCGCTCGGCCAGCAGCAGCGCCGCCGTCTCCGCCCAGGCGCGCGCCGCCGGAGAGTCGGGCTCGGAGTCACCGGCCGCCATCACCAGATCGGCCGCCGCCGCGAACGCCTCCTGGCGCGAACCCAGCGGCGCCGCCTTGGGCCACTGCGCGGTCCGCCCCTGCGCCTCCAACGGGTTCTCGACGCCCGGCTCGGCCCAGAGGGCCACCTCCGCGCCGGCCTCGCGGGCCTCCTCCAGGTACGGCGCCGGATCGCGCTTGCGGCTCGACTCGGCGTCCCACCAGTAGCCGCTGGACAGCAGCAGCCGCTTCGCGCGCGTCAACGCCACATAGGCCAGGCGCCGCTCCTCGTCCAACCGGCCCTCACGGTCGGCCTTCTTGAACGCCCGCAGCGCCGCGGCTACCTCCTTCGGGTCGGCCGCGCCCGCCAGGTCCAGGCCCGGCAGGTTGTCGGCGTCGCCGCGCAGCTCGTACGGCAGCCGCGCCGGATCGGTCACCCAGGTCGGGTCCGAACCGCGGGACGGCAGGATCCCCTGGCACAGGCCGGGCACCGCCACCACGTCCCACTCCAGGCCCTTCGCGGCGTGCACCGTCATCATCTGCACCACCCCCGCGGCCGTGCTCGCGCCCTCCACGACCAGGCCGCGCTCCCGCTCGGCCGCCGACTCCAGGAACGACAGGAAACCCAGCACGTTCGCCCCGGCCGTGTCGTTCTCGTAGGACGCCGCGATGTCGGTGAACTCGTCCAGGTTCGCCAGGTCGCCCTGGTGGAGCATCACCTCCACGTCCAGGCCGGACTTGGCCACCACGTCGCCGACCACATCCGGCAGGCTCTGGCCCAGCCGCCCCCTGATCCACCCCAGCTCCTCGTGGAGCTGCGCGAACCGCAGGTACCCCAGCGGCGAGTAGTTCGCCGCATCCCCGGGAGAGGCCAGCGCGTCGGCCAGCGACGCCTCGGACTCGGCCCCCGCGTCCGGCTCGAAACCGCGCACGTCCGGGGCCAGCTCCCTGGCCCGGTCCCACAGCGCCCCCAGGTCCCGTGCCCCGATCCGCCAGCGCGAGCCGGTCAGCAGCCGCATCAGCGCCGGTCCGCCCAGCGGGTCGGCCGCCGCGCGCAGCATCGCCACCACCTCGGCCACCTCCGGATAGAACAGCAGCCCCAGCGACCCGACCACCTGCACCGGCAGCCCGGCGGCCGTCAGCGCCCGGTGCAGCGCCGGGATCTGCCGCCGCTTGCGCACCAGCACCGCCGCCGTCGCCTCGCCCTCTGGCGACCACTGGTCCTTCAAGCGCCCGGCCAGCCACTCGGCCTCTGCCTCGACGGTCGGGTGCATCGCCGCCTCCACACGGCCCGAACCCGGCACGCCCGCGGTCAGCGGCGGGACCGTCCCGGCCCGCAGCGGCGCCGACACCGCGTTGGCGACCTCCAGGATCTCGGCACGGTTCCGCCACGACCTGGTCAGGTACACCCGCTCCGCGCTCTCGCCGTCGCCGCGCGGGAAATCGGTGCCGAACCGATCGAGCGTCCCCGCCGAGGCCCCCCGCCAGGAGTAGATCGACTGGTTCGGGTCGCCGACGGCCGTCACCGGGTGCCCGCCGCCGAACAACTCCCGCAGCAGCGTCACCTGCGAATGCGAGGTGTCCTGGTACTCGTCGAGCAGCACCACCCGCCAGCGGTCCCGCTCGGTCACCGCGATCTCCGGCGACAGCGAGACCAGCTCGGCCGCCAGCGACAACTGGTCGGCGAAGTCCATCACCCGCTGCTCGCGTTTGCGCCGCTCCCACGCCTCCACCAGCGGCAGCAGCTGGGCGTGCCTGCGCGGCAGCGCCGCGAACCTGCGGAAGTCCTCGTTCGAGCGGGACGCCTGCCGCTCCTCCAGGTCCTCGGCCAGGCGCCGGTCGAACCAGCGCAGGTCGTCCCCGGTCTGGAGGTGCTCGGCCAGCTCGCCGGCGAGCTTGAGGACCTGCTCGGTGACCTTGTCGATCCCCACGTCGAACTCGGTCATCTCGCCGTCCCAGGACGCCACCAGGTCCCGCGCCAGCTGCCACCGGCCGGTCTCGGTCACCACCCGTGTGTTCGGCTCGACCCCGATGCGGATGCCGTGCTCGGAGACCAGGCTCGCCGCATAGGCGTTGTAGGTCGACACCGTCGGCTCGCCGTGCAGCTCGGACAGGGCCGGAATGCCCTCGGCCAGGCGCGCGAGCTTCTCGCGGACGCGCGCGGCCAGCTCCGCCGCGGCCTTGCGCGTGAACGTCAGCCCCAGGATGTGCTCGGGCCTGGCCATCCCGTTGGCGATCAGCCACACCACCCGGTCGGCCATCGTCGTCGTCTTTCCCGAACCGGCCCCGGCCACCACCAGCAGCGGTTCGAGCCTCGCCTCGACGACCGAGCGCTGCTCCTCGGTCGGCGTCGGGTCGCCCAGCCGGTTCGCCAGCCCGACCGCGCTGTACTCCGGCGTCCTACTCATCGGTCACCTGCCGTCCCTCGTCCGCGATCGGGCAGCAGTTCTTCACCGAGCACGTGGCGCACTTGGAGGAGTTCCGCGCCTCGAAGACCGGCCCGCCCATCTGGTTCGCCGCGTCGTCGAGCATCTCCCGCGCCCAGTCGGGGTTCTCGGCCTCCCCGAGGGCCCCCTGCGAGCGGACCGTCAAGCCCTTGGAGTCCTTGTTGGGGTACACCAGCTCCGCGCCGCCGGGCTCGGCGCCCTCCTCGAACGCGCCCTCGGCGACGGCGAACTGGTAGGTGCCCAACTGCGGGTGCGCCGACGAATCCTCGTTGGAGACCGGGTTGCGGCCGGTCTTGAGGTCGACCACGTACAGCCGCCCGTCCTGGCCGCGCTCGAGGCGGTCGACCTGTCCCGAGATGACCACCTCGACACCCGGCGGCCCCAACTCGACCTTGATCCGGAACGACCGCTCGGCTCCCAGCAGCTCGCGCTTGTTGTCGCTCATCCACTTCGCGAACCGGCCGATCGCCCCCTCGACCCGCTGCCGCTCCTGCGCGGCCTGCCACGGCGCCTCGAACGGCAGCCGGTCGAAATGGTCGGAGACCACCCGCTCCATCACCTTGGCCGGGTCGGCGTCCGGAGTCTCGGCCACCGACTCGGCCGCCGCGTGCAGCAGCGTGCCCAGGTGGCGGGGGAGCGGGTCGCCCGAGTCGCCTCCGTGCGACTCCAGCACCCAGCGCAGCGCGCACTGCCGGGTCTTCTCCACCTGCGAGGGCGAGACGCGCATCGTCTCCCCGGCCAGGGTCAGCGCGCGCTCGTCGGACAGTTCGGCCAGGCCCCACCACCGGCCCGGGTCGGCCCCCGGCACGGCCGCCTCGGCCAACCGCTTGAGCTGCGCCGCCGCCGCTTCCCGGCCCGGATGGTCTGGATCGACCACGACCTCCCGCAGGCGCGCCACCAGCGCGGCCAGGCTCAACGGCCGCACCCCGCGCGGCGCCGCCGCGGGTTCGAGGCCGAGTTCGGAGCAGAACCGGCTGGGCTGCATGTCGTCGGAGTCGACGGCGGTCACCAGCAGCCGGTCGCGCGCCCGCGTGCACGCCACGTAGAACAGCCGCCGCTCCTCGTCGAGCAGATGGGCGACCGCGTCGACGTCGGCGCGGCCGTCGAGGAGGTCCACCAGCGCCTCGGCGCCCATCACCGAACCGCGCGGACGCAGGTTCGGCCAGGCCCCCTCCTGGGCCCCGGCCACCACCGCGAACGCCCATTGGCGCCCGTGGGCGGCGTGCGCGGTCGCCAGCGTGACCGCCTCGCCGAGCTCGGCGCTGGCCGAGCGGAAGTCCCCGGGCAGCTCCTGATGCAGGATGTGCTCGCAGAACACCTCGACGCCAGCGCCGGGCTGCTTGTGCTCGTAGTCCTCGGCCAGGTCGAACAGGGCGATCACCGCGTCCAGTTCGGCGTCGGCCCGCTGGGCGCGGCGGTCCCCGGAAAGGGCCCGGCGGTGCAGCCGCTCGCCGACGCCCGAGGTCTCCCACACCCGCCACAGCACCTGCGTGACACCGCCGCCGGCGCGCGCGGCCTCGAACAGCGCCGCCAACCGCCGGGCCGGCTCGGCCCACTCCTCTTCGGGCAGCGAGGCGATCTCGCCGGGATCCCGCAGCGCGTCCACCAGCAGGTCGGACGAGGGGGAGAAGTCGTCGGCGGCCACGGCCAGGCGCCGCAGCTCCTGGCGCAGCCGCCGCTCCCCGAACGGATCGGCCCCGCCGAACTGCGAGTGCAGCAGCCCGGCGGCCGCGGCCTCGTCCAGCCGCTCGGGGCGCCGCCCGAAGAGGACGATCCGCAGCAGATCCCGGACGGTCGAGTGCGACGGGAGCGGCACGTCGTCGGCGGCCTGGCGCGTCGGCACGCCCGCGTGCTGCATGGCGCGCCGCAGCTGCGGGATGGACGAGGCCGACTTGACCAGCACCGCCATGTCCGAATAGGGGACCTGGTCCAGCAGGTGCGCGCGGCGCACCGTGTCGGCGATGAAGGTCGCCTCCCGCGTGGGCGAGGGCAGGAGCACCACCGAGGCCGCTCCCTCCTCCTCCGATCCGGTCCCGCGCCGCCGGTCCCGGTCGGGCCCGCGCAGCCGCCGCGAGAGCGCCACGGTCGCCGCCAGCGGCGCGAGCGCGACCGTGTGGGTGTCGGCCAGCCGCACCGTCGGCGCCTCGCCGCCGCCGACCGGGCCGAACCGGTCGGGGAAGTGCCGCACGATCTCCGGGTCGCCGCCCTGGTAGCCGAAGACGGCTTCGTCGGGGCAGGCCGCGGCGACCAGGCCCCCGCCGCCCCCGGCCAGCAGCTCCAGCAGGTCGACGTGCGCCGGCGTGGCGTCCTGGAGGTCGTCGACGAACAGCCACTCCGGGCGCGGGCACAGCTCCGGGCGGCGCCGCAGCTCGGCGGCCGCGGCGCGCACGATCTCGGCCGAGTCGTAGAGCGCGCTCGAGACCGACTGCACCGCCAGGGTGTCCACGTACCGCTCGTAGAACCGGGCCGCGGCGAGCCACTCGGGCCGGTCGTGCTCCCGGCCCAGGGCGCTCAGGCGCCGCCCGTCGATCCCGCGCTCGCCGCAGCGCAGCACGAGGTCCCGCAGCTGCTGGGTGAAGGCGTACGTCCGCAGCGCCTCGGTCAGCGTCTCGGGCCAGCCGAAGTCCTCGCCGCCGAGCATGGACCGGATGAGCGTGTCGGCCTCGGGGGCGGTGAGCAGCCGCGGCTCGCCGCGGCCGTCGGCGAGCGCGGCCGAGCGCAGCACCGCGAAGGCCAGGGCCGGGAAGGTGAACACCGGGACCTCCTCGGCCGAGCGGGAGGCGGTGAGCGAGTTGATCCGGCCCCTCAGGTGGGCGGTGTCGTGCCGCCGCAGCCCGAGCACCATCACCGAGGACGGCTCGGCCCCGGCCTCGACCTTCGCGGCGGCGGCCCGGATCAGCGCCTCGGTCTTGCCGGTGCCGGGACCGCCGCGGACCAGCAGCGGCCCGGACGAGTGGGCGAGGACTGCGCGCTGTCCCGGGTCGAGTTCGAACTCGAACGGCGCGTCAGGCGGATCGATCAGCTCGTATCGCGGTTCCGCGGCGCCTCCGGACATGGTCACCATAGAACCACAGGCAACCACGCGGGTCCGACAACGAACCCTGGAATGCGGCTCTCGGCCCTCAGAGGACCAGATCGACGCGTGCGATCTCTCTGACTTCCGCGTGGCTGTGGTTGAGGATCGCATGTTGCAGTCGGTCGAAGTGCGGGGGCCAGTCGAGTCCGAGTGCGCTGTGCCGATCGCGCAGCGCGGTGAGATGTTCGAGCGACTGCGCGGTGTCGCCGAGGAAGAATTGCGTGACGGTGAGCAGCGCTTCGCCGGGATCGATCGCCGCCTGGCTCCGATGGAGCGTGACCGCGATCCGTTCGGCTACCACGAAGTCACCGTCCAGCAACGCGGTCTTACAGCGCACCAAGTTCATCCGCAACCACAGCCGCTGGACCCGCTGGGCCAGGACGCCGAACCATCTGGTGGCCGGAAGATCGGTCCCGAATCCGGTCAGATCGACCGACTCCAGTTCGCGGCAGAGTCGGCGGCACTCCGAGAGGCGGTCGGCGCGGATGTGTTCGAACGCGGCGTCGACCTTGCGTGTGACCTGAAAGAGGTCGATGGCGCTCTCGGGCAGGTCGAGCGACATGGCGCCGTTCGCCTGGCCCGGACTCGCGCGGTAGGTCCGCAGGACCTCCGCCGGGTCGCGCTCGCCCGAACCCAGAGCGCGGCGCAGTGAAGCCGCCGCGGTCCTGAGATTGGACTTGGCCGAGCGCGGTTCGCGTTCCTCCCATATCGATTCGGTGAGCTGGTGGTAGGCCACCAGCTGGCCGGGCGCCTGCGCCAGACGGGCGAGCAGCCCCCTGGCGGTGACCGATTTCACGGGCAGTGCACCGGACGGGACGATGATCGCGACCGGTGCGGCCAGGCGAATCTCGGGGTACTCAACTGACATCGAACGGGTCCTCGTGGGGGTAGTGTTTCGCGCCGCGAAGTGGCTTGCCGGTACGTCATTCGACCTGAGCGTGTTGCGGCACATCAGATCAGCGTTCGCGTCACCACGATTGTTCCCCGCCTGCGCAACGTAGCACAGGTTGATCGGGAAAACAGGATATCTGCCGTGACCTCCACCTTCTCATGATAATCCGTGACGAGGGGCGCACGAGGTGCACGCGAAGTGCAGTCAAGATGCGTCGGCCTGTGAAAGTAGTGACCGTCACCACGACCGACCCCTCCGGAGGATCCACGAATGGAAAGCGGCATCGCGCTCCAATGGTTGTTCGGCGACCGCGTCTGGTACACGCCCGCCGAGGAAATGGCGGATCGCGATGACGCTCACCCCATAGTGCGCCGTGCGCTCCCGACAGGTTGGGAGCGTGCCAACAACGATGTCTGGTGCGAACTGCGCCTCATCGACCAGAAGCTCCCCGAGCAGGGCTGGAAAATCCACCTCTCCGCCGTCACCGACGAGTACGAGGCGACCGTGGAGCGGGCCTGGGACGTCTGCGAGCGCGAGGGCGCCAGTCTGAAGTTCCTCAGCCACCCTCGGTTGCACTTGCTCTCCAACGCCAAGGGCGCCAACCGCGTCTCGGCCGGAAAGCTCGTCACCGCATACCCGACGGACGAGGAACACTGCCGCACGCTCGTCCAGGCCCTCCACGGCCTGCTCGGCGACCGGCCGTCCCCGTTCATCCTCTCGGACCTGCGCTGGGGGGAGAGCCCGGTGTTCCTCCGGTACGGCGCATTCAAACCGATGTGGATCGAGAGCGCGACGGGACGCCGCCCGGCGATACGCCACCCCGACGGGCACCTCGTGCCCGACCGGCGCGAACCGGCGTTCACGCTTCCGGACTGGGCCGAGCTCTCCGACTGGATCGCCTCAGGCACCGGCTTCCGACCCGCCGAGCAGCAGGAGGACCCGTCCGAGCCGACAGTCGGAGACTACGTCGTCAAAGAGGCGATGCACTTCTCGAACGCCGGCGGCGTCTATCTGGCGCTCGCACCGGACGGCTCGGAGGTCGTCCTGAAGGAGGCTCGCCCGCTGTGCGGTGTCGACGCCGAGGGCCGGGACGCGGTCGATCGGCTCCACCACGAGCACGCGGTGCTGCGAGACCTCGAAGACCTGGGCTGGACCCCGGCTCCGCTGGGCATCTTCACGGAATGGGAGCACCACTTCCTGGCGATGGAGTACTGCCACGGCAAGCCGCTGAGTGAAATGGCGGCCGAAAGCCCGCTGATCCGACCGGGTACCGGTGCCGGGGACCGTGAGGAGTTCCGCCGCGGCCTGGTCCCCCTGTTCGAAGCTCTGGAACGCGCGCTGGAGGAGATCCACGGGACCGGATGGGCCGTGGGCGATCTCAATCCGCGGAACCTCCTGTTCGACGAGGAGACCGGGGAACTGCGCATCATCGACCTGGAAGCGGCGCGGCGTACGGGCTCGGAAGCGCCACCCGGTATCGGTACGGCGGGGTTCAACCCGGGCCGCGCCATGTCTCCTGAAACGCTCGACCACTACGCCTCGGCCTGTTGTGAGATTTCGGCACTTGCGCCGTTCAACCAGGCATTTCATCTGAACGATGAGGCAGTGCCGTTCGCCCTCGAACGACTCTCGGCATGGTACGACCTCGATACCGGTCACCTGAATCGACTCGCCTCGCGGTTGACCGGCGGGCGGACGCACGGGTCCGCGCGCGGTCTCGACGTGGACCGCATGCACCGCTCCATGCGGACCGACTCCGGACAGGGCCGACCGAAGGGATCCGACCGCACCGACCCGCGCGGATTCGGCCCCGGTTCGGCGGTCGGACTGGCTTACGGCGCCGCCGGAATCGTGTTCGCCGACGCGTCGGCGACCGGCGGATTCGACCCCGACGATCTGGCCGGGATCCATGAACGCGCGCTCGCCAGCCGCCCTGAAGCCGCGCTCGGGCTCTACGACGGTCTCGCCGGTGCCGCATGGATCCTGGGCAGGGCCGGGCATCCCGGCGCCGCGGACGTGGCCGACCTGGTCCTCCAGCGGGCCGGACGGCAGCAGATCGGCATGTCCCTGTATTCGGGAGCGATCGGCGTCTGCCGCATGCTCGAGGACCTGGGCCGCTCCGAGAAGGTCGGCCCCATCGCCGAAGGGCTGCTCGGTCACCTCACCTCAGCCGAACCAGACGCACTGCCTCCCGGGTTGCTGCACGGCTGGTCGGGAGCGGCGATGTTCTTCGCCGACCAGTACCGCCGCACGGGAACCGAGACCTGGCATCGAGGCTACGACATCGCCGTGGACCGCGCCGCCGCCCACCTGCACCGCGACGGCCGCCAGGAACTGATGATGGACGGGCGCAAAGCCCTGCCGTACCTGGAACGGGGCTCATGCGGCCTGGCGCTCGCCCTCATGAGCGGCCGCGAGTGGATCGACCGGCGACGGCGCGAGGCTCTCGAACGGATCCTGACCGCCACCACCATCGACCACACCGTCGAAGCGGGACTGTTCCGCGGCCGACTCGGCCTGTGGTACACGAGCCTTCAGGCGCACCGGCTCGGTCTGGCCGATGATCCCGGCATCGATCTCGACCAGCTCGCACCGTTCGCGTGCCCGACCGGCACCGAAGACCGGCTGGCGCTGCTCGGGCGCGAATCCCACCGGCTCTCCCACGACCTCGCCACCGGCAGCGCCGGCGTCGTCTACCTGGCGGCACTGGCGGAACAACAGACTTGCCAGCTCCCGGGAATGGGACTGGCGGGAGCGGAACGGGACTCCTCCCGCTCCGGCTACGAAAGATCCATCGAAAAGCGCAAAGGAGCCGATGATGGCTAAGATTCTCGAGCTGCAGACCCTGGACGCGAAGGCGGACGGCGCTTCGCCGCAGTGGTCCACCTACAGCCTCTTCAACTGCGACAACGGCTAGTCGACCCAGTGCCGCCGTGCGCGCCGCAGGCCTTGGTTTCACCGCCCTGACCCGCGGTCGCATCGGCCGGCGCCGGACTCGATGATCTGCGTGTCCGGCCCTCGCACACGAGGATCGGACACCGGCAACCGCCAACCACGATTACCAGATAGGAGCCGATGATGGCCAAGATTCTCGAACTGCAGACCCTGGACGCCAAGGCCGACGACGCATCGCCGCAGGTCTCCTCGTTCAGCTTCTTCAACTGCGGAAACTAGTCGGGCCAGCGCCGGCGCACCTGCCGCAGGCCTTGGTTTCGCCGCCCTGACTTGCGGTTGCGTCGGCCGGCGCTGGGCTCGATGATCTGCGTGTCCGGCCCTCGCACGCGAGGGTCGGACATCCAGTGTATCCGATCGAAACGCAGAGGAGTCTCCGTGAGCAGGACATCGAAACTCGCCATGCGGGAGGTCAGTCGGAGTTTCGCCTCGCGGGGCGGATGGGTGCATGCGCTGTGGGGCGTTTCGTTCGATCTCGCTCCGGGGACGTTCACCGCCCTCATGGGACCATCGGGTTCGGGGAAGACGACCCTGGTGAACTGCGCGGTCGGGGTCGACCGGCCCAGCAGCGGCGGAGTCTTTCTGGACGGAACCGACCTCGGCGCCCTCAACGACCGCCAGCTGGCCGTGTTCCGCCGCAGCCGTGTCGGATTCGTCTACCAGGACTACGCCCTGATGGAGGCGCTCACAGTCGGCGAGAACATCGAACTGCCGTCCCGGATCGCCAAAACGGCACTCGACCGGGACTGGGTGCGACGACTCGCCGAACGCACCGGCATCGACGACCTGCTCGGCCGTCGCATCGATCAGCTCTCCGGCGGACAGCAGCAGCGCGTCGCCATCGTCCGAGCGCTCTCACTCAAACCGGCGGTCGTGGTCGCCGACGAACCGACCGGTGCTCTCGATCCCGCCTCGGCCAGGGAGATCACCAGCCTCCTGCGCGACTTGGCCGGAGAATACGGGAACACCATCCTGATGATCACGCACGACCCTCTGGTCGCATCCCGAGCCGACCGGGTGCTCGTCCTGTCCAAAGGGCGCATCGACAGGGAGGTCGAGGGAGCCGACCCCGGCGACCTGCTCGACGACCTGCTCGCCGCGGCGGACTGAAGCCTCACCATGATCCGAACCGCCATAAGGACATTCCGGTACCGCATCCTCAACCTGGGCATGCTGGTCGTCGCCATCGCCTCGGCCGCGGCGCTGCTCGGCGGGATCAACGTCGTGATCCAGTCCGCGCAGCTGGCGCACCCTGAATCGAGCTACACGGACCAACCCGATCGCGTGGTCACCGCCGACCAGCGGGTACCCGAGTCGTCGAGGCGCACCTGGGCGGACACGGCGCCGACCAGCATGGAGTCGGCCGGTGGACTGACCTCTGCCGGAGCGACCATCGTGCCCGCGTCGGTCTTCAGGATCACGCAACTGCGGTCGGACTCGCACACGGTCGAGCACCTGGACGGCCGCACCTGGTGGCCCGCACCGGACCTGCTGTCCGAAGGCCGGCGCCCGGAGGGCGGCGAGGAGGCCGTCCTCGCGTCTGCGACCGCGGACGATCTCGGGGCGGCGGTGGGAGATTCGGTCACGCTCGTCGACGGCGGCACTGAGCACGCGCTCACCGTCTCCGGCATCACTCGGACACTCCCTCACGGGGCCTATTTCGACTCCGAGACCGCGCTGAGCCTCGATGGAAACGCCGAAGGCCACGCCGATTTCATCGCCGTGTTCGCCTCCGACGACACCGACTGGGACGCGTTCGAGGCGGTTGTGGCAGACCAGGGGTTGTCGACCGTTCCGGACGAGCGGCGTGTCGACTGGGACAACGAGGTGTCCACCGCCGCCGTCGACGGCATGGTCGAGGACTTGTGGACCATGATGGGCTTCACCGTCCTCGCCGTGGCCACCCTCCTGTTCGGGTGCGTCTCCCTGGCGACCTCCAACCTCGGAAGCGAGCTTCGAGCGCTGTCGCGGCTCGGTGGCGCGGGCGGCCAGCTGCGCGCCTTCCTGCTGACCTATACGGCTGCGGGGACGATCCTCTCCCTACCCCTGACGTTCGTCCTCGGTCCGCTGGTCGCCGAGCTCATCCACCGGACACTGGGCGAGACCTGGTTCTCGATCGAGGCCACCGCCGGGCCGCTGCTGCAGGTCTGGTTCCTCCTCGCGGCGGGCGCGATCGCTCTGACCGTATTGTCCGGGAGGAACATACGGGCGGTGGTCCAAGGGAGCGGGTCCGGACTCAAGAACGTCGGACATCTTCCGAGAGCCGTCGTCACCGCGCTGCTCATAGCCGGTCTGGCCGCCACGATGGCGCTCATGAACATAGGCACGTCTCTGATGATGTTCCTGGCCGTCGGCATGGCGATGCTGTTGGCCGTTCCGCTGGTGGTCGTCACCGCACCCTGGCTGGTAGCGGCGTCGTCCGTGCTCCTGCGAGCGCTCGCGGGCCGGGGTTGGGTGATGTGGACCGCCGCGCGGTCCCTGCGTCACCGCATGCAGCCGTTGGGGAAAGCCACGGGCATGGTCGCGGTCGCCGCGGTGATCGGGCTCCACATGGTGCTGGGCTCGGTGATCGTGGGCGCGGCGTCGACGCAGGAGTGGCAGTCGGCGGTGCACGCCGGGCAGGCGGTGGTGGCGGCCGAACGCGGCGATCTGGTCGCGGCGGACGAGGAAGAACTGGGCGGGGCGGGGTTCACCGAGTTCACGATGTACGTCCAGACGCCGCGTGAGGACCTCGAACGCCTCGATGGGGGAGTCGCCTTCGGCGGCGACATGGGCCGGTACACCGTCGACGTCACCGACGGTTCCATGGACGACGTCGGCGGCACTTCGATCGCGATGTCGGTCACCGCGGCCCTGGAGACGGGCGTGGACGTGGGCGACAGCTACCGGGCGTACCTGGGAGACGGGACGCCGCTGGAAGTGACGGTCGGGGCGATCCACGCCTCCGACACGGCCTTTCCGAACATCATAGCCGGGCTCGACCTGCTCACCGAGCACCAGAGCGGCGTCGAGCTCGACGCGGTCTTTCTGGACGGCGACGCACCCGATCCGACCGGGTGGGTCGAATCGCGTCCGGGGACGACGATCATGGAAGTCGACGAGCTCACCGCGGGAGGCGCGGCGGCCTCGGGGACGGAGCTGGTGTTCCTGTCGCTGATCGTCATCATGCTCGTCCTCGGCGGGGCCAACGGCCTGGCCGCCCACTACCAGACGCGCCACACCGAACGGACCTGGCTGGCGCGCTTCGCCGCCGGACGCGGAGGTATCCGCGCGGCCACCTACGTCGAGTGCTTCGCGGTCTCGTGCCTCGGTGTCGCCTCGGCGGCGGCGGTGGTGCTGCCGCAGTACATGATCGCCTCGGCGCAGCTGCCGGGCCTCGGCCGGGCGGCCGGGGAGCTCGGCTGGATTGCCGCCGTATCGCTGGCGGTCTTCGTGGTCGCGACCTTCACCGCCGCCTCGGTGGCGTCCCGGTGGTCCGATCCGACGCGGAGGTCGGCGGCCCGGAGGACAGAGCCGGCGGCTCCGCCCGGGGAGGCCGCCTCGAAGTGAAGCCGTTCGGGCCGGCCTTTCGGGTCTACTTCTGGGGGCAGTGCGCCGCCGTGCTCGGCGGTACGGTCGTCTCCTCGGCCCTGTCGATCCTCGCGGTCGACCGGTTGGGGGCCGATTCCTTCCAGGTCGGCCTCCTGACGGTCGCGGGGACGGCGCCGATGATGCTCTTCGGCCTTCCGATCGCCGCGATGACCGACCGCGTGCGGCGGCCGCGCCGGGTGCTCCTGGCCGGGGAGCTGATTCTGGCCGGGATCGGCCTCGCAGCGACGGTCTCGATCCTCGCCGACCGGCTCCACCTGGTCACGCTGCTGCTGGTATGCCTGGCGACCACCACGGTCGGATTGGCGACGAGCACGCTCTACTTCGTCCACCTCAAGAGCCTGGTGCCCGCCGACCGCCTCATGAAGGGGCGGGCCCGCCTCCAGGGTGGAGAGCAGTCCGCGCGACTGGCGGCGCAGTCGGCCGCCGGTCACCTGGCGGTGGCCGGCGGGTTCGTGGTGTTCGCCGTCGCCGGGGTCCTCAGTCTGGTCAGTGCCCTGAGTCTCGGCCTGGTCGGCCGGGTCCGGGGCGGTGCGGAGGTCGAACGCCCTCCGGCGGGGCCGCGGACGCGCGGTTCGGCCTTCGGAGGGTTCCGCCTGATGCGAACGGTGCCGCTGCTCGGCGGACTGGTCGCGTTCGTGGCGATCAGCGCGTTGGCCTCAGGAGCGTGGAAGTCGATGACGGCGGTGTTCGTCCTGGACGGCCTCGGGCTGCCCGCCCGGTGGTACAGCTGGCTGTTCGCCGGGGCGAGCGCGGCGGCCCTGGCCGGGACCGTCCTGGTCGACCGCTTCAGCGGACGCTGGCGGTCCGAGCGCTTGATCTTCTGGACCGGTGCGTTCTCGGCGGTCCCGTTCCTGCTGCTGCCCTTGGCCACGGGCCTGGAGGTCTGGTCGGTGGCGCTGGTCGCCGCGTCGATCGCCGGGCCCGCGACGCTGGGATCGATGAACAACATCGCCCTCTCGGCGTTCGTCACGAAGGCCGTGCCGGAACGGAGCCTCGGGCGCCTGATCGTCTCGGTCCAGCTGGTGACCGCGGCGGCCACCGTACTCGGTGCGCTGGCCGGAGGGTGGCTCGGCACGCTGATGCCGGTGCGTTCGGCACTGTGGATCGTCGCCGGTGTCGCGTGCTGTGCGGTGCCGCTGCTGTGGCGCTTCGCGCGCACCGCCGAACCCGAGCCCGCGGTGGAGACCGATCGTTCGGCGCGGGTGTAGACCGCGGATCACCCGGTACGGATCCGGGCCGGTCGATCGGAGTGGATCGACCGGCCCGCTTCCCTTATTTTCTCCTGTTTCCTCAGGTCTTCAGTCGAACTGGAGGTCTCGGCGGCGCACGCCCGCGTACCCGAAGGCAGCCAGAGCGGCGGCGACCGCCGCCAGCACGATCAGCGGGAGCCAGTCCAGGTCGTCCACCGGATAGGACGGGACGTACTCGAACGGCGAGACGGCCCGGGCGGCCTGGGGCAGGTCGATCAGGTCCCCGAAGTATCCGGCGACGAAGACGTAGACCAGTGGCAGCCAGCGCAGCCAGCCGGCCCGGGGCAGCCACCCCAGGCAGACGAACGCGAACGCCACCATGACCCACACCGCCGGCAGGTGGATCAGGCCGGCCGTGAGGATCTCGCCGAAGTACGAGCCGTCCTCGAGCGACGAGGCCCCGACCGTCGCCAGCCCGAGCGCTCCGACCAGAACGCTCACCGAGGCGGTGATCATCGCGATCGGCAGGTACGAGCCGGGCCAGCCGGACCGCGGGACGGGCCCTGCCGCGAGCAGCTCCCCGCGCCCGCCGACCTCCTCCTTGCGGGCCCGTCCGATGACGAGCAGCCCGAAGATCACGGCGGCGAAGGCGTCGACGAGCGAGATCGTGGCCAGGAAGCTCTCGGTGACGGTCCCGCCCGCCTGGTCGAACACCTCCTGCTGGGCCTCGGGCATCGAGTCGAGGAAGTCGTCCGCGCTGCCGAGTACCGCTCCGTACGAGGAGCTGAGCAGGAGCAGCGTGATGGTCCCGGCCCACAGGACGCCGCGGGACAGACGGAACGACAGCGCCCCGATCGAGCTCAGGCCCGATCCGGCGGCGGACCGCCCGGGGCGGGACGACCGCAGGCCCTGCCCGAAGTCCCGCTTCGCGACCAGCGCGAAGGCCAGCCAGAACAGCGCCGCCGCCACGACGGCCGAGACCAGGACCGGAGTCCAGGTCTGCTCGGGCGTGAACGCGAACGTCTTCTGCGCCCACCCGAAGGGCGAGAGCCAGAGCGCCGCGCTGCCCTCGGGGTCCTCGGCGGCGCTGCCGGCCATGCTCATCAGGGCGCCGAAACCGAGCGCCGAGAACCCGAGCGCGTTGGAGGTCGAGCTGTAGTTCGCGATCTGCACGGCCACGGCCGTGATCGCCGCGAAGGTGATGCCGACCGCGGCGTGCGCGAGGCCGTAGAGCATCGCGCCGCCGAAATCCGCTCCGTCCATGCCGAGCACGGACAGGCCGACCAGGAGTCCGAGCGCGAGCCCGGCCAGGACGGCCAGCCATACGGCGGCGGCCAGGTCCGCGCGGCGTCCCACCGGCAGCGACCTGATGACCTCCAGCCGCGAGGTCTCCTCGTCGGCCCGGGTCAGGCGCGTGATCAGGAGGATGAACATCACCGCGGTCATCAGGGTCGACCACAGGATCATCTGGTGGGCGTACATGACCGCGAGGCTGTCGCCGTAGTGGTCGAGGTAGAGCCCGGGTCCGGTCATCGACCGGATGGCGGGCGTGTCGTAGGTGGCGGTCGATTCGATGCGGGAGCTCGGGTCCGAGTAGACCCCGGCGAGCGACGCGGCGATGACGGCGTTCATCCCGGCCAGGCCGGCGAACCAGCCGATCAGGAAGACGCGGGTGCGCCGGGCGTGGAAGCGCAGCAGCTTGCCGGTCCCGGCCAGCGTGCCCAGGCGCCCCTCCTTGAGCCGTGAGCGTTCTGCGGTTGCGGTCGCCATGGCTAGTCCCCGTTGCCGTTCGGGACCCCCGCGGAGGCCAGTTCGTCGCCGTAGTAGCGCAGGAACAGCTCCTCCAGCGACGGCGGTTCGCAGGTGAGGCTGGCGATCCCGGCGACGGCCAGCTGCGTGAGCACGTCGTCGAGCGCGCCGGAGTCGACCTGGAAGTGCAGTTCGAGGCCGTCCTCTTTCAGGTTGTGGACGCCCTCGTGGTCGCCCAGGCCGCGGATCGGCTTCTTGAGGGTCGCCCGGACCTCCGAGCGCGAGAAGTGCCGCATCTCGGCGAGCGTCCCGGTCTCGACCACGAGGCCCTTGCGGATGATGCTCACCTTCTCGCACAGCGCCTCGACCTCGCTCATGACGTGGCTGGACAGCAGCACGGTCTTGCCTTCGGCGGCGACTTCGCGCACGACCTCGTTGAACACGGCGGCCATGAGCGGGTCGAGCCCGGAGGTGGGCTCGTCGAGCAGGAACAGCTCGGCGTCGGAGGCGAAGGCGGCGACCAGGGCCACCTTCTGCCGGTTGCCCTTGGAGTAGGACCGGCCCTTCTTGCGCGGGTCGAGGTCGAAGCGCTCGAGCAGCTGGTCCCGCTTGGACTTGTCGATCCCGCCTCGCAGGCGGCCGAGCACGTCGATGGTCTCCCCGCCGGAGAGGCTGGGCCAGAGGGCGACGTCGCCGGGCACGTAGGCGATGCGGCGGTGCAGTTCGGCGGCCTCGCTCCACGGGTCGGACCCGAGGAGGCGGGCGGTGCCGCCGTCCGCTCTGAGCATCCCGAGCAGGATGCGGATGGTGGTGGACTTGCCGGCCCCGTTGGGCCCGAGGAAGCCGTGCGTCTGGCCCTCGGATACCTCGAGGTCGAGCCCGTCGAGCGCGGTGACGTGACCGAATCGCTTGACGAGTTTCTCGGTGTGGATGACAGCGGTCATAGTTTTTAAACGTACCACACATTTCATGAATTTGTGAAATGTATGATCGTGTCGAAGGTTGGAGCCGAAAGAGGGGCCGCGATGAGCGACGATGTCGACCGTACCGAAGTGATGAACTACGTGGAGCGTTTCGCGACGATGCTGGTCGAGAGCGGCATGCAGCGGATGACCGCCCGGGTCTTCTCGTACATCCTCATCGACGACGCCTCCAGCTACACCGCCGCCGAGCTGGCCGAGGGCATGGGCGTGAGCCTGGCGGCGATCTCGAACGCGGTCCGCGACCTGGTGACCGCCGGGCTCATCGTCAAGAACCGCCGGCCCGACACCCGCGCCGACGTCTACGAGATCCTCGACGACGACATCTGGGGCCGGATAATGCTCGACCGGCTGCCGCTGCTCAAGCGCTACGAGGAGCTGGCGCTCGCGGGCGTCGAGACCCTACCGCCGGGGGCGGGGCGCGACCGGATGTACCAGAGCGCGCTGTATTTCCAGTTCGCGGCCGAGCGGTTCACCGAGATGCGCGAGCTCTGGCAGGAGTTCCGCAAGCGGATGCCCGATTCGCCGCCCCCGCCGGGATGAGCGAATTACGTGTCTTGGCCCTTGCGGTATGCTGCGGGCGTGAGCTCCCCGCGCCGGCGGGGATGGCACTGCCCGACCAGACCTGGAGGAAGCCGACGTGGCCGACGACACCAGCCGCTCCGACACGACCGCGGGCAAGGGTCGTCCCACGCCCAAGCGCGGTTCCGGCAAGGTCGATCGCAACCCCTTCAAGAAACTGGGCCGCTTCCTGCGCGAGGTCGTCGAGCAGCTCCGCAAGGTCGTCTACCCGACCCGCCGCCAGCTGATCACCTACTCGATCGTGGTGCTGGTCTTCGTCGCGGTCATCATGGCCTACATCGGCGGCCTGGACCTGCTCTTCGGTGACCTCGTGCAGCGCGCGTTCGGCGCCGACTCCTGACGCGCTCCGACGTGACCTGCGCCGGATCCGCCATGCCTGGGACCGGCCGCGCGGCGGGCCGGTTACCCTAGTCGTATAACACGCGCCGGTTCCGCCGGCGCGTGACTGTTAGGGAGCCACGGTGACGCCTGCGGAACGAGATTCCGCACAGTCGGCACCGCAGTCATCCGAGTAGACCAAGCAACGTGGATCCCCGCTCCGCGGGGACGAGCCGGAATGAGAGACGAGCGTGTCTGAGTTCGACGAAGCCTTCAAGAAGGAAGCCGAGGCGCAGGCCGCGGCGGACGACGCCGAGCGCGATCTCGAGGCCGTTGAGACCAAGACCGCCGAGAACGAGCAGGCCGACTCCGGGGCGGAGGCCGAGCCCGAGATCGACCCGGCCGAGGCGCTGCGCGCCAAATACCGGTTCGCGCCCGGCGAGTGGTACGTGCTGCACTCGTACGCCGGATTCGAGAACCGGGTCAAGTCCAACCTGGGCAACCGGATCCAGTCCTTCGACATGGAGGACTACATCTACGAGGTCCAGGTCCCCACCCACACCGAGGTGGAGATCAAGAACGGCAAGCGGTCCAAGGTGGAGGCCAAGGTCTTCCCCAGCTACGTGCTGGTCCGCATGGAGATGACCCCCGAGTCCTACTCGGTGGTCCGCAACACTCCGGGCGTGACCGGGTTCGTGGGCGTGGTCGACCGCACCGACCGGCCCAGCCCGCTCCCGCTCGACGAGGTCATCCAGTGGCTGCTGCCGCCCGAGCAGAAGGCCGAGGCCGGCGCGACCGAGGAGGAGTCCTCCTCCGAGCCCGAGATCAAGGTCGACTTCACCGAGGGCGAGTCCGTGACCGTGGTCGACGGCGCCTTCGCCTCGATGCCCGCCACGATCTCCGAGATCAACGCCGAGCAGCAGAAGCTCAAGGTGCTGGTCTCGATCTTCGGCCGCGAGACCCCGGTGGAGCTGAACTTCAACCAGGTCTCCAAGCTCTAGGCGGGGCAGAGGTCCGCTGCGGCCCGGCAGTTGGCCCAGCTCACACACCTCGCTTCAGGTTCCGGCTCGGCCGGCAAGTACCATCGAGAAGTTGCGCACCCGCCGCGGGCGGGCGCGCGCACGTAAGGAACGGGGCACTCCGCCCCGTGACAGCCCAGGAAGAGAAGGACACGATGGCTCCCAACAAGAAGGCCGTTGTGACGTTCAAGCTGGAACTCGCGGGTGGCCAGGCCACTCCGGCTCCGCCGGTGGGTCCCGCCCTCGGCCAGCACGGCGTCAACATCATGGAGTTCTGCAAGGCCTACAACGCGGCCACCGAGAACCAGCGCGGCGAGATCCTCCCCGCTGAGATCACGGTGTACGAGGACCGTTCGTTCACGTTCGTCCTCAAGACCCCGCCGGCCGCGAAGCTCCTGCTCAAGGCCGCCGGTGTGAACAAGGGCTCGGGCGAGCCGCACCGCAACAAGGTCGGCAAGGTCACCGCCGACCAGGTCCGCGAGATCGCGGAGAAGAAGATGCCCGACCTGAACGCCAACAACCTCGACGCCGCCAGCAAAATCGTCGCCGGCACCGCCCGCTCCATGGGCATCACCGTCGAGTAGACCCGACCCAGTGGAAGGGCGGCGCTCGCCCTCACCACGACATCCGAAGGATGGATCATGAAGCGCAGTAAGAAGTACTCCGACCTGATGAAGCGGGTCGACAAGGCGCGCCTGTACGCGCCCGCCGAGGCCGCCGAACTGGCCAAGGAGACCTCCCCGACGAAGTTCGACGCCACCGTCGAGGTCGCCCTGCGGCTCGGCGTGGACCCGCGGCAGGCCGACCAGCTCGTCCGCGGCACCGTCTCCCTGCCCAACGGCACCGGCAAGACCGTCCGGGTCATCGCCTTCGCCGAGGGCGACAAGGCCGAGGCCGCCGTGGCCGCCGGCGCCGACGAGGTCGGCTCCGACGACCTGGTCAAGCGGATCTCGGAAGGCTGGCTCGACTTCGACGCCGCCGTCGCCACTCCCGACCAGATGGCCAAGATCGGCCGGATCGCGCGGATCCTGGGCCCGCGCGGCCTGATGCCGAACCCGAAGACGGGCACGGTCACCCCGGACGTCGCCAAGGCCGTCACGGAGATCAAGGGCGGCAAGATCGCCTTCCGCGTCGACAAGCACGCCAACCTGCACCTGACCATCGGCAAGACCAGCTTCTCGACCGACCAGCTGGTCGAGAACTACGCCGCCGCGGTCGAAGAGGTGCAGCGGCTCAAGCCGTCCAGCTCCAAGGGCGTCTACATCAAGAAGATCACCCTGACCACCACGATGGGCCCGGGCATCCCGGTCGACCCGTCGGCGGTCAAGGTCGCCTAGCGACCCGCGCCGAAGCGCGAAGAGTGTGACGTGGCCCCGGCGCAGGCTCCCTGCGCTGGGGCTTCTTCACGTCCACTGCTAGCATCTGAGACAACAACCCGAAGACCGTCGGTCACCGCCTCGAGCGGTTGTAAACCATCCAGGGGCCAACGTAGGGCGACTCGAAGCGACCATGGTGTCGAACCTTCTCACAGGTTGAGCCACAGTCATTTGCGGAGGCGTCCCAGCGGGGGGCGCCTTTTTCGCGCCTCCTGACGGTTTGAGGATTGATCAGCCGAGAAAGGAGGGAAACATGGCTGAACGGGAAAACTACCCGGCGGACAAGCAGGCCGCCATCGCCGAGCTGACCGATCGCTTCTCCAGCTCGTCGGCCGCCGTGCTCACCGAGTACCGCGGGCTGACCGTCGAGGAGCTCCAGGAGCTCCGCCGGACCCTCGGCGAGGGGGCGCGCTACCGCGTCGCCAAGAACACCCTCGCCAAGCGCGCCGCCGATGCGGCGGGCGTCAAGGGCCTGGAGGACCTGTTCTCCGGACCGACCGCGATCACCTTCATCGAGGGCGACCCGGTCGAGGCCGCCAAGGGACTGCGCGATTTCGCCAAGAACCACGAGGCGCTGGTGATCAAGGGCGGATTCATGGACGGTGCCGTCCTGTCCGTCGACGAGATCAAGCGGCTCGCCGACCTGGAGTCCCGCGAGGTGCTGCTGGCCAAGGTCGCCGGAGCGCTCAAGGGCAACATCCAGAAGGCCGCCGGCCTCTTCGCCGCTCCCGCCTCGCAGGTCGCCCGACTGGGCGCCGCGCTGGCCGACAAGAAGGAAGCCGCCGGAGAGTAGCCGGCGCGAAGACATCAGAAAGGAAACACCATGGCTAAGCTGTCCACTGACGAACTGCTCTCGCAGTTCGAGGAGATGACCCTCCTGGAGATCTCCGAGTTCGTCAAGGCGTTCGAGGAGAAGTTCGACGTCACCGCCGCCGCTCCCGTCGCCGTCGCCGCCGCCGGTGGCGCCGCCCCCGGTGGCGAGGAGGCCGCCGTCGAGAAGGACACGTTCGACGTCGTCCTCGAGTCGGCCGGCGACTCCAAGATCAAGGTCATCAAGGAGGTCCGCGGCATCACCTCGCTCGGCCTCAAGGAGGCCAAGGAGCTCGTCGAGGGCGCGCCGAAGGCCGTCGTCGAGGGCGCCAGCAAGGACGACGCCGAGAAGGCCAAGGAGGCCCTCGAGGGCGCCGGCGCCACCGTCTCGCTGAAGTAGACCGGACGCGCCGGAGCCGACCAGGCTCTACAAGGGGATTCCCAGGCCCTGTACGGCCGGGGCCGCACCGCCGAAAGGCGGCGCGGCCCCGGTTTTCGTTTTCTCCGCGCGAATCTCGAAATCCGTGCAACGTTTCGGGGCATCTGTCGCGTCTGACCGGTAGACGACGCCACCCCGAAACGAGGAGACGACGATGCCCGACCGGTTCCGAGGCGCCGCGGCCCTGAGCGCCGCCGCCGCACTGACCCTCACAGCGGGCTGCGGCCTGCTGGGCGACGACGACGAGGAGCCCGCCAGCGAAGAGGAGCAGCTCGTCCAGCTGCTCAACGAGTCGGCCCGCCTCGACGCCGAACTCACCGCGGCAGAGAACCGGATCATCCGTTCCTGCCTCGAAGAGGCCGGCCACACCGTCCACGACGAATTCGAGCTCATGGAATGGGCCCCTCAGGAGCGCGACTCGCTGTCCTGGGGCTACCCGCACGAGGGCTTCCTCCCCGACGCCGAGGAGGCCGGCGAGTACGGCTTCGGCATCTGGGCCGAGGCGCCCGACCAGTGGGAGAGCGAGGAAGCCCAGGACTACTACGACCAGCAGGAGGAGGAGTACGAGGAGGAGGCCTTCGAGGAGCCCGACAACAGCGAGTTCGAGGCCCTCGACAAGGACGAGAAGTGGGACTGGTACGTCGCCTACGTCGGCGAGGAGAAGGCCGAGGAGTGGTACGGCTACGTCCTCGATGACGGGGGCGGCCACGGCCTCGACGACGGCACCGTCATCGAAGGGCTGGGCTCCGGAGATGAAGAGGTCGTCGAGGACACCGAGGACGGCGACCTCGAGTTCGAGGGTGACGCCGAGGACTTCGAGGAGCCCATGCCCGGCGGCTGCCAGCTCGAGATGATCGAGGGCCTCTACGGCGAGCCCGAACTGGTCGAGCACGAGTGGGAGGAAGGCGGCGAATCCGGGACCTGGACCGAGTGGTCCTACCGGCCCGAGAACCCCGAGTACTCCGCCGAGGAGACCATGTGGGAGGACATCGAGTTCGAGTACCAGGACCGCATGATCGACCTCCGGTACGAGTTCACCGACTGCCTGGCCGAGGCCGGCCACGCGGGCTGGGAGTTCGACGAGGGCGGGTACCTGCCGACCTGGGAGTACTTCTACAGCATCTACTGGGAGGGCGAGGAGGAGGAGTACAGCTACGGCGGTGACTCCGAGACCGAGCTCCCCGACGTCCCCGATGACCTCGGCGACGATTTCGAGGACCAGAAGGCCTACGAGATCGACGTGGCGCTGGTCTTCGCCGAGTGCGACGAGGAGGTCGGCTACGCCGAAGCCTCCGCCGAGGCCTACGACGAGGTCAACATCTCCGCTTACAAGGAGATCGAAGAGCGCATCTACTCCTGGCAGGAAGACATGGACGAGGCGATCGAGGCCGCCCAGGAGATGATCGACGCCTAGGACGCAAGCCTTAACCGGGGTATGGGCCCGGGCCGCGCGGATGGGGCGCGGCCCGGGCACTCCTGTCCGCGGCCCGGGAAATCTTCCGAGGATGCGTCACTTTCGGCCCGCTGGCTCGTTGTACCGGGTGGAGCCCCGCAGCGGGCTCCCGACCCGCCCGGCGCGCGCGGAACGCAAGCGCTGCAAGAAAGACGGGTGCCTTCCGCTTCAGCTCGGAGGCGCTCCCGGCTTCGGCGACGCGGCAGCGTCGGCGTCCGCGCCCCGGGCGAGGGGACCTTCCGCTCCCGACGGATGCCGGTGGTCCGAGCCGCGGAGGGGACGGCTCGGACCGCCGCCCGCCGGTCCGGCCCCGCTGGTGAAACCCTTCATGTCCGGTCCTCCTTGCGAAGGATCGCCTGGCGACGCATTCGACGCTTGACTTGACGAAGTGTGACCTGATCCTGCAAACTAGTGAATCGAGCGCCCCAACGTGGCGCGGGCAACGTTCGCATCAGCTGCATGCGAACGGGCCAAGGCAGGACTGGCCCTCACCGGCCACGCATGAATCGACCCTCAGTTGGGAGGAGCTTCGGCAGCCGACGAGATCGTCGTCACCACACACCTCGCCGCGCCGGCGGGGAGTTGACAGTTGCCGGAGCTTGTATTAAGCTATTAATTTGCGCTGCCTCCTTCACGCTCGTTCTTGAAGCGGTGAGGGGCGCGGACGGTGGGGAATTCAGGTATCGACTCATCTGCGATCGCGCGCCGAACGGCTCGTGCGACCCGATGCCCGCCCCCGACCGCCCACGCCGATCCCGCTTCGTTGTCGTGACCCTGGCATGCGCCGGCCGCAGCAAACTCAGGTCCTCGGAAGGACGAATCTTGGCAGCTTCCCGCACTGGCAAGACCAGCTCCAGCAAGAGCAAGCACGCACCCAGCCGGATTTCGTTCGGCAGGATCGAAGAAAAACTTGAAGTCCCGAACCTACTGGAGCTTCAGACGGACTCCTTCGACTGGCTCATCGGCCACGAGTCCTACCGGGCCCGGACCGGCGAAGAAGCTCAAAGCGGACTGGACGAGATCCTCGAAGAGATCAGCCCGATCGAAGACTTCTCGGGCACCATGAGCCTGTCCTTCTCCAACCCGCGATTCGACGAGGTCAAGGCCCCGATCGAGGAGTGCCGCGAGAAGGACCTCACCTACTGCGCTCCGCTGTTCGTCACCGCGGAGTTCATCAACCACACCACCGGCGAGATCAAGAGCCAGACGGTGTTCATGGGCGACTTCCCGATGATGACCCCCAAGGGGACGTTCATCATCAACGGGACCGAGCGCGTCGTCGTCTCGCAGCTCGTCCGCTCGCCGGGCGTGTACTTCGACAAGCAGCCCGACAAGACCTCCGACCGCGACCTCACCAGCGCCAAGGTCATTCCCGGCCGCGGCGCCTGGCTCGAGTTCGACGTCGACAAGCGCGAGACCGTCGGCGTCCGCGTCGACCGCAAGCGCCGGCAGGCCGTCACGGTCCTGCTCAAGGCCATCGGCTGGGACGCCGACCGCATCCGGGACCGCTTCGGCTGGTCCGAGCTGATGATGGCCACCTTGGAGAAGGACACCATCAACTCCCAGGACGAGGCGCTGCTCGACATCTACCGCAAGCTCCGTCCCGGCGAGCCGCCGACCAAGGACAACGCGCAGACGCTGCTGGAGAACCTGTTCTTCAACCCGAAGCGCTACGACCTGGCCAAGGTCGGCCGCTACAAGGTCAACAAGAAGTTCAGCCTCGACAGCCCGATCAGCACCGGCATCCTCACCGAGGACGACCTGGCCGCCACGATCGAGTACATGCTCCGGCTGCACTCGGCCGAGCCCGGCTACGGCGCCGACGACATCGACCACTTCGGCAACCGCCGCGTGCGCACCGTCGGCGAGCTGATCCAGAACCAGATCCGGGTGGGCCTGTCCCGCATGGAGCGGGTCGTGCGCGAGCGCATGACCACCCAGGACGTCGAGGCGATCACGCCGCAGACCCTGATCAACATCCGGCCCGTGGTGGCCGCGATCAAGGAGTTCTTCGGCACCAGCCAGCTCTCGCAGTTCATGGACCAGGTCAACCCGATCACGGGTCTGACCCACCGCCGCCGCCTCTCGGCCCTGGGCCCGGGCGGTCTGTCGCGCGACCGCGCCGCCATGGACGTCCGCGACGTGCACACCTCGCACTACGGCCGCATGTGCCCGATCGAGACGCCCGAGGGCCCGAACATCGGCCTCATCGGCGCCATGTCCACCTTCGCGCGGGTCAACCCGTTCGGGTTCATCGAGACGCCCTACCGCAAGGTCGTCGACGGCAAGGTCACCGAGGAGATCGACTACCTGACCGCCGACGAGGAGGACCGGGTCACGATCGCGCAGGCGAACGCGCCCCTGAATCCCGACGCGACCTTCGCCGACGCCCAGGTCCTGGCCCGAGGCCGCGGCGGCGAGGCCGAGCTGGTGCCCGGCAAAGAGGTCGACTACATGGACGTCTCGCCGCGCCAGATGACCTCCGTGGCCACCGCGCTGGTGCCGTTCCTGGAGCACGACGACGCCAACCGCGCCCTCATGGGCGCGAACATGCAGCGCCAGGCCGTGCCGCTGATCAAGACCGACTCGCCGCTGGTCGGCACCGGCATGGAGTACCGCGCCGCGGTCGACGCCGGCGACGTGGTCGTGGCCGAGTCCGACGGCCTGGTCGAGGACGCCAGCGCCGACTACATCACCATCGCCCAGGACGACGGCATGCGCCGCACCTACCTGCTGCACAAGTTCCGCCGCTCCAACGCCGGCTCGTGCATCAACCAGGTGCCGCTGGTCACCGAGGGCGAGCGCGTCGAGGCCGGGCAGCCGATCGCCGACGGGCCCTCGACCGACAAGGGCGAGATGGCCCTGGGCAAGAACCTGCTGGTGGCCTTCACCTCGTGGGAGGGCCAGAACTTCGAGGACGCGATCATCCTGTCCTCGAACCTGGTCGAAGGCGACGTGCTCACCTCGATCCACATCGACGAGCACGAGGTCGACGCCCGCGACACCAAGCTCGGCCCCGAGGAGATCACCCGGGACATCCCGAACGTCGGCGAGGAGATGCTCTCCGACCTCGACGACCGCGGCATCATCCGCATCGGAGCCGAGGTCGAGGACGGCGACATCCTGGTCGGCAAGGTGACCCCGAAGGGCGAGACCGAGCTGACCCCCGAGGAGCGCCTGCTCCGCGCGATCTTCGGCGAGAAGGCCCGCGAGGTCCGCGACACCTCCCTGAAGGTCCCGCACGGCGAGGCCGGCACGGTCATCGGCGTCCGCACCTTCAACCGGGACGACGGCGACGAGCTGAGCCCCGGCGTCAACGAGCTGGTCCGCGTCTACATCGCGCAGAAGCGCAAGATCGGCGTGGGCGACAAGCTCGCCGGCCGCCACGGCAACAAGGGCGTCATCTCCAAGGTCGTCCCGCAGGAGGACATGCCGTTCCTGCCCGACGGGACCCCGATCGACATCCTGCTCAACCCGATGGGCGTGCCGGGCCGAATGAACATCGGCCAGGTCCTGGAGGTCCACCTGGGCTGGGCGGCCAAGTCCGGCTGGAGGATCGAGAACTTCGACGAGCAGTGGGCCCAGGCGCTCAAGGACATCGGGGCGGACGAGTCCGAGGCCGGCACCAAGGTCGGCACCCCGGTGTTCGACGGCGCCCACGCCGAGGAGGTCCAGGGCGTGCTCGCGAACGCGCTGCCGAACCGCGACGGGGAGCGCATGGTTGCCCCCACCGGCAAGGCGCGGCTGTTCGACGGCCGCACCGGCGAGCCCTTCCCGGACCCGATCAGCGTCGGGTACATGTACATCCTGAAGCTGAACCACATGGTGGACGACAAGATCCACGCCCGCTCCACCGGGCCGTACTCCATGATCACCCAGCAGCCGCTGGGCGGTAAGGCCCAGTTCGGCGGCCAGCGCTTCGGCGAGATGGAGTGCTGGGCCATGCAGGCCTACGGCGCGGCCTACGCGCTGCAGGAGCTGCTGACGATCAAGTCCGACGACGTGGTCGGCCGCGTGAAGGTCTACGAGGCCGTCGTCAAGGGCGAGAACGTGCCGGAGCCGGGTATTCCGGAATCGTTCAAGGTGCTGCTCAAGGAGCTCCAGTCGCTGTGCCTGAACGTGGAGGTCCTCTCCGCGGACGGCCAGGCCATCCAGATGACCGAGAGCGACGACGAGGTCTTCCGGGCGGCCGAGGAGCTGGGGATCGACCTGTCCCACGAAGAACCGTCCAGCGTCGATTTCGAAAGCGCCTGACGTCGAGTGAGGGCGGGTCGCCCGCAAGGGAGCGACCCGCCACCGCCCACGTCTCATCACCCACGGCGACGCATGCGGAGCCGTAAATGAGCCAAGGCTTTATAGCAACATCAAGGGGAAGAGTTCAGTGCTCGACGTCAACTTCTTCGACAAGTTGAAGATCGGCCTCGCCACTGCCGAGGACATCCGGCAGTGGTCTCACGGGGAAGTCAAGAAGCCCGAGACCATCAACTACCGCACCCTCAAGCCTGAGAAGGACGGCCTGTTCTGCGAGAAGATCTTCGGGCCCACCCGCGACTGGGAGTGCTACTGCGGGAAGTACAAGCGCATCCGGTTCAAGGGCATCATCTGTGAACGCTGCGGCGTCGAGGTGACCCGCTCGAAGGTCCGCCGCGAGCGGATGGGCCACATCGAACTGGCCGCCCCGGTCACCCACATCTGGTACTTCAAGGGCGTGCCCAGCCGCCTGGGCTACCTGCTGGACCTGGCGCCGAAGGACCTGGAGAAGGTCATCTACTTCGCCGCCTACGTCATCACCTCGGTCGACGAGGAAGCGCGCCAGCGCGACCTGCCGACCCTGGAGAACGAGATCGTGGCCGAGAAGCGCCACCTCGAGCAGCAGCGCGACGCCGCCATCGAGGAGCGGGCCACCAAGCTCGAGGCCGACCTGGCCGAGCTGGAGGCCGAGGGCGCCCGCGCCGACGTCCGCCGCAAGGTCAAGGACGGCGGCGAGCGCGAGATGCGCCAGATCCGCGACAAGGCCCAGCGCGAGATCGACCGCCTCGACGAGGTCATGGACACCTTCCGCAAGCTCGAGGTGCGCCAGCTCATCGGCGACGAGATGCTCTACCGCGAGCTGCAGCAGCGCTTCGGGGAGTACTTCTCCGGCGGCATGGGCGCCGAGGCCATCAAGAACCTGCTGGAGACCCTCGACCTGAACGACGAGGCCGAGAACCTGCGCGAGATCATCGCCACCGGCAAGGGCCAGAAGAAGCTGCGCGCGCTCAAGCGCCTCAAGGTCGTCGCGGCCTTCCAGGCCACCGGCAACTCGCCGATGGGCATGGTGCTGGACTGCGTGCCGGTCATCCCGCCGGAGCTGCGCCCGATGGTGCAGCTCGACGGCGGCCGCTTCGCCACCAGCGACCTCAACGACCTGTACCGCCGCGTGATCAACCGCAACAACCGCCTCAAGCGGCTGATGGACCTCGGCGCGCCCGAGATCATCGTCGCCAACGAGAAGCGGATGCTGCAGGAGTCGGTGGACGCCCTGTTCGACAACGGCCGGCGCGGCCGCCCGGTCACCGGGCCCGGCAACCGCCCGCTCAAGTCGCTCTCGGACATGCTCAAGGGCAAACAGGGCCGGTTCCGCCAGAACCTGCTGGGCAAGCGCGTCGACTACTCGGGCCGCTCGGTCATCGTGGTCGGCCCGCGGCTCAAGCTGCACCAGTGCGGCCTGCCCAAGCAGATGGCCCTGGAGCTGTTCAAGCCGTTCGTGATGAAGCGCCTGGTCGATCTCAACCACGCGCAGAACATCAAGTCCGCCAAGCGCATGGTCGAGCGGGCCCGCCCGGTGGTCTGGGATGTCCTCGAAGAGGTCATCACCGACCACCCGGTGCTGCTCAACCGCGCGCCCACGCTGCACCGCCTCGGCATCCAGGCCTTCGAGCCGCAGCTGGTCGAGGGCAAGGCCATCCAGCTCCACCCGCTGGTGTGCACCGCCTTCAACGCCGACTTCGACGGCGACCAGATGGCCGTCCACGTGCCGCTGTCGGCCGAGGCCCAGGCCGAGGCCCGCATCCTGATGCTGGCCTCGAACAACATCCTCAAGCCCTCCGACGGCAAGCCGGTGGCCCTGCCCACGCAGGACCAGATCATCGGCCTGTACTACCTGACCCACTACAGCGAGGGCCGGGTCGGAGAGGGCCGGGCGTTCACCGACGTCGGCGAGGCCCAGATGGCCAAGGACCGCGGCGAGCTGGACGTCCAGGCCAAGATCCGCATCCGCCTCGACGGCGTGCAGTCGGTCAGGAACGCCCCCGGCGAGGAGCCCTGGGAGGCCCCCGAGGGCTGGGAGCCGGGGCAGCCGCTGCTGGTCGAGACCACGCTGGGCCGGGTGTACTTCAACGAGTGCCTGCCGCCTGACTTCGAGTACGTCAACTACGAGGTCCGCAAGGGCCAGCTCTCGGACATCATCCACGACCTGTCCGAGCACTACTCGAAGGTGCAGCTGGGCGCCTGCCTGGACGCGCTGAAGTCGGCCGGCTTCAAGTGGGCCGGCTGGTCGGGCGTGACCATCGGCATCGAGGACGTCGTCGAGCCCGCGCACAAGGCCGAGATCCTCGAGAAGTACGAGTCCGACTCCGCCAAGATCGACAAGCAGTACCTGCGCGGTCTGATGACCGCCGAGGAGCGGCGCGGCGAGCTGACCGAGATCTGGACCAAGGCGACCGCCGAGGTCATGGACGACCTCAACGACACGCTCCAGCCGGACAACCCGTTGTGGCAGATGATCAACTCCGGGGCGCGAGGCAACATGCTGCAGCTGCGGCAGATCGCCGGCATGCGCGGCCTGGTGGCCAACCCGAAGGGCGAGATCATCCCGCGCCCGATCAAGTCCTCGCTGCGCGAGGGCCTGACGGTGCTGGAGTACTTCATCTCCACGCACGGGTCCCGGAAGGGCCTGGCCGACACCGCGTTGCGGACCGCCGACTCGGGTTACCTGACCCGGCGTCTGGTGGACGTGTCGCAGGACGTCATCATCCGCGAGGGCGACTGCGGGACCGACCGGGCGCTGGACTTCCAGATCGGCACCGAGATCGACGGGCGGCTCATCGAGTCCGACATCGTCGAGACGGCGGTGGACGCCCGGAGCCTGGCCGACGACGTCGAGGTCGACGGCAAGGTCGTCATGGAGCGCAACACGCTGCTGAACTCGGACCGCATCTCCGAGCTCATCGCGGTCGGCGTCAGCCGGATCAAGGTGCGCTCGGTCCTGACCTGCGAGTCGCGCCAGGGCGTCTGCGCCGCGTGCTACGGCCGCTCGATGCCGACCGGCGAGCCGGTCGACCTCGGCGAGGCCGTGGGCATCATCGCCGCGCAGTCGATCGGTGAGCCCGGCACGCAGCTGACGATGCGGACCTTCCACACCGGCGGTGTGGCCGGCGAGGACATCACGCAGGGCCTGCCCCGCGTGCAGGAGGTCTTCGAGGCCCGCATCCCCAAGGGCAAGGCGCCGATCGCCGAGTCGAGCGGCACCGTGCGGATCGAGGACGCCGAGAAGAGCCGGAAGATCATCATCGCCCCCGACGACGGGTCCGACGAGATCGTGGTCGACAAGGTCCCGCGCCGCCTGCGGCTGCGCGTGGCCGACGGCGAGCACGTCGAGGTCGGCGAGAAGCTCGTCGAGGGCACCATCGACCCGCACGAGCTGCTGCGCGTGCTGGGCCCGCGGAAGGTGCAGCGGCACCTGGTCGGCGAGGTCCAGGACGTGTACCGCTCGCAGGGCGTGATGATCCACGACAAGCACATCGAGATCATCGTCCGCCAGATGCTCAAGCGGATCACGATCATCGATTCGGGCACGACCGAGTTCCTGCCCGGTTCGCTGGTCGACCGCCTCGAGTTCGAGGAGGCCAACCGCAAGATCATGGCCGACGGCGGCGAGCCGGCCTCGGGCCGCCCGCAGCTGATGGGCATCACCAAGGCCAGCCTGGCGACCGACTCGTGGCTGTCGGCGGCCTCCTTCCAGGAGACCACCAGGGTCCTGACCGAGGCCGCGATCAACGGCAAGTCGGACAGCCTGGTCGGCCTGAAGGAGAACGTGATCCTCGGCAAGCTGATCCCGGCTGGCACCGGCATCGCGAAGTACCGCAACGTCTCGGTCGAACCGACCGAGGAGGCCAAGGCCGCGGTCTACTCGCTGGGAGGCTACGAGGACACGGCCACGCCGACCTTCTCCTACGGAGCGGGCCCGGCCGTGAGCCTGGAGGACTCCTACGACCTCGGCACCTACTAGAAGAGCCAAACCCAAGCCGATTCCCGACGGCTGAACAGAGGGGGCCGGAGCGCGAAGCGCTCCGGCCCCTCCGTGTGTCATGCAGATGATACGATGTAGCACGTGTGAAAGTGCTAAAGTAAGACAGTAAGAATATCCTGGGGAGGGTTCGATGAACGAGAAGGAGCCGAGGGTGATCGCCGAGGCAGAGCTCAAGATCCGCTCGAAGGGTCAAGTGACCATTCCCCGGGAGATACAAGATGCGCTGCATGTGAAGGAAGGGGACCGCCTCCGCCTCACTGTCGATGACTATGGTGACGCCAGGCTGGAGGGGCTCGTCGTGATTCCGGCTGACCAGCGCTGGTACTGGACGCCGGAGTGGCAGGCCGGTGAGCGTGAAGCCGATGAGCAGATCGCCGCCGGTGAGGGCAGGGTGTTCCACAGCGCTGAAGAGATGTTCGAGACCCTAGAGCGGGAGAACCCGCTTCCGTGAGTCCGACGTTTGAGGAGTTTCCGAAGTTCAACAAGGATTACGGGAAACTCGACGCAGGGCAGCGCGCCCGGTTCCAGAGAGCAGTAGCTCAATTCGTGGAGGATCTCAAGGCGAATCGACCATTGAGGGCGGGCCTGAGAGTCAAAAAGATGCAGGGGTGCGACGGAGTCTATGAGCTGACATGGGACTCGGATGGTCGCGCCACATGGCAGTACGGCGAAGAGCAGATCGAGGGCGAACCGCACGTCATGTGGCGTCGGATCGGAACCCACGACATCTTCAAGAATCCGTGACCGAGGGTGGCGGCTGCGCGGTGGCGCTACGCCACTCCGGTTCGTCTTCTAGGCCGTCTCCGGTGACGCTGTCCCACAGTTCCGCGTCCTCAGAGGCGAACCACTCCTCCATCGCCGCCTGGTACTGGTCGCCGAGTTCCTCCTCGGCTGAGTGATCGGTCATGGGAGAGATGTTCCCGGTTCTTCTCGGAGAGTTCAACCGCAATAGGATGGGCTGATGTTGTCGGTGGCGCATGGCGGTGGGGTTCGGCATCCGGATGATCCGGAGCCGGTGGAGTCGACCAAGATCGTGGCTTCGCACACGTTGGCCGCGATCGGGCTGGTGATCTCCCCGTTCATCGGCGGCGCCATCCCGGCGCTGCTCGCGCTCGTGCTGGCCCGGCAGGCCGAGGCGGAGATCCGGGACTCCGAGGGTTTCCTGCTCGGCGGTCGGAAGCTGGCGCGGATCCGGAGGCTGGCTTGGATCGCCATCGGGGTCTCCGCTGCCGTGGTGATAGTGGTTCTGCTGGTCACGGTCGTGGATCTGGCGCGGACGGCCGATCAGCCGGGCCTCGAGGGCGACTTCGCGGGCGGTCTCGGCCGGGAGTGAGACGGGATACGCCCCTGGCGGGGCGGCCCCCTCGTTTCGCCTGCGTTCCGCGAGATAAGATGACTGCGGTGTGTCTACCGCACCGCAGCGAACAGCACCAGTGCCCGACCTCGGCGAAGCTTGCGAACTGAGAGTCGGTTCTGCCCCTGCCCCCGTGACTTCGCGCACGGATGCTCTGCGGGCCGAAAACCGCATTGAGGCGGTTCGTTAGGCTAGGTAGGCTTTTCCCTTGTGCCTGGACACCGCTTTAGCGGCATGGCGGCCCTGTCTACTCCGGCAGCTTGGTCACGTGAGAGCCAGGCCAGGTTGCGTGCCTGCACGGCGACGAGGCCCCCGGGTCTCTTCGCCTGGCGTCATCGGCACGCACACCTCCGACTGGGGGCTTCGTGAATACCGATCCAGATGGTCGGGTCTCGCCAGAGATCACATTCATGAACGCGTCTGAACCAGCCCGCGCGGCGAAGTTCGCTTCGCCGGACAAGGCTGTTCTGAGTCCGGAGAGACGTGACACGCCCGAACGCGGGGGACGGGGGTTCCGCTCAAACGAGCGGGGCCTTGAGATGACGCCAATGACAGACGACGCAACCATCCGACGTGTTGAGAGGGGTTCGGCTCAGTGCCAACCATCCAGCAGCTGGTCCGGAAAGGCCGCAAGGCCAAGGCCAGCAAGAACAAGACGCCCGCGCTGAAGGGCAGCCCGCAGGCGCGCGGCGTGTGCACCCGCGTGTACACCACCACGCCCAAGAAGCCCAACTCGGCCATGCGCAAGGTCGCCCGCGTGCGGCTGATGAACGGCACCGAGGTCACCGCCTACATCCCCGGCGTCGGCCACAACCTGCAGGAGCACTCGATCGTGCTGGTCCGCGGCGGTCGTGTTCGCGACCTGCCCGGTGTCCGCTACAAGGTGATCCGCGGCGCGCTCGACACCCAGGGTGTCCGCGACCGCAAGCAGGCCCGCAGCCGCTACGGCGCCAAGAAGGAGAAGTAGACATATGCCGCGTAAAGGTCCCGCGCCGCGTCGGCCGCTGACTGCTGACCCGGTTTACAACTCGGTGCTGGTCACCCAGCTGATCAACAAGGTGCTCAAGGACGGCAAGCGCCGCCTGGCCGAGCGGATCGTCTACGAATCCCTCGAGAACTGCCGCAAGAAGGCCGACCAGGACCCGGTCGTCGTCCTCAAGCGTGCCCTGGACAACGTCAAGCCGACCCTCGAGGTCCGGTCCCGCCGCGTCGGCGGCGCCACCTACCAGGTCCCGGTCGACGTGCGCCCGCAGCGGGCCACGACCCTGGGCCTGCGCTGGCTCGTCGGCTTCTCCCGCGACCGCCGCGAGAAGACCATGGTCGAGCGGCTGACGAACGAGATCCTCGACGCCTCGAACGGCCTCGGCGCCGCGGTCAAGAAGCGCGAGGACACGCACAAGATGGCCGACTCCAACAAGGCATTCGCGCACTACCGCTGGTAGTGCAGAGGGGAAATCGTGGCTAACAAGGCAAACGCCGCGCTGGCAAAGCTTCGCAACATCGGCATCATGGCCCACATCGATGCCGGTAAGACCACCACGACCGAGCGCATCCTCTACTACACCGGTGTCTCGCACAAGATCGGTGAGGTCCACGACGGCGCTGCCACGATGGACTGGATGGAGCAGGAGCAGGAGCGTGGTATCACCATCACCTCCGCCGCCACCAAGTGCGAGTGGGACGACCACGTCATCCAGATCATCGACACGCCCGGCCACGTCGACTTCACCGTCGAGGTCGAGCGGTCCCTGCGCGTCCTGGACTCCTCGATCGCCGTCTACGACGGTGTCGCGGGCGTCGAGCCCCAGACCGAGAACGTCTGGCGGCAGGCGAACAAGTACAACGTCCCGCGGATGTGCTTCGTCAACAAGCTCGACCGCACCGGCGCGAACTTCTTCCGCTGCGTCGAGATGATGCAGGACCGGCTCAACTCCAACACCGCGGTGCTGCAGCTGCCGATCGGGAACGAGTCCGACTTCATCGGGGTCGTCGACCTGGTCGAGATGAACGCCAAGGTGTGGCGGGGCGAGACCGGCCTCGGCGAGGAGTACGAGACCGAGTCGATTCCCGTGGACCTGGCCGACCAGGCCGAGGAGTACCGCGAGAAGCTTCTCGAGGCGCTCGCCGACTGCGACGACGACTTCGCCGAGAAGTTCCTCGAGGGCGAGGAGATCAGCGTCGCCGAGATCAAGGCCGCGATCCGCAAGGGCACCATCGCGAACCAGATCAACCCGGTGCTGTGCGGCACGGCGTTCAAGAACAAGGGCGTGCAGCCCCTGCTCGACGCCGTCGTCGACTACCTGCCCAGCCCGCTGGACATCGAGTCGATCAAGGGGACCCTCACCGACAACGAGACCCCGGCCGAGCGCCACGCGGACGTCGAGGAGCCCTTCAGCGCCCTGGCGTTCAAGATCCAGACCGACAAGCACCTCGGGCGTCTCACCTACGCCCGCGTGTACTCGGGCACGATCAATACCGGCACTCAGGTCATGAACTCGACCAAGAGCCGCAAGGAGCGCATCGGCAAGATCTACCAGATGCACGCCAACAAGCGCGAGGAGCGCTCGGAGGCGCACGCCGGCGACATCATCGCGATCCAGGGTCTGAAGCAGACCACCACCGGTGACACGCTGACCGACTCGTCGAACCAGGTCATCCTGGAGTCGATGGTATTCCCCGAGCCGGTCATCGACGTGGCCATCGAGCCCAAGTCGAAGGCCGACCAGGACAAGCTGGCCACCGCCATCCAGCGCCTCGCCGAGGAGGACCCGACTTTCCGGGTCCAGACCGACGAGGAGACCGGCCAGACGGTCATCTCCGGCATGGGCGAACTGCACCTCGACATCCTGGTCGACCGCATGAAGCGGGAGTTCAACGTCGAGGCCAACATCGGCAAGCCCCAGGTGGCCTACCGGGAGACCATCTCCCGCCGGGTCGAGAAGGTCGAGTACCTGCACAAGAAGCAGACCGGTGGTTCCGGTCAGTTCGCGCGGGTCATCGTCAACATCGAGCCGCTGGAGATGAAGTCGAACGAGGACGCGGTCTTCGAGTTCGACGACCAGATCACCGGTGGCCGCATCCCGCGCGAGTACATCCCGTCGGTCAAGTCCGGCGCGGAGGACGCGATGCCGGACGGCGTGCTGGCGGGCTACCCGCTGGTGGGTGTGAAACTGGAGCTGACCGACGGTCAGTACCACGAGGTCGACTCCTCGGAGATGGCCTTCAAGATCGCGGGCAAGATGGTGCTGAAGGAGGCCGCGAAGCGGGCGAAGCCAGTACTGCTCGAGCCGATGATGGCCGTCGAGGTCATCTGCCCGGAGGAATCCATGGGCGATGTCATCGGCGACATCAACGCTCGACGCGGCATGGTCCAGGAGATGGGCGAGCGGGGCAACGACCGCACGGTCAAAGCCCAGGTGCCGCTGTCGGAGATGTTCGGCTACGTCGGAGACCTCAGGTCGAAGACGGCCGGTCGCGCGAACTACAGCATGCAGTTCGACAGCTACGCCGAAGTCCCGGCGAACGTCGCCAAGGAGATCATCGCCAAGGCGACAGGCGAGTAATCGGACGCGGGAGGGCAAGCCCGTCCTCCCGCCCCGGGAACCACCTGTCGCAGGCCTTCAGAGGCGACGCGATGGGTCAGTTAAGTCAAACCAGATTTATTCAGTCCACAGGAGGACGAAGTGGCTAAGGAAAAGTTCGAGCGGACCAAGCCGCACGTCAACATCGGCACGCTCGGTCACGTCGACCACGGCAAGACCACGCTGACCGCGGCTATCACCAAGGTCCTGCACGACAAGCACCCGGACCTGAACCCGTACACGCCGTTCGACGAGATCGACAACGCGCCCGAAGAGAAGCAGCGCGGCATCACCATCTCGATCTCGCACGTCGAGTACCAGACCGAGTCGCGGCACTACGCCCACGTCGACTGCCCCGGCCACGCCGACTACATCAAGAACATGATCACCGGCGCGGCCCAGATGGACGGCGCGATCCTGGTGGTGTCGGCCGCTGACGGCCCGATGCCCCAGACTCGCGAGCACGTCCTCCTGGCCCGCCAGGTCGGCGTTCCTTACATCGTCGTGGCGCTCAACAAGGCCGACATGGTCGACGACGAGGAGATCCTCGAGCTCGTCGAGATGGAGGTCCGCGAGCTGCTGTCCGACCAGGACTTCCCCGGCGACGACGCGCCGGTCGTGAAGGTCTCGGCTCTGGGCGCCCTCGAGGGCGAGGAGAAGTGGGTCGAGGCCGTCGCCGAGCTGATGCAGTCGGTCGACGACTCCATCCCGGAGCCCGAGCGCGACATCGACAAGCCGTTCCTCATGCCGATCGAGGACGTCTTCACCATCACCGGCCGCGGCACCGTGGTGACCGGCCGTGTCGAGCGCGGTGTCCTGCTTCCGAACGAGGAAGTCGAGATCACCGGCATCAAGGAAGGCTCGATCAACACCAAGGTGACCGCGATCGAGATGTTCCGCAAGACCCTCGACGACGCGCGCGCCGGTGAGAACGTGGGCCTGCTGCTCCGCGGCACCAAGCGCGAGGAGGTCGAGCGCGGCCAGGTCGTGATCAAGCCGGGCACGACCACCCCGCACACCGAGTTCGAGGCCGAGGTCTACATCCTCAGCAAGGACGAGGGCGGCCGTCACACGCCGTTCTTCAACAACTACCGCCCGCAGTTCTACTTCCGGACCACGGACGTGACCGGCGTCGTGACCCTCCCCGAGGGAACCGAGATGGTCATGCCCGGTGACAACACCAGCATGAAGGTCGAGCTCATCCAGCCGGTCGCGATGGAGGAGGGTCTCCTCTTCGCGATCCGCGAGGGTGGCCGCACCGTCGGCTCGGGCCGCGTCACCAAGGTCGTCAAGTAAGACCGCGCACCGGGGGGATCTTCCCAGGCAATTTTTTGGCTCCCAAGCTTCGCCAAGAGTAGGTCCCCCCGGTTCCTTTGCTTTATAGCTCCATTCGCGTAACCTGCCCCACTGTCTCCGCCCCGGTTTGTCGGACCGATCAGGGGACCTGCATAATAGGGAGGTTGCGTTCGCATCGGACCTCCGTGTTTGACGGCGGCCGATGCTCACGCCCGGCCCGCGGGCCCGAGTAGGCACTGACCCAGCGCCGAGAGGGACCGTTCACGGCGGGCAGGCGGGCGAGCCAAGACACCGAAACACGAATCCCTCGTGTCCAAGTGCGTCTGGAACTCGCGACACGCCCGACCGCGTGGAGCGGTCTGAACAGCCAATTTACGTAAGGTAAGGAACCATGGCGGGACAGAAGATCCGCATCAGGCTGAAAGCCTACGACCACGAGGTCGTGGACTCCTCGGCCCGCAAGATCGTGGAGACGGTCACCCGTACGGGGGCTGACATCGCCGGGCCGGTGCCGCTGCCGACCGAGATCAACCGCTTCTGCGTGATCCGGTCGCCGCACAAGTACAAGGACTCGCGCGAGCACTTCGAGATGCGCACGCACAAACGACTGATCGACATCCTCGACCCGACCCCGAAGACGGTCGACTCGCTGATGCGCCTCGACCTGCCGGCCGGCGTCGACATCGAGATCAAGCTGTAGGGGCACCAATGGACAGGCAGATCAAGGGAATCCTGGGCACCAAGCTCGGCATGACCCAGGTGTGGGACGAGAACGGCCGCGCCGTGCCCGTGACCGTGGTGCAGGTGCAGCCGAACGTCGTCACCCAGATTCGCAAACCGGACGTCGACGGCTACTCGGCCGTGCAGCTGGGCTTCGGCGACGTCAAACTCAAGAACGTCACCAAGCCGCTCAAGGGCCACTTCGAGAAGGCCGGCGTCGCTCCGCGTCGCCACCTGGTCGAGATCCGGACCACCGACGCGGCCGACTACGAGCTGGGCCAGAGCCTGGAGGCCACCACGTTCGAAGAGGGCGACCTCGTCGACGTCACCGGCACCACCAAGGGCAAGGGCTTCGCCGGCGTCATGAAGCGTCACGGCTTCCACGGCCTCGGCGCCAGCCACGGTGCGCACAAGGTCCACCGCGCCCCCGGGTCGATCGGCGGCTGCGCCACCCCGGGCCGCGTGTTCAAGGGCATGCGCATGGCCGGCCGCATGGGCGGCAACCGGCACACCACGCAGAACCTGCGCATCCAGGCGGTCGACGCCGAGCGCGGGCTGCTGCTCATCGTCGGCGCCGTCCCCGGTCCCAAGAAGGGCCTGGTGCTCGTCCGCAGCGCAGTTAAGCAGGTGGTCAACCAATGAGCCTCGAGATCAAAGTCAAAGACGCCTCCGGCAAGGAGACCGGGAAGACCATCGAGCTTCCCGCCGACGTCTTCGACGTGGACCCGAACATCCCGCTGATGCACCAGGTGGTGACCGCGCAGCTCGCCGCGGCCCGCTCGGGCACCGCGTCGACCAAGACCCGCGCCAAGGTCCGCGGCGGCGGCAAGAAGCCGTACCGCCAGAAGGGCACCGGCCGCGCGCGTCAGGGCTCGATCCGGGCCCCGCAGTACGCCGGCGGCGGCGTCGTCCACGGCCCGCAGCCGCGCTCCTACGCCGAGCGCACGCCCAAGAAGATGAAGGCCGCCGCTCTCGCCGGCGCCCTCACCGACCGGGTGCGCTGCGAGCAGCTGCACGTCATCGACGCCTTCATCGAAGGCGACGAGCCCAAGACCAAGGCCGCCAAGACCGCGCTGAGCGCGGTCACCGAGGCGAAGAAGGTCCTGGTGGTGCTCTCCCGCGACGAGGAGACCGCCCGCCTGAGCCTGCGGAACCTCCCGACGGTCCACGTCCTCGACTGGGGACAGGTCAACACCTACGACGTGCTCAACCACGAGGACATCGTCTTCAGCGAGGCCGCCATCGAGGCGTTCATCGCTGACCGGACCGAGCAGGAGGTCGCGGCATGAGCGAAGTGAACGTCGCCGACCCGCGCGACATCATCATCAAGCCGGTCGTCTCGGAGAAGACCTACACCCTCCTCGGTGAGGGCAAGTACACCTTCGAGGTCGATCCGCGCGCCAACAAGACCCACATCAAGACCGCCGTCAAGCAGATCTTCGGTGTCGAGGTCAAGAGCGTCAACACCATGAACCGCGAGGGCAAGCGCAAGCGCACCCGCGACGGTTGGGGACAGCGCAAGAGCGTCAAGCACGCGATCGTCACCGTCGAGGGCGACCCCGGTCGCCTCGGTGAGATCTTCGGCGGACAGATCTCGTAGGGACGCAGGAGAGAAGACATGGCTATTCGCAAGTACAAGCCCACGACGCCTGGTCGTCGCGGCTCCAGCGTCTCCGACTTCGCCGAGATCACCAGGTCGACGCCGGAGAAGTCGCTGGTGCGCCCGCTGAGCAAGACCGGCGGCCGCAACAACTCCGGCAAGATCTCGACCCGTCACCGCGGCGGCGGCCACAAGCGCCGCTACCGGGTGATCGACTTCCGCCGGCACGACAAGGACGGCGTTCCCGCCAAGGTCGCTCACATCGAGTACGACCCGAACCGGACCGCCAACATCGCGCTGCTGCACTACGCGGACGGCGAGAAGCGGTACATCCTGGCGCCCAAGGGCGTCAAGCAGGGTGACCGGATCGAGTCCGGCGCCGGCGCCGACATCAAGCCGGGCAACTCGCTCGAGCTGCGCTACATCCCGGTCGGCACCACGGTCCACGCCGTGGAGCTCAAGCCGGGCAACGGCGCCGCTCTGGGCCGCAGCGCCGGCACCTCGATCCAGCTGCTGGCCCGCGAGGGCAAGTACGCGCACCTGCGCATGCCGTCCGGCGAGATCCGGCTGGTCCAGGTGACCTGCCGCGCCACGGTCGGCGAGGTGGGCAACGCCGAGCAGGGCAACATCAACTGGGGCAAGGCCGGCCGCATGCGCTGGAAGGGCTGGCGCCCGACCGTCCGCGGTGTCGTCATGAACCCGGTCGACCACCCGCACGGCGGTGGCGAGGGTCGCACCTCCGGTGGCCGCCACCCGGTGAACCCGAACGGCAAGCCGGAGGGCCGCACCCGGAAGAAGAACCACCCGAACGACCGGCTCATCGTCCGTCGTCGCCACGCCAGCCGCAAGCGGAGGAAGTAACCCATGGGTCGCAGTCTCAAGAAGGGCCCCTTCGTCGACGACCACCTGCAGAAGAAGGTGGACGCGGCACTGGAGTCCAAGAGCAAGAACGTCATCAAGACCTGGTCGCGCCGTTCCACGATCACGCCCGATTTCATCGGGCTGACCTTCGGGGTCCACGACGGGCGCAAGCACGTCCCGGTGTACGTCACCGAGAACATGGTCGGGCACAAGCTGGGCGAATTCGCCCCCACCCGCACCTTCCGCGGCCACGAGAAGGACGACCGCAAGAGCCGTCGGCGCTAAGCCACGAGCCCCAGTAACGAACGAAGGAATTTAACGATGGCAACACTGGAGCAGGAGGCTCCGAAGGCGCGCGCGTCGGCGCGGTATGTCCGCGTCGCTCCGCGCAAGGCGCGCCGCGTCGTCGACCTCGTGCGTGGCCTGCCCGTGGACGAGGCGCTGACGACTCTCGAGTTCGCGCCCTACAGCGCGGCCGAGCCGGTCTACAAGGTGATCGCGTCGGCTCAGGCCAACGCCGAGAACAACCTGGGCCTGGACCCCGAGTCGCTGCTGATCTCGGAGATCTACGTCGACGAGGGACCGACCATGCGCCGTTACCGGCCGCGCGCCCACGGACGCGCGTACCGGATCAACAAGCGCACCAGCCACATCACCGTGGTGGTCGAGTCGATCCAGGCTGCGCCGGTCGAGACCGCCTCGATTCGCCGCCCCAAGGCCTCCCAGCCGAAGGCGGAGGAGAAGGCCGACAAGCCGGCAGAGAGCGACGACAAGTCGGACGAGTCGGCTGAGAAGGAGGAGACCGAGTAATGGGTCAGAAGGTTCACCCGCACGGGTACCGCCTCGGCATCAGCTCCGACTGGACGTCGCGCTGGTACGCCGACAAGGAGTACAAGGACTACATCGGCGAGGACGTCAAGATCCGCCGGCTCATGACCAAGGGTCTGGAGCGCGCCGGTATCAGCAAGGTCGACATCGAGCGCACCCGCGAGCGGGTCCGCGTCGACATCCACACCGCCCGGCCGGGCATCGTCATCGGCCGCAAGGGCGCCGAGGCCGACCGCCTGCGCGGCCGCCTCGAGAAGCTGACCGGCAAGCAGGTCCAACTGAACATCATCGAGGTCAAGAACCCCGATGTCGATGCTCAGCTGGTGGCCCAGGGCGTCGCCGAGCAGCTCGCCAGCCGCGTCAACTTCCGTCGCGCCATGCGCAAGGCCATCCAGTCGGCCATGCGCAACCCGACGGTCAAGGGCATCAAGGTCCAGTGCTCGGGCCGCCTCGGCGGCGCCGAGATGAGCCGTTCCGAGCAGTACCGCGAGGGCCAGGTCCCGCTGCACACGCTGCGCGCGAACATCGACTACGGCCTGTTCGAGGCCCACACGACCTTCGGCCGCATCGGCGTGAAGGTGTGGATCTACAAGGGCGAGGCCACGCTCAAGGAGCAGGCCGAGCAGGTGCAGCGCCGCCGTGACGGCGGCGAGCGCGGCGGCCGTTCGGGCCGAGGCCGCGGCGGTCGCGGGGGTCGCGGTCGCACCGCGAACACCGGGACGCCGCAGGGCGCGCAGCCCGAGGGCGCCTCCGCCGCTCCCGCTACCGAGACTCAGAAGCAGGAGGGCTAAGCGACATGCTCATGCCACGGAAACCGCCGCGCGGTTACCGCAAGCCCCACGCTCCCAAGCGCCGGGGCAAGGCCACGCGCGGCACGCGCGTGACGTTCGGCGAGTACGGCATCCAGGCGCTCGAGCACGGCTACGTGACCAACCGCCAGATCGAGGCGGCCCGTATCGCGATGACCCGTCACATCAAGCGTGGCGGCAAGGTCTGGATCAACATCTTCCCGGACCGCGCCATCACCAAGAAGCCCGCCGAGACCCGCCAGGGTTCCGGCAAGGGCTCCCCCGAGTACTGGGTGGCGAACGTCAAGCCCGGTCGGGTGATGTTCGAGCTCTCGTTCCCGAGCGAGAACACCGCCCACGAGGCGCTCATGCGGGCCATCCACAAGCTGCCGATGAAGTGCCGCATCGTGACGCGTGAAGGTGCAGGTGAGTAGTGATGGCCACTGGTATCGACGCCGGTGAGCTCCGCGAGCTCAGCGACAAGGAACTCCAGGCGAAACTCCTGGACAAGAAGGAAGAGCTGTTCAACCTGCGGGTCCGTCACGCGACGGGCCAGCTGGAGAACAACCACATGCTCGGCCTGGTCCGCAAGGAGATCGCGCGGATTTACACCGTCATGAACGAGCGCCGGCTCGGCCTCAGCGCCACGCCGGAGGAGGTTGAGGAATGAGCGAGGACACTCAGACTCGCGGTCGGCGCAAGGTGCTTGAAGGCCTGGTCGTCGGCGACAAGATGGACAAGACCGCCGTCGTCGAGGTCGAAGACCGCAAGATGCACCCGCTGTACGGCAAGGTCATCCGCAGCAGCAAGAAGTACAAGGCGCACGACGAGGACAACCAGTGCGGCGTCGGCGACCGCGTCTCCATCATGGAGACCCGGCCGCTTTCGAAGACCAAGCGCTGGAGGATCGTCGAGATCCTTGAGAAGGCCAAGTAGGGAGATCGGGACGTGATTCAGCAAGAGTCGCGGCTGAAGGTCGCCGACAACACCGGTGCACGGGAGATCCTGTGCATTCGCGTGCTGGGCGGCTCGGGCCGACGCTACGCCGGCATCGGCGACACGATCGTGGCCTCCGTCAAGGACGCGATCCCGAGCGCCGGGGTCAAGAAGGGCGACGTGGTGCAGGCCGTCATCGTGCGGACCGTCAAGGAGCGCCGCCGCCCGGACGGCTCGTACATCAAGTTCGACGAGAACGCCGCTGTTCTCGTCAAGGACGGCGAACCGCGAGGGACTCGCATCTTCGGACCCGTTGCCCGGGAGCTGCGAGACAGGCAGTACATGAAGATCATCTCTCTCGCGCCGGAGGTGTTGTAAGAGATGAAGGTCAAGAAGGGCGACCGCGTCCGCATCATCGCGGGCAAGGACAAGGGCGCCGAAGGGCTGGTGCTGGAGGCGTACCCGACGCGCGATCGCGTGCTCGTCGAGGGCGTCAACCGCATCACCAAGCACACCAAGGCCGGACAGACGGCGCGCGGTTCGCGCACCGGCGGGATCGTGACCCAGGAGTCCTCGATCCACGTGTCCAACGTGATGGTGCTCGACGCCGACAACCAGCCCACTCGCGTGGGCTACCGGATCGGCGACGACGGCCGCAAGGTCCGGGTCTCGAAGCGTACGGGTAAGGACCTGTGATGACTGACGTTGCAGAGAAGATCGCGCCTCGCTTGAAGGAGACCTACCGGTCCGAGATCAAGCAGAAGCTGACCGACGAGTTCAAGTACGGGAACATCCACCAGATCCCCGGGCTCACCAAGATCGTGGTGAACATGGGTGTGGGCGAAGCCGCCCGCGACTCCAAGCTCATCAACGGAGCCCTGGAGGACCTGGCCACGATCACCGGGCAGAAGCCGATCGTGCGGCGCGCCCGCAAGTCCATCGCGCAGTTCAAACTGCGCGAGGGCCAGGCGATCGGCGCGAAGGTCACCCTCCGCGGCGACCGCATGTGGGAGTTCCTGGACCGGCTGCTGTCGCTGGCGCTGCCGCGCATCCGCGACTTCCGCGGCCTGTCGGACCAGCAGTTCGACGGCAACGGGAACTACACCTTCGGTCTGACCGAGCAGAGCGTGTTCCCCGAGATCGACATGGACAAGATGGATCGGGTCCGCGGCATGGACATCACCCTGGTGACCACCGCGAAATCCGACGATGAAGGCCGGGCGCTGCTGCGGCACCTGGGCTTCCCGTTCAAGGAGAACGACTAATGGCGAAGAAAGCCCTCATCGCGAAGGCCAAGAGGAAGCCGAAGTTCGCCGTCCGCGCCTACACCCGCTGCCAGAAATGCGGTCGGCCCAAGGCCGTCTACCGCAAGTTCGGCCTGTGCCGTGTGTGCGTGCGCGAGATGGCCCACCGCGGCGAACTCCCCGGCGTCCACAAGGCTTCCTGGTAGACCGCACGCCGGCCGAGCCGGCCCGGGAAGCACTGCAACTCCGATCGCCACAGGCCCCCGCGCGAAGCGCGGGGGAACCGGGGTGAGAAAGGCGAATCGCAAATGACAATGACCGACCCGATCGCAGACATGCTGACCCGTCTGCGGAACGCCAACCAGGCATTCCACGACACCACGGCGATGCCGCACTCCAAGATGAAGGCCTCGATCGCCGAGGTCCTCAAGCGCGAGGGCTACATCGCCGACTGGCGCGTCGAGGAGCCCGAGGAAGGCAAAGTCGGCAAGACGCTCGTCGTCGACCTGAAGTTCGGTGAGCACCGCGAGCGGTCCCTGGCGGGCCTGCGCCGCGTCTCCAAGCCGGGCCTGCGGGTCTACGCCAAGTCCACTGAGCTGCCGCGCGTCCTCGGCGGCCTGGGTGTGGCCATCGTGTCCACCTCCCAGGGCCTGCTGACCGACCGCGAGGCTCGCAAGCGCGGCGTCGGCGGCGAAGTCGTCGCCTACATCTGGTAGCAGGGGAGGGTAAATAGCATGTCCCGCATTGGGAAGCAGCCGGTAAAGGTGCCCTCCGGCGTCGAGGTCAAGATCGACGGCGCGACGGTCACCGTGAAGGGCCCCAAGGGTCAGCTCAGTCAAGAGCTGCCCGAGCCGATCGGCATCGAGAAGAACGAGGACGGGTCGCTGGAGCTGACCCGCCCCGACGACGAGCGCAAGTCCCGGGCCCTCCACGGCCTGGCGCGCAGCCTCGTCAACAACATGGTCGTGGGCGTCTCCGAGGGCTACAAGAAGTCCCTGGAGATCAACGGGACCGGTTACCGGGCGCAGGCCAAGGGCAAGGGCGTGGAGATGAGCCTCGGCTTCTCCCACACCATCCAGGTCGACGCCCCCGAGGGGATCACGTTCACGGTCGAGAAGCCGACCCTCCTGCACGTCGAGGGCATCGACAAGCAGGTCGTCGGCCAGGTCGCGTCGAACATCCGCCGACTGCGTCCGCCGGAGCCCTACAAGGGCAAGGGCGTGAAGTACGTCGACGAGCGTATCCGCCGCAAGGCCGGGAAGGCAGGTAAGTAATGGCGAGCAAACTCGAGCGCCGCCGCCCGTCCGGGTCGGCCTCTCAGAAGCGCCGCATCGGGCGCAACCGGCGCCACTTCCGCGGCCGCAAGAAGATCACCGGCACGCCCGACCAGCCGCGGCTGGCGGTGTTCCGCTCCTCGAAGCACATCGTGGCCCAGGTCATCGACGACACGAAGGGCCAGACGCTGGCCGCCGCGTCGACGGTCGAGGCCGGACTGCGCACCTTCGAGGGCGACAAGACCGCCAAGGCCAAGGAGGTCGGCAAGCTGGTCGCCGAGCGCGCCAAGGCCGCCGGCGTCGAAGCGGTCGTCTTCGACCGCGGGGGTCTGAAGTACCACGGCCGCATCGCGGCCCTGGCCGACGCCGCCCGCGACGAGGGCCTGAAGTTCTAGCCCGCTAGAACACGGCTTGAAGGGGCCGGGGAGGAGCGAAGCTCCTCCCCGGCCCCTTGCGTGTGCGACCTGCGCGCGCGACACGCCCAAGAAGTTAGAATGTATTCCGAGATACCTCGTGCTACCTATCCTTTGGGGGGGGTGACAACAATGGGAATGCTGATGAACGGCAAGGGCCAGGTCACTGTGCCGGCGGACATCCGGGCCGAGGAAGACTGGCATCCGGGAGATGAGTTCGAGTTCGCCAAGGAGGGGGATCGAGTCTATCTCAAGCCGGTTCCCCGCAGCGAGACTCGAGGTGAGCGCTTCGCTAAGCGGATCGCCGGCAAGGGAACCGCGAATATGGACAAGACGACCGACGAGCTGATGGAGATGTTGCGCGGTGACTGATCCGGTCTCGACGCTCGTCGACAGCAATGTCTGGCTTGACGTGTTCGGGCACCCGGGCCCCTGGCGAGACTGGTCGCTGCGTGCCGTGGCGCGAGCCTACGACGAGGGGATCCTGTGCGTGAACCCGATCGTCTATGCGGAGATCTCGGTCCGATTCGACATGCTCGAAGAACTCGAAGGCTGGCTGTCTCCCCACGAGGTCGAGCGAGAGCAACTGCCGTACGACGCCGCGTTCCTGGCAGGAAAGGCGTTCGCCGAATACAGGCGGCGTGGTGGAACAAAGCGATCGCCGCTGCCGGACTTCTACATCGGCGCCCACGCAGCGGTGCGCGGATACCGGCTGCTCACTCGCGATACGGCGCGATACCGAACCTATTTTCCGAAGCTCGATGTGCTCGGACCTGACTGAGCCGGGCCGGGGAGGAGTTTCGCTGCTTCCCGGCCCCTCGTTCGTGTGGCCGGAGGACGGTGGTCTGGTGAATGGGTCTCGTTTCGTGTGCCCCGACCTCGCCGGTGGGGGACTCGTAGAGTAAGACTGGGCGGGTGCGAATCCCGACTCTGCGCCGCAAGACCGTGCTCGCCTCCGGACTGGCCGGCGCCGCCGCGGCGATGGCCGGTTGCTCTCCGGATTCCGACGACGACGGCACGGTCGACAGACGGGAGCAGAACATCGACGGCCGCGAAGCCTACGTAGAGGACCAGCTGGCCTCCATGAGCCTGGAGGACAAGGTCGGGCAGCTGTTCATGGTGTACGTGAACGGCTCGGCGGCCGACACCGACGACCCCGACCACGTCGCCGCCAACCAGGACCACCTCGGCGTCGACAACGGCGCCGAACTGATCGAGCGCTACCGCCCCGGCGGCGTCATCTACTTCGGGTGGGCCGGGAACGTCGACGAACCCGAGCAGATCGCCCGGCTCTCGAACGGGCTCATCGAGGCCGCCGGCGACGCCGTGCCGCCGCTGATCGCCACCGACCAGGAGTACGGGGTCGTCACCCGCATCGGCGAACCGGTCACCCAGTTCCCCGGGGCGATGCCGCTGGGCGCGACCGGCGACGCCGAGGCCGCCGAGAACGCCGCCCGGATCGCCGGGGCCGAGCTGCGCGCGATGGGCCTGAGCCAGAACTTCGCGCCCGACGCCGACGTCAACGTCAACCCCGCCAACCCCGTGATCGGGGTGCGCTCGTTCTCCTCCGACCCCGAGCTCGCGGCCGAGCTGACCGCCGCGCAAGTGCGCGGGTACTCCTCCGGCGGGGTCGCCGCGTGCGCCAAGCACTTCCCCGGGCACGGGGACACCGACGTCGACAGCCACGTGGGGCTGCCGAGCATCACCCACACCGAACGGGAGTGGACCCGGATCGACGCCCCGCCGTTCGAGGCGGCGATCGAGGCCGGGGCGGACATGATCATGTCGGCCCACATCCAGTTCCCGGCCCTGGACGACTCGCTCAAGCCCGCGACGCTGTCCGAGCCGATCCTGACGGGTCTGCTGCGGGAGCGGCTCGGCTTCACCGGCGTGGTGGTCACCGACTCGCTGGAGATGGAGGGCGTGCGCAGCGAGTACGGCGACGAGCGCGTCCCGGTGATGGCCCTCCAGGCCGGAGCCGACCTGCTGCTGATGCCGCCGGACTTCGGCCTCGCCCGGCAGGCGGTGCTCGACGCGGTCGAGTCGGGGGAGCTGACCGAGGAGCGCCTCGACGCCTCGGTCGAGCGGCTGCTGGACCTGAAGTACCGGCTCGGCCTGATCGAGGAAGGCGGCGTCGACTCCGAGGGCGTGCTCGAGACGGTCGGCACCGATGAGCACCGCGAGGCCGCGGCCGACATCGGCGACCGGGCGATCACCTTGCTGCGCAACGACGGCACGCTCCCGGTCCCCGCCGAGGGCCTGAACGTGCTGGTCACCGGCTGGGGCGAGAACACGACCGCGGTGATCGCCGATTCCCTGGGCGAGCTGGGCGCCTCGGCCGATGCGATGCCGACCGGCGACGAGCCCGACAGCGCGGCGATCGGCAACGCCGCGGCCGCGGCCGAGGGCCGCGATCTGGTCGTGGTCGCCACGTTCAACGTCGGCGCGGACTCGCCGCAGACCGAACTGGTGCGGTCCCTCCAGGCCACCGGGGTCCCGGTGGTCGCGGCGGCGGTCGGCACTCCCTATGACATCGCCCGTTTCACCGATGTCAACGCGTATCTCGCGAGCTATTCCTACACCGACGGTTCACTGTCGTCACTCGCGAAGGTCATCGTGGGCGAACTGGAGCCGTCCGGCTCCCTGCCGGTCGACATTCCCGCAGGTGACGACCCGGATTCCGTGCTGTTCGAGCTCGGCTCCGGCGACGGGTTCTGACCCTACGAACCGGCCGGAAGCCCCGGGTTCACCTGGCCGTATCAGAAAATTATTTTCACGCGCTTGACTTGTCGTGGAGTTTTTCACCATACTGGGCTTCAGTGTGAAACCTCACACTTCCCCCGAAAGGTAGATCTCCTGACACGCAAGGAGTCTCGTGTGAACAAGGCAATCGATCAGAAACTCCGAAGAACCTGGCGGAAAGCGATCATCCTGGTCGCGTCCGCGATCCTGACCGCGGCCGCCGTGGCGGTGGCCAGTCCGGCGCAGGCGCAGACCCAACCCGCGGGCATCGACGTGTCCCACTACCAGGGCTCCATCAACTGGAACTCGGTCGAGAACGCGGGCATCGACTTCGCGTACATCAAGGCCACAGAGGGCACGTCCTACAAGGACCCCCGGTTCAACGCCAACTACCCCAACGCGTACCACGCGGGCCTGATCCGCGGCGCTTACCACTTCGCGCGCCCGAACGCCTCCAGCGGTTCGTCGCAGGCGAACTACTTCGCCTCGAACGGCGGGGGCTGGTCGCGCGACGACCAGACGCTGCCGGGCGTGCTCGACATCGAGGCGCCGCCGTCGGGCGCGTACTGCTACGGCCTCTCGACCACCCAGATGCGCAACTGGGTCAACAGCTTCTACAACACGTACAAGTCGAGGACCGGACGCGACGTGGTCATCTACACCACCGCGTCGTGGTGGAACACCTGCACCGGCTCGTGGACCGGCATGGCCTCCAAGAGCCCGTTGTGGGTGGCGCACTGGGGCGTCTCCAGCCCGACCCTCCCGGCCGGGTGGCGGAACACGACCTGGACGTTCTGGCAGTACACCTCGAGCGGATCGGTCCCGGGCATCTCCGGGAACGTCGACCGCAACAACTTCAACGGCTCGCAGTCGCGGCTGCTGGCCCTGGCGAACAACACTCCCTAACCCAACCGGAGCGCGGCCCGGCCCCTGAGCTCCGATGCCGGGCCGGGCCGCCCTCCACTCGGAGGCAGGCATGGACAACCAACTCATGCGCCGCAGGCTCCTGCTGGCGGCAGGCGCGGCCGGTCTGGTCGGCGTCAGCGGCGTGGCCGGCCTGGGCATGCGGGCCGCCGGCGCCGCCGCGATCGAGCCCGACATCGACTCCACCGGCGAGTGGGGCGCCCGGCCGCCCAGAGGCACCAACCCGGTCGTCTGGGGCGGCCCCGCCAGACTGATCGTCCACCACACCGTCTCGGAGAACACCTCCGACTTCTCGCGCGCGCAGGCGCACGCGCACGCCAGGTGGGTGCAGGACCTGCACATGGACGACAACGGCTGGCGCGACAGCGGCTACAACTTCATCGTCAGCCGCGGCGGCTGGATCACCGAGGGCTGCACCGGGAGCCTGGCCGCGATCCAGGACGGCTCCTACTTCATCCAGGGCATCCACACCGCCGGCCAGAACACGCAGGCGGTCGGCATCTCCTGCGAGGGCGCCTACCACGACGGGGCCGAGCCCCCGTCCGCGCAGTGGGAGGTGCTGGTGGCCATGTGCGCCTACGCCGCCGACCGGTACGGGATTCCATCAACCGAGATCTTCGGACACATGGACTTCAGTGACACGCTGTGCCCGGGGATCATCCACGACATGCTCCCGCGCCTGCGCGACGAGGTCGAGCAGGCCCGGAGCTATCGAGCCTAGGACGCCCGCTGGCGGCCGGAGACGGCCGCCGCGGTCGCGGCCAGGGCCTTGGCCGAGCGGCGCCGCAGCCGCGCGGCCACCCCCACGAACAGGCAGTCCACGACCATCAGCTGCGCGATGCGGGAGACCGTCGCCCCCGAGCGGAAGGTGGTCTCCCGCGCCGCCGTGGTCAGCACGTGGTCGGCGGTCTTGGCCAGTGGCGAGCGGGCGTGGTTGGTGATCGCCACGGTCGTCGCGCCGCGGTCCCGGGCGGCCTCCAGGAACTCCACGGTCTCGGTCGTCGCCCCCGAATGCGAGATCGCCACCGCCACGTCCTTCCTCCCGGCCAGCGCGGTCGCCGCCAGCGCCGCGTGCACGTCCGGCCAGCTGTAGGCCACGCATCCGATGCGGTGGAGCTTCTGCGCCAGGTCCGTGGCGGCGATCCCGGAGGCCCACACCCCGAACAGGTCGACCCGACCGGCCCCGGCCAGGGCGGCCACGGCCGCCTCGCAGGCGTCCTTGTCAAGCGACTCGGCGGTGTCGGTGATGGCGCCGACGTCCGCGTAGCTGACCGTGGCGATGATGCGGGCCATGTCGGCGCCGGTGGGGATGTCGCCGCCGGCGATCTCCCGGTCGGGCCCGTTCCCGGTGCCGATCATCGCCTGGGCCGCGCGCATCCGCAGCTCGCGGTGGCCGGACAGCCCCAGGGAGCGGCAGAAGCGCACCACCGTGGCCTCCGAGGTGCCCGCGGCGCGGGCGAGTTCGGTGATGGTGCGCGTCGAGGCGGCTTCGGGCTCGCGGATGATCTCCTGGGCCACCTTCGTCTCGGCCTTCGACAGCGATGGCAGCAGGGACTTGATGAGCACCAGGAGGTTCGGCGTTTCGGTGCGGCTGGCAGACATGTGCACACGGTACACCCGGACTAACGGTGCATTTCTTCAACCGGATCGAGGATGCTGAAACTTATCTCCATTGCGCTAGGCTCGCTCCTGTGAGTGATGCGACCGAGGATTTCGATTCGACCGCCGCGTTGGCCACCCTGAGCACCGAGCGGGCCGACCCGCGGTATTCGGGGATCGACCACCTGCCGACGCTGGACCTGGCGCGGACGATGAACGAGGCCGACGCGACCGTACCGCGGGCCGTCGCCGCCGTCCTCCCCGAGTTGGCCGCGGCCATCGACGCGATCGTCGAGCGCCTGGCCGCGGGCGGGAGACTGCGCTACGTGGGGGCCGGGACGGCCGGAAGGGTGGCGGTCCAGGACGCCGCCGAGTGCCCGCCGACCTTCTCGACCGACCCCGAGCTGATCAAGGCGATCCTGGCCGGCGGGACGGCCGCCGAGCGCGGCGCGGTCGAGGGCAGCGAGGACGACACCGCGGCCGGGATCGCCGCGATCGCCGCCGAGGACATCGGCCCGAACGACGCCGTGGTCGGACTGGCCGCCAGCGGGCGCACGCCGTTCGTGATCGCCGCCGTCCGCGAGGCCCGCGCCCGCGGCGCGCTGACGGTCGGCCTGTCGTGCAACACCGCCACCGCCCTGTCGGCGGCGGCCGAGCACGCCGTCGAGGTGCCGGTGGGCCCGGAGGTGGTCGCCGGCTCGACCCGCCTGAAGTCGGGCACCGCCCAAAAATTCGTGCTCAACATGATCTCCACGATCAGCATGGTCAAACTCGGCAAGGTCTACCGCAACCTCATGGTCGACATGCGCGTCCTCAACTCCAAACTGGCCGACCGCGCGGTACGGATGATCTGCGAGATCACCGGCTCCGAACGCGAGGCGGCCCGGCGGGCGCTGAACGATTCGGGCGACCGCATCAAGACCGCGGTGGTCATGATCGAACACGGCGTGGACGCGTCGACCGCCGACGCCCGCCTCGAGTCCGCGAACGGCCGCCTCGCCGCCGCCCTGGCCCGCGGCGTCCGGTGATCCGGACGGCGTCGTCGCGCGGCTGAGGAACGCGGCGGCCGGGACGATCCGTGTCCACTCGGGCCGCCGGATGCGGATAGGATCGACCGGTGCGTTCGGAAGTGCAATCGTTCGGGAGTCTGCTCCGCACCTGGCGGGAGCGGACCCATCCCCAGCAGGCCGGCATCACTTCGAACGGGCGCCGCCGGGCCAAGGGTCTCCGCCGCGAGGAGCTGGCTTCCCTCGCGGGAGTCAGCCCCGACTACATCGTGCGGCTCGAACAGGGGCGGTTCAGGACCCCGTCGGCGCAGGTCGTGACCGCGCTGGCCCGTGCGCTGCGGCTGTCTCCCAGCGAGACCGACCTGCTCCTGCGTTCGGCCGGCCATCTTCCGCTCGCGCCGAACACCCTCTCCGATCGGATTCCGACCGCGGCACGGCGCATGGTCGACCGCATGGCGGACCGGCCGTTGGCGGTCTTCACCGCCGACTGGACGCTCCTCTACGCGACGCAGCTCCTCTGCGACCTGTTCGACCTGCCTTCAGCGGCGGAGGCCGCGGGGGAGAACCTGGTCGTGCGGACCTTCATCGACGAGGTCTCCTCGAAGATCGCCACCCCCGAGGGAGGCGACGAGGTCTTCGAGCGGGCACTGGTGGCCGACCTGCGGATCTCGGCGTCTGAACTCGGCGAGGACCCGGCCTTCAAGTCGCTCGTGATGACCATGCGCGCGAACAGCCCCCGTTTCGCCGAGCTGTGGGACGAGGGCCACGCGGCCCCGCATCTGAGCATGCTCAAGACGGTCCACAATCCGCTGGTCGGCGACATGACCATCGACTGCGACGTGCTGACGGTCGCCCACTCGAGCGTCAGGCTCGTCGTGTGCTCGGCCCGGCCCGGCAGCCCCGACGCCGAGAAGCTCGAACGGCTCCGAGACTGGGCGGCGCCGGCGGCAGCGGTCTGAACCGGCTCGAAGGCCCGCGTCCCCGCCGCCCGGCCGGGCGGCGGGAGCATCACGCCCCGAGCGGGACCGGCTGGACCTTCTCGAGACGTTCGAGGTCGTCGGCGTCGAGTTCGATTCGGCCGGCGGCGAGGTTCTCGTCGAGATGGGCGATCGAGGCGGTTCCCGGGATCAGCAGCATCCGCTCGTACCGGGCCAGGAGCCATGCGAGCGCGATCTGCGTCGCGGTGGCGCCGTGCTTCCCGGCGACGGCGCCGACGTGCTCGTCGGCGGCCAGATGCTTCGGCCCGCCGGACCCGAGGGCCGAGCCGAGCGGGAAGAACGGCACAAAGGCGACCTCGTGCCGGCGGCACAGCTCGATGATGTCGTCATCGGTGCGGTTCAGGATGCTGTAGGCGTTCTGGACGCACACGACTCCGGCCAGCTCGATCGCCGACGCCACCGTGTCCAGGCGGGCGTTCGAGATGCCGATCATGTCGATCTTGCCCTCGTCTCGGAGTGCGGCGAGGGCGCCGAGCTGGTCGGCCAGGGCCGGTTCGGTGTGCTCGGGCTGATCGCGTTCGAAGCGGCGCAGGTTGACCAGGTCCAGGCGTTCGACCCGCAGCGATCGCAGGTTCTCCTCGACCTGCCGTTTGAGGGACTCCGGGTCGCCGCTGGGATGCCAGCCGCCCCGGTCGTCGCGGGCCCCGCCGACTTTGGTCGCCAGGCGCAGCCCTTCGGGGTAGGGATGGAGGGCCTCGCGGATGAGGTCGTTGACGATGTCGGGGCCGTAGATCTGGGCGGTGTCGATGTGCTCGACCCCGTTCGCTGCGGCGTGCCGGAGCACCGCCTCGGCGTTGTCGGGGTCGGCGGGAGGGCCGAATGCGTTCGGTCCGGCCAGTTGCATGGAGCCGAAGCCGATCGGGTTGACGGTGTTGCCACCGAGATTTCTCTGAGTCATGCCCCGACGGTAGATTCGCAGGTCAGAAGGTGCCAGAGAAGGCTTTTCGTGGGAACGGTGTTCCCACCCTCCGACGTGGCGACTGGCCGGCCCCCACCGGGGGCCGGCCAGTCGCCACGTCGGGCTAGCCTTCGATCAGCTCGTAGTTCTCGTCCAGGACCGCTCCACGATCCGGCTTGTAGAGGTCGTAGCCGCGCGAGTCGCACTGGAGGCCGC
>NZ_JAELXW010000059.1 GCF_016428645.1 Glycomyces salinus | reverse complement strand
TCTGATCGCTGGGCCGGTAGGCTCGGCTGCAAGGAGAGATCGACGGCGAGCCGCCGCGGACGATTCTTCGACTCGTACGTGTCGGACCTGATCAACCGAGACGTCATGCAGCTCGCCGAACTCGAACGCGTCACGCAACTGTCGGTGTTGAAGCAAATGCTGGCGGCCCGCTCGGGCGGCCTGCTGGTACCGGGCAACCTCGCACGGGACCTGGAGATCGACCACAACACCGTACTTCGCCATATCCGACTGCTGGAAGAGGTCTACTTCCTCAAACGGATTCCGGCATTCACTCGAAACCTCAGTTCGCGAGCAGTGAAGACCTCCAAGGTCGCTTTGGTCGACTCAGGCGTGGCCGCACATCTGGCCCAGGCCGACGCCCGCTCGCTCGCCCGCCAGGACGCAGCGCTCGGGCCGCTTCTCGAAGGCTTCGTCGCCATGGAGCTGCTGCGCCAGCTCACCTGGTCTGAGCAGAGGGCGACCATGTTCCACTACAGGACTAAAGACAAACTCGAAGTCGACATCGTGCTCGAGACCCCACGACGCCAGGTGGTCGCTTTCGAAATCAAAGCTGGCGCAACCGTCCGCGGCGACGACTTCAACGGACTGCGGCACCTCGCCGACCGGCTCGGCGACGACTTCTTGATGGGGGCCGTGCTGTACACCGGTGACAAGACGCTGCCGTTCGGCCCCAAGATGAAGGCGATCCCGATCGCGGCAATCTGGGAATCCGGGACTACCTGAGCTGCCAAAGGTCGGCCGCTACCAGTCTCACACAAGGTGGATTCCCGACCACTCCAAGGTGTTTTCGCAGTTCACAGCCTTATGGCGTGTCTGGTGATTGGTGGTCGGGGCGGGCGCATCCAGTCCATGATCGCGGCGACGCTGCAGGTTGCGATCCCGCCAGGCGCACTGCCCGAGCGCGTCGAATCCATCAAGCGGCTGATCGCGGAACCGGACATCTCCACCCGTTCGCGGTGATCGTGCGACCGGTTCCTCGACGTTCCTCCGGCCTGTGGCCTTTGGGGTTCGAGTCCCATCAAAAGGGTGTGGGAGCCCCGGGTCGAGGTCGTCCGGGACCAACCGGCTCAGATCTGGACAGCGCATACCAATGTCGCCTAGGCTCGCCAGTGTATTGATATCTATCAATTAAGGAGTACTTATGCGACGCAAACTGGCGGTCGCAGCGCTCGCGATCGCGTCGCTCGGCGTCGGTACGGCGGTGGCGCATGCCGATCCGGAAGAGGTCGAACCGGCGCAGCAGGCCGGGTTCGACTTCGGGAACGGGCAAGTGGTGGCCGAAGGGCACTCGATCCCTTGGGGACTCGCCTTCCTGCCCGACGGGAGGGCCCTGGTCTCCGACCGCGACAGCGGCACGGTCCTGCTCTACAACGAGTCCGGCGCTTCCGAGGTCGTCGGAGAAATCGAGGTCCCTCCGCCCGACGGGCCGTGGGACGAGCGCGGGCTCCTGGGCCTGGCCGTATCCCCGAACTACGAGCAGGACGGCTACGTCTACGCCTTCCACTCCACCGACCAGGACAACCGGGTCGTGCGCTTCACCATCGACGACTTCGCGCCCGAGCCGATCCTGACCGGCATTCCCGCCGCGCGCAACCACGACGGCGGCCGACTGGCCTTCGGACCGGACGGGAACCTCTACATCACGACCGGAGATGCGCAGGACACGGCCAACGCCCAGGACCTCCAGAGCCTGGCCGGCAAGATCCTGCGGATCGAGCCCGACGGGTCGGTCCCCGCGGACAACCCGTTCGCGGGCTCGCCGGTCTACAGCTACGGCCACCGCAACGTCCAGGGGCTGGCCTGGGACTCGAGCGGCGAGATGTACGCCAGCGAGTTCGGCGAGGACGCCTGGGACGAGCTCAACCACATCGAGGCCGGAGCCAACTACGGCTGGCCCGTGGTCGAGGGCTCCGGCGGTGAGCCGGAGTTCACCGACCCGCTGATCACCTGGCGGCCCGCCGAGGCCTCCCCTTCGGGGCTCGAGATCGTCGACGACGTGGCGTACGTCGGCGCGCTGCGCGGCGAGCGCCTGTGGACGGTGCCGGTGTCGGGCGGCGAAGCAGGCGAGCCGACTGCGGTGCTCGAAGGGACGCTCGGCCGGATCAGAACGGTCGAGGTGGCCCCCGACGGCCGGCTGTGGCTCGCGACCTCGAACGGCTCGGGCGAAGACATCCTCGTCCGCTACCAGCCGCTCGGCGGCGGCAGTGACGACCCGATGCGCTACGAGGCCGAGGACGCGCCGGCGGTCTGCGACGGCACGATCGATGCGAACCATGCCGGTTACTCCGGTTCGGGCTTCTGCAACACTCCGAACACCATCGACACGGCCTCGCAGTTCACCGTGACCGCCGACAGCGCGGGCGAGGCGACCGTGGAGATCGGGTTCGCCAACGGCTCTTCCGGGGGCGCCCGCGGGGCCGATGTGGTGGTGAACGGTTCCACCGTAACGTCCACATCGTTCGAGAGCACCGGTTCGTGGTCGGCCTGGAGCACGAAGACGGTGACGGTCCCGCTGAACGAGGGGGACAACACCATCCGCCTGGTCGCGACCGGCTGGGACGGGCTGCCCAACATCGACTACCTCGACGTCTAAGTCGGCCGGACGGCCCCGGGGCTTCCCGCCTCGGGGCTTCCTCAGATCCCCGCATCACGGGCTCCCGCCGCGAGGCTCCTCCAGTCCTCGTTGTGTGGTGGGCGGGTGCACGCGACCTCGCCACGGCCGCCCTCTGCACGGCCGAGAGGGGCTCGATCGCGGCCCGGTGATCTCGCCGGTCGAGGCGAGAGGCGAGCCCGAGCGGCAAACGCACGGTCATTCACGTACCCCACAAGGACGTGATCAGTGCCATACTCAGGCTGTCGTCGTCATCGTCCACTTGGATGAGTCGATGGACTAATTGGACATTTAAGACTTGTCGAATGCTGGTACTTCATCGGCTTGCAGACGCGTGCCTTCGACTCTGCCCGAGCATTCCGCGCACCTCGACCCCCGTCAGCCCCTCCGCCCACCGAGTACACCGCACAGGAGCCCGACTCATGGGAAATCTCGCGCTCATCGATCTGATCCGGCCGTACTTCTTCGTCGGGGTGGATCTCGGCGAGGAGTTCAATCAGATCCTCGAATTCCTGCACGTGGACGAATACGAGGAGGCGTGGGACGACGACGGGGTCGTCATCCACGGCGTCGCGCGCGTCGCCGACGAGTCGACCGGTGTCCTGGCGTTCTCCTTGAACTCCACCGCGCCGGGCGCGAGCGGCCTCGAGTTCGACCCCCAGGACACGGCCGTCGAATTCCGGCTGTCGGTCGCCCGCCGACCGGCCGGGGCGCTCTCCGCCGACGACCTGAGCGACAGCGGCCTCCGGACGGCCGTCCGGGCGCTCGGTCCCGCCGACAGCGCCCCCAGCGACTACCCCAACACCCAGTTCCGCCTCGAACTGCTCTTCAACCTGATCACCCTCACCTTCCCCGGCCTGGTGGGCGCCGAACCCGACGGCGCCTTCCTCAAACCCCACCCGACCCAGCGGGAGGTCAAGTTCGACCTGCCGCGCATCGTGCTCCAGATCGACCAGGACTCCGGATCCGACACCGAGGCCGAAATCGAGGTCACCTCGTGGGGCGCCGAGACGCTCAACGAGCCCGACGAGGAGGTCGCCTCCCTGTTCAAGATGCGGCCCGCCCACGCCCTGTTCGACAACAACCAGTTCGGCATCGGCCTGGAGAAGGCCGTACTCGACCTGTCCGAGAAGCACACCCCGCCCGACCTGCTCGACCGCTTCGGACTCGGCGACGACTTCACCGGCATCCACCTGCCCGAGTTCCGGTTCTACTTCTCGCAGGCCCAGTCGGTCGGGTACGCCGGCAACGTCGGCGCGCGCGACCTGGTCATCGGCTTCAAGCCCGAACCGGCCCTCTGGGGCGACCTCAGCTTCGACGTCGACTTCCGCGGCGAGGCCCTCACGGCCGATCTGCGGCTGATCAGCGCCGGCGGCACCGCGGTCGAGATCGAGCCCGCGCCCGGACGAGACGGCGACCCTCCCGAGCTGCTGCGGTACCGGGCGAACGTCAGCTCGAACATGCGCCCGGAGAACGAGAACCACCTGCTCATGGTCGACGTGCACTCGGGCGCGGCCCCGTACACCATCGCCGCGGCCCACGCGCTCGACCACGGAGCGGTCGACGCCCACACCGCCGATACCGACGACCTCGACGCCTTCATCGCGGGCACCTCCGACGTGCGAGACCTCTCCGCGCTCCAGCGAATGCGGCTGTTCTCCCCCGATCAGCAGGTGGTCGTGGGCATCACCGACCGCGAAGACCGGAAGCGGTACCTCGTCCTCGACCTCTACGCCGTCCGCGAGCTCAGCGGCCGACCGGAGTCGCCCGGCTCGACCAGGGCCCCCGCGGTCCGCCTCGAACCGCCCACCGACCGCGTCCGCATCGTCGACCAGTCCGATCCGGCCCAGGTGACCGTCCGGCTCGATCCGCCCGACGGCACCATCGCCGGCGCCACCGTGACCGACGGCCGCGCCACCCTGCCGATCGCACCCGGGCAGACGCGGCCGCTCAACGTCGATTGGACCGTCCCGCCCGGCCCCGAGCCGGCCGCCCTCACGGCCTACTTCAGGTTCGCCGAGCCCGGCGACGGCAGACGGGGAACCCGGGAGACGACCGACACGGCCACCTTGAGCGGCAGCCCCATCGACTCGGGAGGCGGCACCCACCTCGACTTCGGAGCGTTCCGGCGAAGCTGGGAAGCCGAGCTCGCCTCGGGCAACAGGCCGCGGATCCAGCTCGAGGCCTTTGCGAGCCGGGAGCGCGACCCCAATGCCGACTACAACATCGCCCTCTGCGAACGCCGCGCCGAAGCGCTCAAGAGGCGCCTGTTCGACGAGATCGACGGATTGCGCGACGGCGACTTCACGATCAGTGTCAGGGGCGAGGGCCCGGCCGAGAACGAGATGAACCGCGATCCGAACTACGATCGCGAAGCGTTCCGCTACGTCGAGGCCACCTTCGTCCGGACCGCGCCGCGCACCGACCCCTACGCGGGCGAGCTGATCCGAGACCCGGCCGAACCCGACGAGACCGAAGAGGACGATCCGATCTCGCCGCCGGAGTCGCAGCGCCCGGACTGGCTGCGCAGCATCGGCGCCACCGTCCGCTGGGAACGCGACCCGGTCCCGATCGCCGCCGAACTGCGCGGCACCATCGACTTCCAGACCGCCCACGAGGACGCGCTGGAGGAGTACCGCGACGACCTCGACACGATCGGCCCGGGCCTGGAGGAGCCCGAGGAGGGCAACCTTCCCGAGCCCGACTCGCAACCCAACCCCGACGACGGCGTGGTCGAGTTCCGCATCACCGTCACCCACGACCCGGCCACCGCCACCTTCACCGAGACCCTCGTCGCCCGCGCCGGCGCGGGCGACCGGGACGGGCTGTGGAGCTGGGGCGAAATCCCCGCCTCCCAGGACGCGACCCCGACTGACGACGCCTGGCGCGACCTGCTCGGCCTCTACTTCGCCCTCGCCCCGCTGACCGCGTCCACCGCGGCCGACGCCGCGAACGGCGGCGACGTCGCCCCGCTGGTCGTGTCCCTGGCGACGCCGATCGTCGTCACCGCGCTCGGCATCGCGCACGTCGACCGCTTCACCCACTACGGGGTCGAACTCGGCGTCACCCACGACGAGGACGAGGTCCACTCGGTCCTGCTGTTCGACGTCGAGAGCGCCATCCGCCTGAACCTGGCCGTCGAGGACTTCGAGATCGTCACCACCCGCGTCGACAAGCCGATCAAGGTGCGCTACAAGGCGATCGGCTTCGGCCTCGACGTCTCCCCCGACGGCACGGCCGACTTCCGCCCGGTGTTCGACTCCTCCCGCGGCTACACGCTCGACCTGGCCGACTCCGGATCGCTGCGGGTCCTGCCCGCGCTCGGCGACGCCATCGGGGACATCATCCAGGTCCTGGGCGCCCGCATCGCCAGGACCAACCCGCTCAACATCGAGGTCGACCTCGGCCTCGGCGTCGACCTCGGCGTGTTCAAGGTCGACAAGTTCGGATTCCGGCTGCCGGTCGACCCGCTCGGGGCGCCGACGATCACCGCCATCGGCATCGGCGTCGACATCCCCGACACCCTCGTGGGCAAGGGCTACCTGGAGATCTACGACGACGGCTTCGCCGGCCAACTCGACCTGGCCCTGCCGACGGTCGGACTGCGGGTCGCCGCCGGAGTCAAGATCCAGACCGTCGAGGAGGGCGACCGCTCCGCCACCGGCGTGCTGGCGACCCTCGAAGTCGAGTTCCCCGGCGGGATCCCACTCGGCGGCACGGGCATGGCGATCTTCGGCTTCCTCGGCCTGTTCGCGATGCACCACGCGCGCGACGAGGACACCTCCGCCCGGAACCCCGCCCTCGACTGGCTCGACTCCAAAGTGCGCGGCAACCCCACCGACATCACCGGCTGGAAGGGGCAACTCGACTCCTGGGCCTTCGGCCTCGGCGTCGTCGCAGGCACCATCGAGGGCGGCACGATCCTCAACATCAAGGGCATGCTCGTCCTCGAGCTGCCCGGACCGCGGATCCTCCTGTTCGTCAAGGCCCAACTGCTCAGCAAGAAACCCCCGGTCAAGGGCCAGACCACCGGGAACCTGCTGGCCGTGGTCGACATCGGCCCGTCCGGGGTGATGATCGGCATCCAGATCGAGTACGAGATCAAAGAGATCCTCCACCTCCAGATCCCCATCGAGGCCGGCTTCCCCTTCGAGGACCCCGAGAACTTCTACGTCGACATCGGCACGATCAGCGAGCCGATCAAGGCCACGGTCCTCGAACTGTTCGAGGCCACCGCTTATCTCATGGTCCACGGCAACGGCATCCGCGAGTTCCCGCTGTTCAGGGACGGCCTACAGGGCTTCTCCCTCGCCACCGGATTCGGCGTGTCGATCACCTGGGGCGAGAAGGACATCGGCCTGTACCTCCAGGTCGCCGCGGGATTCGACGCCGGTATCGGCTTCGCGCCGCTGACGTTCGCGGGCCGGCTCTACCTCGAAGGCGCGCTGCACCTGATCATCGTCGCCATCGAGGCCAGCGCCGCGCTCACGGTCAAGGCCGCCGAGGTCGAGACCGGCCACGGCGATCCGCCGTCGACCGAACTGGTCACCTTCATCCACGGCGAGGTCTGCGGGAAGGTCAGCCTGCTGTTCTTCACCATCGAGGCCTGCGTGGAGTTCTCTCTCGGCAACGATCCCGACGAGCCGCCCCCGCCCCGGCCGATCCGCGACCTCACCCTCCAGAGCCGCTCCCCGGCCCTGGCCGAGGGCAGCGCGGTCGACCGCGGCGTCGACACGGTGCTGTGCCGCGGCACTCAGGACGGCACCGTCCCGGTGGTCGACGGCGGCGACGGCCCGCGGGAGGTGCGCGTCCCGATCGACGCGATCCCGCTGCTGCAGTTCGAGGCCGGCCCGGTCGTGGACGGCTCCGCGATCGACGGGACCGTCCAGGGCGCGCCGCCGCCCGGCGAGGACGGCTGGCAGAAGCGCGGCATGGTCTATGTGCGCTACCACGTCAGGGAGGTCGAGCTCAGGCTGGTGGCTCAGCACGGCGCCCCGGTCGCGGCCGGGACCGACCCGACCACGGACGGCCCCAGGCCGTACACGTGGCGGATCGGGCCCGACGACGGCAGCGGCGACGGGCTCCCGGTCGATCTGGCCATGCTGGACTGGAAGCCGACGAACACCGACAAGGCGATCCTCGAGGGCGAGACGCTCGACCGGATCGTCGAGGACGGCTGGGGCGAGGCGTGCACGCCGGTCGCCCGGCCCGCCAGCGTCCTGTGGACCTTCCGCGACAGCCCGCTCGGGCCGAACGACTCCGGCTGGAACCCGCACGGCGAGGCCTGGCCGGACGAGCCGGGGTCCCGCCGCGGTCGGCCGGTCGACACCGAGGTACTCGTCCGCGAGACCTGGCGGACCGGCACCCCGCTCGACGGGCTCCTCCCGCACAAACCCGCCGAGGTCGTCGGTGCGCAGGCGCAGTGCCCGTCGGAGGAGCTGCAGAGACGGGCCCACGAAAGAGGCGACAAGCTGTGCGTCTCCAAAGCGCTCGAAGCACCGTACGAGCTGCTCGGCGCCTCGCTGCCGCCGCAGGACTTCGACAGCCCGCTCGGTGAGGCGCTCGACCTGGCCGACCGGGCCAGGGCCAAGGAGCTCCGGGACGTCATCCGGATCAGCGGCGGCCCGCACGAGGCGATGACGCTCCTGGTCGTGGCCGACGAGAAGCTCGTGGCGTCCGGGCTGATGGACGCCGCCGCCTACGACGCCGAGAACCGGGACCTGGGCCGCGTCGACGTCGCGTTCGAGCGGGTCGACGCCGAGACCGACCTGCCGAGCCGCTGGACCGACCCCCGCGGCTCCTGGTGGGACGAGGTGCGGCTCGCCCGCGGCCCGGCCGCAGGGGCCGAACGCAAGGCCGAGTTCCTCGTCCACGTCAAGCCGAGCCGCGCCGCCTTCCACATCGACCTGGGCATCCGGCCGCTCGGGGACGCCGTCGAGAAGTTCGGACTGGTCGCCCCTTCGTGGTTCTTGGTCGCCTTCGAGGGCTTCTCGGAGCGCGAGCGGCGCCGCCATGAGGCCGAGGACCGGCGGGCCGAGGCCGACGAGCAGGCCCTGGCGGACTCGCTGGACTCCGACCCGCACGCGCTGCTGCTTCCCGACGCCGAATACCGGGTCGTCGTCCACTACACCGCCGAGACCGGACGCAAACCGAGCGACGGCGAGGAGGGCGACCCGAACCAGATCGACGTCAAATGGACCGTCAGCGATGAGACCGACACCCGCACGTTCTTCACCGACGACGAGGCGCCGCGCAACCTCGAACCGTGGATGCTCGCGCAGTTCCCGGCCCCCGACGAGCCGCACCACTTCCACGACGACCCGGTGGTGTTCGTGTTCGCCACCGACGACGTGCTCGAGCTGTACGCCGCCTACGACCGGTCCCTGCGGGCGGCGGCCCGCGCGGCGTCGTTCCGCGGTTCGGACGGCACCCCGGAGGCGCCGTTCACCCGGATCATGCTCGACGGGCTGTTCGAGCGGATGGAGGCGCTGGTGCTGTCGCCGTTCGAAGCGACCGCGCGTCGGCTCCTCGCCGACAAGCCGTGCCGGGACTTCGACCCCGGCGGCGACCGGCACGGCCGCGCCGTGGTGGACTTCCACCTCGACCCGGTCACCGACTACGTCGTCGACATCGAGGCCCTGGACGACGGCGGCGAGGTCGCCGCGCCCGAACGCCGCGAAGGCGAGGTCGGTGAGCGGCCGCTGTACCGGCAGCGGATGACGACCTCCCGGTACGGCAGCCGGGACGACTTCGCCCGCGCCGTCCGGGAGTCCAGGGTCGTCCACCAGCGGGTGGAGGACCTGTCCTCGCTCATCGCGATGGACGGCGCGGTCGGTGGAGACGAGTTCGACCGGGCGCTTACGGCGGCCGGTCTGGAGGCCCGTCCGCGGCCGGTCAGTCCGCAGGTCACCGTCCTGTGGAACGGCGAGGAGGTGTCGGCCCCGGTCGCGATCTACATCGAGGCGCCCGAGCCTCTGTGGCGCAGCCGCCTCGAACCGGAGCCGGTCTACGCCGACGACGGCGTCCACATTCTGCAGTGGCGGCTGGGCCGGAGCGAATGGCTCGTGGTCGACGAGCTGATCGAGTCCGGCAGCGGCCCGCTCGTCGAGTCCGCGTACGTCCGGCCGGGACGTACGGCACTGGAGACCCGGGCGCCGTCCATAGCGGAGCTGCGCGAGAAGTTCCTGCGGAACCTGCCCGACGGAGCGCGGCCCGAGCCGCCCGCGACCGCGAAGGTCGAGCGGTTCGCCCGCGACACCGGCGGCGCCCGCACGCTCGCCTTCCTCAAGGCCGGCGCGCGCGGATCGACGGTCGCCCTCGGCCTCGCCCGCGAACTGCACCCGCTGCTCGACCTCGACACCACCGACACCGCCGCGCTGCTCGGCGAGTTCCCGCTCGACCGTCCCGCTTGGGAGATGCCATGACCCGCACCGTGATGCCCAACCTGTTCAACGCCAGGGGCGCCGTGATCGACACCCGCGACGGCGCCAGGGCCGCGCTGCGCTGGATGATCGATCCGAAGCTCGGCCTGCCGGCGACGCACTTCAAGGTGTGGCACCTGCCGAAGCCGTCCACCAAGGCCGAAAAGGTCGACGTCCGGTCGCGCCCGATCGGACGGGACCGGGTGCTCCACACCTGGCCGGGCGAGCGGGCCGCCGCGATGGTGCGGCTCGACTTGGACGTCGGATCGGGTCGGGCGCTGGTCCGCGCGCACTCCGGCCCTTCCGGTTCCGGCCAAGTGGTCGACGAGGTCACCGCCTCGGGTCCGGCCACCGGGATCGGCCTCACCCTCGCCGGCGCGTCCATCCGGTCCATCACCACCGGTCCGAACACGACGGTCACCGGCGCGGTGGTCCTCGACCTGCAACGCCACGTCGACGACCCCGGATGGCGGCTGCTCGAATACGTCGGCCTCCCGGTCGACAAGCGGTTCTCCGGCGGGTACCCGCTCGACCCGCAGGGCCCGCCCGGCGCCCTGACCGACCCGGTCAAGGCCGCGATCCGGCGTGTCGACCGCGGCACCCCGGCCGACTTCTGGCCGCCCGCGACCGATTCCGGGCTCCCGGCGCCGCCGTTCGCACCGCCCGACCCCGAGGCCCTGGTGCGCGGCGAGCTGGAGCCGACCATGAAGCAGCTGGCGGAGATGCTGCGGCTGACCGGCGACCGCAGCCACCACGCCGGGTTCGTGATCGAGCAGTCCATGCCGGTGCCGCGGTCGGTGCACGGCACCGACGCCCCCTCGCATTGGCGATCGACTTCGAACGCGAAGATGCCGCCGCTGCAGTCGGCGCTGCTGGCGGCCGGAACCGACCCGTACGCGGCGCTCGCCCTGGGCTTCGGCACCTCGATCGACGCCACCACGCTCATGGCCGTACCCCCGGTGGTGACCCACCGGATCGAGCAGCCGTCGCGAATGAGCGGGCTGCTGATGGTGACCTTGGAGCACAAGGCCGAGTTCAAAATGTCGGTAGCCGGCCTGGACCTGCGGCTGCCGTTCGAACACGACCTGGCCGCGCTCGTCGACGTCGGCGGCGACCCGCCGGACGCGCCGACGCGTATGCGCGTCAACGCGGACCGGACGAGCCCGCGCCTGGACCGGCCCGGCGGGATCGACCGGCCATGGCTGGAGATCGTCGACCTGACCTGGGATGCGGACCGGCCGGAGGCGGCCACCGGGATCGGCGCCTCGAGCTACGCCGTGCTCGGCTCGGTCGGCGGATCCGACCTCGAACCGGCGCTCGACAAGCGCCCCTCGGGCGGGCACCGGGTGTTCGTGCCGGGGCTGAGCGGCGAGACCGACCGGGTCAAGTACACCCAGTCGGCGGTCCCCGAGCGCTTCCCCGGGGAGGGCCGCACAGCCCGCTTCAGCGTCGCGGCCCAGGACTGGTTCGGGCGCTGGAGCCCGTGGCGGTCGGTGGAACACGACCGGTTGGTCGTGCCGCCGCAGCGGCCGACGGTGCGCCGGGTCGAGATCGACGAGGCCGGGCCCGCCCCGGCCGCCGCGGTCGAATTCACCTGGGACTGGGCCGACCGCCGCCCGGCGGAGGTGCGCGTCCGCCTCCTCGTGCACCCCGAGGGCACGGCCCCGCCGGACGTGGACGGATCGGTCCTCTCCCCCGGCGGCCCCCGGGTCGACGACCACGTGATCTCGTTCTCGGGGGCCTCGAGCGAGTCGCCCCCGACCGGCGTCGAGGAGATCCTCGAAGAGCGCCAAGGCGACCTGCGGACCTACCGGTGCACGATCCCCGGCCTGGGGCTGCCGTACGCGGCCCACCCGCGCATCCGCGTCGAGGCCAAAGCCCGCGCGGCCGAGCTGGTCCGCCCGCTCAAGTCGAGCGAGTTCTCCGCCCCGGTGGGGACCGGCGTGGCCAGCCCCCTGCCGCCGCCCGCGCCGGTGACGACCGCGCCGATGCTGTGGGCCTCGCTCCCCGATGCCGCAGGCGTGTCCCGCGCCGTCCTCGACTGGTCCGGGGCCGGACCCGGCTACACGGTGTACGTCGCCGACGAGTCGGCCGTGGCCCGCGAACTCGGCCTCCCCTCGCCCGATCTGGACCGGCCCGCCGCCGAACGGCTCGCGGACCTGCGCGTCCGCGACTTCGGCGCGGCCAGACGCGCCTTCCGGCGCCTCGCCGAGCGGCTGACCGAACCGAGGCTGAAAGTCGAACTGCCCAAGGGCAACCGGCTGGTCTACTTCTACGGGATCTCCTCGGTCAGCGACACCGGCGTCGAACGGCGCCTTCCGGCCGACGCGAACCAGTACCTCGCCGTCGCCGTGCCCGCCCGGCTCGAACCGGCTACGCCACTGCTGCTGGCGCACATGGACGGTGCGTCGGTCCGGCTCTCGGCCACCGTGGACGACGAACCGGTCGCCGTCGAACGCATCGAGATCGGCCGAGTGCGCGGCAGAGTCAACTCCGGCACACCGGAGGCGGCCGGAGAACCGGAGCTGATCGCGGGCGCCGCCACGGCGACGGCCGAAGACGGCAGGCTCCACTGGGAACTGACCGATTCGGACCCGCTGCCGCCGTGGGAGCCGGTCTACTACCGGGCCGTCGCGGTCGCCTCGGCCGACGCCTCGCTCGGCCAGATCCGGGGCCGCTCCCACCCGAGCCCGGCGGTGGAGGTCATCGTGCCCTCGCCGCACGCGCCGACCGTGACCGGCCTGACCGTCGTGCCCGCCACCGACGGCTCCGGCGGGGCCGTCGCCGGTTTCCGGACCGACGCGTCGCCGCTGCGCACCCGGCTCGGGGCCTTCACCGTCTCGGTCGTCGCGGTGCGCGCGAACGACGGCGAGACCGAGACGACCGTGCTGCGAGGCGATATCGCCTCGCTGCCGTCGTTCACCGGGACGCCGCCGCCGGACGCGCCGGAGCTGTTCCTGCACCGCCCCACCGCCGCCGACCCCTACCGTGTCACCGCCCGATTCGCCGCCGCCCCGCTGTCGGTCACCGCCGATGCGACCGACCCGCTGGGACGCCGCACCTCGTCATCCTGGAGCGCCCCGTGATCAACTCGACCCTCGCCAGCACCGCGTTCAACACCACCGGCCTGGAGGCACTCGGCCACGCGTCGGCGCAACTGTCCGCGAAGTGGGCCGACGCCCGGCCGAGCATCGACGAGGCCGCGATGAGCCTCGAAGGCGCCGCGTCCTGGCGCGCCCCGGTCGACGGCTACCTGGTCTGGTCGCGGCTCGGCGCGCCCGAACTGACCGACCACGCCGGCGTGAGCCTCGACGGCACCGTCGCCGTGCTGCGGTTCCACCCGCAGGGCGCACTCCGCCTCAAAGGACTCGTCGCCGCCCGCTTCGACGGCGGCCAGCACCGGCGGCCCACGCCGTTCTTCGCGGCGCTGCGCGACGGCACCCCGCCGCCGGACCTGCCGAGCGACCAGCCCATGCGGCCGGACACGGTCCTCGCCGGAGCTGACATCGGCCACGGCCGCCTGACCTTCCACGACGAACGAGGGCTGATCATCGACCCGGTCGCCGTCGCCTGCATGATGCGCGACCTGCTGCGCGCCATACCGGCCCTGCACCGGCGCGAGGCGGGAACCGACGACGACATCTCCGATCCGGCCCGGGCCGGGTCGATCGCGCAGGTCGCCGGCCTCGGCACCGCCGGGGCGGTGCGTGTGCACCTGGTGGACCTGTTCGGGAAGCCGTGGAACGACGTGCCCGACCGTGAGGGGGTGCGCATCGGCTCCGACGCCCGCCTCGAGGCGGGGCCGCACGAGTGGAGCGGTGCGCTCACCCTCACCGACGACACCGGGGCGATCCGCATCGGGACGCTTCCCGACGGCGAGCTCGGCACGACCGCCGTCTCGGCCCCGGCCCTGCCGACCACCGGAGTCCCTGCCGGGTCCCCGGTCCCCGTGCTCGAACGCCAGTTCTTCCGCGTGGCCGTCGCCGACCTCGGCCTGCACCTGGCGGGCAACCGCGGCACGACCGCGATCGGCGGCGTCGACGGCGCCGACGAGGCGACCGCGAACGAACCGGCCCCCGAGCTCGGCACCGGCGACCTCGAAGTGCTGCCCGACGGGCGGTCCTTCCTCGGCGCGGCGGGCGAGATCGCCGGTCTGTCCGGGACGCGGCTGGCGGTCAGCCCCACCGTCGCCGACGACTTCCCGCTGCCGGGAAGCCGCACCGAACGCTGGCCCGCGGTGCCCGCGCCGGTCGGCACCGCCGAGGACCTCGCCGCCGCGCACGCCGCGGCCGCCCGCGCCGACGCCACCGCCGCCTACATCGGCACCACCCCGGATGTGGTCGTGACCTGGCCGGCCGGGGCGCTGCCCGCCGAGGCGTTCGTGCGGGTCTTCCCGCGCGTCGACCCGGGCCGGGCGACCGTGCCGCTGGAGCTGCTGCGGTTCTCCAAGCGCGGCGACGGCGGCAGCGCCGTCGTCGCGGCCGGGTCCGAATGCAGGATCCGCGTGCCGGACCCGTACGGGGTCGGCGCCGATCCGCGGCCGTCCGCACCCGCGCTGGTCTTCGACCTGCTCGTCGTCACGCGTGGACCGTCCGGAGGGGATCAGCGGCTGTTCGGTTCGGTCGAGATCGACGCGGTCGGCGACGGCGGCACCGCGCCGCCGGACGGCACCGCCCCGAACGCCTTCGACGGCATCGCCGACGACCACCGCGGCATCGGCCCCGCGCCGGTCCTCGGGCTCGAGCAGACCGTGGCGCACACCGGGACCGACATCGTGCTGGACGCGCTCGGCGCGGCCGCACCTCGGGAGTCGCCCCGGTTCGCCACCATGGCCCGCACGGAGACGGTCGTGGCCGGACACGACGGCGCCGACCCCGGCGCCTGGACCTCGGTGGCCGGACCGGGCTTCCTCAACGGGAGATCGCTCGGCGGCGACGCCCGCCGCGGCAGCCCCGGCCTGCCCGCCGGGCCCGAGGAGCACGCCCCGGGCGTCCGGGTCACCGGCCGACTCGCGCAGGACCTGGCCCGCGCGGCGCTGCGCCGCACCCACCACATCGTGTCGCGCCTGAGCGAGCTCGACAACGCGCGCTGGAACCCGGTGTCGGGCACGTCCGGCGACGCCACCGGCGCCGTCCTCCAGTCGGTGGCGCACACGGTGGAGTCACCGGAACTCCGTGCCGCCCTGGAGCTGGTGGACGTCGAGACCCTCCCCGATACCTGGTCCGGGCTGATCAGCGCGATCGGCTCGCTCCTGACCGGCGATCTGCTGCCGCTCACCTCGCTGCCGGAGCCGGGTGCGGGCGACCGCTGGGTCGCCGAGTTCAAGCGCGAAGCGAGGGCGGCCCACCAGGGCCGGCGCGACGCGCAGTGGGCCTGGCGGTGGGCCTTGTCCCAGGCGCGCGAACTGGTCTACATCGAGACCGCGCTCCTGTCGCACACCGCGGACACCACGGCGGACCGGAAGGTGGACCTGGTGGACCTGCTGCTGAGCCGCATGGGCGCAGAACCGAACCTGAAGGTGGTGCTGGTGACGCCCCGCCGGATCCCGTTCGGACCCGGATACGAGCCGTTCGCGCACCGGATGCACCTGGAGCGGAACCGCGCCGTCGCGACGCTGGCCGAGGCGTTCCCCGAGCGCGTCGTGGTGTACCACCCGGTCGGCTTCCCGGGGCGGCCGGAGAACCTCCGGGGCACCTTCGCGGTCGTGGACGACGTGTGGGCGCTGGTCGGCGGCTCGACGTTCTCCCGGCGCGGGCTGACCTTCGACGGCTCGACGGATCTGGCGTTCGTGGGGCACGACCTCAAGGACGGGGTGAGCGCGACCGTGCGGGACGCCCGCCGCGCCGCGATGGCCCGCGTCCTCGGCGTCGGTCCGCGCGAGGCGGGCTCGACGGCGACCCCCGACCCCCGATGGACGCAGCTCGCGGGGCGGCGCAGCGCCTTCCGGCTGATGCACCGCACGGTCGAGAACGGCGGCGAGGGCGAGGTCCAGCCGAAGTGGCCGGGACTGCCGGAGACCGAGATCGTCGCGCCCTCCAAGGACATCGTCGACCCCGAGGGCGGGGAGTTCTCGGCAGTGCTCGACGGACTGGCGGCGGTCCTGGCGGGACTGGGGCCCGAGCGCCTCTGAGTCCGCCGGGCCGGGGCCTTAAGCGCTGCTGGACCGGGGCGTCGGACCGAAGGAAAATTCGCGGTGTCGGCGACTTGACGATCGTGTAATCGATTACGTAGGATCTCGAGTAATCGATTACACGAAGGAGTGTGCGGATGGCTCGGATCAAGGACGTCGCGGCGCGAGCCGGTGTCTCGGTCGCCACCGTGTCCCGGGTCATCAACGACAACCCGAGGGTCAGCGGGGAGAACCGCGCCCGCGTGGTCGAGGCGATGACGCAGCTGCGGTACGTGCCCAACGCCGTCGCGCGCTCGCTGCGAACCGACGCGACCAAGACGATCGGCCTGATCATCGGCGACATCCTCAACCCGTTCTTCACCGCGCTCGCCCGCTCGGTCGAGCAGGCCGCGCGGGAGGCCGGCTACACGGTCGTGATCGGGAACGCCAACGAACGCGCCGAGGAGCAGGACCACTACGTCCGCACCTTCGCCGAGCAGCAGGTCGACGCGTTCCTGATCTGCCCGACCGCCGAGGTCACCCCCTCGATCACCGAACTGGCGGTGGACGGGCGGCCCCTGGCGTTCCTCGACCGCACGCTCCCGGGCCTGGCCGTTCCGACCGTGCGGGTCGACGGCGCGCGCGCGATCGACGGACTCGTCGCGCATCTGGCGCGGCTCGGCCACCGCAGGATCGGGTACATCTCCGGGCCCGACTCGCTGTCCTCCGGCCGCGACCGCACCGAGGCGTTCCTCGCGGCGATGCGCCGGCACGGCATGGAGATCCGGCCCGAATACGTCGAGACCGGGGACTTCCAGGCCGAAAGCGGACGGGCCAGCACCGTGCGGCTCCTGTCGCTCCCCGAACCGCCGCAGGTGATCTTCGCCGGCGACAACCTCATGGCACTCGGCGCGCTCGACGAGATCCGCGGCCGCGACCTGCGGCTCGGCCGGGACGTCGGACTGGCCTCCTACGACGACGTCCCGTGGTTCGTGCACGTCGACCCGCCGATCACCGCGATCGCGCAGCCGACCGAGGAACTCGGCCACCGCGCCGTGGCGGTCCTGCTGGACCTGCTCGACGGCCGAGAGCCCGAGTCGACGACGCTGCACGCCCAGTTCATCCCCCGGAAGTCATGTGGCGAGGAAGGTGAGATCGCATGAGCCAGGCCATGCTGCGGGTCGAGGGGGTCGGCAAGAGCTTCCCCGGCGTCCGCGCGCTCGACGGCGTCGACTTCGACCTGCGCCCCGGCGAGGTGCACGTCCTGGTCGGCGAGAACGGCGCCGGCAAGAGCACGCTGATCAAGATGCTCTCCGGGGCCCACCAGCCCGACGAGGGGAGCATCCTCGTCGACGGCGCACCGACGCGCATCACCTCGGCCTCCGAGGCCCAGCGGCTCGGGATCGCCACCATCTACCAGGAGTTCAACCTGGTCCCCGAGCTCAGCGTGGCCGAGAACCTCATGCTGGGGCGGCCGCCGCGCCGGTGGGGACTGGTGGACCGGAAGCGGATGCGTCGCGAGGCCGAAGAACTGCTCGACCGCGTCGGCCTCGACCTGGACCCGGCCCGCCGGACCTCGACGCTCGGCATCGCCCAGATGCAGCTGGTCGAGATCGCCAAGGCGCTCGCGCTCGACGCGCGGGTGCTCATCATGGACGAGCCCACCGCGGTGCTCACCACCGGAGAGGTCGACCGGCTCTTCGCGCTCGTCGACCGCCTGCGGGACCGGGGCGTGGGCATCGTCTTCATCACCCACCACCTGGAGGAGATCCCGCGGATCGGCGACCGGGTCACGGTCATGCGCGACGGCCGCGTCGTCGGCGGCGCGCCCGCCACCGCTCCCGAAGAGGAGCTGATCACGATGATGGTCGGGCGGTCGATCTCGCAGCAGTACCCGCGCGAGGCCGCCGAGGCCGGCGAGCCCCTGCTCCAGGTGGAGGGGCTGACGCGGGCCGGAGCGTTCGAGGACGTCTCGTTCGAGGTCCGGGCGGGCGAGGTCGTCGGCGTCGCCGGACTGGTCGGCGCCGGGCGCACCGAGGTCGCCCGCGCCCTGTTCGGCGCCGACCGCTACGACTCCGGCCGCGTGCTCGTCCGCGGCAGGCCCCTGCCCGCCGGCGACGTGCACGCGGCGATGGAGAGCGGCCTCGGGCTCGTCCCCGAGGACCGCAAGTCCCAGGGGCTCGTCCTCGACGCGGACATCGCCGAGAACCTCGGCATCGTCACCCTCGGCCACGGCGCCCGCGCGGGCTTCGTGAACCGCAAGGGCCGACGCGACGCCGCGGACCGGGTGGCCGGGCAACTCGGCGTCAAGATGAGCGGCCTCGGACAGCGGGTCCGCACCCTCTCCGGCGGCAACCAGCAGAAGGTCGTCATCGGCAAATGGCTGCTGGCCGAGTCCAGTGTGCTCATCCTCGACGAGCCCACGCGAGGCATCGACGTCGGCGCCAAGGTCGAGATCTACCAACTCATCAACGCCCTGACCGAGTCCGGGCACGCGATCCTCATGATCTCCAGCGACCTGCCGGAGATCCTCGGCATGAGCGACCGCGTCCTGGTCATGTCCAGGGGACGCCTGGCCGGGGAGCTCCCGGCAGCCGAGGCGACCCAGGACTCGGTGATGACGCTCGCAGTGAGCGGAATGGAGGAAGCCCATGTCTGAGGCCACCTTGGTCGGCGCTGCGAAGCGCCCGTCGAAGATCACCGCCTGGGCCGCCGAGAACGGCGCCGTCATCGGCCTGATCGTCCTCGTCGCCGTCCTGGCGGTGATGTCCGAGGACTTCCTGAACCCCACGAACCTGCTCAACGTGGGCGTCCAGGCGGCCGTTATCGCGATCCTCGCCCTGGGCGCGACGTTCGTCATCGTCACCGCCGGGATCGACCTGTCGGTCGGTTCGGTCGCCGCGCTGTCGGCGATCGTGCTCGGGGTAATGTCCGCCGAATTCGGCCTGCCGTGGCCGCTCGCGCTGCTGATGGCGCTCGCCACCGGGATCGTGTGCGGGCTCGCCAGCGCGGGGCTGATCGCCTACGGCAAGCTCCCGCCGTTCATCGCCACGCTCGCGATGCTCGGCATCGCGCGCGGTCTCGCGCTGGTCGTCTCCGACGGCAGCCCGATCGCCATGCCCGACGCGATCGCCTCCCTCGGCGGCAACATCGGCGCCTACCTGCCGATACCGCTGCTCATCATGCTGGGGATGGGGGCCCTCGCCGCGGTGATCCTGTCCCGCACGTACTCGGGCCGAGCCATGTACGCCATCGGCGGCAACGAGGAGGCGGCCCGCCTCTCCGGCATCCGGGTCACCCGGCAGAAGTTCGTGGCCTACGCGCTCTCCGGCGGCTTCGCCGCCGTCGGCGGGATCGTCCTGGCCAGTCGGCTGGCCTCGGCGCAGCCCCAGGCCGGCACGGGCTACGAGCTGGACGCGATCGCCGCCGTCGTCATCGGCGGCGCGAGCCTGTCCGGCGGCAAAGGCACCGCGTTCGGCACCCTGATCGGCGCGTTCATCCTGGCCGTGCTCCGCAACGGCCTCAACCTGCTGTCGGTGTCGGCGTTCTGGCAGCAGGTCGTCATCGGCGTGGTCATCATCCTCGCCGTACTGCTCGACACCTTGCGCCGCAAGGCGTCCGTCTAACGAAGGAAGATCCATGAAGCGTACAGCACCAATCGCCCTCGGCGCCGCGCTCCTGCTCGGTGTCACCGCCTGCGGCAGCGCCGGCGACGGCGACGAGGACACCGTCGAGATCGGCATGTCCGTCTCGACGCTCAACAACCCGTTCTTCGTCCAGCTCCGCGACGGAGCTGAGGCCAAGGCCGACGAGCTCGGCGTCGAACTGACCGTGACCGACGCGCAGAACGACGCCTCGCAGCAGTTCGACCAGGTCCAGAACTTCGTCAGCCAGAACGTCGACGCGATCGTCATCAACCCGGTCGACTCCGACGCCGCCGCGACCGCGGTGACCGCCGCGACCAACGCGAACATCCCGGTGATCGCCGCCGACCGGACCGTCAACGGGGCCGAGCTGGCCCAGACCGTGGCCTCCGACAACGTCGAAGGCGGCCGGCTCGCCGCCGACGAGCTCGCCGAACTGATCGGCGGGGAGGGCCAGGTCGCCGTCCTGCAGGGCGTGCCAGGGACCTCGGCCTCCCGCGACCGCGGGCAGGGCTTCACCGAGGGCATCGCCGAGCACGACGGCATCGAGGTCGTCGCCGAGCAGCCGGCCGACTTCGACCGCGCCAAGGGCCTGGACGTGATGACCAACATCCTCCAGTCCAACCCGGACATCACCGGCGTCTTCGCCGAGAACGACGAGATGGCCCTAGGCGCCATCGAGGCCCTGGGCGACAGGGCCGGCACGGACGTGCAGGTCGTCGGCTTCGACGGCACACCGGACGGCTTCACCGCGATCGAGGAGGGGACGCTCGCGGCCACCGCCGCCCAGCAGCCGGCGCTGCTCGGCGCCGACGCGGTGGAGAGCGCCGTCGCGGCCGCCGACGGCGAGACCATCGACGCCAGCCAGGACGTGCCGGTCCAGATCGTCACCGCCGACAACGTCGGCGACTTCAAGGAGGAGTAGATGCCGAAGCGCGTCGCCGTGGTCGGCTCGGCCAACGCCGACCTGGTCGTGCGGGTCGAACGCCACCCGGAGGTCGGCGAGACCGTCCACGGGTCGGACATCGTCGTCCATCCGGGGGGCAAGGGCGCCAACCAGGCCGTCGCGGCGGCGCGGCTCGGCGCCGACGTGGCCTTCGTCGGCCGCGTCGGATCCGACCCGTACGGCGAGTTCCTCGGCGACGCGCTCCGCCGGGACGGCGTGGACCTGGCCGGTCTGCGCCGTTCGGACGGGGCCTCCGGGGCCGCCCTGATCGCGGTGGGCCCGGACGGCGACAACACCATCGTCGTCTCCCCGGGCGCCAACGGCCGAGTCGGGCCGGGCGACGTCGCGGCGGCGGGCGCGATCATCGCCGACGCCGCGGTCGTCTCGCTCCAGTTGGAGATCCCGCTCCCCGCGGTGCTCGCCGCCGCCCGCGCGGCCCGGCGCTTGGTGTTCAATCCGTCCCCGCCCGGCCCGGTGCCGGACGAGCTGCTGGCGCTGTGCGACCCGCTGGTCGTCAACGAGCACGAGGCGGCGCGGCTGCTCGGCAGGGCCATGCCGCGGTCGATGGAGGAGGCGGCGGCCGCGCTGCTCGCGCGCGGTCCCCGGTCGGCGATCGTCACCCTCGGCGCGGACGGGGCGATCGCGGCCGAGGCGGGGTCGACCCGGCACCTGCCCAGCCCGAAGGTCGACCCGGTCGACACCACCGGAGCCGGCGACGCGTTCACCGGGGCGCTCGCCTGGCGGCTCGCCGAAGGCGACGCGCTCGCCGACGCCGCCGCGTTCGCCACTCGAGTGGGGGCCTTCGCCGTCACCCGGGAGGGCGCTCAAGACTCGTACCCCCGCATGGAGGACCTGCCGTGAAGCGAACCGGAATCATCAACGCCGAACTGGCCGGGGCCCTCGCGCTCCTCGGCCACACCGATGAGGTGCTCGTCTGCGACAGCGGCATGCCGCGGCCGGGCGGCGTGCCGGTGGTCGATCTCGCCTTCACCGCGGGCATCCCGTCCTTCACCGACGTCCTGGGCGGCCTCCTCACCGAGATCGTCGTCGAGGGCGCCACCGCCGCCTCCGAGGTCACCGAGGCCAACCCCGAATGCGCTGCGCTCCTGGCCGAACGCCTGCCACAGTTGACCCACATACCGCACGAGGAACTGAAGACCAGGTCGGCCCGAGCCCGCCTCATAGTCCGCACCGGCGAGGCCCGCCCGTACGCCAACGTCCTCCTACGCTGCGGCGTCCCCTTCGGATAGAGCCAGGGGCGATTCAGATTCTCGGGGCGACGCTATCCTAGGATCGGTCCGCATCCGCTGCGCTCCTGCTCGCGATGCACCGCAGCGGAATCCGATCCTTCGACCGGTGGGAGCGACCTCATGCCGATCCGGGGTGTGCTTTTCGATATTGACGACACGTTGTTCGACTCGGGGTCGGAGGCCGACAGTCTACTCGCCTATCTGCGGATGCGGGGCCTGCTGGACCGGTTCGGCGGCGGTGCCGCGGCGGTCCGGTTGTGGCGGGAGGTCCGGGAGCGGCACTATGGCCGCTTTTTGAGCGGCGAAATCAGCTTCGCCTCGCAGCAGCGCGAACGTGCTCGGGATTTCCTCGTCCGCCTCGGTGCGTCCGCCGGGGCCGGTCTTTCCGACAGGGAGTGCTCCGCGTGGTTCGCCGGGTACCAGGCCCACCGCCATACGACCCGGACACCGTTCCCCGACGCCGAGTCCGCGCTCAAGAAGCTCGCGCCCGATTTTCGGCTGGGCGTGGTCTCCAACTCCTCGGTCGACCATCAACGCCGCAAACTCGACGCCATCGGACTCCGTTCCTACTTCGGCGACCGGCTCATATGCTCGGATCAGCACGGCGCCGCCAAACCCGAGGCGAGCATCTTCCTCGCCGGCTGCGCCTCGCTCGGCCTTCGGCCACATGAGACGGCCTACGTCGGAGACGACTACGAGACCGACGCGGTAGGAGCGCGTCGCGCGGGACTCCACGGCTTCTGGCTCGACCGGGTGAACGACGGCGTCGCCGCCGCGGTCGACGCCGATATTCGCGTCATTCAATCGCTGAACGAACTCCAGGCCGCCCTCGCCGCGCTGGACTCGGAGTCACAACCGGAGCGCTAGAGGGAGAACACGACGCCGGGTTCGTGCAGGGGGACGAGTTCTGTTCGGGTGGGTGGGTCGGCTCCCGGGCGGGAGACGGTGATCGCGGCGGCACGGGTTGCCAGGCGGCGGCCTGGCGGAGCTGTTCGCCGGTCGGGGCCGCGAGGGTGTCGCGGGCGGTCGGGCCGTCGGCGCCGGGGTAGGCGGGGCCTCCGTCGGGGAGCGAGGCCCGTGCACCGAAGGCGAGCAGCCGTCGGCATTCGCCGTCGAGCCAGGCCCGGTGGGTCCGCAGGCGGGGCCAGGGTGTCAAGGGCGCTCCTTCGGTGCGGGGGCCGGGCTCAGGCGCAGGACGCGCGCGGTGGGCGCCGGGACGTCGGTCTCGACGCGCAGCAGGCCGGTCTCGGCGTTCCAGGCGAGGTCCCACTGGCCCGTGCCGGGCGTCGCGGGGGCCGGGAACAGCTGTTCGTGGGCGAGTTCGTGTCCGCGCAGCGCGGGCAGCGGCACTTCGAGGGAGTAGGGCGCGCCGGGCAGGCGCCAGACGGTCAGGACCGCGGTGTTCCCTTCGCGCAGGGCAAGGGCCTGCCAGGGGCCGCGGTGTTCGAGGCCCAGGGGCCAGGAGGGGACGGCCCGGGCGGTGAACGGCAGCAGTTCGCGGTGCGCCGCGACGGCGTCGGCCACGAGCCGGAGTTGGTCCGGGTCCATGGACGCCAGGTGGCCGGAGAGGTAGAGGCGTCCGGTCAGGCCCGCGACGAGGGTGAACGCCGATTCCTCGGGGCTCATCTCGGGCTGGGCGTAGCCCCAGTGGCCGGCCTGTTCGGGGAGCACCGATGCCGGTGTGGCGGCGGCGATCGGCGGGTACAGCAGGGGGTCCTGCTGGTCCGATGTCGACTGGATGTGGAGGCGGGAGAGCGTGGCGTAGTCGGCGCGCATGCCGCCGGAGGCGCAGTTCTCGATCAGCAGGCCCGGGTGCCGGGCCAGCACGCCGTCGAGCCAGGCCAGGTAGGACCGGCAGTGCTCCAGCAGGCCCGCGCCGGGGGCGAGTCCGCCGGTGTCGGTGCCGGGGCCGGGCATGATGTTGTAGTCGAGTTTGAAGTATCCGACGCCCATGGCGACGAGCCGGTCGACCACTCCGTCGAGGTGCGACTTAGCTGCCGGGTGGCGCAGGTCGAGCTGGTGGCGGCCGTGCTCGACGACCCGGTGCCCGCCGCGCTGGAAGAAGGCGTCGTCGGGCAGGGTCCGCGCGAGCGGGGATCGCACGCCGACGACCTCGGGCTCCAGCCAGATGCCCGGGACCATGCCGAGGGAGCGGATGCGGTCGAGCACTGCTTCGAGGCCGCCGGGGAACCGCGAGGCGCTCGGCCGCCACTCCCCCACGGCATCCCACCAGCCGCCCGCGTCGTCGTCGTACCAGCCGGCGTCAATGCAGTAGCAGTCCGCCCCGGCTCGGGCGGCCGCCTCGGCCAGCGGGAGGATCTTGGCCGTGGTCGGGTCGCCCATCAGGGTGTTCATGTAGTCGTTGAAGATCACCGGCAGCGGACGGTCGTGGGCGGCGGTGCCGGTGCGGGCCACGAGCGCGCGGCGGTAGCCGGTGAGGGCCGACAGCGCCTGGTCGACCGGGTCGCCGTCGCCGCCGGTCGGCGCAACGGTCACGGGGACAGAGGTGAACTCCTCACCGGAGGCCAGTTCGACCGTCCACTGGTGTTCGGCGTCGGTGGGGCCGAGCAGCGCCAGCGAGGCGCCCTCGCGGTCCTCGCCGATCTCCCAGTGCCAGGCGCCGTTGTGCTCGATCTGGAAGGCCAGGCCCGGGCCGCCGTCGCGGCGGACGATCAGGCCGGTCGGCAGGCGTTCGCCGGTGGACCAGGAGCTGCGGGTGGTGACGGCCATCCGGGCGCGGTTGAGGTGGTGGTGGACGGCCGGATCCATCGCCGGCAGTCCGACCTCGCGCAGCGGCGCGCGGTTCCAGCGGGACTCGGCGACCCAGTCGCTGTCGCCCCACAGGACGTCCAGATCCTCGACGGCGGTGTCCGCGGTGACGAACGTGCCCAGGACCAGGGACGTCACCGCCTGGACGGTGATCGGCGCTTCGCCCGAGCGCAGGACCGTCCAGGCGCGGAGCGCGCCGCCGAGCGGTTGGAGCACGCTGGTGGCGCGCAGTCCGGTGACCTTGTCGCGCTGGTGGATTCGCAGCGCGCCTTCGGTGGTCTCGTGCGATTCGTAGCGCAGACGCGATCCGACCACTGTGGAGGTGTAGCGGTGGCTGCCGGGGAAGCGCCCGTGCCCGAGCGCCTGGACCTCCACCAGCGGCGGGGCACCGGCGGCGGGTGGCCCGGGGGCGTCCGCGGTGCGCCGCAGCGACCGCATCGCCACGGGCGCGCCGGGCCCGGTCGCGAGCTCCAGCTCCATGCCGCCGTAGGACCATCGCAGTGTCACGTTCGCTTCTCCTCGCTAGAGCAGGTCGTTGGCGCAGTGCACGGCCGCGGCGAAGGCGTCGGGGTCGCCGGCGGGCGAGTCGACGCGGATCCGGGCCTCCCGGCCCGCCCGCAGCGTGAACATGCCGCCGTCGGCCGAGGCGCCCGGGTCCACGGTGTCGGCGTGGCAGAACACGTCCCGGGCCAGCGAGTTCGCGGTCACGCGCAGCAGGCAGCCGCCCTCGGCGGGCTCGGCCTCGACGCGCAGCGGCCGCGGCTCCAGGTGCTGGTCGACGATCTCGGCGCCGTAGCGGAACGCGGTCGCGAAGCCGGAGGCCTCCGCGTCCGGCTCGGCCACGATCGCTTCGGAGCGCGGGTCGTCGAACGCGGCGACCTCGGCCGGGACGGCGAACGTGGCGGCGCCGCGGGCCTCGACGCGGGTCTCGATCACGGTCTTGGCGAGCACGGTGCCGTCGAAGCCCTCCCGGGTGACGGTGAACGAACCTTCGTAGGCCCGGCCGGTGTCGTTGACCAGGACGAGCGCGAGCGTGTCGGGCTCGGGTTCCGTGCCTTCCCAAGCGTTCGCCCACGCCTCTTTCGAGGCCCGCGGCTGGAGGGTGGCCAAGCGCGGGGCGTAGGCGTCGCGCAGGGCGTGCCACAGCGGCTTGCGGTGCTCGTCGAAGTCGACCGCGGCCCAGGAGACGACGGGCCAGTTGTCGTTGAGCTGCCACAGGACCGTGCCGGTGTTGTGCGGGGTCATGGACCGGAAGTGCTCGACGCCGAACCTGATGGCGTGGGCCTGGTTCAGCTGGGTCGTCCAGTGCCAGTCCTCGATGGACTCCGGGTCGGGAAGGTGCCCGGACCAGCCGCGCTGAAGCTTGGCGTTGCCGAGGTTCGCCTTCTGGTGGACGAGCATCTGGTGGCCGAACGGGTCGAGCGGTTCATCGTGGACGACCCTGGTGAGGGTGGACCAGGCCGGTGGGGCCTGGAAGCCGAACTCGGCGACGAAGCGGGCCCTGTACTTGCCGTAGACGGTGTAGTCCTCGCGGTTCCACACGTCCCAGATGTGGACCGAGCCGTAGCGTTCGTCGTTGGGGTTGCGGTAGTCGCCGAAGGAGAACGGGCTGGCCGGGGTGTACGGGCGGGTGCCGTCGAGTTCGGCCACGAGGCGCGGGATCAGGTCGGTGTAGTAGTGGTCGCCCCAGCCGCGCCCGGCGAGCGCTCCGGCCCAGCCCCAGTCGAGCCAGCCCATCATGTTCTCGTTGTTGCCGTTCCACAGCACCAGCGACGGGTGCGCCGACAGGCGGGTGACGTTCTCGCGCACCTCCGCTTCGACCTCGGTGCGCAGCGGCTCGTCCTCGCTGTATGCGGCGCAGGCGAACAGGAAGTCCTGCCACATCAATAGCCCGTGCTCGTCGGCGAGGTCGTAGAGGTCCTCGGACTCGTAGATGCCGCCGCCCCACACGCGCAGCAGGTTGATGTTGGCCTCGAGGGCGTCGGTGACGCGCCGGGCGTAGCGGTCGCGGCCGATCTCGGTGAGGAAGGCGTGGTCGGGGATCCAGTTGGCGCCGCGCACGAGGACGCGTTCGCCGTTGACCTTCAGGTTGAACGGGGCGCCGTGCTCGTCGGGGGCGGTGTCGAGTTCGACGGTGCGGAAGCCGACCCGGCCGGTCCACGCGGCATCGCCGGTCTTGACGGTGACGTCGTACAGCGGCTGGTCGCCATAGCCGACCGGCCACCAGCGCTCGACGTCCGGCACTGCCGCGTGGACCACGGCCGAGGCCGTTCCGGGGGCGACGGTCCCGGCGGCGGTCACGGTCTCGCCGTCGGGGCCGGTCACGGTGACGGCGACCGGGACCTCGGTCTCGGCGCCGCCGCGTTCGATGTCGATGTGGACGGCGAGAGTGCCGTCCGTGCCGTCGATGCCGACCAGGGGCCGCACGGCGGCTATCCGCACGTTCGACCAGGAGTCGATCCCGATCGGCTTCCAGATCCCGGCCCCGGCGACGTCGATGCCCCAGTCCCAGCCGAAGGCGCAGGCCATCTTGCGAATCTGGTTGAACTCGTGGTGGTTGACCTGCGGCATCGCTCCGTCGCGCGCGGCGCGGGCGTCGGTTTCGGGCACCGGGGCGGCGAAGGTGACGGTGAGGGTGTTGTCCCCCTCGCGCAGTGCCTCGCGCGCGTCCCACCGGTAGGAGCGGTGCATGTTCTCGGTGCGTCCGATTTCGACGCCGTTGAGCTCGACGGTCGCGACCGTGTCGAGACCGTGCGCCACGAGGTCGTGGCGGTCCGATCCGTCGTCGGTCCAGGTGAAGGTCGTCGCGAACCGCCATGAGGTGTCGCCGATCCACTGCTGGGCCGCTTCGTTGTCGCCGTCGAACGGGTCGTCGATGAGGCCGGTCCGGTTCAGGTCCAGGTGCGCCTCGCCGGGAACGGCGGCGTCCACGCCCTCGGCGAGCGCGGCGGCGACCGGTCCGGGAGCCTCCGGGGAGAGCTCGGCGGCGGTGAGGGTCCAGCCCTCGTGGAGGGCGCGGAAGGTCGATGGCAGCTGGGTCACGGTCGGTCCTCAATGTGGTCGGGAGCGTGGTGGCCTGGTTGGCGAACCGGTTCGCGGAGCACGCGGACGCCTCCGGCGGGGACGGTCGTCTCGGGTCCGACGCGGTCGCCGGAGAGCAGGTCGTGCCCCTCGGCGGCGACCGTACGGTCGGTGTCGTCGTGGTTGAGCAGGAACAGGTAGGAGCGGCCGGGGCCGGTGCGGCGCACCGCTTCGAGGCCGGGTTCGGCCTCGGCGGCGCGCTCCAGACCGGCGTCGGCGATCAGGCGGGCCGCGATGCGGTCGGCGGACTCGGCGGCCAGCGGCGCCGAGACGTACCAGGCGGCGCCTCCGCCGACCGCGCGGCGGGTGACGGCCGGGCCGTCCGCCAGTGAACTGGAGGCGTAGCGGACGACGGCTTCGGCGCCGTCGAGGTGGACCCGCTCGGTCCAGTCGGTCACGGCGGTGCCGTCGTCGAGTTCGACAGCCTCGCCTTCCTGGAGCGGGTAGAACTCGTCGCTCCAGGCGCCGAGGACGTCGCGGAAGGCGCCCGGGAAGCCGCCGGTGATGACCTTGGAGTCGGCCTCGCAGATGCCGGAGAGGTAGGTGACGAGCAGGGTGCCGCCGCGTTCGGGGACGGAGCTGAGCCGGTCGGCTGCGGCCCGGTCGACCACGAGCAGGTTCGGTACGATCACCAGATCGTAGCCGTCCAGGTCCCGGTCGGGCGGCACCACGTCGCACAGGACCTGCCGGTCCCACAGGGCCCGGTGCCAGGCTCGCAGTTCGCGTCCGTACGACAGGTCGCGGTGCGGTTTGAGGCCGTGCCGGAGGGCCCAGCCGGCCGGATCGTCCACGACGATCGCGGCCTTCGCCGCCTCGACCCGCGTCCCCCGGATCTCCGCGAGCGATTTCAGGCGGGCGCCGAGCTCGACGACCTCCTTCCACACGCGTGAGCGGGTGCCGGTGTGCGGCAGCATCGCCGAGTGGAACTGCTCTGCGCCCGAGGTGGAGGCGCGCCACTGGAAGAACATGACGCCGTCGGCGCCGCGGGCGACGTGGCCGAGCGAGTGCCGGAGGATCTCGCCGGGGTCCTTGGCGCGGTTGCGGCGCTGCCAGCTCGGGCCGCCGGTGGAGCTCTCCATGAGCAGCCAGGGGCGGCGGTCGGCGGCCATGCCGCGCATCCGGTCGCCGGAGAAGGCCAGGTCCTGTTCTCGCAGCGGATCGTCCACGCTCGTGTAGTGGTCGTTGGCGGCGACGGCGGTGTGCGGGGCCCAGGAGGCGTAGTCGACCACCTGCGCTCCGGCGCCGACCATCAGGTTGGTGGTGACCGGGACGTCCGAATGCCGTTCGATGACCTCCTTCTCGGCCAGGTAGTGCGACAGGAGCGCGTCCGAGGAGTAGCGCTCGTAGTCCAGGAACAGCGCGGGGTTGGGGGCGCCGTGGCGGCCCAGCGGGGGCATGACCTCCTCCCAACGGCCGTAGCGGTGTCCCCATTGCTCGGTCCCCCAGGCGGCGTTGACCGCCTCCAGGCTCCCGTGGCGGCGCGCGAGCCATTCGCGGAAGGCCGCGGCCGAGCGTTCGCAGTGGCAGCGGGCGTTGCCGCCGCCGAGTTCGTTGCCCACGTGCCACAGCCGCACGGACGGGTGGCGGCCGTAGCGTTCGGCGAGCGACTCGACTTGCCGCAGCGCGTGGCGGCGGTAGAGCAGGGAGGCCGGGCACCAGGCGTTGCGTCCGCCGGCGGGTTCGCGGTAGCCGTCGGCCAGGACCGGCGCGATCTCGGGGTGGGCGGTCAGCAGCCACTGCGGCGGGGCCGCGGTGGGGGTGGCCAGGTCGATGCCGATGCCGTTCCGTTCGAGCAGGTCGACCGCCTCGTCCATCCAGGTCCAGTCGCGTTCGCCGTCGGCGGTCTCCACGGTGCCCCAGGCGAAGACGCCGAGGGTCACCAGGTTGACCCCGGCCTCGCGCATGAGCCGCACGTCCTCGTCCCACACGTCCCTCGGGAACTGCTCGGGGTTGTAGTCGCCACCGTAGGCCAGGCCGTCGGCGAGCCTCGGGGTCGGTCCCGGGCCGGGCCGGGCGGGCACGACGGCGGGGACGAAGTCGGGTGTTCCGGTCTCCATCAGGCGCTTCGCTCCTTCGATTCGGTCGGGACTCCGGCGTCGCGCCACTGCCCGGCGAAGTGGTCGTAGCAGCGGCCGTTGTCGATGGCGTCGCGGTCGACCGGTCCGGCGTCGGCCGCGAGGCGGCCCGGGCGCTCGGGGTCGGGCGCGGCCTGGGCCAGCAGCTTGGTGTAGTCGTGGCGCGGGTCCAGGATGACCGCGTCGGACGGGCCCCGCTCGACCACGCGGCCGCGGTAGAGCACCACGATCTCGTCGGAGAAGTGCCGCGCGGTGGCCAGGTCGTGGGTGATGTAGAGGACGGCCAGGTCGTCCTCGCGCTGGAGCCGCCCCAGCAGGTTGAGCACGCCGAGGCGGATCGACACGTCGAGCATGGACACCGGCTCGTCGGCGATGAGCACCTGGGCGCCTGGGGCGAGGGCGCGGGCGATCGCGACGCGTTGGCGCTGGCCGCCGGACAGCTCGTGCGGTCGGCGGGGCGCGAGGTCCTCGCCCGGGGAGAGGTTGACCCGCTCCAGCATCTCGATCACTCGCGCGTGCGTCTCCTCGTTCGTGCCGGTGCGCTTGTGGATGCGCAGCGGGCGGGCGATGTGGTGCTCGATGGAGTGGAAGGGGTTCAGCGAGGCGAAGGGGTCCTGGAAGACCATCTGCACTTCGCGCCGGTAGGCCGCGCCGTCGACGGCGGTGCCGTCCTCGAGCCGGACATCGACGGTTCCCGAGGTGGGACGCTCCATCCTGGTGAGGATCTTGGCGATCGTCGACTTGCCGGAGCCCGACTCCCCCACCAGCGCGACGGTCCTGCCGGGGACGAGTTCGAGGCTGACGTGGTCGACCGCGCGCAGGCGGGTCCGCTTCAGGCCCGACCGGAGCTTGTAGTCCTTCACCAAGTCGGTCACGTGGACGCTGGTCATGATGGCTCCTCGGGCTGGTCGACGCCGTCTCGGATGAAGGACCCGCGCGTGCCCGACAGGCTCGGGAAGGAGCCGAGGAGCTTGCGGGTGTAGGGGTGCCTCGCGTCCCGGTAGAGGCGGTCGGCGGTGTCGAGCTCGACGATCTCGCCGTCGAGCATCACGGCGATCCGGTCCGAGATCTCCAGCAGCAGCGGCAGATCGTGGGTGATGAAGACGACCGCGAAGTCCAGTTCGTCGCGCAGGCGCACGATCTCGCGGAGGATGTCGCGCTGCACGACCACGTCGAGGGCGGTGGTCGGCTCGTCCATGACCATGATCTGCGGTTCCAGCAGCATCGCCATGGCGATCATGACCCTCTGGCGCATGCCGCCGGACAGCTCGTGCGGGTAGGAGCCGAGCCGGACCGGGTCGACGCCGACGCGTTCGAGGACGTCGGCCGATCGTTCGCGGACCTCCGCGCGCGACATGCCGGGCCGGTGGGCCAGCAGCGTGTCGCGCAGCTGGGCTCTGACCGAGGTGACCGGGTTGAGCGCGTTCATCGCTCCCTGGAAGACCATGGAGAGCTTCTCCCAGCGGAAGAGGCGCAGGTCGGCCTCCTTCAGCGAGAGGATGTCGATGTCCTCGCCTGACCGGTCGTGGAAGGTGATCCGGCCCGACGCGATACGCGCGGGCGGGCGGTGGAGGCGGTTGACCGCGTATGCGAGGGTGGTCTTGCCGCAGCCGGATTCGCCCGCGAGCCCGAGGATCTCGCCGCGGTGGAGGGTCAGGTCGGCATCGCGGACGGCCGTGACCGGCTTTTCGACCTCGTAGACGACGGTGAGGTCGGCGACGGTCAGGACGGGTTGCGCGACGGCGAGCCGCTCGGCTCGGGCGGTTTCGGACATGGTCGTCATCGGCCGGACTCCTCTGGGTCGGGGACGGCCCGGTGCTGCGCGAGCCGGCGTTCGAGCTTCGCGGCCTTGCGGGCGCGCTTGCGGTGGAGCCGCATGTTCTTGAGCTTGGGGTTGATGATCTCGTCGATCGAGAAGTTCACTATGGACAAACCCATGCCGAACAGGGCGATCATCAGCCCTGGCGGCACGAACCACCACCAGGCGCCCAACGGCAGCGCGAAGCCGTTCTGGGCGTAGAAGAGCATCGTTCCCAGTGTCGAGGAGTTGGAGGCGCCGAGGCCGATGAACGACAGCCCCGCCTCACCGAGGATCGCAGCGATGACGGCGAAGACGAACTGCGAGGCGATGACCGGCAGCAGGTTCGGCAGGATCTCGACCAGGATGACCCGCCATGGGCGTTCGCCGGAGACCTTGGAGGCGGCCACGTAGTCGCGATTGCGGACCGACAGCGTCTGGGCGCGCAGCACGCGGGCCGAGGCGGCCCAGCCGGTGACGGCCAGGACCACCGCGATCGTCCACAGCCCGCGGCTCTCGCGCGGGACGAACCCGGAGATCACGATGACCAGCGGCAGGCCGGGGATGACCAGGAAGACGTTGGAAAGCAGCGAGAACGCCTCGTCGACGAGCCTGCCCCGATAGGCCCCGTAGATGCCGAAGAAGCACGACAGGATCGTGGCGAGCACACCCACGATGAGGCCGATCTGAAGGGAGCCGCGCGTCGCGTAGGCGAGCTGAGCGAGCACGTCCTGCCCGGTCTGGGTGGTGCCCAACGGGAACTCGGCGCTGGGTCCGGACAGCCCCTGGTCTCTGATCTGGTCGGGGTCGCCGACCAGGAACGGGGCGAGGACGCCGAACACGGTGATGCCGACTACCAGGATCAGGCCCACTGCCAGCCAGGGCGTCATGGTCGGCAGCAGCATCCGAAATCCGGACTTCGGCCGCGTGTCCGACACTCGGCTCTCGTCGCCGGTCCCGGGCGGCGGAGCGTCGGGGATTTTCGGATTCGTCATGAGTTGCACCTATCTCAGGACCGGGCGCGGGTGCGCGGGTCGATGACGCCGTAGAGCATGTCGACCACGAGATTGGCGCCCAGGACGGCGAGCGTGATGAAGAGGAACACGCCCTGCATGAGCGCGTAGTCGTTGTTCTGGACCGCGCCGAGCAGCCGTGAGCCGATGCCCGGATAGGAGAACACCTGTTCGGTGATCACCGAGCCGGAGACGACGAAGCCGAGCGAGATCGCGAATCCCGCGACCGACGGCAGGACGGCGTTCCGCGAGGCGTACGAGCGCAGGATCTTCCTCGGCGACAGGCCCTTCGCTTCGGCGGTGAGGACGTAGTCCTCCGAGAGGGTGGACACCATCATGTTGCGCATGCCCAGAAGCCACCCTCCGAGGGAGGCCAGCACGATGGTGAGCGCGGGCAGGAATCCGTAGTGGATCGCCGAGCCGATGAACTCGGCGTTCCAGCCCGGGGACAGGGTGACGTCGTAGCCTCCCTGCATCGGAAACCAGCCCAGGACCCGGGCGAGCAGGTAGGTGAGGATGAGCGCGAGCCAGAAGTACGGAACCGCCGCGAGCAGGGTGGTGGCCGGGACCAGCGAGTCGAGCCAAGTGCCCGGCTTCCAGCCGACGAACGCGCCGAGGGTCACGCCGAGGACGGCGGCGAGGATCGTCGAGAGGCCGACGAGCACCACCGTCCACGGCAGCGACTGACTGATCACGTCGGAGACCTCGGCCGGGTAGTAGCTGACCGAGACGCCGAGGTCGCCGCGGAACAGGTTCTTCAGGTAGTCGACGTATTGCATCCACAAGGGCTCGGTGGTGTCGCCCCCGAGGAGCAGGCTGTAGGCCTCCCTCGTCTCCGGGCTCACCGTGCCGCCGCGCTGCTGCAGCTTGGCGAGCAGGATGTCCACCGGGTCGCCGGGCAGCAACCGCGGGATCGCGAAGTTCAGCGTCAGCGCGGCCCACAGGGCGACCGCGTAGAAGCCGAGTTTGCGCAGGAAATAGCTCAACAGTCTTCTCCTTCGGGGCCGGGGGCGACTAGCTCGCCGGCTCGAGCCGCTTGTAGATCTCGGCGGCGTCGAACGCCGACCAGACCGCGGGGAAGGCGTACAGGTCCTCGTCGGAGGGCCAGCCTGTGAACTTCGCGGTGTTCCAGATGCTGGTGGTGCCGCCGGTCAGGACCGGGATGTAGGGCATGTCCCCGACGATCTCGGACTGGATCGTGTCGAAGTGCAGCTGCCGCGCGGCGTCGTCCTCGAGGGAGAGCTTCGCGATCTCGTCGAGTGCTTCGTCGACGACGGGGTTGTCGTATCGGGAGAAGTTGTTGCCCGCCGACTCGCCCACTTCGGCGCCGGTGCCGGAGTCGAAGAAGTAGGTGTACAGGTAGTACGGGTCCGGTGCGGGGCCCTGCCATAGGGAGTCGATGGCGAGCTCGAAGTCGCCCGAACCCTTCTTCTCGGTCCACTCGTTCCACGAGGACTGGGCCGCTTCGATCTCGATGCCCGCCTCGGCGGCCTGCGAACTGATGGTGTCGACGGCGGTGATGTAGTCGGTCCAGCCGGAGACGACCTCGACGGTGAGCGACAGCTTCTCGCCGTCCTTGGCGTAGACGCCGTCATCGCCCTTGGCCCATCCGGCGTCTTCGAGGATCTGCTCGGCGCGGGTCACGTCGGGGTCCATCGGGGCGATCTTCTCGGTGACGGCGTCGGAGACGAACTCGTCCTGGCTGGGCGTCAGCGCGAACGAAGGCGAGATCTCACTGGCGGTCTCCTGGAAGGCCAGGCTGTTCAGCTGTGCGCGGTCGATCGCGTAGTAGAGGGCATGCCGCACGGCCGGGTCGGTTTGGGGGCCTTCGCAGCCCATGTCCGCGCTCGAGCAGGTGGCCAGCACCATCTGGTTCTGCCACTGGGTGTAGTGCTCGTAGTCGGGGAAGTTCTCGTTGGTGTTCTGGATGTCGGGGATGGGGCTGGTGATCCAGTCGGCGGTTCCGGCCGCGATCGCGTCGGCGCCCGCCTGGTTGCCCGAGAGCGCGACCGTGCGAACCTCCTTGACCTCGGGTTCGCCGCCCCAGTAGTCCGGGTTGGCCTCGATCGTGAATGCCTGGGGTTTGAACTCCTTGAGGGTGTAGGCGCCGGTTCCGATCGGGTCCTCGACGACGTCCTCTTCGGGGTCGATCTCTTTCCAGAGGTGTTCGGGAACGATGGCCGTGTTCAGCAGGTCCGGGCCCTTGACGAACGCCGGTTCCTCGAAGGTGAAGACGACGTGGGTGTCGTCGACGGCTTCGGCGTTCCCGTCGTAGCCCTGGCTGTTGATCGCCGGGTGCTCCTTGAGCATCTCGAAGGTGAAGGCGACGTCGTCGGCGGTGAACGCTTCACCGTCGCTCCAGGTCACGTTCTCGCGGAGGGTGATCGCCAGTTCCGTGCCGTCGTCGTTCCACGAGTGCTCGGTGCCCAGGAGCGGTTCGGGGTCGGACACCTGGGCCTTGTTGTAGAAGAACAGCGTTTCGTAGATGGTGCCCAGGCCGCCGATCCGCGAGGGCGAGAAGGGGTTGAAGTTGACCTGCATATCGCCGGCCTGGCTGGTGGTGATCAGGGTGGTGGCTTCTCCGGAGCCGCTGCCGTCGCTCGAACCCGAGCATGCGCTCAGGGCCAGGCCGACCGCGGCCGCGCTCCCGATCGCCGCCGCGAGCCGGCGGCGCGTTCGATTCGTGAATGACATCTTCGTCCTTTCGCGTCCGGGGCCTCTTCGCCCGCGAACTGGAGGGGTGACGCCCGTCCTAGGCGTCCGTTCTATTATTAACCGGTTAAATTTAAGTAGTCAAGAAGAAATTCGGATAGGCGTCGGAGAGGAGTACCGCATGCTCAGTCCCGGTCAGGGCCACGTATCGACGGCCGGCCGCATGCTCGACCTCCTGCGCACGCAGGGCACGCTCAGCCGCGTCGAGCTGGCCGAACGGTCGGGCCTGACGGCGGGGACGATCACCCACGCGGTGCGTCGTCTGATCGAGGACGGCCTGGTCCGCGAGGTCGGGCGCGACCAGCAGCAGGGCCGCGGGCAGCCCCGGCGGCTCCTCGAACTCGACGCGGAGGCCTGGTACGCCGTCGGCATCCAGGTCGACCGGACCACCACCACGATCGTCGTGCTCGACTTCGCCGGGAACCGGATCGCCGGGGCCAGTCTGCGCGGCTCCGGCGGCACCGGCCCGGAGCGGACCATCGCGGCGCTCGCCGACCATGTCGCCGACCTGCTCCGCAGCGCCGCGGTCGGGCGCGATCGCGTGCTCGGCGTCGGGCTGGTGACCCACGGCCCGCAGGACCGCGAACGCGGGGTGCTGCTGACCGCCCAGCCCGATCCCGCGTGGCTCGAGTTCCCGCTCACCGGCAGGCTCTCGGAGCGGCTGGGGACGCCGGTGCTGCTGGAGAACGACGCCACCGCCGCGGCCTTCGGCGAGCAGTGGGCCGGAGCGGTGCCCACCGCCACCTTCGGACTGGTCTACATGGCCTCGGGGATCGGCGGCGGCGTCATCGTCGACGGCGAGATCTACCGCGGCCGCGCCTCGAACACGGTCGAGATCGGCCACGTCGTGCTCAACGGCGGGAGCACCGAGTGCGTGTGCGGCAATCGCGGCTGCGCGCAGGCCGAGGCCGGGCCGCGAGCGGTGGTGGAGCAGGTCTTGGCCGAGGCCGACCTGGCCGAACGGATCGGCGTCCGGGGCGCGCCGGAGGGCACGCTCACCGACTTCGAGCGCATCGCGCGCGCCTGGCGCTCCGGCGACCGGGAGGCGGGCAGGCTGCTGGAACGGTCCGCGACCTCGATCGGGCGCGCCGCGGTGACCCTCGTCAACCTCTTCGACCTCGACACCGTCGTGCTCGCCGGCCCCGCGTTCCTCACCGCCGGGACGCTGTACCGGCGGCATGTGGCGGCCGAGCTGGAGCAGAGCGCGCTCAGTCGGGCGCTGAGCCGGCCGGAGGTGCTCATCTCCACCAACGTCGACACCGCCGCCGCCATCGGCGGCGCCCTCCACGTACTGCGTACGATGCCGTCTGGAACGCAAGAGACCGGAACCGGCATCTCTCCTGTCCCGAAAGAACCCCATAAAGGAGCATCGTGAACATCGAGACCTGGACCGTACTGCGTCGTGACGGCGTCGCATTGATTCTGGCTCACCCCGAGACCGGTCTGCCCTGCGTGGTCCACTGGGGGCCCGACCTCGGCCCGCTGTCCGAGGCCGATCTGGTCGCTCTGGACCGTGCCACCAGCCGCCAAACCGCACCGGGCACCCTCGACGCCGCCTGGCGGCTCCCGCTCCTCCCCCAGGAATCGGACGGCTGGTCCGGCCGACCCGGCCTCCTCACGACCAGAGACGGCCGCCCGGTCTTCCCCCGCTGGACCGCCCGGACCGAACCCGACGGTGAGACGGCCATCGAGATGACGGCCACCGATGACGATGCCGGGCTCGCCCTGCGCTCCCGGGTCGAGATCGGCGCTGGCGGGCTGGTCCTGGTCGACCATGAAGTGACCAACACCGGCACCGGGACCCTCGACGTGGCGTGGCTCGAAGCGACCCTCCCGGTCCCGAAGGCGGCCGACCGCCTCACATCGTTCTCCGGCCGCTGGTCCCGCGAGAAGACGCCGCAGACCGCCCCGATGCCGCGCGGGACGACCACCCGCGAAACCCGGCGGGGCCGGGCCGGGCACGACACCCCCTGGACCACCCTCGCTTCAGAGGGCGAGCCGCGCAATCGGACCGGACAAGTCTGGGCCGTCCACCTCGGCTGGAGCGCCGACCTCCGCCACCGCACCGACCACCTCCCCGAGCACGGCACGGTGCTGGGCGCCGGCGAACTGCTCCGCCCCGCCGAAATCCGACTCGCACCCGGTGCCGCATACCAGGCGCCGACCGCCTACTTCTCCTGGTCGGCCACCGGCCTCGACGGCATCGCCGAGCGCTTCCACACCTGGATGCGCGCGCGGGACCAGCACCCGGCCGCGCCGCGCCCGCTCGTGCTCAACACCTGGGAGGCCGTCTACTTCGACCACGACCCGCAGCGGCTGGAGGCGCTCGCGCGCAAGGCCGCCGAGGTCGGGGTCGAACGGTTCGTCCTCGACGACGGCTGGTTCCACGACCGCCGCGACGACAAGGCCGGGCTCGGCGACTGGGAGGTCGACCCCGAAGCCTGGCCCGACGGCCTGGAGCCCCTCGCCAAGCTCGTGCATTCGCTGGGGATGGAGTTCGGGCTCTGGTTCGAACCCGAAATGATCAACCTCGACTCCGACACCGCCCGCGCCCACCCCGACTGGCTCCTGGCCAACCCCGCCTCGGTCCCAGCCCCCGAGGGCCTGTCATTCCGTACGCAGTACGTTTTGGATCTGGCGAACCCGGCCGCGTTCGATCACGTGCACACGCAGATGTCGGCCGTGATCGGCCGACTCGGCGTCGACTTCGTGAAGTGGGACCACAACCGCGACCTTGTGGAGCCGGTTCACGACGGCGATCCGGGGACGCACGCCCAGACCAGGGCGGCCTACCGACTCATCGCCGCCCTCAAAGCCGACCATCCGGGCCTGGAGATCGAGTCCTGCTCCTCCGGCGGCGCGCGCACCGACCTCGGCATCCTCGAATACACCGACCGGGTGTGGGCCTCGGACTCCAACGACCCGGTCGAACGCCAGGACATACAGCGCTGGACCGAACTGGTGCTCCCCCCGGAGTTGATCGGCGCGCACGTCGGGCCCTCCCCGGCCCACTCCTCGGGCCGGGCCACCGACCTGACCTACCGCATCGCGACCTCGCTGCAGGGCTCGTCCGGCTTCGAATGGGACCTGCTGGCCTGCGACGAGGCCGAGACCGCCCAGATCACCGCCTTCGCAGACCTCTACAGGGAACTGCGGCCGCTGCTCCACTCGGGCACGGTCGTCCACCCCGACACGGTCGACCCGGCCCTGCGCGCTCGCGGCGTCATCGCCCCCGACCGCTCACAGGCGGTTTTCACCGTCGCGACCGTCGCCTCACTGGAGGAGATGCAGTCCGAACGGCTGCGGCTGCCCGGCCTCGACTCGGCGCGGCGCTACACCGTGCACGTGCGCGACGAGACCGGCATCGCGAAATGGGGCTGGACCACCCCCGCCTGGCTCGGCGGCGAACCGGTCACCGCCACCGGCCGCGTCCTGACCCACATCGGCCTCCAACTCCCCACACTCTGGCCAGTCCAAGCGCTGATACTGCACCTGACCTCTGACTGAGGCCGCTCTACGGCCGCCGCATTGACACCAGTGCGCCTTCACCGGCTCAAGTATGGTGTTCCGTACCGGCGGCCGTGCAAGGCGAAGTCCACAAGGAGGCGGCATTGAGAGCGTTCGGCTCCGAGACCCGTGTGCCGACCCTGGTCGCGGTGCTCGACCTCATCCGCGAGCGCGGAACGGTCAGCCGCGTCGAACTCGCCGAGGCCACCGGGCTCACGCAGGCGTCCATGACGCACGCCGTCCGCAAACTCATGGCGCTCGGCTTCGTCCACGAGGTGGGGACGGCCCGCTCCGGTCGCGGCACGCCTCGCCGGCTCGTGGGGATCCAACCCGATGCCTGCTACATGGTCGGCGTCCAATTCGACCGGTTCATCTCGGTCGGGGTGGTCGTCGACCTGGCCGGCCGTGTGGTGGTGCGACGCGAGCTGCCGCGGGCCGGGGAGCGGGTCCCGGAGGCGGTGCTCCCCGAGCTGGCCCAAGGCGTGCAGTCGATGCTGGCGGCGGCGGGGGCGCCGCGCGACAGGGTCCGCGGTATCGGCCTGGCGACCTATGGTCCGCAGGACCGGGAGGCGGGCGTCCTGCTCACGCAGCAGCCGACTCCCGAGTGGCGGGGTTTCCCGCTGGCGGCGGCGCTGGAGGAGGCCACGGGGCTGCCAGTGACCATCGAGAACGACGCGACGGCGGCGGGTATCGGCATCCAGGCCCTCGGCGGCTCGTCGTCGAGCTTCGCTGTGGTGTTCATGTCGGGCGGCATCGGTTCGGGCCTGATCATCGACGGCCATCCCTACCGGGGGTCCACCTCGAACGGTCTCGAACTCGGCCACATCTCCGTGGACGCCCTCGGGCCGGACTGCGATTGCGGCAACCGCGGCTGTCTGGACAACATCGCCGGGCCGATCGCGGTCTCGGGCCGGGCGCGGGAGAACCCGGGGCTGGCCGCGCGGCTCGGACTCGGGCAGGATCCGCTCAGGGACTTCACCGAGATCGGGCGCGCGGCGGTGGCCGGGGACGCCGAAGCCTCCGAGTTGATCGACACGTCGATACAGCGGTTGTGCGTCGCGACCGTGACCCTGGTGAACCTGTTCGACGTCGGACGTGTCGTCCTCGCGGGCCACGCCTTCGCCGATGTCGGCCCGCTCTACCGCGAGGCGCTTCAGGACGCCTTCGACAACACGGTGTTCATGCGTCAAGTCCACAGTGTCAAGGCCGAGTTGGCCGATGACGTCGCGCACGCGGCCTCCATCGGAGGCGCCATGGTGGTGCTGCGCAACATCCTCGAATCCCAGAACTCGGTGGGCCGGGAACCGGCGACCGGGTGAGCTCGACGCCCGCCGCGCAGTAATTCCAGGTCGCGCAGGCGCTCGGTGGTCCGCGCCGCTTCGGGCACACCGCATTCCCGGTATTTTCGTGCGGCGCGGCGCAGGTGTTGCCGTTCTGCGACCGTGTCGCCTCGCAGGCGGTGCGCGTCCGCGAGGCCGTGGTGGGCGCGTGCGAGTTCGTAGAGGTCCCCATCGGACTCCGCGAGGGCCGCCGCCCGCTCGTGATGCCCGATCGCCTCCTCGGTGAGACCCGAGGCCGTGAGCGCGCGCCCCAGGTGGTTCCTGGCGGTGCGCTCGTACGCGGGGTTGGCCACTTCCTCGGCGTACTCGACCGCGGGGACCAGACGCGATACGGCCTCGTCGACCCGGTCCAGGCGCAGCAGGTCCTCGCCGAGCTCGATCAGGACCGGCACGATCCCGCCTCTGAAGCCCCGCTCGCGGCACGTCTCGAGGCAGGTCGTGTGGAGGTCCAGGGCCGCGGCCGGATCGCCGCTCTCGCGGAGGAGCGTGCCGCGGAAGTTCGCGATGCGGACGGGATTGTAGAGGTCGTCCGCGTCAAGGCGCTGCTCCGACTCGACGAGGCACTGCTCGGCCTCCGCCAGGCGTCCGAGCAGAAGCAGCGGATTGAACATGTTCGCTCTGACGAGCACGATCACCTTGTCTTCCCCGGTGGCTTCGGCCAGTTCGAGCGCTTCGCGATAGACGGCGAGCGACTCGGCGAACCGTCCTGATTGCCGGTGCAGCAGACCTATCATCCTCATCGACAGCGCGGCGGCGCGTACGTCTCCGAGACGCTGTTGGAGGGCGGCGGCCTGTTCGAGGCAGTCGACCGCCTCGGCGCTGCTGCCCATGAACAGGAGGTGCCGGCCCCGGTCAGCCAGGGAGTACGACTCCTTGCGCTCGTCACCGAGACGGCGGGAGAGCTCGAGCGCCAGCTGGTTCACGATCAGGAGCCGCTCGTTGTCGCGGTCGTGGATCCGGAAGGCGCTGGTGGCGGCGGCGAGGTGCCAGGCCGCCTCGAGCCAGCCGACGCGTTCGGCCGCGAACACCGCGGCCGCGAGATTTCCGCGTTCGGCGCGATACCAGGCGTCGGCGCTCTCCCGGTCCTCCAGACCGGGCAGCCCGAGATCGTGGGCCGCCGCGCCCTCGGCGAGCACCGTCATGCTCGGCAGTGTCCACTGATTCGCCACACGGTACGCGTAGTGCAGGTACATCCCGAGCAGTCGGCCGAACGCCTCTTCCCGTTCGTCCTCGCTCTCCTCGAGTTCGACGACCCGGACCGCGAAACGCCGCACCAGGTCGTGCAGTCCGTATCGGCCCGGTGTCCGAGTCTCGGCGAGGTGGAAGTCCACCAGGTTCTCCAGCATCGCCGACGCCCGCGCCTCATCCACGTCGCACAGTGCCGCGGCGGCGCGGGCGTCCACGTCGTCACCGGGAACGAGGCCGAGTCGCCGCAGCAGCCGCCGGTGGTCGTAGTCCAGCTCGCGATAGGAGGCGTTCAGCGCCGCGACGACGCCGCGGAATCCCATGTCGAGTTCGGACAGCAGCCGGTCCTCGTCGGCGAGCCGCTCCAGCAGGTCCTCGGCCTTCCAGAGGGGGCGGCTGCGCAGGCGCGCGGCGGCCAGGCCGATGGCGAGCGGGAGGCGCCCGCAGTACTCCGCGACCGTGGCGGCCTCCTCCTCGGTGATCCGGTCGGCGACCGCCGCGGCGAGCATTTCGACGGCTTCGGGCATCGACGGCGGTTCGAGCGGCACCGGGTACACGCCGGACAGCGGCGACATGTCGCGTCGACTCGTCACCAGGGTCAGGCCGCTCGGGGTTCCGGGAAGGAGCGCTTCCACCTGCTCGGCGCTCGCCGCGTCGTCGAGGACCAGGAGCACTCGGCGGTCGGCGACGGCGCTGCGGAAGCAGGTCGTGAGGTCGTCGACGTCGGCGGGTATGTCCGGGTCGGACAAGCCGAGACGGCGCAGCAGGCCCGTCAGCACCGGCTGAAGGCCCGGGCCGGGGCCTTCCGAGCGCGTGAATCCGTGGAGGTCCGCGAACAGCTGGCCGTCGGGGTACCGGTCGGCGAGGGCGTGAGCGGACGCCAGCGCGAGGGAGGTCTTGCCCACTCCCGCCATGCCGTGCACGGCGACGACGGTGGAGCCGCGGTCGACCGCGGCGATGATCGTGTCCAGCTGCGCCTTCCGACCGGCGAACTCGGCGGGCGGGCGCGGGAGTTCTCGCGGCGCCACCGGCGGGCGTTCCGGAGATCCGGCCATCAGCGCCCGATCGGTCTCGTTCAGTCCCAACGCCTCGGCGAGCAGACGCAGGGTCGCCGCCTGCGGCCGCACTCTGCCGGACTCGATGTCCCGGATCGTGCGCACGCCGACTCCGGCTTTGTGTGCGAGTTCGTCCTGCGTCATCACCGCCTGCACGCGGAGGGACCTGAGGTTGGCGCGGGCAACTGACCCTCGGTCGGACACAAGATCATGATAGGGCAGCCTTGCCGAGGGCGGTCCGGTCGACGTCGCTCCGCGTCGCGGAGTGCGGGGCGGGTGACGGTCCGGCCCCGTGCCGGTAAGCGCCGGTCCTCGGGGTCGGGCACGGGTTCCTCGACCGGTGCCCGGGAGGGCTCGGCGTACACGTCCCAGCCGTCGACCAGAGTGTCGGCCCGTGGGTCGGGCGCCTCTTCCCACTGTTCGGAGTCCGGTTCGGCCCGCTCGTCGGGCACCTCCTCCGCCAGTTCCTCGGCCACCGGCAGCCCTTGTCTCTCCTCTGCGGGCGTGGTGCCGTGCCGGTCGACGCTCGGGCGGTCTTCGGCGCTCAGAATCTTCTCTTCCGCCGGGCGCTCGTCCTCCAGTTCGTCGTCGATCCAGCTGAACGGGTCCTGCTCGTCGGCCGCGTAGGGCCTGCGTTCGTCGGACATCGCCCCTCCTCCCGCTGATGGTCGGGCCTGCGAGGGCGGGTACCCGATCCGGTCGCTCCAACTCCCGAGACGGGAGGGAATTCGGGTCGAACGGGCGCTCGCGGAGTAGGAGCGGACTGCCCGGGTACCCCGTCTCGACCGAATCGTTCACCACAGGGGACGACCGCGGCGCGCCTCATCGGGCCCGAAGGGCCGAGAACGCGCCCCGGTCGGCATCCGAGAGGGGAAGGAATGACCATGGCAGATCAGGCGGCAATGCTCGTCAGGCTCGGCGACACGGACCTGACGGTCGCCAGCGAGGCCGACGACGTGCGCGGACGCGACGTCGTCGACGTCGACGGCGAGGAGGTGGGCCGGGTCGACAGCCTGCTCATCGACCGCGGCGAGCGCAAGGTGCGGTTCCTCGAGGTCGGTTCGGGCGGCTTCCTCGGCATGGGGAAGAAAGAGGTGCTGATCCCGGTCGACGTCGTGACGAGCATCGACGAGGAGCACGTCTACATCAACCGGAAGCGGACGCACGTGGCGGAATCGCCGGGCTACGACCCCGAGCTCACCCCCGAACCGGAACGTCCGTATCTCGAAGAGGTGTACGGCCACTACGGGCTCCCGCCCCACTGGGGGTCCGGTTACGTCTATCCCGGCTTTCCGTTCTCGCCGCGATGATGTCGGCCGCGCCGACGGCGCGGCCTTACCGGTATGGACGGATTGCTCTACGAGGTCTGGCCGGTCGCCCTCGCATCGGGCGTGTTCGTCGTCGCGGGCCTGGTCACGGTCGTCCTCGGCGTGAGGCTGGTCTCGCTCGGCGACGCCCTGGCCGACCGGACCGGGTTGGGGGAGGCGTTCTTCGGGGCGGTGTTCCTCGGCCTGGTCACGTCCCTTTCGGGGATCGTCATGACCGCCGTGAGCGCCGCAGCGGGCGTTCCGGAGCTGGCCTACAGCAACGCCGTGGGCGGCATCGCGGCCCAGACTCTGGCGATCGTGGTCGCCGACGCGGTCTACCGCCGGGTGAACCTGGAGCACGCCGCGGCCTCCGAGCAGAACCTGCTGTTCGGTTGCCTGCTGATCGTGCTGCTGTCGACCGCGCTGCTCGCCTCGTTCAGCCCCGAGGCGACCGTGCTCGGCGTGCATCCGGTGTCGCTGGTGATGATCGCGCTCTACTTCGGCGGGCTGCGGCTGGTGGGCCGAGAGCATCGGCCCATGTGGCGGGCGGTGTCGACGCGCGACACCGAGCCCGACGAGCCCGAGGCCCACCCCGCGTTCGCCGGGCGGCCGAACCGGCGGCTGTGGTCGGAGTTCGGCCTGATCGCGGCCGGGGTCGTCGTCGGGGGCTGGGCGGTGGCGCGGGCCGGGGAGAGCCTGGTCGTCGCCACCGGGCTGCACTCCGGGTTCGTCGGCGGGGTGCTGATGGGCGTCATCAACGCGATACCCGAGACGGTCGCCGCCGTCGCGGCGGTGCGCCGCGGCGCCCTCACCCTGGCGGTGGCCGCCGTCGTCGGCGGGAACTCGCTGGACGCGTTGAACCTCGTGATCGGCGACATCGCCTACCGGGGCGGATCGATCTTCCATGCCGCCACCGGCGATCAGCTGTTCCTGACCACCGCGGCCCTGCTGATGACCGCCGTGCTGCTGGGCGGCCTGCTGGTGCGCCAGCGGCGCGGCTGGCTGCGCCTGGGCTTCGACGGCGTGGTGATGGGCGCGGTCTACCTCGCCGCCGTGATCGTCCTGGCCACGTAAGCGCCGATGTAGAGGCTAATGACGCCGGGGTCGCCGAGGGCCGCGTTCAGCATGTCCTGCGCGGCCAGGATGACCTGTCCGAGGATGAAGGACGCGAACATGAGCGCCTGGCCCGCTGTGAAAGCGCACTCCGCCGCTGGGAAGCCTTCCGAGGCGCGGCGGGATTGACAGAGAATTCGCAGGATTCGGGCGGTGCGGACCGCCGGACGGCGGCGAATAGTCTTACCGGACTCGATTGATTGGAGCTGGCGGCGTGGACTTCGGGTTGTTGGCGAGCCTGGCGGGGCTGGCGGTCCTGGATTCTCTGAACACGTCGACCATGCTGGCGGCGGCGGTGATCGTGCTGACCGCTCGGCGGCCGGCGGCGACCGGATGGGCCTACCTGTCCGGGGCGGTGCTGGCCTTCTACCTGGTGGCGACGGCGCTGCTGCTCGGCGCCTCGGCGGTCGAGGGCTCGGTCGGCGAGTTCTCGATGTGGGCCCGCCGGGCCATCTTCGCGGCGCTGGCGGTGTTCCTGGTGTGGCTCGGCCTGCGGCGTCTGCGTACGCGCCGGAAGCGGCCGCCGGTGCGGCTGCCCGCGTGGGTGAACCCGTGGATCGCCGCCGGACTCGGGGTCCTGACGACGGCCTCGGATCTTCCCAGCGCCTTCCCGCTGTTCTTCGCGGTGAGCCGGCTCGTGGACGCTCCGATCGGCACCGGGCAGGGGTTCGCGCTCCTCGCGGGGTACACCGTCGTATACGCCCTGCCCACGCTCGCGGTGTTCCTGGTCGCGCTCAGGCTCAAGGACCGGATGCGGGACCGGCTGGAGCAGTTCGCGAGCGGCTACGGCGAAGGCGAGGTCGCGGCGAGTCGACCGATCGCGGGACTGTACTTCGCCGCGGCCGCCGCCAGTGCGGCGGTCGCCGTGTTCGTCGTGGGCTGACCGACACCCGCGATTTACGCCATTGTAGGCGGTTTGCCGCGCATCGGAAGTGGGGATTCGCGTTCGGAGGGACCGCGTACGCTATCGTCTGGAACCCTCCGACGAGAAAGCTTCGCATGAGCAGCACTCCCGAAGAACCCCCCGCTCCGTCGCGATCCGAGACCGCCGAAACGCGACCGGGCGGTGAGCGGGCGGCCGAGCCGACACCGACTCAGGCGGCGCTCGGAAAGCCCGATCCCGAGTCCGAGGGCCAGGTCACGTTCTCCGATCCGGCTCCGCCGGTCTACGTCGGTCCTCCCCCGCGTGCCACGAACCCGCTGTGGCGCACCGAGGCCGCGGCTCCGCCGCTGGTCGTCCTGCTGGGCGCGTTCATCGCGCTGTTCGGCGGCTGGGCGGTCTTCCACGAGGACGGGGTGGGCATCGGCCTCGCGCTCACCGGGATCGGGATGCTCGCCGTGGCGATGTTCGCCGGCGGGAGGGAGGACCTCGCCGTCCGGCTCCCCTCCGCGGTCCTGATCGCGGCGCTGTGGGCGGTGGCCGCGATCCGCGACGCCGGATGGGTCGTCACGCTGTGCGCGGTCGCGGCGCTGCTGCTGACGCCGCTGGCGCTCGCCCCGCAGCGCCGGTTCACCGGCATGATCGCGGGGGCGCTCGGGTACTTCGGCGGACTCGCCGCCGCCATCGGGTGGGCCGGCAGGGGACGCCCCGTCCGAAAGGTCGGCGGCGCGGGCGCGGGCCGCACCGTCATGGTCATCCTCGTGACCGCGGTCCTGCTGCTGGTGTTCGGCGGACTCTTCGCCGCCGCCGACCGGAACTTCGCGGACCTGCTGGCGAACCTGTCGCCGGACACGGACCCGGTGGACGTCTTCCTGCGACTGGTCCTGGCGGTCGTCCTGTTCGGACTGCTCCTGCTGTGGGCGTTCACCGCCCTGATGCGGCCGGACTTCGACCCGGAGGAGCCCGCTCGGCCGCGCACCTTGTCGCGCTTCGAGATCGGCGTGCCCCTGGGCTCGCTGAACCTGCTGTTCGCGGTGTTCATCGCCATGCAGCTGCGCACCTACTTCGGCGGCGAGGACTACGTCATGGAGACGGCCGGGCTGACGTTCGCCGAATACGCCCGGCAGGGGTTCTGGCAGCTCAGCGTGGTCGCGGTCCTGGCGCTGGCGGTCATCGCGATCGCGGCGTGGTTCGGGCCGCGCCGGAAGCGGACCGACCGCTGGACGCTCCGACTCCTCCTGGGCGGCCTGTGCGCGATGTCGCTGGTGGTGGTCGCCTCGGCGGCGCTGCGGATGTCCGTCTACTTCGACATGTTCGGGCTGACCAGGATGCGGATGTGGGTGTTCACCGTCGAGATCTGGCTGGCGATCCTGTTCGTGCTGGTGCTGGTGTGCTGCTGGAAGCTGCGCGCCTCGTGGCTGCCGCGGGGGATTCTCGGCTCGGGCGCCCTGGTGCTGCTCGGGCTGGCGGCGATCAACCCGGACGGGTTCATCGCCTCGTACAACGTCGACCGTTTCGAGGACACCGGGAAGCTCGACATGACCTATCTGCAGAGCCTCTCGGCCGACGCCGCGCCCGCGCTGATGGAACTGCCCGAGGACGAGCGCCGCTGCACCATGCGCTGGGGCGATCGCGACGACTGGATAGACCGGGCGCCGCTGGCGTGGAACCTGGGCTACTCGCGGGCCGCCGAACTCAAGCGGGACTTCCGCGGTGTGGACTCCGGCGTGTGCCGCGACCACCTCGGCCCCGGATACGACGACGACCGGATCGGCGGCCCCGGGGCTCCCGAGCCCGACCCTGCCGAGGAATCGACCGACGTCGACGCCGCGGACTACGGGTTCTTCTACGGCGACACCTGCCGCCTGCTCGACACGACCTCGGCCGACGAGATGTTCGGGGAGGACGCGAAGGGCGGCTACGGCGTCGAGCCCGACGGCGCCCGCCAGAGCGGCACCGTCTTCGGAAACATGGACGCCGAAGACGCGACCCCCTACGCGAGCCTCGAATGCGGCTACTTCGGGACCGGCACCGGCCATCTCGTGGTGGAGCTCAACCAGTGGCCCACCGCCGAGCGGGCCGAGGAGGCGCTCACGCAGGACCGGACCTACCACTCCAGCACCGACTACGATGTCGCCGACCTCGGCAGCGAGACCATGTCCGGCTTCACCGCCGTCTACGACAGCCCCACCTACCGGGAGTACAAGTACTCCTTCGCCATGGAGGACCTGGTCTTCGAGGCCGTGGTGACCGAAGGGCCGGTCGGCGACGAGGCTCGGGCGGTCCTCGAAGACCTCACCTACCAGCTCCACGAGCTCTACCTCGAACTCGCCTGACGGTCGCCGGCCCGCGGGGGTGCGGCGGGCCGGTCAGGCGGTGCCGAAGCGCTTGGCCGCGCGCGCCTTGGCCTTGGCGGCCTCGGCCTCCCGGTCACGCGGCGGCGCGGCGGTCACCAGGGAGTCCAGCAGTTCCTGGGTGGCGGCGGCGACCGCGGCCACCGCCCGGTCGAACGCCTCCTGGTTGGCCTGCGACGGCCGCGAGGACCCGCTGACCTTCCGGACGTACTGGAGCGCCGCCGAGGCCACCTCGTCGTCGGTGGCGGGCGGTTCGAAGTTGTGCAGGACCCGAATGTTGCGACACATGCCTCCAGAGTGGCACGGCTGCGGCCCCGCCGCGACTCCGCAGAGGCGCGGCCGGATCGGGGGCGGTCACGGGCGTCGCCGGCCCGGACGGGGGTCCTCGGGCCGGTCCCCGCCGACGCGGCCCGATTCGTAGGCCCACATCGCGGCCTCGACGCGGTTGCGCAGGCCGAGCTTCAGCAGGACTCCTGCGATGTGGGTCTTGACCGTGCCGAGCGACAGGAACAGCCGCTCGCCGATCTCGTTGTTCGTCAGACCTGCGGCCAGGAGCGCGAGCACGTCCTCCTCGCGGTCGGTCAGCGGGGTGGTCGGCCGCCGGACCCGCCGGGCGGGCCGGGAGAACTCGTCGAGCAGCCGCACGGTGACCTGCGGCGAGATGAGGGCGTCGCCGTTCGCGGCGGCGCGGACGGCCTCGCGGATCAGGTGCGGGCCCGCGTCCTTGAGCAGGAAGCCCTTGGCTCCGGCCCGGAGCGCCCCGTGCACGTACTCGTCGAGGTCGAACGTGGTGATGACGACTACCGCGATCGGGTCGGCGACGTGCGCTCCGGCCAGGAGGGAGGTCGCCTCGATGCCGTCGAGGCCCGGCATGCGGATGTCCAGGAGCGCGACGTCGGGGCGCAACCGCCGCGCGAGCCGGACCGCGGCCTCGCCGTCGGCGGCCTCGCCCACCACTTCGATGCCCGGCTGGTTCTCGAGCAGGAGGCGCAGTCCGGTGCGGACCGGTTCCTGGTCGTCGGCGACGAGGACGCTGATCGTGCTCATGAGGTGCCTTCCGGGTTCACGTTTCGCGGGACTCGCCGCCGAGGGGCAGCGTCGCGCGCAGGCTCCACCCGCCGTCGGGGTCGGGGCCGGCCGCGACGTCCCCGCCCAGGAGCGCGGCGCGCTCGGACATGCCGCGCAGTCCGTGGCCGTCGCCGGCGGCCGGGCGCGCGGGTTCGCCGTCGTCGCGGACGAGAATGTGCGCCGCCGCCGAGTCGGCCTGGACCGACACGTCGATCGCGGTGGCGGCGCGGGCATGGCGGCGGGCGTTGGTGACGCCCTCCTGCGCGATCCGGAACAGGGTCGAGGCGACCACGGCGGGCAGGTCTTCGGGGGCGTCGATGCGCACCCGCACCGGCGGCGGACCCGGTTCGGCCAGTCGCGCGAGCTCGTCGAGCCCGGCCGAGGGCGCGTAGTCGGCGGGCGATCGGAGCGCGCGCACGAGCGAGCGCATGTCGGCCAGCACGGCCTGGGCTTCGCGCTCGATGACGCCGACCGACTCGGTCACGCGGGTGGTGTCGTGGGGGTCCTCTCCGACCACCTGCGCCCGGATAACGATTGCCGACAGGTGGTGGGCCACGGTGTCGTGCAGGTCGCGGGCGAGCGCCTCGCGTTCGCGCGCGCGTACGGCGTCGAGCCGCTGCCGCCGCGAGGCCGCCCGCTCGCGCCGGAGCGCCCCGATCAGGCAAGCGCCGCCCAGGAAGGCGATCCCGGCGATGGCATCGGCGATCGGATCGCGGCTGAGCGGGCCGGTCACGGCGAGGCCGACCGCGATGACCGCGCCGCCCGCGATCCTGGCGCGTCCCGAACCCCACCGGAACAGGGCGTAGGGAATCGCCAGGAGCGCGAACATGGTGAACAGCGCGTTCGGGTCGGCGTCGGCGAGGCGCTGCGCGATCGCGAAGCCGACCGTCAGGGAGGTCATGACCGCGACGCAGGTCAGCGGGCGCACGCGCCGCCACGGGAACGCGCACAGGACCGCGAGCGTCACCAGCGTCGTCGCGAGCGGCCATGGGAGGTCGGTGCGCGCGGCGCCCTCGACGAGGGAGGCCCCGGCCAGCGCACCCGCGATCGCGAAGTCCCGCGGTCGCGGACCGGCCGCGCCGGCGGCGCCTGGACGCGTCCACGCGCCGCTCAACCTACCCACGTCTCGAATCCTAAGTCGATGCGGACGGTGATGCTCTTCTTGCCGTACTCGGTCGTGGCGGTGCGGCCGTCGAGGTCGAGTTCGACGGAGTCGAATTCGCCTTCGATGCGCCCCGCCTTCACGATCGGCACCTCGACTCCGGCGGCCGGGGGCCGCTGCGGGTCCAGGTGGATCAGCAGGACGCTGCCGGTCTCGATGCGGAACTTGCCGTGCGCGTCCAGGACCGGTTCGCCCGAGTCGTCCACGGTCGCGTCGAGGGCGGCTCCGGCCTGCGTGTAGTCCCCGCCGACCTCGACGGTCGCGTCCTCGAGCACCAGAGCGCCGCCCTTGACCTGGACCTCGCCGCCGCCCAGGGCGGTGGCCGAGGCGGCCTTGAGGGTTCCGGACTCGACGTGGACGCCGCCGGTGAAGGAGTTGTCGCCGCTGAGGGCGAGCGTGCCGGAGCCGACCTTGTGGAGCTTTCCGGTGCCGCCGATGTCGTTGCGCCAGGCGTCGGCTCGGTGGAAGCCGCCCTTGTCGGCCTCCATGACCACCCGCACGTCGCCGTCGAAGCGGCCGTAGCCGTCGGCGGCGCGGAACAGGTCGAGCCTGCCCCACTGCTCGGGGCCGTCCAGGATCGGGTAGCCCGAGGGCAGCGCGGTCGTGCGCAGGACCTCGCGGCGCTGTCCGGCGTCCAGGTAGGGCAGGCGGGTCTCCAGGAGGGCCTCGGCGCCCTTGGGGACGGACATGTCGGTTTCGGCGCCGCGCCGTTCGAGCATGTAGGTGTAGCGGGGCTCGACGATGGCGCGGTTGGCCTCGCGGTCGGCGTAGGCGTCGGTGTCGGTGCCCCGGTTGTGGGCGTATGCGAACAGTTCGTCGGCGCTGACGCCGGCCCGGTCGGTGAAGTAGGCGAGGGCCTGTTCGCGGGCGGCGGCGCGCAGGTCGGCGTACTGGGGGTCGTAGAGCACGGCGGCCGCCAGCGCCGTGCCGAGGACGCGCCCGCCGATGACGTCGACCGGCGAGTGCATGCCCGAGAGGATCCGGTGGTCGGACAGGTCGGAGGCGCGGGTGACGAGCTCTTGGAAGCGCTCGGGGACGGCGTAGGCGAGGGCGAGGGCCGCCAGCCAGTGGGCGTTGGTGTGGCCGCTGGGGTAGCCGCCGTCCTTCTCGGGTTCGTCGGAGCGCTGGCGCAGGAGTTCGTCGGCCACGTCGGTGTCGGATTCGTAGACGGGGTAGCCGAACGGCGAGAGCCCGCCGGTCTCGACCACTTCGCTGTCGCGGTTCATGCGCCAGGGGCGCGGGTACTGGAAGGTGTACTTGCCGGGGTTGGAGGAGGCGTGCGGGCCGCGCACGGTGTTGACCAGCTCGACGACCTTGCCGAGCTCGGACTCGGGCGAGCCGGCGCCCGTCTGCGAGCCTTCGGGGGCGTCGTCGGGGACCGAGTCGCTGAACTTGCCGTCCGGGATGCCGTCGGGTGCGGCGGTGATCGAGGTGACGGCCTTCGCGCCGGCCTTGTAGAGGTCGGCGAGCGGGCCGAGTCCGGCGATGGCGCTGTAGCTCTGGTGCTGGCGGTCGGAGATGAACGCCTGCTTGCCTCCGGCGGGGGTGCGGTTCGCGGTGGTCTCGACGCAGTGGTCGATGTTGGCGCGCAGGGTCTTGGTGTCGATGGCGCTGCCGTTGTCCCAGTCGGAGCCGGTCTCCCACAGCTCCTCGAAGCCCGAGAGGATGCGGACGGCTGCGTTGGTCTCGGGCGAGAGGTTGTCGGTGGTGTTGGTGATGTAGTCGTCGACGAAGGCGGTCCCGTCCCACTGGGCGGGGCGTGCCGGGGCCGTCGCGATGTTGGGGCTGAAGACGCTCGGGGCGGTGGTGGCCCCGGAGGCGGCCGCCGGTTCGGCGGTCGCGGCGACGGCGGCACCGGCGGCGAGAGCCGCCGAGCCGATGAGGAGGCTGCGGCGGTCGAACCTGTGGTCCTGTTCGGTCATGTTCGTTTATCCCTAGTGCATGTGGATCAATGTTGAAATCACTGTCACCGGGTCTCTTGAACGAGGGTTGTCCGGAGCATGAACCGGCCGTGGAATGGCCCTATCGGTTGCCTTCTCAGGCCGCGACTACGGCGGGGCGGCGGCGCCGGGCCGCGGCGCGGCGGCGGGCGATCACCCATTCGGCGAAGAGGGCGTTGATGATCCATCCCGCGTCCATCTGGAGCAGGCGCGCCAGCATGTCGGGTTCGCCGAAGAGCAGCAGGAACGGGGCCGAGGTGAGGACCTGGGTGCCCGCGCCCATGGCCAGGGCGTAAGCACGCGTCATCCACGCCCCGTGCGCGAAGAAGTCGCGGCGGGCGATCGCGGCCACGCCGAGGACGAGGGAGGCGAGCATGACCCCGCCGACGATGTACCTGGAGATCTCGATCGCGAGGCCGTCGATGGGGCGCACGTCGTAGAAGGCGGCCATCCACAGCCCGGTCACGGCGACGACGACGCCGGTCGGGACGAGCAGGTACCGCCCGGCGAAGCGATGCCAGGCCCGGTGGCGGCGGCGCAGGCTCGGCACGAACTGGAAGGCCCCGACGATCGCGTACACGACCGCGGCGATGATGTGGAGGACCACCGGCACAGGCATCTGCATGAACGCGGCGTTCTCGGCGGTCTCCGGTGCTCCGGAGGCGATCTCGCCGACGCGGACGGCACCGGCGAGCGAGGGCACGAGGGCGAGGAGGATGAGGCCGGCCGCGATGAGCCATTCGCGGCGGGGGATGCGCGTGGAGGTCATACGGCAATCCTGGTCGCGCGGGCCCCTCCCCCACTTCGGCCATGTGGCCTGAACCCGTCAAGCGGGGCCGCCGACGCGGCGATCAGTCCACTTGGGGGACTTCGACGACGACCTTGCCGCGGTGGTCCTCGGCGGCGAGGTGGGCGAGCGCCGTGCGGGACCTCTCAAGCGGGAAGACGCGGTCGATGACCGGGCTGACGACGCCGTCGGCCACCAGCGCGCCGACGCTCTCCAGATCGGTGCGCGACTGCGGCACCACCAGCATTCCGACCCGCTTCCGGGCGGCCAGTCGGATCATCGGCCCGGCGAGCAGGACCGCGAACAGGATGCGCGTGTGGCCTCCGACCATGCGATAAGCCCCACCCGGGCGCAGCGCCCGGTGGACGCGGAACGGCGAGCGGCGGCCGAAGAGGTCCACCACCAGGTCGTATTCGGCGCGGCGGTCGGCCCAGTCCTCCTTCTCGAAGTCGATCGTCTCGTCGGCGCCTATGCGGCGCAGGAAGTCCGCCTTGTCGGCGCGGTCGACGGCCGTCACCTCGGCACCCAGGTGCTTGGCGAGGGCGATCACGAGCGAACCCCCGGATCCGCCCGCGCCGTTGACGAGGACCCGGTCGCCGGGCCGCACCGCGCGGGTGGCGCGGAGGGCGATGCATCCCGCCTGGGGGATCGCCGCCGCCTCGGTGAAGGACATTCCGGGGGGCTTGCGGGCGAGCAGGCGCGGCGGCGTCGCGACGTACTCGGCGAGTCCGCCGCGGTATCCGGCCAGTTCTCCGTACACCTCGTCGCCCGGAGCGTACTCGGTCACCGAGGAGCCGACGGCGGCGACGACTCCGGCCACGTCCGAGCCTGGAATCGGATTGCGCGGTCGACGCAGCCCGGCGATGCGCGCGTAGAAGGGGCGGCCGGCGAGGTTCTCGCGGTCCGAGCCGTTGAGGGAGGCCGCCCGGATCCGTATCAGGATCTGATCGTCCGAGGGGACCGGCTCGGGCACGTCGCCGACCGCGACGTCTTCGGGGGTGCCGTACCGGTCCTGGATCACGGCTCTCATGGGGGCTCCACTCTCGCTCCGGTCGGGGGTTTTTCATCCTATGTGATCGTCATACGGCCCAGGGGGCGTGCGGCCCCGTCATCAGGGCCGGCGGTGGATCGGTCCATGTTGAACCGATTCAACGACTTCGGCCTGATCTTCCCGCCGCAACCGATCTTCAGGCGGTCGGGCTCGGTCTCGGCACCGATTTGACGTCCTCATCTACCCGATCTTGACGAGCAGTTGATCGTTAACTATTGTGTCTATCACGTTTGAATCCTTTCAATCACCGAAGCAAACCGTGTCGCCCCGCACGACGGCACCTAGAGCAACCGGCCGACGAGGAACGTGGGCCGCCCTTATGCATCGATGAAGATGTAGGAGCACGCATGACGACGCTGAACACCCCTCGCGGTTCGGCAGCGACCGACCGCTCGGCCCTCGGCGACACGCGGGTCGAGCGCTGGTACGGGTGGCTCGACGCCGTGGCGTTCATCGGCCTGCTGAACCTGCTGGTCATCGTCTTCACGCTGGCGGGCGGGATCGTCCTCGGTTGGGCGCCGGCGCTGTCGGCCGCGACCTCGTGCAGCCGCAGGCGACTGCGAGGAGACGCGCAGCGCCTGGTCCGCACCTTCGCCGCCCACTGGCGGCGCGAGTTCGCGCACGCCAACCTCATCGCCGCCCCGTCGGCCGCCGCCCTGGCGGCCCTCGGCATCAGCCTCGCCGCCCTGACCGGCCGGGACGGTTCCGGATGGCTCGTGGGCGCGCTCGTCGCGGCGGCCGCCGTCTGCCTCGCGCACCTGGTGCTCGTGCTGACGATGGACGCCCACTACGAACTCCGGCGCGCGCAGTGCGTGCGCCTGGCCTGGGCGTTCCTGGTGAGGTTCCCCGGCGCGCCCCTCCTGCTCACCGCCACCACCGCACTCGTCATCGCGATCACGGCGTTCGTGCCCGGACTGCTGCCCGTGGTCTCCATAGGCGCCTGGGCGTACCTGTGCACGGCTCTGTGCCTGTCGTTCTACGCCGCGAACGAGCGGAACCTCCAAACCCAGACCTGATCCCCGTCAAAGAAATCCCCTTTCGAAAGGACCCCCGATGAACGTTAGAAAGCGCATACCAATCGTCGTCCTCGCGGTGGGCGGACTCGTGCTGTCCGCCTGCTCCGGCGGCGGCGACGATTCCGACCCGCTGGAGACCCTCGACATCATGGCGCCCTTCTATTCCGAGGTGCCCCCGGAGGAGGACGATCCGATCGATGAGGCGCTGAGCGAACTTGTCGGCCACGACATCAGCGTCCAGTGGGTGCCGCACAGCGAATACGGCGACAAGGTCAACGTTACCCTTGCGGGCGACGACATCCCCGACGTCATGGTCATCGAGGACAAGAACCAGTCCTTCGTCCAGACCGCCGAAGCTGGCGGGTTCTGGGACCTCACCGACTACCTCGCCTCCGGCGACTACCCCAACCTCGTCGCCGAGAACCCCGAGGTACAGGAGGCGACCAGCGTCAACGGCACCGTCTACGGCGTCTACCGCGCCCGCGACGTCATCAGGCACAGCGTGATCCTGCGGGCGGACTGGCTCGACAATCTCGACATGGATCCGCCCGAAACCACCGACGACCTCATGGAGATCGCGCGGGCCTTCACCGAGGACGACCCCGACGGCAACGGCGAGGACGACACCTACGGCATGATCAACATCGAGTGGCCCGCCGCGATCGGCACCGGCAGCCCTTACGACGCCATCGAGGTCTGGCACGGCGCCGGCAACGTCTGGAAGGACGAAGGCGGCACGCTCACTCCATCATTCGAAACTCCGGAGTGGAAGCAGGCAGTAGAGTACGAGCGCGAGATGGTCGAGAACGGCTACCTCAACCCCGACTACGCCACGATGGCTCCCGAGGACTGGAACACCCCGTTCCTCAACGGCGAGGGCGGCATCATCGTCGATGTCCAGTCCCGCGCCAGCCAGCTCGTCGGCCTGTTCAAGGAGCAGGACCCCGAGACCTTCGATCAGTACGTCGCGCTCGCGGGCCAACTCGAAGGACCGAACGGGACCTATTCGATGCCGACCCCCGGCCACAAAGGCATCCTGGCGATCCCCAAGTCCGGCGTGCAAACCGAGGAACAGCTCGAAGAGGTGCTGACCACCCTCAACAACCTCAACAGCACCGAGGCGCAGAACCTCATGAACAACGGGATCGAGGGCGATAACTACACCGTCGAGGACGGCGTCGCGGTCCGCGACCCCGAGAGGCAGGACTTCACCGACCAGGTGACCGGTGCTTGGGCCCAACTCGGCATGAACGTCGCCGGCTACAACGCCTATCCGCTCGCGAAGGAGACCGAGTTCGAGCAGGAACTGGAGGACCTTCGGCTCGATCTCCAGTCCGAGGACCTCGAGAACGCCGTCTTCAACCCGGCGGCGAGCCTGGTGTCAGAGACCTACACCACCAACGGCGTTCAGCTCGACACCATGATCGCCGACGCCCGCATCCAGTACATCGACGGGCAAATAGACGACGCCGGGCTGCAGGACGTATTCGACCAGTGGCATTCCAGCGGCGGAGACGATGTGCTGGCCGAGCTGAACGACCTCTACTCGGAACTCGACTGACCCTCCGATACGGGGCGAGCCGTCCCCCGGACGCCCGCCCCGACCCCCGACCCCCGACCCCCGACCCCCGAGGAGCCTGCGTTGACGACCGTCCTGAAGGTCGATCCCGAGCCCCCGCGAACGCGGCCCGGCGCCCGGCGGCGGAGATTCCTGACCGACGTGGTGCGCTACCGGTGGCTGATCTTCATGATGCTGCCGGGGATCGTGTACTTCGTTCTGTTCAGGTTTTGGCCGATGTACGGGGCCCACATCGCGTTCAAGAACTACATCCCGTTCCTCGGCATCGAGGGCAGCGAATGGGTCGGCCTGGCCCACTTCGAGGAGTTCTTCACCAACCCCGACTTCCCGCGCCTGCTGACGAACACGCTGATCGTCGCCTCGCTCAGCCTGTTCATCGCGTTCCCGCTCACCATCGTGCTGGCCCTGCTGCTCAACGAACTGCGCCTGACGATCCTCAAACGGACCGTGCAGACACTCGTCTACATCCCCCACTTCCTGTCGTGGACGGTCGTGGTGTCGCTGACCGCGCTGCTGTTCGCCATCGGAAACGGGCCGCTGTGGACATTCTTCAACGACCTATTCGGCACCGACTCCAACATGCTCGCCGACCCCGACTGGTTCCGGCCGCTCATTCTCATGCAGATGGTCTGGAAGGACACCGGCTGGGGCACGATCATCTTCCTCGCGGCCCTGGCCGGGGTCGACCAGGAGCAGTACCAGGCGGCGATCATCGACGGCGCGGGCCGCTGGCAGCGCGTCTGGCACATCACGCTGCCCTCCATCCGGCCGGTGATCATCATCCTGCTCATCCTCCAGACCGGACGGTTCCTCGACACTGGCTTCGAGCAGATCTACCTCATGTCGAATTCGTTGAACCGCGATGTCGCCGACGTTTTCGACACCTACGTCTACTTCACCGGCATCCAGCAGGGGGCATATAGCTACTCCACGGCCATAGGCCTATCCAAGGCGCTCGTCGGAGTGGTGCTCATCTTCGGGACCAACTGGCTCGCCAAGCGCTTCAATCAACAGGGGATCTTCTGATGGCTTCCACAGCGCAAAAGCGGTTCAACACCCGCGCCGGACGCGTCTTCGACGTGGTGAACATCGTCCTGCTCGTCGCGGTGGGGCTGCTCGCGGTGCTGCCGTTCGTCTACGTGCTGGCCGGCTCGTTCGCGACCGAGGTCGAGATCGCCACGCGGCCGTTCTTCGTGTGGCCGAACGAGTTCACCACCGAATCGTACGAGTCGATCCTGACCTCGGACGTGTTCGTGCGGGCCTTCTTCACGACCGTGGTGGTCACGCTCGTCGGCACGCTGGTCCAACTGGCGCTGACGGCGCTGATGGCCTACCCGCTGTCGAAGGTGGACCTGCCGGGCCGCCGCACGATCCTCAGCCTGGTCGTCTTCACGATGGTCTTCAGCGCGGGCATGATCCCGACGTTCCTGGTGGTCCAGCAGCTGGGCCTGCTCGACACGTACTGGGCGCTGTTCCTGCCGATGGCGATCAACCCCTTCAGCCTGATCATCATCAAGAACTTCTTCCAGCAGCTCCCGGTCGAGCTCCAGGAGTCGGCCCGGATCGACGGGGCGAACGAGCTCCAGGTGCTGCGCCACGTCGTCCTGCCGCTGTCCAAGCCGGTGCTGGCGACGTTCGCGCTGTTCTACGCCGTCGGCATCTGGAACGACTACATGTCGCCGCTGCTGTACCTGAGCGACACCAGCAAGTGGACGCTCCAGATGGTGCTGCGCCAGGTCACCGCCGCGGCGTCCCTGTCGGCCGACGAGATGGGCTCGGACGTGCCGCCGCCGGCCGAGGGCATCAAGTTCGCCGTGGTGATCGTGGCCACCATTCCGGTGCTCCTGGCGTACCCGTTCCTCCAGAAACACTTTGCCAAGGGAATGCTCATAGGAAGCGTGAAAGGCTGATGACGATCCACCTCGCGGGCGACTCGACGGTCGCCCCCACCGACCACGGCGCCACCTCGGGCCGAGAGGACCTGCCGCTCCTGGGCTGGGGCGACGAGCTCGCCCGGTTCACCGACCAGGACGTGCGGAACCTGGCCGTCGGCGGCGCGACCACCAAGTCCTTCCGCGACGAGGGCCACTGGGACAAGGTCGCCGCCGAGCTGCGGCCCGGCGACACCGTGGTGATCCAGTTCGGACACAACGACCAGAAGGAGCCCGAGGTCCTCGCCGCCGAGGGCGGCTACAGGGCCCGGCTGGCCGAGTTCGTCGCCGAGGTCCGCGCCGCCGGAGCCCGGCCCGTCTTGGCCACCAGCGTCGAACGCCGAATGTTCGACGAGGAAGGGCGGCTGCGGTACTCGCACGGCCCCTACCCGGCGACGGTCCGAGCGCTCGGTCATGAGCTCGACGTGCCCGTCATCGACCTGAACGTGTTCTCCAGGTGGCTCTACACCTGGATGGGCGAGGACGAATCGGCCGTGCTGTTCGTGCACGGCGCGGCCGCGAAGCTCGGCGTCGAGGTCGACGACCAACTGGCCAAGGACAACACGCACTTCACGACGGCCGGAGCCGCCGCTGTGGCACGGTTCGTCGCGGAGGCGCTGCGCGCCCTCGACGGCGACGGCGGGGACGCCGAGCCGCTCGGCCTGTGGCTGGTGCGGCCGTGAGTACGTATCGCAACCCGCTGGCCGATCCGTCCGATCTCGACGGCTGGGTGGCGGAAGGACCGGTCGGCCTGGAGTTCCGCGACGGCGGCATGGTCCTGTCCAGCGCCGCCGACGAGGCGGCCCTGGCCGCAGACGGGCGCGGCGACCACGCCCACTTCACGTTCTGGTGCCCGGAGGTGTTCGGCGCCGACGTGGAGGTCTCGTGGGACTTCCGGCCGCTGTCCGGGGAGGGCCTGGCGATGCTGTTCTTCGCCGCGACCGGCACCGGCGGGCGCGACCTGTTCGACCCGTCGCTGGCGACGCGCACCGGCTACTACCCGCAGTACCACTCCGGCGACGTGTCGACGATGCACGTGTCGTACCTGCGCCGCAAGTGGCCCGCCGAGCGGCGCTTCCGCACCTGCAACCTGCGCAAGAGCCCGGGGTTCCGGTTGGTCGCGCAGGGCGCCGACCCGCTTCCCGGCCCCGAGGACGCCGACGGCCACTACCGGGTGCGCGTCACCAAGCGCGGCGGCGAGGTGTCCTTCGCGATCGACGACCTGGACCTGTTCACGTTCCACGACGACGAGCCGCTGGGCGCGGGCAGGATCGGCTTCCGCCAGATGGCCCCGCTCGCGGCCCACTACCGCAACCTCGAGGTGACTCCACTCCCGTGAATACCGCCGCTACCGACACCGAAGTGCCCTTGCGCTGGCTCGACGACGTCCCGCCCGACCTCGCCTTGGGCGGGGTCACGTGCGGCGTCCCGTTCGCGTGCGGCGCCGTCGCCGAGTCGGCGTCGCTTTCCGTGGTCGACGCCGACGGCGCTCCGGTCCCCGCCCAGGTGTGGCCGCTGGCGGCGTGGCCGGACGGCAGCGTCAAGTGGGTCGGGGTCGCGCTCGGCGCCGACCGCGAGCCCTCCGGCGGGTACCGGGTCGTCCAGGGCGGCGGATCGACGGACCCGGCGGTCCGCGTCAAGGCGATCTCCGGCGCGGACGGCGTGGTGGTCGACACCGGCGTGTGCCGCGTCGTCGTGGCCGATTCGGGGCCTGAGCTCGTGCGTTCGGTCCGGATCGGAGGCGCGGAGGTGGCGGCCTCGGGCAGGCTGGTCTCCAGCCGCCAGGACCACCCCGAGCCCGACGTGCGCGGCCGGGTCGACGCGGTCGGGCACGTGACCGGCTGCGAGGTGGAGCAGGACGGGCCGCTGCGCGCGGTCGTGCGCGTCACCGGGGTCCACCGCGACGAGTCCGGCCGGGAGTGGCTGCCGTTCACGGTGCGGCTGGTGTTCGCCGCCGGAGCGGCCACGTTCCGGCTGGTCCACTCCTTCGTGTGGGACGGCGATCCCGAGCGCGATTTCCTCTCCTCGCTCGGGCTGCGGTTCACGGTGCCGCTGCGGGAGGCGTGGCACGACCGGCACGTGCGCCTGGCCGGGGCGGACGGGGGCTTCCTGCGGGAGGCGGTGCGCGGGCTGACCGGGCTGCGCCGCGACCCGGGCGCCGAAGTCCGGGCCGCGCAGATGGACGGGCGTCCCACGCCGCCGCCGTCCGAATGGGACCGTTCGGTGGACCGGCTGGCGCGCTGGATACCGACCTGGAGCGACTACTCGCTGCGCCAGTTGAACGCGAACGGGTACACCGTCCACAAGCGCACGGCCGCCGACAGGCCGTGGATCGACGTCACGCAGGGCACTCGCGCCGAAGGGCTGGCCTACATCGGCGACGTCTCCGGCGGGCTCGCTCTCGGACTGACCGGGTTCTGGCAGTCGCACCCGACCGGCCTGGACGTGCGCGGCGCCGACTCGGAGGCGGCGACGCTGACGGCGTGGCTGTGGTCGCCGGAGGCGGCCCCGATGGACCTGCGGTTCTACCACGACGGCCTCGGGCAGGAGGATTACGCCGACCAGCTCGACGCCCTCGAGATCACCTATGAGGACTACGAGCCCGGGTTCGGTTCGGCGCACGGCATCGGCCGCACCCACGAGCTGACCGTGTCTCCGTTCGAGGCCACCCCCCGGATCGAGGAGCTGGCGCGAATCGCGCGCGGGACCGCCGTCCGGCCGCAGCTCGTGCCCGAGCCGCGGGCGCTGCACGCGGCCGGGGTGCTGGGCGACTGGGACCTCCCCGACCGCGCCGAGCCGCGCCGGGCCGCGCTGGAGGACCGACTGGACTTCCTGCTCGACTTCTACGTCGGCCAGGTCGACCAGCGGTCCTGGTACGGATTCTGGAACTTCGGCGACGTCATGCACGCCTACGACCGCGACCGCCACACCTGGCGCTACGACGTCGGCGGATACGCGTGGGACAACTCCGAGCTGTCCCCGGACCTGTGGCTGTGGACCTCGTTCCTGCGCACCGGCCGCGCGGACGTGTTCCGCCTGGCCGAGCGCATGACCAGGCACACCGGGGACGTGGACGTGTACCACGCCGGACCGTGGAAGGGCCTGGGCAGCAGGCACAACGTCCAGCACTGGGGTTGCAGCGCCAAGCAGGTGCGCATCTCCACGCCCGCCTACCGGCGGTTCCACTACTTCCTGACCGGCGATGAGCACACGCGCGATTTGATGCTGGAGCTGCGGGACTCCGACGCGACGTTCCTGGCCCTCGACCCCACCCGCAAGGTGCGGTCCGACGCGGCCACCTACCGTCCGGAGCGCCGCGCGCTCGCGGTCGGGCTCGGGACCGACTGGAGCGCCCTGGCCGCGACGTGGCTGGCGGACTGGGAGATCACCGGCGACGAGCGGTCGCGGGACCGGCTGGTCGGCACGATGAGCGACATCGGCGCGCTGCCGCACGGGTTCTTCACCGGCGAGGCACTGTACGACCTGGACACGGGCCGGTTCGACACCTCGCGGGACCGGGTCTCGGTCTCGCACCTCTCGGCCGTGTTCGGGCTGGTCGAGGTGTGCAGCGAACTGGTGGGCCTGGTGGACGCGGGGCAGGTCGAGGCGCCCGGGTTCCGGGAGGCGTGGTTGCAGTACTGCCGGCTCTATCTGGCGACTCCCGAAGAGCAGGAGGCCGAGTTGGGCGTGGCGCCGACGGGGTTCAATCTCAAGCAGGCGCACTCCAGGCTGGCGGCGTTTGCAGCGGACCGGCTCGGCGACGAAGGGCTCGCCGACCTGGCGTGGCGGTCGTATTTCGAGGGTGGCGAGTTCATGGGCGAGGAGGCGTTCCGGGCGGTGACGATCCTGCCGCCGGAGGTGCCGTCCCCGGTGGACGAGGCGCGGACCCTGTCCACGAACGACGCCGCGCAGTGCGGCCTGGCCACGATCCAGAACCTGGCTCTGATCGGGCACCGGCTGGCCGAGGCGACCTGACGTGGGCATTGCGGTGGCGGGCTAGGGAACCGATCGGCCCGCCATCGCGCCCAGTTCCGGGGGGTTCTGGGTGAGGACGGTCGACTCGAACCACATGGACAGTCGGCCGCAGTCGCAGCGGGCGTACACGACCGTGCCGGTGGAGGTGCGGTGGCTGGAGACCACCGTCATGGCGGCGCTCATGCCCAGCTCGCACAGCGGGCAACGGTCTCGGGGAGAGCTCTGAGTGTTGGTCATAGGGCAAGTCTCGGCCTAGGATCGTACGAGAACAACGAAAGTTCTCCCATCGTATCTTGCGAGGTCTTCGAATGATCGACTCGAGGCTCCAGACCCTGCGGGTCCTGCGCACGCACGGCACGGTCACCGCCGCCGCCCTGGCGCTGCACCTGACGCCGTCCACGGTCTCGCACCAGCTCAAGCAGCTCGCCGCCGAGACCGGGATCCGGCTGCTGGAGCCCAACGGCCGCCGGGTCCGGCTCACCCCCGCCGCCGAGCTCCTGCTCGAACACGCCGATGTCCTCTACGCCCAATGGGAGCGGACCAAGGTCGACCTGGCCGCCCTCGCGGACGGCGAGATCGGCGGCCTGCGGCTGTGCGGCCTGGCGAGTACCGTCTCGGCCTTCATCGCCCCGGCGGCGAAACGGCTGCGCGAGTCGTGGCCCGGACTGCGGCTGCATTTGGCGGCGGTCGAGTCGGACGAGGCGTTCGGGATGCTCGAGTCGGGCGACGCCGACATTGCCGTCATCAATCCGACCGACGCCGCTCCCCCGCCGAGCGACCCGCGCTTCGAGCAGCAGTTCCTCATGGACGATCCCGAGGATCTGCTGGTGCCGGCCGACCACCGGCTGGCCGGGCGCGAGAGCGTGGAGCTGATCGAGGCCGCCGATGAGGAGTGGGTGAGCATGCCCGGGTGCATCGACCAGGAGCAGCTGCTGCTCAGTTCCGCCAAGGCGGCCGGATTCGCTCCCGACATCGCCCACCGGGCCGACCACTGGGGAACCGTTTCCGGGCTGGTGTGCACCGGTTTCGGGGTGACCCTGATATCGCGGCTGATGCCGATCCCGGCCGGGCACGAAGTGGTGCGGGTGCCCATCCGCGGCAATCCGGTGCCGACGCGTCGCCTGTTCACCGCCGTGCGGCGAGGCAGCGCCGAGCAGCCGGCGATCGCCCGCGGCCTCGCCGCGATCCGCGAGGAGGCCACCCGCGAACTCCCTCACTGAGCGCCGGCGGCTTAGTGATTGATCGCTAGTTGCTACAGGTCGGGGCCGTCTGTCGGGTCGGTATCGA
>NZ_JAELXW010000058.1 GCF_016428645.1 Glycomyces salinus | reverse complement strand
GCGAGGCAGCGCCGAGCAGCCGGCGATCGCCCGCGGCCTCGCCGCGATCCGCGAGGAGGCCACCCGCGAACTCCCTCACTGAGCGCCGGCGGCTTAGTGATTGATCGCTAGTTGCTACAGGTCGGGGCCGTCTGTCGGGTCGGTATCGATCGGGGTTCGAGCAGGCGGCGACGAGCAATGCGGGTGATCGGGCCGGGTTGATGTTCGGCTCTCGGGTCGGTTTCGGTGGGGCTTCGCCCGATCAGCGACGGTGTGGTGTGGGAGGCGGGTTGGGGTGGTCTGCCGTGCCCCGGGCATGGTGAGGGCCCGAACCCGGTCGGGTGGGTTCGGGTTGGTGTGTC
>NZ_JAELXW010000057.1 GCF_016428645.1 Glycomyces salinus | reverse complement strand
TTCACCACATACCCGGTCTCCGCCACCGCCCGACGCACCGCCATCTCAGCGGCCAGAGAGACATTGCCGTGGCCGTTGAGCACGCGAGAGACCGTGCCGCGCGAGACCCCCGAGGCCGCCGCGACATCATTGATCGTCGGTCGTTTCCGTACCAAAACCCTCAACTCTCTCCTGCGCTCCAGCGAGCATTCTCCCTCATCGGCGGGGGATCGGTAGCGGGGCGGTGGCCCGGCCTCGGGCCACCGCCCCGATCGCGTTCACCCGGTGCGGTGCACGCACTGCCCGTCAGGCGACTATCCGAGGGTCCATTGCTGGTTGGAGCCGCCGTGGCAGGACCACAGCCCCACCTGGGCGCCGTTCGAGGTCGAACTCTCGATCACGTCGAGGCACAGCCCGGAGTGGACTCCGCTGATCGTGCCGTCGCCGTTGATGTCCCACTGCTGGTTGGACTGGCCGTTGCAGGTCCACGTGAGCACCGCGGTGCCGTCGCTGGTCCCTCGGCCCTCGGCGTCCAGGCACAGCCGCGAATCACCGGAGTAGACGGTCAGTTCACCGTCGGAGGTGTAGGTCCACTGCTGGTTGTCGCCGCCCCAGCAGTCGTAGATCTGCAGCCGGGAGCCCGGCTCGGTGCTCTGGCTCGGCACGTCCAGGCACTTGTCGGCGGCAGTCGACCGCAGTTCCCCGCTCTCGCCGCCGGGGTCACCGGGGTCGCCCCCGTCGTCCTCGCCGAAGACGTCGAGCGTGGACAGCTTGTTCCCGTCGCAGTCGAACAGGGCCTGGTTGTCCCAGGCGTTGCTCTCCCCGGCGTGGTCGTCGATGTAGTCCATGCCGGCCGAAAGCGCCCAGCTGGTGTCGCCGATCCACGCCGGCTCCCACCAGACCAGGCCGCGGCCGCGGTCGTTCGGCACGTCCGCGACGGCGTCGCTCACATCCCGCAGGAAGTCGGTCTGGCCCTGCACGGTGGCGGGGTAGCCGCTCCTGTCCGCGTGGTCGGAGGTGAAGATGTTGCCGCCGCCGTCGCAGTCGTTCAGCGTGTGCGCGTACGCGGTCTCGACGATGAGGACGTCCTTGCCGTAGCGGCTGCTGACGTCGTTGAGGTTGTACTGCAGGTCGCCCAGAGTGCCGTGCCAGTACGGGTAGTAGGACAGGGCGATGATGTCGAAGTCGAGGCCGCGCGAGGTGGCGTTGTCGAACCAGTTGCGGTAGGCGCCGTTGTTGCCGCCGCGGTCGAGGTGCAGCGCGATCTCGATGTCGCTGCCGCCCTGGTGGACGCCCTCGATGCCGGCTTCCAGCAGGCCGGCCAGCTGCGACCAGTTGTCGGTGCTGCCCTGGGGCCAGAGCATGCCGTTGGTGATCTCGTTGCCCACCTGGACGATGTCGGGCTTGGCGCCGGCGGCGTCCATCTGGGAGACGACGTCGCTGGTGTAGCTGCGGACCGAGTTCACCAGTTGGCTGTAGCCCTGGTTCTCCCAGGCCTTGGGCTTGAACTGCTTGCCCGGGTCGGCCCAGAAGTCCGAGTAGTGGAGGTCGAGGAGGACGTCCATGCCGAGGGCCTTGGCGCGCTGCGCGAGCTCGATGGTCTTCGACAGGTCGTTGGTGCCGCCGCCGTACGGCTGGCCCGAAGCGGAGTACGGGTCGTTCCACATCCGCAGCCGCACCAGGTTGGCGCCGCTGTCGGCCATGATCTCCAGCGCGTCGCCCTGCGTCCCGCCGTCGTAGAACCGGTCGCCCGCCGCCTCCACCTCCAGCAGCGTGCCGGGGTCGACGCCCATATAGAAGTCGCCGGGGGCGGCCTGGGCCGGGGAGGCCGCCCCCAATCCGAGGATGGCCAGTGCGGCGGTGAGGGCCGCCGCGATCGTTCGTCTCATTTCTCGCTCCCTTGCGAATCGTGGGCAGCGGCGCCGCTCGGCGCCGCGGTCGAACTCAACCCTTCTCCGCGCCCGCCATGGCACCGGCGACCAGGTATCGCTGCATGAGAACGAAGACGATCGTGATCGGCAGCGCCAGGAACACCGCTCCGGCGGCGAACGTGGTGAAGTCGTTGGAGTACTGGTCGGTGATCATGTCGAACAGTCCCAGTGCGACGGTCTGCTTGCTCGGGCTCTGGAGCAGCAGCCGAGGCAGGATGAAGTCCATCCACGGCATCGTGAACTGCATGACCGCCACGAACGCCAGCATCGGGCGCATCAGCGGCAGCATGATCTTGCGGAAGATCGTGATCCGGCCCGCCCCGTCGATCGCGGCGGCCTCGTCCAGACTCGCGGGCAGGTTGTCGGTGTAGCCCTTCATGAGCCAGGTGTTGTACGGCAGCGCGGCGGCGATGCCCACCAGCGCCACTCCCGTCAGCGAGTCCAGCAGTCCGAAGTTGAGGAACAGCATGTAGACGGCGATGGCGGTCAGGAAGGACGGGAACATCTGGAGGATGAGGATCGACAGCATCCCGAACTTGCGTCCGCGGAAACGGATTCGGGCGAACACGTACCCGCATATGGCCGAGAGCGCGACGCCGCCGACCATGTTGAGCGTGGCGATGTAGAGCGAATTGAGGTACCAGCGCCCGTATCCGGTCTCGGTGAATAGGAAGACGTAGTTGCCGAACGACGCGTCCTCGGGGATGGGGGTGGTGTTGGCCAGGCCGCCGCCGGGCCCGAGGGAGGCGCCCACCACCCACAACAGCGGGAAGATCACGATCACGGCGACGATGAGGAGGAAGAGGTGGATGAAGACGCTGGAGAGCTGCCCCTTGCGGCGTTCGCGCTCCACGATGCTGGCCGGCGTTTCCCGCCTTGTCGTGACGACCATGGCTACAGCTCCCGAATCGCCCTGGAACGCTTGAGGTTCCAGACCGAGATAGTGCCGACGATGAAGAAGACGATGATGCTCATGACCGCGCCGATGTTGTACAGGCGGTTGTCCAATGTGAGTTTGAACAGCCAGGTGACGAGCAGGTCCGTGCTTCCGGCGAAGCGGTAGTCGACGTTGTCGGGTCCGCCTTCGGTGAGGAAGTAGACCAGCCCGAAGTTGTTGAAGGCGGCCACGAACGCCAGGACCAGCAACGGAGTGCACGTGCGCTGCACGATCGGGATGGTGATGTACCGCAGCTGCTGGAGCGGTCCGGCGCCGTCGATGCGGGCGGCCTCGTAGTAGCTGTCGGGGATGTTGGTGAGCACTCCGCCGACGAGCGCCATGAAGAACGGGAAGCCCAACCACAGGTTGACCAGGAGCACCACGGCGCGGGCGAGGTTCGGGTTGGTGGGGTCGGTGAACCAGTAGACGCGCTCGTCGGTCAGGCCGATGTCGACCAGGAACTGGCTGATGGGGCCGAACTGGCCGTTGAACATCGCGCGGAACACCAGGGCCGAGACGAGCGCGGGCACCGCCCAGGGGAGCAGGAAGATCGTGCGCCACACGCGCGGGAACCTGACCTTCTTGTTCGCGAGCAGGACGGCCAGGAGGAAGCCGGCGCAGTAGGTGGTGAAGGTCGCCAGGACCGCCCACACGACCGTCCAGACGAGCACGCCGAAGAACGTCCCCGCCCACGACGGCACCGTGAAGATCTGCGCGAAGGTGTCGAACCCCACCCAGTTGACGAGGTTCATCGGCGGCAGGTTGTCGCGGTTGTAGTCGGTGAACGCCACCATGACGCCGAAGGTGATCGGCAGCACCGACATGAACACCATGAGCACCAGCCCCGGCGACAGGGCGATGTAGGCGAAGGCGTTCTCCCAGGTCTTGCGGAAGTAGTCGGCGGAGCGTTCGGGGGCCGCGCCGGCATTCAGGCCGGCGCGGTAGCGGACGGCGTCGCGGACACTCCAGATCGCGATGATCGCGAGCAGGCAGAGCGTCAGCAGGGCGATGATCCCGTTGGCGAGCAGGACGATCGAGTTGTCGCCCTCGTTGAGCCCGGTGAGCGACATCTGGCGGGGCGTATCGCCGAGGGTGATCAGACCCCACAGGCCCTTGACGAAGAAGCCGCCGTTGTCGCGGGGTGTGAATTCCATTCCGGCGTAGTAGTTGCCGGTGGTCATCTCCCAGACGATGGCGGCCGCGTAGAACGCGAAGAAGAACGCGGCCTTGCCGAGTTGGCGGTTGAGAAGCTGGCCGGCCCCCCACACCAGTGCCGAGGCGATGCCCGGCACCGGTGCGGGGAGGGCGGAGCTCCTGGTGTTCCCCGGTTCGCCCGGCGCCCGAGCGGGGGCTGAGGCGCGGGGAGCGGGGGGCTTGGTGGTGCTCACGATCGGATGGTCCTAGATTCCGTGGAGTTCTTCGTAAGTCTCGACCGCCTTCTCCTGGGCGGCGGCCGCGTCGGACAGGTCGTCCCATACGTCGATGACCAGCGTGTCGCCGACCTCCCAGAAGTACTCGGGGATCTGCGGGACGAGCTCGGCCTGGGCGGACTGCTCGACGATGCCGGCCACGTGCGGGTCGTCGGCGATGCCCTCGACGCCCGAGATCAGGTCCTCATTGAGCGCGGGGATCTGCCCGGTAGAGCCGTAGACGGCGGCGGCGCCCTCGTCGGAGGCCAGGAAGTTGGCGAAGACGCGAGCGGCGGCCGGGTACTCCGTGAAGCCCGAGACGGCCGCGACGTGCATGCCCGCGAAGGTCGTGGCCGGGTCGCCGCCTTCCGCGGTCGGCATCGTGGTGACCCCGTACTCGAAGCCGTTCTCCTCGGCGCCCTCGTCGAAGAGCGCGAAGCTCCAGGGTCCGGTGGTGACGTACGGCGTCTCGCCCTCGGCGAACGCCTCCTCGATCGTCTCCCAGCCGCCGTCGCCGCTGGGGACGTCGTAGATGTCGCGCAGTCCCGCGTAGTACTCCAGGGCCTCGACCAGGCCCTCGTCGCCGAAGCCGGGGTTGGCGGCGTCGTTGTCGGGGAAGACCTGCCAGCCGAGGGTCGACAGGATCGGATAGGCGCGGTAGATCTCGCTGTTGGACATCCGGATCGTCCACTGGTTGCTGGCCGGGTCGTTGTAGTCCTCGGCGAGTTCGGCGATCTCCTCCCAGGTGGCGGCGGGCTCGGGTGAACCGGTGAGCTCCTCGAGGAGCGTCTCGTTGTACATCAGCGCCATCGACTCGGTGGTGACCGGGACGGCGTACATCTGGTCGTCCTGGGAGACCACGCCGGTGAAGGTCTCGTTCATGCGGCCTTCGAGGACGTCGGTGTAGTTGCCGAGGGGTGCCGCGGTGCCGTCGTCGATCGCGTTGGGGATCTCGTTGTAGAAGGTCATGAAGACGTCGGCGCCGGTCCCGGCTTCACCGGCCAGGGCCATCTTGCTGGCCGTGTCGTGCTTGCCGACCAGCTCGTACTCGACCGTCACGTCGGGGTACTGCTCGTTGAAGGCGTCGATGACGGCCTCGGCGAGGTAGTCCTCCTCGAACCAGACTTTGAGGGCGGCCTCGCCATTGGCGATCTCCTCCTCCATCACGTACTGCTGGGCCTCGTCGTCCCATTCGAGGTCGCCGTCGTTCTCCTCGCTCTCGGGGGGCCCACCGCAGGCGGCCAGACCCAGTACGGTCGCCGCGGCGATCGCGATAGCTGCTTTGCCTCGCATGGTCACGTCCTTTTCGTCTCGGTTGAGGGAATCTGGCGCTGGGCTCCAGCGGCAGACCGTGAACGATTACATGAACATAGCGACATGGGTCACGTAAAACAAGTCCCGTATTGAAGGTATCTGGCGGTATGCCGGTAATCACGGTTCATAGAACGATCACAATTCTGAAACAACCGCTGACGGGCGCCAGGTTGCCGACCTGCGCGAGGCAGATCAGCGTGCACGTTCACACGATCTGATGCGAGCAACTCTGCAGGAGACGGCGTTGAACTCGACTCGCCGGACGGGAACCGGAGCCTCCCGGACGAGGCGTCTATACGCCTTGGAGGGCGAAGCGCTGGTTGTCGCCGCCGCTCGGTGCCCACTGCGAGATGCGCGCGCCGTCGGCGGTGGAGACCTCCCAGACGTCCATGGCAAGGCCCGAGCGGCGGTTGACGAAACTGAACGTCCCTCCGGCCTGCCGGACCGGTCGCCATTGCTGGCTCGTCGCGTCGGTGTCCGGCTGCTGAGTGATGTCCGAACCGCTCGCCGAGTCGGCCGCCTCGAGCACCAACCCGCTGTGTCGAGCCTTGACGCGGTAGTACTCCCCACCGCTGGCGACGAACTCGAACTGCTGGTTGGTTCCGCTGTTGACCGACCACTGGATGAGCCGGGCCCCGGCTGCGGTAGACCTGGAGTCGATGTCGGCCGCCTTGCCGCTGTGCTGGGCGACCAGTCGGTAGAAGACCCCGGTCTGCACCCCGTCGTCGTCGTTCTGGTCGGTGACGAAGGTGGTGATGCTCCGGCCGGGCAGCTGAGTGGTGAAGGAGCCGTTCGAAACTCCGATCGCGCTCAGGGGCTCGAGGCTCCGGTCAGCATCGGTCACCCACGGCTCCACCCTGGACGCGGTGGTGTCCCGCATTGTGAACGACAGGTCCACCGACCATCTGTTCTTGTTGATCGCCACGATCACGACCTCGGACCCGCTTCTGTACGCCGAAACGAACACACCCGACTGCGGCCGGGCGGTCGCCTCGACTCGCACATGCCCGGGGCGGACGAACCTCGAGAAATGCGCCATGTTGGCGCCGCGCTTGCTGATCTGTCCGTCCTCGCGCATCGGGCCGTAGTAGCGCCGGATGTACCACCACAGATAAGCCTGGAACTGCCCGTCCACCATCGCCCGGTGGACGTGCTCGCCGACATCCAGCGCCTGCGGCCACAGGTCGGCGTCATCGGAGCTGTTGGGGTAGTAGACCTCGGTCATCCACAGCTCCTTGCCCTGGCCCCGCTGCTGGAACAGCGGGTAGGGGAAGTCGGCCGGCTGCGTGCCGTACAGATGCGCGCCGAGGATGTCCAGATTCGCCGACGCCGCCGAATCGTTCAGGATCGGGTCGGACAGGTTCTTGCGGTACTGGAACGACTCGGGAGCGATGACCCTCGTGGTCAGCGATCCGGCGTGGTCGCGCAGGAACCTGGTCAGCTCATCGGCGGTCCACCACGTCCAATCGTGCGCGTAGTCGGGCTCGTTCTGCACCGAGATCCCGTACAGGTCCACCCCTTCGTCGGCCATGTAGGCGGTGAAGTCGTTCAGATGCCGCGCGTAGGCGCCGTACATGTCGTGGCGGAGCCGCCTGCCCTCGGAGAAGTCCTCGACCATGTGCGCGGGTGGATTCCACGGCGAGGCGATGACCTTAGCCCCGAGTTCGATCGCCCGCCGCGCCGTCGCCACCTCGCCGCTCCACCGCGACGGGTCCTCGTAGACCGGCATGCGCAGAATGGAGAACCCCAACTGGCCCGGTCCGTCACCGAAGGCGGTGTCGCGCTGGGCCGCGGTCAGATCGCTGATCCACACGGTGTGGTTCATGCCGCCGAAACCCTGAATGGTCTGGCGTGTCGCGGCGGGGTCCACGGTCACACCGGACTGCGCCGAGGCGGGCGTCGCCACGGCCAGCACCGGCAGCGCCGCACCCGTCGCCAGCAACGATCGGCGGTTGAGCGACTTGGCTCCGGCTGCGGTGGATTCGTTTCGTCGTGACTTCATGGGTTCTCTCCTTCTCTGGTTCCGAATCGGTCGACGCCGCCTCCTCAGCAGGGGGAATCGCTCTGCGTCAGCAGGCCGAGCCTCCACGGCAGGAGGTTGTACGGGCCGGAGGCGTCCGGGTCCTTGCCCTGGTAGAGGAATCGGAGGTCGCAGGGACTGATGGTCAGTGTCTGGTCGATGCCGCTCCGGATCAGCTCTCCGTGGCTGAAGTCGTGCGTCCAGGCAGTGCCGTCGAAGGCGACGTTGCCCCGGGCGGCGAACGGGTTCTCCTTGGTGTCGGCCAGCGGAGTCCACGGCCCGGTGACGGACGGCGACGTCCAGGACCGGAAGATGCGGCCGCCTGCGGTGATGGCCTCGACCAGCAGCAGATACTCGTCCGCCCCCGCCAGCTTGTACACGTTGGCGCCCTCGAACAGCCAGTGGTGGTTGTCGTCGTGCATGGCGATCACCGGGTCGGTGAAACCGTTGGGGAAGTTCCCCACCGAGGTCTGCGCTCGGTACAGGTTGCCGTTGTCGTCCGAGGAGTACATGTGGCAGTTCGCGCCGTCGCAGATGGTCCAGAAGTCCAGCCACTGCCCGGCGCCCATGTTGTCGAGCACGATCTGCGGCGTGTCGGTGTAGAACGGCGTCGGCGAACTCCACGAGTCCGGGTCGCCGATGTCGGTGGTCGTCGAATAGGCGACGTTGTCGCCGATCTGATAGGTCAGGTACCAGCGCTGCTGCGGCTCGAAGTAGAACACCTGCGGTGCGGCCTTGTACCCGCCTCCGATCGGCGTCTCGTCGAGGAAGTGGAGCTGCGCCTCGTCGGCCCGCGACCAGTCGGTGAAACTGAGGTACGCCAGGCTGTAACCCTGATTGTCGCTCACCACGCTGACGAAGACGTGGTAGCGGCCGTCGTGGTGGACGACCGACGGATCCTTGACCGAGACGATGTCGTGGTTCGCGTCGGATTTCGGTTCGACCAGGCTGCCGCTGGAGTTCCACTGGAGACTCGTCGGGAGCACGCTGCCACCGGCTCTCACGACGTCGAGGTAGTCGATGTTGGCCAGGCCGCCGCCGCCGGCGGCCGTGAGCCGGATCGTGTTGCCGCCTTCCCGCACGGGCACGGAGAGGGTCTCGATCGCCCAGCCGCTCCAGGAACCGGTCGGTCTGAAGGCCACTCCGGACTGGACAGGGGCGCCGTTGGCGCTCAGGTCCGCCGGGCGGTCGGCACCGGCTCCGTTCGCGTACTTGACGCCCAGTGTGAAGGTTCCGGGAGCCCCGGCGTACACAGTGAACTCCACGTGAGTCCCGACCCGGTTCGGGGTGTTGCAGAATCCGTCGCCGGAGAATCCGGAGTGGTTCGAGTCGATCGTGCCCTCGCAGACCGCGTCCTCCGCCTCGTACCGTGCCGACTGCGCCTGGGCGCTCGGCGCGATCAGAACAATGGCGGCCACCAGGGCCATTACGGGTATGAACACGAACCTTGCAGACCGGCTCATGGGAACTCCTTCGATGTACCTGCGTCTCCCCGGGAGAGGCGACTCGTGATAAGAGATCGATATATAGCGACATCTGGAATATCGCGGAAGCGGACTCCGATGATGTGGGCCGCTTCGGAGAAGCGGCCCACATCGATCAGCGGAACAGGTCGGCGGGTATCACCCCTTGGGTCCGCATCTCCTCGGTCGCCAATCGCGAGTACTCCGTAGCTCCGTATTCGGAGAGGTGGGTGTTGTCGCCCTCCTCGTCGGTGAGGTACAGCGCCTTGGACCCTTCGGGGCCGAGGTCCTCCACCAGCTCCTTGGTGAGCGATGTCAGGTCGATCAGGCTCACGTTCTCGGACTGGGCCAGTTGCCGCATCTCGGCGGGCAGGTCGACGCCGCGCCCGTTGACGTGCAGCGCGACACCGTTGTTCAGCGTGCCGTCGGAGTTGAACCTGCGACGGACGATCGGCGTGACCAGTACGGGAGTGCCGCCCTGGTCGCGCACTTCGTCGATCATCCTGGTGAGGTTCCAGCGGAAGTCCGAGGCGCTGGTCTGCTTGTCGTTGTGCCCGAACTGGATGAGCACGAAGTCGCCCTGATTTATGTGCGGGCGCATGGCCGGGAAGAGCCGCGAGTTCGCGAGGAACGATCCCGAGCTTTCTCCGGAGTCGGCGTAGTTGGCGACCGACAGCCCGTGGGTGAAGAACTGCGGCAGTTCCTGGCCCCATCCGGTGTACGGATACCAGGACTGGTCGCAGGCGGTGGAGTCGCCCGCGATGAAGAGCTGCCGCTGATCGGCGGCGGTGACGGTGAGGTCGCTCAACCGCGGCGCCCGGCCGTCGAAGTACAGGTCGAGGCCCCGGCTGCCGGTGTCGCCGGTCGGCTGGCCTTCAGGGTCGCGCACGTTGACGGTGAATTGCACCGTCACCAGTTCTCCGGCGGCGGTCGGCGTCTCCTCCAGCATGGTGCGCCGGGTCTCGGCCTCGATGAAGGTGGAGCCCGCCTCGTCGCCGCCGAGGACGGCGGTGACTTCGTAGGTGCCGGGGGCCACGTCGTAGTGGCAGACGATGGGCGCGCTGCCGGAGCAGCCCTCGATCCCACCGCCCCCTCCCGGGTCCTCGTCCACGGGGATGAGCCGGAACTGCTGGTTGGCTCCGCCGTTGGGCGTGTACTGGCTGATTCGGCCGCCGGGCTCGGTGGACCTCTCCCACACGTCCAGGGCCTTGCCGGAGAAGCGGCTGACGAAGGTGACGTATTCGCCGCTCTCCTGCACCTGCCACTGCTGGTTGGTGCCGTTCTGGTCGTTGTACTGGGCGATGGTGGCCCCGTTGTCGGCGTTGCGTTCCCACACGTCCAGCACCAGATCGGAGTGCCGGGCCTGGACGCGGTAGTAGCCGTCGCCGGAGTCGACGAACCGGAACTGCTGGTTGGTCGCGTCGGTGCGGTGCTGCTGGCGCAGTTCGGCGCCGGTCTGCGTCGAGGCGCCCTCGATGTCCATCACCAGGCCCGAGGACCGGGACTCGATGACGTACCAGGCGCTGGTGTCGGGCGCGGCAGCGGCCTTGAAGGGTTGGAGGACGAAGAAGGACGTGACCGCTACCGCGGCCGCGATGAGTACTGACAACGGTCTCAGCCATCGGCTTCGGGATGTTCGCATGATCGCTCCATGTGTCGGGGGTGTCCGGTGAACCGCCGGGGGTGGCGGAGGTGCGGAGCCGGCAGCGCGCCCGTGCCGGGCAGGCCCTGCCGACTCCATCGAAATATCGCAGTGCGTCGATATAACGATCGCTTCAGCGTACCTGTGAACGATCCCAGAATCAATGACTCCTCGATTTCGATCTCAGTCGCATGGGGAATGCGGAATCGCGGTCCGCGGTCTCGACCCCGGCGGCGACGCCGACCGAGGTGGCCGGCATGACGGTGGTGCCCGAGTCGTGAGAGCACCGGTGCGGACCCGACGCTCGGCGCGGAGTGAGCGTCATCGCCCCGCGGGCGGCTCCCGGTCGCTACGCTTCCGCGTATGGCTATTGAGCGCATGGACAACGTCCTCATCGTGGTCGAGGACCTCGATGCCGTCATCGAGTTCTTCGTCGAACTCGGCATGACGCTGGAGGGCAGGGGACCGCTTGAAGGGGACTGGGCGGAACGGGTCATCGGGCTCGAGAAGGTCCGGCAGGACGTCGCCATGCTGCGGACCCCGGACGGCCACGGCAAGATCGAGCTCGCGAGCTTCCACACCCCGGAACCGATCCGTCCGGACCCGGTGAACGCGCCGGCGAACACGTTGGGAATCCGCCGCGTCATGTTCGCCGTGGACGACATCGAAGACACCGTGTCCCGCCTGCGATCCCACGGCGCCGAACTCGTCGGCGAGATCGTCCGGTACGAGGACGTCTTCCTGCTCTGCTACGTTCGCGGCCCCGAGGGCATCGTGGTCGGACTGGCCGAGGAACTCGATTGAATCGGCCCGAGACCGCTCGATGGCGCGGGCGATGGACGACCCCGCGGTGGAGGAAGCTGTTCGAGCACGAACGCCGAGGCACCGTCTGGATAGGCACCCGCGTGTGGCTCCTCGCCCTCAATCCGGCGGCCGGAGGGCTCCTCGCCGCCCGGCCCGCAACCGGAGCGACCGAGACCAGATACGCAGAGCACCGCTTATCGCGCCCCGGCGCAGTCGACGAGCGTGCCAGGCGCCGGGGCGGTCATCACCAGTGCGCGATATGCGCAGGTGCGCGTCGGTATCCTCGGGGCACGAGGTGGGTTCATCGAGTAGGAGGACAGCCGGTGCCGGACAACGCGTCCTCAGCGCGACGCGCGAAGGCGAAGCCGTCGATGGGGGATGTGGCCGCGCTCGCCGGGGTCTCTTCGCAGACGGTCTCGCGGGTGTCGACCGGCGCGGAGCACGTGCGGCCGTCCACACGCGACCGGGTGCTCGATGCGATGCGCCGGCTCGGATACTCGCCGAACTCGGCGGCGCGAGCGCTGAAGTACGGCGCCTTCGGCGTCATCGGCATCATCGCCCACCAACTGAGCCGGACCGGCGAGTCCCGAACGGTCGAGGCGGTCATCGAGGCGGCCCAGGACGAGGGCTACACCACCACGGTGGTCGACGTGGTCACGCCGATGTCCACCGACGTCTCGGAGGCGGCCGCCCGCCTCTCGCACCAGTCCATCGACGGTCTGGTGATCATCCGCGCCGAGACCGTCACGCCCGCCATGCTCTCCCTGCCGCCCGGGCTCCCGGTCGTGGTCTCCGACTCGCGCTTCGTCGGCCACCATCCGGCCGTCGGCGCCGACCAGGTGAACGGGGCGCGGCGGGCCGTGGAGCACCTGCTCGGCCTCGGACACCGGACCGTGCACCACGCCGCGGGGCCGGTGGACTCCGGCCCGGCGCAGCTGCGGATCGACGGCTGGCGCTCGGCGCTGGAAGGCGCTGGCCGCGAGGCGCCGCCGCTGCTGCGGGGGGACTGGACGGCGCGGTCGGGATACGAGGCGGGGCGCTCGATCGCGGGGAGCCCGGAGGCGACGGCCGTGTTCTGCGCCAATGACGAGATGGCGGCCGGCCTGCTCCACGCGCTCCACGAGGCGGGTCGCCGGGTCCCCGGCGAGGTCTCGGTGGTCGGGTTCGACGACATTCCGCTCGCCGAGCACCTGTGGCCGCCGCTGACGACGGTGCGTCAGGACTTCACCGAGATCGGAACCCGCCTGGTCGAGCTGCTCCTGCGCCAACTCCGGGAAGACAAGCCGCTCCAGGACGTCCACGAGGTCGTACCGGTCGACCTCGTCCAACGCGCCAGCGCCGCACCGCCGATGGACTAGCGGCCCCGGCGGAGACCGCTTTCGCGGTGCCTCGGAAGGCCACTTGACAACGCCGATTCACATGTGTGAACATAATCGAACATAATCAATGTTTACGTAAACATCGAATCGCGGATCCAAGCGACCACCCTCACACCTGGAAGGCCGAGATCCAATGTCAACGAAGACGTCAACGGCACCCCGGAAATCCAAGTCGCGGCCCAGAACCGTATGGGCCCGAAGGGCGGTGATCGCGGTCCTGTCCGCCGCGGCGCTGCTCGTCGGCTCGCTCGCCGCCCAGACCGCCGCATCGGCGCAGCAGACGACCGCGAGCGACTCGGTCGAGGTGGGACAGACCTGGTACGACACCGACGGGAACTCGATCCAGGCCCACGGCGGCGGCTTCCTGGAGCACGACGGCTGGTACTACTGGGTCGGGGAGAACAAGAGCCACGACTCCGCGCTGCTCCTGGCCGTCAGCCTCTACCGCTCGCAGGACCTGATCAACTGGGAGTTCGCAGGCGACATCCTCACCAGGGACACGCCCGGAGTGTGCAGCACCGGCACCTACGACGAACCCGACTGCAAGATCGAGCGCCCGAAGCTGGTCTACAACGAGGCCACCGACAAGTTCGTCCTGTGGGGACACTGGGAGACCGCCGACAGCTACGCCGCCTCGCACCTGATCGTCGCCACCAGCGACACCGTCGACGGCGACTACACGGTCGAGCGGAACTTCCGACCCGGCGTCGGCGAGGTCACCACCGAACACGCCGACCCGACCTATCCGGGCGACGACGAGCTGTGGGGCTACGGCTCGCGCGACTTCACCGTCTTCCAGGACCCCGACACCGGCGATGCCTACCTGGTCGGCTCCGAGGACCACCTGAGCATGCGCCTGTACCCCCTCACCGACGACTACACCGACGCCGACTGGCAGAACTCCTACCCGCTGTTCGTGGGCCAGCGGCGGGAGGCGCCCGCGCTGGTCAAGGCCGACGGAAGGTACGTCCTGATCACCTCGGCCCAGTCGGGCTGGTACCCCAACCAGGGGATGTACGCGACCACCGACGACATCACCGACCCGGACGGGTGGTCCGAGCCGGCCCCGGTCGGCAACAACACCACCTTCAAGAGCCAGCCGACGAACATCATGACCATCCAAGGCTCCGACGGCCGGAACCGCTACATCTACATGGGCGACCGCTGGGAGCCGAGCGCGCTCGGCTCCTCCACCTACGTGTGGCTCCCGCTCCGGATCGACGGAACCGACGTGACCATGGACTTCCATCCCGAATGGGGCTTCGACCCCGCCACCGGCACCTTCGACCTCCCCGAGGTCGACCTGGCCTCGGAGCATCAGCCGGTCACCGCCGCCGTCGAGAGCCAGGACTACCCGCCGGAGGCGGCGAACGACGGCATCGACTACAACCTCAACACCAGCGGCGACAGCACCAACTACTACCTGCCGTCCGAAGTGCCCTTCAGCTGGGAGGTCGACTTGGGAAGCGCCCGGGAGCTCAGTCGGGTCGACCTGAGCTGGCGCCAGTGGAACGGCTCGGAGACCTACAGCCAGTACACGATCCGGGGCAGCGTCGACGGCGATACCTGGGACCTGCTCGCCGACCGCTCCGGCAACACGACCGTCGGGTTCACCACCGATCCGCTCGCGGGCCGGTACCGGTACGCGCGCATCGACGTCTCCAACGTGGTCAACGACCACAACGGCAACGGCGCCTCCTGGGCCGCCGGCCTGGTCGAAGCCCAGGTCTACGCCGCGGAGAGCACCTCGGGCGGTACCGGTTCGATCGTCGCCGCGCACTCGGGGAAGTGCGCGGACGTGGCGGACGGGTCGACCGAGAACGGCGCCGAGATCCAGCAATGGGGCTGCGACGGCGCCTCCAGCCAGCAGTGGCGCCTCCAGGACGCCGGAGACGGCTACGTCCGGATCGTCTCCGAGGCTTCGGGTAAGTGCCTCGACGTGGAAGGGCAGTCGACCGTCGACGGGGCGCGAGTGTTGCAGTGGGACTGCCACGGCGGCTCCAACCAGCAGTGGGAGATCCGCGAGGCCGGCGACGGCCACGCCGAGCTCGTCGCCCGCCACTCGGGCAAGTGCCTGGACGTGAGCGGCGCCTCGACCGCCGACGGCACCCGGCTCCAGCAGTACGAGTGCTGGTGCGGGGACAACCAACGCTGGAGCCTGTGACATCTCCACTCGGTGCGGGCGGGACCGAATGCCGGTCCCGCCCGCATGCCGTCGTCCCTCCTCGGCGGACCGTTAGTTACGATAATGAAAATCGTTTCTATCAAAGGAGGCGCCGTGGCGTCAGTCGAGAGCGACCGGTCCGCCTGCTTCGTCCAACCGGCCCTGCTATGGACCGCCGAGCGCGGCGCATCATCCTGAATCTAAAACGACATATATCGACAACAAGGTATTGGATCCAATTGTGAGCAAGCTGCCGGTGACAGTCCTGTCGGGTTTCCTGGGCGCCGGGAAGACCACCGTCCTCAACCATGTGCTGGCGCGCCGCGACGGCATGCGGGTCGCGGTGATCGTCAACGACATGAGCGAGATCAACATCGACGCCGACCTGGTCCGCGACGGCGGGCGGCTCTCGCGGACCGAGGAGCGCCTGGTCGAGTTGACCAACGGCTGCATCTGCTGCACGCTGCGTGAGGACCTGCTGGTCGAGGTCGCGCGGCTGGCCCGCGAGGGCGCGTTCGACTATCTGCTGGTCGAGTCGACCGGCATCAGCGAGCCCATGCCGGTGGCCGCCACCTTCGCCTTCGGTGAGCTCGAGTCCGGCCCGCTCTCGCAGCTGACCGAGCTCGACACCATGGTCACCGTCGTCGACGCCCCGAACTTCCTCGCCGAACTGTCCGAAGGCGACGATCTCGCGTCGAGGGGCCTGGCCGCCTACGAAGACGACGAGCGCACCGTCACCGATCTCCTGGTCGACCAGGTCGAATTCGCCGACGTGTTCCTGCTCAACAAGACCGACCTGGTCGAGGCGGCCGAGGCCGATCGGATCGAGGCCGCGCTGCGGCGGATGAACCCCGAGGCTTCGGTGCACCGGACCGTGCACGGCAGGATCGACCCGTCCGCGATCGTCGGCACCGGCCGGTTCGACCTGGCCCGCGCCGAGGGCGCCCCGGGCTGGGTCAAGGAGATCAACGGCGACCACGTCCCCGAGACCGAGGAGTACGGGATCTCCAGCCTCCTGTTCCGCTCCGACGCGCCCTTCCACGCCGGGCGGCTCTGGGAGTTCGTCTCCGAGATGGACGACGGCGACCACGGGCGGATCCTGCGGTCCAAGGGCTTCTTCTGGCTCGACGCCCGCCCCGGGGCCCTCGGGCTGTGGTCGCAGGCCGGCTCGGTGGCCCGGTTCGAGCCCTACGCGGCCCGCACCGCCGGTCAGGGCCAGGAACTGGTCTTCATCGGCGTCGATCTCGACCGGCCGGGCCTTGAGCGCCGCCTGGAATCCTGCCTCGCCGCGGAGGGCGAAGCGCCCGGCGCCGACCCGTTCCCCGAGTGGGATGTGGCCCTCCTCGGCGACCACGCCGGGCACGCCCGCTGACATCCGAAGCGCTATGCCTGTTCATGGATGTCGCGGGCCCGGATGAGGAACAGCACGGCGACGCTGCAGGCGACCGCGGCGAGTCCGGCGATGAGGAGGACCTCGGACAGGCCGGAGGCGAACGCCTCGCGGGCGGCTCGGACCACGTCGTCCGAGCCGGGAGGGAGGGACGCGGCGAGGTCGTCGAGGCGTCCGGCGGCCACGGCGCGGGCCGCTTCGGGGTCGGCGACCCGGCCCCCCAGAGCAGCCCGGCGCCGACCACGACCATCCCGTCGCAGGCCAGCGCTCGCACCGGGGCGAAGCGGGTGAGCCCGCCGCTGATCGGCGCGACCAGGAGCATCGTCACCGACAGTCGCATCGGCGCCGACAGCCCCGGCGTCGGCGTCCTCACCGGCTACACCGCCGCCTTCTCCGACGACGCCGACGAGGAGCGCGACCGCTACTACCGCTTCGTCGTGGACACGGTCCTGGCCGGACTCGAACGGTTCCTCGCACCGGAGGACTGACCCCGGTCGATCGCCCGTCGGAAAGCGTTCGCAACGTCGGTATCGTGTCTCGGGGAACACGCCCTCGACGACAGGAAGCGAGCACCTCGATGAAGTTCTTCTCCCTCTCGCGCGTCACGCTGTCGGAAGGGCCGTTCGCACACGCCCTGCGCACCGACCTCGACTACGTGCTCGCGCTGGAGCCCGACCGGCTGCTCGCGCCGTTCCTGCGCGAGGCGGGCCTGGAACCGAAGGCGCCCAGCTACGGCAACTGGGAGGACAGCGGCCTGGACGGGCACATCGGGGGCCACTACCTGTCGGCCATGGCGCTGCTGGCGGCCGCGACCGGCGAGGCGGAGCCGCGGCGGCGCCTGGACTACACCGTGGCCGAGCTGGCCCGCGCCCAGGACGCTGTCGGGACCGGGTACGTCGGCGGAGTCCCCGGCGGCGCGGCCCTGTTCGAGCGGCTGCGCGAGGGCGGCATCGCGGCGGCGACCACGCTGGGTTCGAGCGACCACTGGGTGCCCTGGTACAACCTGCACAAGACCTTCGCGGGCCTGATCGACGCCCACCGGATCCTCGGCCACGAGCAGGCCCTCGAAACGGTCGTCCGGCTCGCCGACTGGTGGCTCGACGTCGCCGCGGCGCTCGACGACGAGGCGTTCGAGGCGATGCTCGACACCGAGTTCGGCGGCATGAACGAGTCCTTCGCCGACCTGGCCGCGATCACCGGCCGCGGCGACTTCGCCGAGATGGCCTCGCGCTTCTCCCACCGGAAGATCCTCGACCCGCTCCTGGAGGGCCGCGACGACCTGACCGGCCTCCACGCCAACACCCAGATCCCCAAGGCCGTCGGCTACGCCGCTACCGCCGCCGTCCGCGGCGACCGGCGACTGCTGGAGGCGGCCCGGTTCTTCTGGCGCGAGGTCGTCGAGCGCCGCACGGTCGCAGGCGGCGGCAACAGCGTCCGCGAACACTTCCACTCCCCGGGCGACTTCTCCCCGATGATCGAGGACCGCGAGGGCCCCGAGAGCTGCAACACCTACAACATGCTCAAACTGACCAAGGCCCTCGCCGAGACCGCATTCGAACCGTCCCTCCTGGACTTCGCCGAACGCGCGGTCTACAACCACCAGTTGGCCTCCCAGCACCCCGACCACGGCGGCCTGGTCTACTTCACCCCGATGCGGCCGCGCCACTACCGGGTCTACTCCCAGCCCGAACTCGGCATGTGGTGCTGCGTCGGCACCGGCATCGAAGCCCAGGCCAAATACGGCGAGCTGATCTTCGCCGAACACGAGGGAGCCCTGGCGGTCAACCTCTACATACCGGCGGTCCTCGACGCGCCCGAACTCGGCGGGAGGTTCCGGCTGGAGACGGACTTCCCGGCCGACGAGCACCTGCGGCTCACGCTCGATCTGAACGAACCGCGCACGCTCGCGGTGCGGCTGCGCCTGCCCGACTGGAGCGACGGCCTCGCCGGCCTCGCCGTCAACGGCCGAGAGGTCGAGGCCGAATCGGTCCCCGGCGCGGTCATCCTCACCCGCCAGTGGCAACCGGGCGACACCGTCGCCTTCCGCCTGCCGCTGCGGCTCCGCGCCGAACGGCTTCCCGACGGCTCGCCGTGGCAGGCGTACTTCGCCGGCCCGGTCCTGCTGGCCTCCCGCGACGGCGCCGACCAGCTGACCGGGCTGCGCGCCGACGACAGCCGCATGGGCCACGTCGCCCACGGCCCGCTCCGCGCCCTCGCCGACGCCCCGATCGTCCCGGACACGGCCCCCGAGAAGGCGCTCAAGAGCGAGGCGCCCCTCCGCCACCGGCTCGAGTTCGCCGACCCCGCAGGAGAGGCCGAACTCGTCCCCCTCTTCGAGATCCACGACAGCCGCTACACCGTCTACTGGCCCGTGGCCGCCGCGGACGAGGTGGGACGGCGCCGAGCCGAGCTCGTGGCCGACCGCGACCTGCTCGCGCTCGACGCCAGGACCGTCGACCGGGTCGCCCTCGGTGAACAGCAGCCCGAAAGCGACCACGGCTTCCGCGGCCGGGCGACCGAGGTCGTGATCGACGCCGAGGGCCGCCGCGCCCGCACCACCGCCGCGACGATGGCCGTCACCCTCAAAGACCCCGGCCGCGAGGGCCGCCTCCTCCGCATCGGCTGCCGCCTGACCGGATCACCGACCGCGGTCGCCGTCCGCGTGAACGGCACCCTTCTCACCACCGAGACCTGGACCGACGAGCGAGGCGACTACGACCACGACTACGCGCTGCCCCCGGCACTCACCGAGTCCCGGCCCGTCGAGTACGAACTGGAGATGACCGCCCCCACCGAGAACCCGACCCCGCCGCTGACCACGGTCCGCCTGCTCCGCTGAAACCCGCCCGTCCCGCGAACCCGTCGCCGTCGACTACTCGATCGGGTCGGTGTCGGGTTGGAATGCGACCCTGGCGCACCAGAAGGCGTCGTCGAAGACCTGCGGGACCCGGCAGCGGCTCGGGGCCGTCGCACAGAGCTCCTACGCGATCCTCGACCCCGAACGCGGCCTGCTCCACACCGGCTTCCTCGACCGCCCCACCCTTGAGGAATGGATCGTCTTTATCACTGGATGACACGCTCCCGGCGGGATCGGCGGGGCACCCGAAAACGGCGTAACGTGAAAGCAGGCACAGAATCCCGGTCGGCCAGACCTGTACGGTGCCGAACATGAGTGGAGTACCAGGTGCGCACCCGACCTCGAACGAATCCGGCCGGTACCGGCCCGGGGACGCCTGCGAGATCGACCGCGGCGCGACCGTCTCGCGACTGGTCGACCGCGGGCTCGCCTCCTGGATGCCCGGCGGCCCGGAGGAGGCGTCCGCGGTGAGCGCGCGAGGGTCCGAAGAAGTCAAGAACCGCTACCTGTCCGAGGTCGACATCTTCCGCGACCTGACCGAAGCCGAGCTCCAGACCATCGCCGACTCGGCGCCGATGCGGACGGTCCGGCGCGGAGAACTCCTGTTCTCGCCCCGGCAACGGGTCGAGACGCTGTTCATCCTCAAGGCCGGCTCGGTCCGGATCTTCCGGGTCGCCCCCGACGGCCGCGCCCTGACCACCGCGTTCCTGGAGCCGGGAACCGTGTTCGGGGAGATGGTCCTGCTCGGCCAGCAGATGCACGACCAATACGCCGAGGCCGTCGAGGACGCGACGCTGTGCGTGATGAGCCGGGCCGACGTCCTCACCTACCTCATGGCCAACCCCAAGGTGGCGATGCGCGTGGCCGAACTGCTCGGTGAGCGCCTGATCGAGGCCGAGCAGCGGGTGGCCGACTTCGCGCTCAAATCCGCGCCCGAACGCATCGCCTCTTCGCTGCACACCTTGGCGCGCAAGGAATACCAGAAAGCTCCCCGGAACGGGCAACTGGTCGTCCACCTCACGCACAGCCAACTCGCCGACCTGGTCGGCACCTCCAGGGAGACGGCCACCAAGGCCCTCGGCGAGCTCGCCGACACCGGTGTCGTCAGCCTCGGCCGCGGCAAGATCACCATCCTCATGCCCCTCGAACTCCGCGACGCCGCCGACCGCTGATCCCTCGCCCGGGAGACGACCGGCGGCGAACCGGTACACTCGACCGCATTCGAGCGAGGTGGAGAGGCACGGCGTGGCGACGATCGGCGATGTTGCACGCGAGGCCGGGGTGTCTCGCAGTACGGTCTCCTCGGTCCTGACCGGCCGCAAGTACGTCAGTCCCGAGACGACGGCCAAGGTCGAGGCCGCGGTCGCCAAGCTCCAGTTCTCGGTCAACGCCGGGGCGCGGGCGCTGGCGACCTCCCGGACCATGATGCTCGGGGTCGTCGTCCGCTTCCACGACGCCGAGTTCAGTCCGGCGCTGGCGGCGTACCTGATGGCGCTGACCGACGCGGCGCGAGAGCTGGGCTACTCGGTCGTGCTGCTGACCGAGCTCGACGGGACCGAGGCGGTGCGGCGGGCGATCTCCGGCCGCCAGGTCGACGGGTTCATCCTGCTCAACGTGGTCGAGGACGACCCGCGACTCGAGCCGATCTGGCAGGCGCGCTACCCGGCGGTCCTGGTGGGGATGCCCCGGGACACCCGCGGCGTCGACGCGGTGGACCTCGACTTCGCCTCCGGAGCCGCGCTCCTGGTCGACCACCTCGCCGACGCGGGGCATCGCGAAGCGCTGTTCGTCCGCTGGCCCGAGGAGCTGTACGCCGCGGGAAGCACCTACGCGACCCGGTTCGCGCGCGCGGCCGAGGAGCGGGCCGACCGCCGCGGCCTGCGGCTTGCCCCGATCGCCGTGCCGGTGGGGCCCGAGCGGGTGTGCGCGACCCTTCGCCAGGAGCTTCGGAACCCGGAGAACCCGCGCGCGCTGCTGGTCCACAACGACGCCGCGGTGGCGATGCTCCCGTTCGTGCTGCACGAACTCGGCATGGGGGTGCCGCAGGACCGGAGCGTGGTCTCGCTGCACTCCGCCGAGCTCGCGCGCCTCTACGTCCTGTCGTTCACCTCGGTCGAGTCCGAGCCGGTCGCCGTCGCCCAGACCGCGGTCGAAATGCTCTGCAAGCGGATCGCCGAGCCCGACCGGCCCGCGCGGAAGCGGCTCGTCACGCCGCGCCTGGAGCCCCGGGACAGCGTCGAATTCCTCGGGTGAGAGCGCGGCGACCGCGCGGCACCGCAGCTTGCGAGGCAGCGAATCGGTTCGCCTTGACGGAGCGAGCCGGGTTCCGGCATGATCTGTCGCGAACCGGTTCGCTGGCTGAAGAGAACCCCAGCCGGCAAGGCACCGGCTCGACCGCCGGAGCGGTCGAGCACCGACAGAAATGAGTGACGACCATATGAACACGTTCGAAGCCACCGAGGACGCGATCACCTGGCGAGGCGACGGGGAGACGATCGTCGTGCAGGCGTGGGGGCGCGATTCGCTGCGGGTGCGCAGTTCTCCGGCCGGAGAGGTCGTCGACACCGATTTCGCGCTCGTCGAGCCCGAGCCGGCCCAGGTGGAGATCGAGCTCGGCGAGCGGGAGGCGACGCTGGTCAACGGCGAGATCACCGCCGTCCTGCGCACGGCGGACTTCTTCGACGCCGGGGTCGGATACCGGCGTTTCACCTGCCGGCTGGAGTTCCGGGACTCGACCGGCCGCACCCTGCTCGAGGAGCTCGGCGGCGGGGGCTCGCTCAAGCTGACCGCGCGCGAGTTCCGGCCCCTGGCCGGGGACTCGCACCGGCTGCGGGCCGCGTTCGAGCCGGTCGCGGGAGAGAAGCTGTACGGCATGGGCCAGTACCAGCAGGACCTGCTCGACCTCAAGGGGGCGACGTTCGAGCTGGCGCACCGCAACTCCCAGGCGAGCGTCCCGTTCGTGATGTCGAGCGCCGGATACGGGTTCCTTTGGCACAACCCGGCGATCGGGACGGCCACGTTCGCGAACAACCGGACCGAGTGGGTCGCCGAGGCGACCGGGCAGCTCGACTACTGGATCACCGCCGGCGCCACCCCGGCGGCGATCAGTGCCGCCTACGCCGAGGCGACCGGGCACGCGCCGATGATGCCCGAGTACGGGCTCGGGTACTGGCAGTGCAAGCTGCGGTACTGGAACCAGGAGCAGCTGCTGGAGGTCGCCCGCGAGCACAAGCGCCGCGGCCTGCCGCTCGACGTGATCGTGGCCGACTTCTTCCACTGGCCCCACATGGGCGACTTCCGCTTCGAGACCGAGTTCTGGCCCGACCCCGCAGCGATGGTCGCCGAGCTCGAAGAGCTGGGTGTGGAGCTGATGGTCTCGATCTGGCCGCAGATCTCACTGGAGTCGGAGAACTTCGGCCTGCTGAAGAAGAACAACCTGCTGGTGCGCACCGAGCGCGGCCTGGACGTCCAGATGGGCTTCCAGGGACCGAGCATGTTCCTCGACCCCACCGACCCCCGCGCCCGCGAGACGGTCTGGGAGATCGTCAAACGCAATTACCACGACCTGGGGATCAAGGTGTTCTGGCTCGACGAGGCCGAGCCCGAGTACGGGGTCTACGACTTCGACAACTACCGCTACCACGCCGGGCCGAACATCGAGGTCGGCAACGTCTACCCGCAGGCGTATTCGCGCATGTTCTACGAGGGCCAGCGGTCGGCCGGGCAGGACGAGGTGGTGAACCTGGTCCGCTGCGCCTGGGCCGGCTCCCAGCGCTACGGGGCGCTGGTGTGGTCGGGCGACATCCACTCGACCTGGACGGACTTCCGCCGCCAGATCACGGCCGGCCTCCACATGGGCGTGGCCGGGATTCCGTGGTTCACCACCGACATCGGCGGGTTCCACGGCGGGGACATCACCGACCCCGGCTTCCGGGAACTGCTGGTCCGCTGGTTCCAGTTCGGGGCGTTCTCACCGGTCATGCGCATGCACGGCGACCGGCAGCCGCAGGAGCGGATCGAGGCGGCCGACGGTTCCGCGCGGTGCCCCTCGGGGGCCGACAACGAGCTGTGGAGCTTCGGCGAGGAGGTCTACGAGATCCTGGCCCGCTATGTGCGCCTGCGCGAAGCCATGCGGCCCTACACCCGCCGCCT
>NZ_JAELXW010000056.1 GCF_016428645.1 Glycomyces salinus | reverse complement strand
CTGGCCCGCTATGTGCGCCTGCGCGAAGCCATGCGGCCCTACACCCGCCGCCTCATGGCCGAAGCCCACGAAGCGGGGCAGCCGGTCATGCGCGGCATGTTCCACCAGTTCCCCGGCGACGAGACCTGCTGGGACCTGGCCGACCAGTACATGTTCGGCCCCGATCTGCTCGTCGCCCCGGTCCTCGAAGCCGGTGCCACCGACCGCGGCGTCTACCTCCCGGCCGGTGCGACCTGGACCGACCTGCACACCGGCACCCGGCACGACGGCGGCCAGTGGATCACCGCCGACGCCCCGCTGGACCGCATTCCGGCCTACACCAGGGACGGCGCCCTGCCCGAACTCATCGGCGCGGTCTGACCACCAGAGGGGGACCGTTCCCTCCGATCGGCGAGCGGTCCCCGGTCCGGCCCCTGCGCTCGGTGCCGGATCGGCGGAAGGCGGCACCGCCGAAACCGGGCCGCGCCCGCACCCGGAGATGAAAATTGTTTTGCCAACTGGTTGACATTCTCGCTCATCGATCGTAATTTTCTTCATAAGGATTCTTTTATGAAAGGAATTTCGGTGAGCGTATCGATGACCAACCAGAGCGTGATCGGCCGTCTCAGGACGGAACTGCCCACGTTCCCCGATGCGCTGCGGCGGGTGGCCTCGCAGATCCTGATCGACCCCGACGCCGCGGCCCGCGCCTCCATCGTCGACCTCGCCGAGCGGGCCGGGACCTCCACGGCCACCGTCACCCGCTTCTGCCGCGTGCTCGGCTTCCCCGGCTACGCCGCCCTGCGCGTGGCGCTGGCCGCCGAGAACGGCCGCGTCGCGCAGGCCCGCTGGGAGACCGACATCGACCGGGAGATCGAACCCGGCGACGGCCTCGACCGAGTCCTCTCCATCGTGGCCGGGGCCGACTCCCGCGCGATCCAGGAGACCGCGGCCCAAGTGGACCTGGACCGCGTCGACCGCGTCGCCGAAGCCGTCGCCGCCGCGCAGCGCGTCGAACTGTTCGGCCTGGGCAGCAGCGGCACCGCCGCCCGCGAGATGGCCTTCCGGCTCGAACGCATCCGAGTCCCGTGCTGGTTCAGGGCCGACGCCCACTCCGCGCTCACCAACGCCGCGCTCCTGGGCCCCGGCGATGTCGCCATCGCGCTCTCCCACAGCGGCCGCACCAGGGAATGCGTCGAAGTGCTCGCCGAGGCCCGCGAGCAGGGCGCCCTCACCGTCGCGGTGACCTCGTTCGCCCGCTCCCCGATGGCCGAGGCGGCCGACGTGGTGCTCACCACCGCCGTCCGCGAGACGACCTTCCGCCTCGCCGCCCTGTCCGCCCTCCACTCGCAACTGCTCGTGCTCGACCTCGTCTACGTCGCGGTCGCGCAGCGCACCTTCGAGCGCACCACCGAGGCGTTCGAAGTCACCGCCCGCGCCGTGCACGCGCACCGCTTCGCCGAGGGAGCCGAACCGAACCGACGCAACAAGACCAAGGAGCGCGAATGAGCGAGACCCCGGCCCCGGCGACCCCGGAGGCGTACCTGGCGCTGATCACCGAGACGGTCCAGCGGGTCGGCCGCGACCAGGCCGACGCCGTCCGGCTAGCCGCCGACCTGATCACCGCGAGCCTCAACGAAGGCGGCGTGCTCCAGGCGTTCGGCAGCGGCCACTCCGAGGCCCTGGCCATGGAGCTCGCCGGCCGCGCCGGGGGACTGGTCCCGTCCAACCGCATCGCCCTGCGCGACGTGGTCCTCCACGGCGACCGGCCCCGCGAGACCCTCTCGGACCCCCTGCTCGAACGCGACCCCGCCGTCGCCCGCGAGCTGCTCGAAGTCAACCCGGTCGACCCGGCCGACGTCTTCGCCCTCGCCTCCAACTCGGGCATCAACGGCGTCGTCGTCGAGCTGGCCGCCCTTGTCAAGGAGCGCGGACACCGGCTGATCGCGTTCACCTCCACCGAGCACAGCTCCAGATCGGAGCCGCGCCACCCCTCGGGCCTGCGCCTGAGCGACCTGGCGGACGTGGTCCTCGACAACGGCGCGCCCTACGGCGACGCCGCCATGCCGATCCCCGGCGGCGGCGCGGTCGGCGCCGTCTCCTCGGTGACCGGCGCCGTCCTGGCCCAGATGGTCGTCGCCGAGACCGTCGGACGACTCCTCGCCGAGGGGCAGAAGCCGCCGATCTACCTGTCGGCCAACATTCCCGGCGGCGACGAGCACAACAGCGAACTGGAAGCGCGATACGCCGGACGCATCCGGCGCACCGCCTGAGACACCGGAAGCAGAGACCCCCTCATGACCGTGACTCCCGACGACCACAGCATCCACACCACCAGACGGACGCTCCTGCACGGGGCGACCGCCGCCGGAACGGTCGGCCTGCTCGGCGGCTGCGTCACCGCCGGCGGCGGCGACGAACCCGAGGCCGCGGGCCCGGTCACCGACCAGAACCCGCTCGGCGTCCCCGAAGACGCCGACCTCGAAGTCGTCATGTTCGACGGCGGCTACGGCGACGAGTACACCAGGCACGCCGCCGACCTCTACCAGGGCCTCCACCCCGAAGCCGAAGTGGACCACCAGGGCATCCAACGGGTCGCCGAGACCCTCCAGCCCCGCTTCGTCGCCGGAGACCCGCCCGACGTGGTCGACAACTCCGGCGCCGCGCGCCTCGACCTCGCCGCGCTGTCCTCCTCCGACCAGCTCCACGACCTCGCCGAACTCCTCGACGCGCCCAGCCTCGACGAGCCCGAGGTGAGCGTGCGCGACACCCTCATGCCCGGCGTGGTCGAGGACGGCACCCTCGACGGCCGCGTCGGCTTCCTCAACTTCTCCACGGTCGCCTGGGGCATCTGGTACTCCACGGCCCTGTTCGCCGACCACGGCTGGACCTACCCCGCGACCTGGGACGACATGCTGTCGCTGTGCGAGGAGATCCGACAGGCCGGCATCGCGCCGTGGACCTGGCAGGGCAAATACCCCGAGTACATGATGGACCCAATCCAGTCCATGGCCGCCAAGGCCGGAGGACTCGAACTGGTCGAGGCCGTCGACAACCTCGAACCCGACGCGTGGAAGAACGACGCGATGCTCACCGCCGCCGACGCGATCGCCCGCCTCGTAGCCGCCGGGCACATCATGGACGGCTCCGAGGCCCTGTCCCACACCGAGGCCCAGAACGCCTGGTGCAACGGTGAGGCCGCCTTCATACCCTGCGGCTCCTGGCTCGAAGGCGAGCAGCAGGAGGTCACTCCCGACGGCTTCGACATGGCGATGGGCCCGGTGCCGGCCCTCACCGCCGCCGACGCCATGCCCGACGGCGCCGTCCAGGTCGCCAGCAGCGAATCGTTCCTCGTCCCCGCCCAAGCCTCCAACCCCCGCGGCGGCCTCGAATACCTCAGGTGCCTGTTCTCGACCGACGTCGCCCGCGGCTTCGCCGAGACCGCCAAGGCCCTGCCGGTCGTGCGCGGCGCCACCGAGGGCGTCGACCTGGCCCCGGGACTGGGCTCGGTCGCCGCCGCGCTCGACGCCGCAGGAGACGACGTCTTCGGCTTCAAGTACCGCCTCTGGTACGCCCCGCTGGCCAAGGCCGTCGACGACGCCACCGGCGAACTCCTCACCGGAAGAGTCGACCCCGAGCAGTGGGCCGACCGCATCCAGACCACGGCCGACGAAGTGGCCGCGGACGACTCGATCGCCAAGCACGAGCGCTGACCGGACCCCGAAGGGAGGCCGACCGTGCGACACGGCAGAACCCGCTTTCTCATCGGAGCGCTCACCGCGCCCCTGCTGCTGTACGGCGTCTTCGTCGCCTCCCCCTACGTGCAGGCCTTCTACCTGGCCTTCACCGACTGGAACGGCCTGTCCGGGCAGGCCCGCAACGTCGGCTTCGACAACTTCACCTCATTGTGGAGCGACACGGCGTTCCTGGCCGCGCTCCGCAACAACGGCCTGATGCTCCTGGTCGTACCGGTGGCCACCATCGCGCTGGCGCTGTTCTTCGCCGCCATGCTCACCATGGGCCGGGCGGCGACCAGCGGCGTGCGCGGCTCCGGCGTCTACCGGATCGTCTACTTCTTCCCCCAGCTGCTGTCGGTCGCCATCCTCGGCGTCCTGTTCCAGTTCGTCTACACCCCGAAGAACGGGCTGCTCAACGGGGTGCTCGAGGCTCTCGGGCTCGGCGGCCTCGCCCGCGCCTGGCTCGCCGAGCCGGCCTGGGCGCTGCCCGCGGTCATCGCGGTCATGATCTGGGCCGCCGTCGGCTTCTACGTCGTCCTGTTCGCCGCCGCCATGGAGTCGATCCCGCGCGACGTCCTCGAGGCCGCCCGGCTCGACGGCGCCGGGCGCGCGGCCACCTTCCGCCGCATTACCCTGCCGTTCGTGTGGGACACCGTCCAGGTCGCCTACGTCTACCTCGGCATCCTCGCCCTCGACGGGTTCGCGCTCGTCCAGATCATGACCGTCGGGCCCGGCGGACCCGACAACGCCACCGAGGTCATCGGCCTCACCCTCTACCGCTCCGCGTTCACCTACGGGGAGTTCGGCTACGCCTCGGCCATGGGAGTCACCCTGTTCTTCATCACCTTGGCCCTGACCGCGCTGGCGCTCAGGGCGACCAGGCGCGAACGGGTGGAGTCCGCATGAGACGCCACGCCACCGAGCCGCTCCTGCACCTGGCGCTGCTGGCCTGGGCGGCGCTGGTGACGCTGCCACTGGCCTGGGCGGTGCTGTCCTCGCTCAAGACCGACGCCGAGATCTTCGCGAGCCCCTGGACGATCCCGGGCCAGCTCCACTGGGAGAACTGGGCCCGCGCCTGGCAGGAGGCCTCCATCGGCCGGTACCTGCTCAACACCCTGATCGTCGTCGGCGGCGCGCTCGCGCTGGTGATGCTGCTGGGCTCGCTCACCGCCTACTGCCTGGCGCGCTACGAGTTCCCCGGCAACCGGCTCGTCTACTACGCGCTCGTCGCCGGGATGCTGTTCCCGGTGTTCCTGGCGCTGGTCCCGCTGTTCTTCGTGGTCGACCGGCTCGGCATGCTCGGCACCTACCACGGCCTGATCCTCGTCTACGCCGCCTACGCGCTGCCGTTCACCGTGTTCTTCCTCCACGCGTTCTTCCGATCGCTGCCGACCGCCGTCGCCGAGGCGGCCTTCCTCGACGGCTGCTCCCACGCGTCGGCGTTCTTCAAGGTGATGCTGCCGATGGCCCGCCCCGGCATGGTCAGCGTCGGCATCTTCAACTTCCTGGGCCTGTGGAACCAGTACCTGCTGCCACTGGTGCTCAACCCCGACCCCGACCGGTACGTCCTCGCCCAGGGACTGGCGGCCCTGGCCGTCAGCCAGGGCTACCGCAGCGACTTCAGCGGCCTGTTCGCCGGCCTCGTCATCGCGATCCTCCCGGTGCTGGTCGCCTACGTCCTGTTCCAACGACAGATCCGCTCCGGCCTGACCGCCGGAGCGGTCCGCTAACGAGTTCATCAGGAGAGGGAGCTCGACATGTCCGTCATCACCAGATCCAAACGCCGCATAGCGTTCTTCGCGGCCGCCGCCGCCGCGGCGGCCACCGCGGTCACCGCCGTAAGCCTCACCAACCTGACCGGCGCCGCCGCCGATCCCGTCTGCGAAGAGGTCCTGTTCGACGACTTCGCCTACGACTCGGCGAGCGACCCGGACATCGACGCGCGCGGCTGGACCGTGCGCACCAACGCAGGCGGCCCCGGCGTCCCCGGCGCCTCCTGGCCCGCCTCGAACGTCTCCTTCCCGACCGTCGACGGCGCCGACTCCCTGCAACTGCGGGCCGCCACCGACGGCACGGCGGGCGGCACGAGCCACGCCGAGTTCTTCCAGGAGCGCAAATTCTACGAGGGCACCTACGCCGCCCGCGTCAAGTTCACCGACGTCCCCGACAGCGGCGAGGACGGCGACCACCTCGTCGAGACGTTCTTCACCATCACCCCGCTCGACGCGCCGATGGACCCCGACTACGGCGAGATCGACTTCGAGTACCTGCCCAACGGCGGCTGGGGCGAGCAGGGACCGATCCTCTACGAGACCACCTGGGAGACCTACCAGGCCGACCCGTGGGTGGCCGACAACATCCACACCTCGCAGCGGTCCAGCTTCGCCGGCTGGCACGACCTGGTCTTCACCGTCTCCGACGGGCACGTGAAGTACTACATCGACGGGCAGCTCGTCGCCGACCACAGCGGCAAGTACTACCCGGAGACACCGATGTCGATCAACTTCAACCTGTGGTTCATCGACACCGCCGGGCACTCCGGCGGGACCAGCGTCTACAACCAGCAGGTCGACTACCTGCTCCACAGCGCCGACGAGGTGCTCAGCCCGGCCGAGGTCGAAAGCCTGGTCGCGGGCTACCGGGTCGACGGCGTCGACCACACCGACACCGTCGGCTCCGGCGGCGGCGACTGCCCGACCCCGACCGACCCGCCGACCGACGACGACCCCACGGACGACCCGACCGACGACCCCACCGATGAGCCGACCGGCGGCCAGGACTGCGACAGCGCCACGGCCTGGGACTTCGACTCGGTCTACGTGGAGGGCGACACGGTCGTCCACGAGCGCAGCGCGGGCGGCGACCCCGCCGGACCGAAGTCCGGCGACGGCCCGCACCTGTGGCGGGCCAACTGGTGGACACAGGGGTCCGAGCCCGGCTGGACCCCGCAATGGACCGACCTCGGTGCATGCTGACCTGAACCGATGAACGTGCGGGCGCGCTCCGGCGCGCCCGCACCGCTGGGAGAAGCACATGGAGCCGTTGGCACTCGGCATGGACATCGGCGGGACCGCCTCCCGCGCGGTCGTCGCCACACTCGGCGGCGACCTCGCCGGCGAGGGGCGGGCGGGACCGGGCAACCCGCTCAGCGCCCCGCTCGAGCAGGCGGTGGCGGCCGTAGCCCAGGCCGCGCGAGAGGCGCTCGGCCGGGCGGACCCGGTCCGCGTACAGGCCGCCGTCCTGGGCCTGGCCGGCGTCAGCGAATGCTCGAACCCCGAGACCGACGCCGCGTTCCGTCGCGCCCTGGAGTCGATCGGCCTGCGCTGCGAGGCGCGGATGGTCGGTGACGCGGTGATCGCCTTCGCCGCCGGAACCGACAGTCCGAACGGGACCGTCCTCATCGCCGGGACCGGCGCGGCCGCCGCGACGGTGGCGGGAGAGGAACTGACCCGCGTGAGCGACGGGCTCGGCTGGCTCCTCGGCGACCGCGGCTCGGGCTTCTGGATCGGCCGCCGCGCCGCTGCACTGACCGCGTCGAGCCTCCAGGAGGCGGCCGGGCCGAGCCGCTTGGCCGAGACGGTGGCCGAAGCGGTCACGGGCGCACCGCACCCGACGGCCGACGACTTCGCCCGCGCCGTGTACCGCCGGCCCCATCGCGACCTGGCCCGCCTGGCGGCACTGGTCGACCGGGCCGCCGAGACCGGAGACGAACTGGCGGCGTCGATCCTCGCCGAAGCGGCCGACCACCTCGCCGCCACGGTGGCGAGGGTCCGAGGCGCGGACGAGACCGACCCGATCGTGCTCGCCGGCGGCGTCCTGCTCCGGAGCCGACAGGTCCGCGAAGGCGTGAGCGCCCGGCTGGCGACCGCCTGGCCCAACGCCGCCATCAATGTTGCAGGACCGGCGGCACCGGCGGCCGCCCGCCTCGCGGCGGCCCGAGCACGCCTTCGGTGAACTCGACCCCGGACCCACGTCGCCTTTCCACGGCCGCCGGGGCCCGGGATCTGCCGACCTCTGTCAGCCCTTGATGGCTCCGGTGAGGACGCCCTTGGTGAAGTACCGCTGCAAGAACGGGTAGACCAGCAGGATCGGGACGGTGGCGAGGACGATGACGGCCATCTGGAGCGTGATCCCCGGAGGCGGCGGCTGATCGGGCGAGACGGTAGCGCCCGGGATGCTCACTCCGGCCAGCACGTACTGCTGGAGCACGACCTGGATCGGCCACTTCTCGGCGTCGTTGATGTACAGCAGCGCGTTGAAGTACGTGTTCCAGTAGCCGACGGCGTAGAACAGGCCCATGACCGCGAGCACCGGTTTCGACAGCGGCAGGACGATGCGCAGGAAGATCCGCCACTCGCCGGCTCCGTCGATGCGGGCCGCCTCGATCAACTCGGTCGGCAGGTTCATGAAGAAGTTGCGGATCACGATCATGTTGAACGCCGACACCAGGCCCGGGATGATCAGACTCCACAGCGAGTCCAGCAGCCCGAGCGACTTGACCAGCAGGAAGTTCGGGATGATTCCGGCGCTGAAGAACATGGTCGCCAGCACCATGATGAGGATGAACTTCGAGCCGGGCACGTCCTTGGTGCGACTCAGTCCCCAAGCGAGCATCGCCGAGGCGGTGAGGGACAGGAACGTGCCGACCACGGTCACCCACAGCGAGTTCTGCAGGCCGGTCACGACCGTTCCGCCGTTGAAGATCGCGCGGTAGGCGTCCAGGGAGTACTCGGTGGGGAATACGACCCCGGCCCGCGCCTGCTGCGGCGAGGCGAAACTCATCGCGATCACGTACACCAGCGGATAGAGCATGGTGACCACGATCGCGACGATCACCGCCGCCTTGATCCCCCGGAGCCACAGCGGTGCGGGGTTCAGCCACGGCGGCAGTCCCGCCTTGCGGCGCTGCCGCACCTCCCTGGGCAGTTCAGCGGTCGCAGTGGACATCAGTAGATCCCCTCTCCACCGAGTTTCTTGGCGATCTTGTTGGCGCTCAGCACCAGAACGGTGCCGATAGCCCCCTTGAGCAGGCCCGCCGCCGTGGCCACGCCCCATTCACCGCCGAGGACGCCGCGGAAGTACACGAACGTGTCCAAGACCTGGGCCGCGTCGGCCCCGACCATGGGCTGCTGCAGCAGGAGCTGCTCGAACCCGACGGTGAGGATGTTGCCGAGGTTGAGGATCAGCAGCAGCGTGGTGACCGGGATGATCCCGGGCAGGGTGACGTGCCATATCCTGCGCCAGGCAGAGGCGCCGTCGACCGCGGCCGCCTCGTAGCGGTCCTGCGGGATTCCGGCGATCGCCGCGAAGAAGATGATCGTTCCCCAGCCGACGTCCTTCCAGATGGCCTGGGCGACCACCAGGAGCTTGAACGTGTCGGCGTTGGTCATGGCGTCGAAACCGCCCATGCCCCAGCCGGACAGGAGGTTCGCGACCAGGCCGCCCCCGCCGAGGACCTGCTGCCAGACCGAGATGATGATGACCCAGGACAGGAAGTGCGGCAGGTAGACCACGGTCTGGACCATCCGCTTGACCCGGTTCGACATCAGCGAGTCCAGCAGCAGCGCCAGTGCGATCGGGGCCGGGAACGCGAAGATCAGCTGCAGGAACGCGATGACCAAGGTGTTCCGCAGGGCCGTGACGACTTCGGGGTCGTTGAAGATCGCCACGAAGTTCTGCATGCCGACCCACGGCGACCCCGAGAAGCCGCGGAACGGCGAGTAGTCCATGAAGGCCACGACGTTGCCGAGCATCGGCACGTACGCGAACACCAGGAAGAACAACGCGCCCGGCGCGATGAAGGTGTACATCCACCGTTCGCGCCAGATCCGCTGGCGGAGGGTGGCCTTGCGGCGCTTGGGGGCCGCCCCCGAGGCGCGGCCGGCGCCGCGCTGCTCGGGGACGGCGGTCGTCTTCACTGTCACTGGTCGCCGCTCTCGAGCGCGTCGGTGTACTCGGTGCGGATCTGCTCGCCTCCCGCCGACATGTACTCGGCGATGAACGAGTCCAAGTCGTCCACGCTCTCGCGCCCGGTCACCACGCCGCGCTCGAAGTCTTCCAGCATCTCCTTGAGCTGGACCCCCTTGCTGACGAATGTGTCCGATTCGGTCTCCAGGCCCTCGAGATCGCGCACGATCGAGTGCTCGGCGGCACTCTCCATCACCTGGGCGAACGATTCGGCCCATCCCCAGTTGGACGGATAGCCGCGCCAGGACTGCTCGCCGGAGTCCACCGCGACGTACTGCACGCCGAGCTCGGTGGCGTTCTCCTCCATTCGGACCGGCAGACCGTTCTCGTCGAACTCGAAGTTGTGGCCCTCGATGCCGCTCTGGACGAACAGGTGCTCCTCCGAACCGTAGGGAGCCGAGATGTAGTCGAGGACGTTGAGCACCTCGGTGAGCCGGTCCTCGTCGTCGAGCAGCTGGTAGGACAGGCAGGTGGAGCGGCCGTAAGGGATGTTCTGAACCACGACTTGGCCGGTGCCGTCGAAACCGGGAAGGTCGAAGAAGTCGTACTTCGCGCCCGGCAGGTCGCTCTCCCGCTGCGCCAGGCCGTCCGCGCCGAGGAACTCGCCGTGATGCGTCCATGTGAGGCCCGCGCCGGAGACGATGTCGGCGGCGTTGGTCGTCATGGCGACCGGATCGAACACCCCCTCGTCCCAGGCCTGGGCGAGCCAGGTGAGCATCTCGCGGTAGTTCCCGGTCTCGATCGAGTGCAGCAGCTTTCCGTCGCCGTTCAGCTGCCAGTCCGCGCCGACCTTGAACAGGCGGCGCCACATGATCGGGTCGTACAGATTGACGCCGTAGACCTTCCGGCCCTCGGAGTCCTCGCCGAGCGCACTGACCTCTTTGAGCATGGTCAGCAACTGGTCGGCGTCGGTCGGGGCGAGGCCCACGCTGGTCTGCTCGAGCAGGTCCACCCGCATGATCGGGAAGTTGGTGATCGGCGGGACCAGCGAGGGGATCTGGTAGATGCGGCCGTCCTTGAGACTGGCCCGCCAGATGTTCTCCTTGCGCGCGGCCAGGTTGGGCCACTTGAGGATGTTGTCACCGGAAAGGACCTCGGACAGGTCGGCGAAGGCGCCGTCGCGGATCCCCTGGAGGTTGCTCGCGTCCTGGTCGTTGACGAACACCAGGTCGGGGATATCGCCGGAGGCGAGCATGGTCGAGAACTTCTCGGCGAAGACCGGCTGCGGCACGAACTGCGGCTCGAAACTGACACCGAGCCGCTCATTGAGTTCCTGCCAGTACGGGTTCTCGTCGAGCGGCTTGGACGGATCTCCCCAGGTGAGCTGGAACGTGGTGACCGTGCCGCCCGAACCGGGCTCCCTGTCGACCGATTTGAAGAACGTCTGCGGCGCTTCGGTGTAGATCGGGATCATTCCCGGGGTGTCGCTGGTGTAGAACGGCTCGACCTCGACGGGTGGCGCGGCCTGGTAGGTGGGCAGCTCGAAGTCGCCGCCCCCGCCGGCGGATCCGCTGCTGCCAGAACAACCGGCCAGTGCCGAGCCGGTGACCATGCCACCGGCCCCGACGCCAAGGGCGCCGAGGAAGTTGCGACGTGAGAATTCGACCATGTGAGGGGTCCTCCTAGCGACGTTGATGAAGTTGACTGCTTGTTCGAAGGGTTGAAGGCGCGAGTGTGGGCCGATGAGGACGGTCACGTCCGCGAACTTCGGAGGAGAACGTTATCACCATTATTGACAACGGTCAATGGTAGTCAAAGTGGAACCTGCCTGAAATACGTTCGTCTCGCGGCGCGCAATCGATAAAATAGCAGGTAGTACTGGTACGGGAAACATTTGGATAACGATATCCGATCATTGCGTCGCCACTGCTGGAGGCCGAACTTCAGGAAAACGAGAATCCCAAAGGACGGGGTCGGTTCCCGGAGATTTCCCGGTACTCGTATCCTCGTGACCATGACCTCCTCGAAGCCCTACCGCGCCCCAGTCCTAGCCGACGTCGCCAGAGAGGCCGCTGTCTCGGTGCCGACCGTCTCGCGGGTGCTCAACGGCTCCAAGTACGTCAACCCCGAGCTGGCGCGGCGGGTCAACGACGCGGTCAAGACCCTCGGATACCGCCCCAACGGCGCGGCGCGCTCGCTGCGATCGAGCCAGCGCACCCTCGTGTCGGTCCTGACCGGGGCCACCGTCAACTACGGCTACTCCCGCACCTTCGAAGGCATCGAGAACGCCGCCCGCCGCGTGGGAATGTCGGTCTCGATCACCGTCGTCGAGTCGGCCGACGACGCCCACGTCCATCACGCGATCGACCTGGCCCTGTCCCAGCCGACCGCCGGAGCGATCGTCCTCGAGTTCGACCGCGCCGGCATCCGAGCCGCCCGGTCCCTGCCCGAGGGGCTGCCGTCGGTCGTGGCCGGAGGCGGCTCGCGGCGCACCGGCGGCGTCCCGGCCGCGCTGATCGACGAGCGGGCCGCCGGCCGCAGGGTCGTCGAATACCTGCTGCGCCTGGGACACCGGACCGTCCACCACGTGGCCGGCCCCACCGAGGGCAAGCACTCGGGCCGCACCGAGGGCTGGCGGGCGGCGCTCAAGGAGTCCGGGGCGCCGGTCCCGCAGGTGATGTACGCCGAATGGGACGCCGCTTCCGGCTACCGCTGGGGCGAGCGCATCGCCGGACGGGACGACGTGACCGCCGTGTTCTGCGGCAACGACGAGATCGCCCTCGGCGTGATGCGGGCGCTGACCGACCGCGGACTGGACGTGCCCGCCGACGTCTCGGTCGTGGGCTTCGACGACCAGCCCCTGGTGTCGCTGTGGCGGCCGTCGCTGACCACCGTGGACCAGGACTTCGAGGACCTCGGCGCCCGCGCGTTCAAACTGCTCTCGCAGCTCCTGGAGGGGGAGCAGCCCCGAACTTCCGTGGCCACCCCCGAACTGGTGGTCAGAGAGTCCACCGCCCCGCCGCGGTCCTGACCGCCGGGCGCTATTGGTGACGGGCGCCTTGGAAAGGGTCGGATCGCGGCTCGGCGTGGAGTCGGCGCGTGCGCGCGTCATCGATGCTGACGCGCTTGAAGCCTCCACTCACCGTCCCGGCTCCGGCGACGATCCCGATGAAGAGCAGCGGCATCAGTATCGTGCGCACCACCATCGCCCACGGGCCTTTCGCGCCGATCCGCCCGCCGTCGCGGCAGCGAACGAGCCTAGTACCGGTGATCAGCGCGCCGAGGGCGCGTCCGTTGGTGTAGAACAGGCCGTACAGCAGCGGCACGGCGAACAGCAGCACGACCATCCCCAGCACGACCGCTCCGCCGCTGAGAGGCCGCGAGGCGTCGACCGCCACCATGGCCACTACGCCCGCCAGAATTCCCAACACGAAGACGGTGAAGTCGATCAGCCAGGTGAAGAACAGCGCCCACCCTCCGGCCGGTACATAGTACGTTCCGTTCTCGAAGGCTTCGATCTTCTCAGCTGCCATGCCGGAATCCTAGCGTTCCGTCATGGCCCGATGCCCCGTCGGCGCGAACTGGAAGCCCTGCTCACGTGCGACCGCCGACGGTCGCCCGTTGGACTCCTGCCGGTCATCCGCCTCAGTCTCGCCACGTCTCGAACCGCCGGTCAGGGCACGGACTTGATCTTCCAGACCAGGGCCCCGCCGAGCAGGGTCACGGCGGCGGTCAGGGCGTACAGCCCCGAATACCCGCCCAGACCGGCGACGATCGGGGCGGCCAGGGCCGGGCCGAGCACCTGCGGGGCCGTATTGGCGATGTTGATGATGCCCAGGTCCTTTCCGCGGTCGGCGGCCTGCGGCAGCACCTGGGTGATGAGCGCCTGGTCGACCGAGAGGTACACCCCGAATCCCGCGCCCATGATCGCCGCGGCCGCCATCGCCGTGGGCCAGGTGTGCCAGAACGTCAGCAGCACCGCGGCGAAGGCCATGACGGCGGAGGCGACGGTGATCGGGATCTTGCGGCGGCCGATCCGGTCCGACAGCACGCCACCGGCCACGCAGGTGACGATGACCCCGGTGGTGTAGATCAGCGTCAGCACCAGCACGCCCTCGTCGACGCTGTGCCCGGGGAAGAGTTGTTCGTATCCGACCGCGTCCTGCAGGAAGTACAGCAGGTAGAGCGTGCCGGTCGCGTTGCCGAGCATGACCAGGAAGCGGGTGAACCAGGCCCAGGCGAAGTCGGGGTGGGCACGAGGCGAGATCCACATGCCCGCGAGCACGGACCGCCACGAGACCGGCTTCCGGTCCGCCCGGGACAGCGGCGGGTCGCTCGTGGTCAGCACGAACGGCAGCACCAGCGCCACCGTGGCCAGGCCGATCACCAGGTATCCGGCCGCCAGGCCGGTGACCAGCATGGTCACGATGATCGCGCCGACGACCAGTCCCAGCGCCTGCGGGAAACCGATCCAACCGGAGACGGTCGCTCGCTGGCGCACCGGCACGTGGTCGGGAATGGCGGCGTTCAGGCTGGCGTAGCCGGCGTTGAGCGACGCCTGGGCGAGGCACCACAGGATCAGGACGCCCGCGACCGTCGTCTGCGTCCCGAGCATCGCCAGCGCCACCGCGCCGACGACGACCCCGCCGAGGGTCCACGGGTGCCGGCGGCCGAACCGGCCGGTGGTGCGGTCGGACAGGGCCCCGGCGACCGGGTTGGCCACCACCGCGACCAGCGCACCGGCCCCGGTGACCAGGCCGAAGGCGGCCACCTTCGATTCCGGGGCGATCGCGGCCAGTTGCAGCGGCAGCAGCACCTGGATCGGGGTGAAGAAGGCCATGTAGACGCCGAGCATCCCGGCGGTGATCCCGCCGATCCAGGCCGGGCCGACCTTGCGCCGAGGTTCGGCCAGAGTGGAGGGCACCGCCTCCGGAGCGGTGGTCATCGGCGTTGCCCGGCGATCAGTTCGCGGTACCAGTCGAAGGACGCCTTGGGGGTCCGCTCCAGCGTGTCGAAGTCCACGTGCACCAGCCCGAACCGCTGGTGGTAGCCCTCGGCCCACTCGAAGTTGTCGAGCAGCGACCACACCAGGTACCCGCGGACGTCGGCGCCCAAGTCGACGGCGGCGGCCAGGGCGCGCACGTGCGCCTCCAGGTAGTCGATGCGGAACCGGTCGGCGAAGTTCCCGTCGGCGTCCGGCTCGATCCGGTGGGAGCAGCCGTTCTCGGTGATCCACAGCGGCGGCAGCGCTTCGCGGTAGTCCTCGGTGAGGCTCACGAGCGTCTCGGTGAGGCCGGACGGCATTACCGGCCAGCCGAAGTCGGTGGTGTCCACGTTCGCGAACTCGACGATCTCGAACGGGAACGGCGATTCGGCCGTGGGGGCCGCCAGGCGCGTCGGGTTGTAGTAGTTGACGCCCAGCCCGTCCAGGGGCGTCGCGATGGTCGCCAGGTCGCCTTCCTGGACGAACGGCAGCGCCGCGCCGTCGACGCCGTAGGCCGACAGGTCCGGGTAGCGGCCCAGCAGCACCGGGTCGGTGAACAGGCCGCGGTGCAGGGCCTCGTAGGCCCGTGCCGCGGCGATGTCGGATTCGGACCCGGAGGCGGGTGCGGCGGGGGAGTAGCTGTTGGTCAGCATGACCAGTTCGGCCCCGGAATCCCGCAATTCCCCGGCCGCGATGCCGTGTCCGAGGAGCTGGTGGTGGGCCGCCGGGAGGGAGTCGAGCAGCAGCGTGCGGCCCGGGGCGTGCTGGCCGAGCCCGTAGCCGAGCGCCATGTGCTCGAACGGTTCGTTGAGGGTGATCCAGTGCTTCACCCGGTCGCCGAGGTGCTCGGCGGCGACGGCCGCGTACTCGCCGAAGCGATGCGCGGTGTCCCGGTCGAGCCATCCACCGAGCGCTTCCAGTTCCTGAGGCAGATCCCAGTGGAAGAGCGTCGCCATGGGCGTGAGCCCGGCGGCCAGCAGGGCGTCCACGAGACGGTCGTAGAAGCTGAGGCCGGACGCGTTGACGGCCCCGGACCCCGAGGGCAGGATCCTGGGCCAGGAGATGGAGAACCGGTAGACGTCGATGCCCAGGCGCCGCATGAGGTCGATGTCCTCGGGGTACCGGTGGTAGTGGTCGCAGGCGGTGTCGGCCGTGTGGCCGTCGCGGATCGTTCCGGGCGATTCGACGAAGGCGTCCCAGATCGACGTTCCTCGGCCGTCTTCGCGGACGGCCCCTTCGATCTGGTACGCCGAGGTCGCGACTCCCCAATGGAATCCGTCGGGCAGGCGGGGTATCGGGCTCAAGGGGCGCCTCCGATCCGGATCAGAGAGATTCTCGTGAATCTACCAGTTTCCGAACTCGTCGGTAACCCTTGAAACGGCCGAAGATACGAGACCGGGACCCGGCCGGGCCCCGGTCTCATGGCCTCCTCGCTCCGGTCAGCCGTCGAGGGCGGTCCGCAGCGCCGCGACGCCCTGGTCGATCTCGGACGGCTCGATCACCAGCGGCGGCGACATGCGGATGGTCTTCCCGTGCGCCTCCTTGCACAGGACCCCGAGCGCGGCCATCCGCTCGCACACCTCCCGCGCCGACGGGCCTCCCTCGGCCAGGTCCACCCCGGCCCACAGTCCGCGCACGCGAACGTCGGCGACCCGGTCGCCCGGGAGGGCCGACAGCGCCGATTCCAGGTGCTTGCCCAGGTCACGGGCGCGCTGCTGCCACTCGCCGGTCTTCAGCATCGCGATGACCTCGCTGCCGACCGCGGCGGCGACGGGGTTGCCGCCGAAGGTGGAACCGTGCGTGCCGGGGGAGAAGACGTCCATCACCTCCCGGTCGCACACCACCGCCGAGACCGGGACGACCCCGCCGCCCAGCGCCTTGCCCAGCAGGTACATGTCGGGGCGGACCTGCTCGCCCTCGCAGGCGAAGGTGTGCCCGGTCCGGGCCAGTCCGGACTGGATCTCGTCGGCGATCATCAGCACCCGATGCTCGTCGCACAGCCGCCGGACCTCGGCCAGCCACCCGTCGGGCGGCGCGATGACTCCGGCCTCGCCCTGGACCGGCTCCAGCAGCACCGCCGCCGTGTCGGGTCCGATCGCCGCCTCCAGCGCCTCGATGTCGCCGTAGGGGATCAGGTCGAACCCGGGCGCGAAGGGGCCGAACCCGCTGCGGGAGTCCTCGTCGCTGGAGAAGCCGACGATGGTGGTGGTGCGGCCGTGGAAGTTCCCGTCGAACACCACGATCCGCGCCCGCCCCTCGGGGATGCCCTTGCGGGTGTAGCCCCACTTGCGCGCGGCCTTGATCGCGGTCTCGACCGCTTCGGCGCCGGTGTTCATCGGCAGCACCGCGTCCATACCGCACAGATCGGCCAGCTCGGCGCAGAACGGCCCGAGCCGGTCGGTGAAGAAGGCCCTGGACGCGAGGGTGAGCCGGTCGAGCTGCGCCTTGGCCGCGGCGATCAGCCTCGGGTGGCGGTGCCCGAAGTTCACCGCCGAATAGGCCGAGAGCCAGTCCATGTAGCGGCGGCCCTCGGTGTCGGTCACCCAGGCGCCTTCGCCCTCGGTCAGGACGACCGGCAGCGGGTGGTAGTTGTGCGCCCCGAAGCGCGCTTCGAGGTCGGTCGAGTCGTTCACATGCTCCCTTTCAATCGGGTCGGCACCGGATCGCGGTGCCGCTGGGGGGGTTTCAGGACTGGTCGGGCACCGGGCGCTCGTCGGGGCCGTTGTAGGCGCTGAGCGGCCTGATGAGGGAGTTCGCGTCGAGCTGCTCGATGATGTGCGCGGTCCAGCCGGTGACGCGGGACATGACGAACAGCGGCGTGAACATCGGGATGTCGAAGCCCATGAGGTAGTACGCCGGCCCGGCCGGGAAGTCCAGGTTGGGCTTGAGCCCCTTGGCCTCCTGCATCCCGGCTTCGAGCTCGTCGTACATCTCGACCCACCGCTCGCCGTCGGTCAGGGCGGCCATCTGGGCGAACGCGGTCCGCATCGTCGGCACGCGGGAGTCGCCGTCGCGGTAGACGCGGTGCCCGAAGCCCATGACCCGCTCCTTGGCGGCGAGGCGCTCGGAGAGCCAGTCGCGGGCGCGCGAAGGGTCGTCGATTTCGAGCATCATGCGCATGACCGCCTCGTTCGCGCCGCCGTGGAGCGGGCCCTTGAGGGCCCCGATCGCGGCGGTTACGGCCGAGTAGATGTCCGAGAGCGTGGAGGCGACCACGCGGGCGGTGAATGTCGAGGCGTTGAAGGAGTGCTCGGCGTAGAGGATCATCGACACCTCGAAGCAGCGCAGGATCTCCGGGGCCGGGACCTCGCCGAAGCACATGTGGAAGAAGTTCGCCGACCAGCCCAACTCCGGGTCGGGCGCGATCCGCTCGAGGCCCTGGCGCCGCCGGTGGGCGTGGGCGACCACGGTGGGGAGCTTGGCGAACAGGGTCTCGGCCTTGGCCTGGTTGGCCTCCCGCCGGTTGTCGTCCTCGGCGGGGTCCTCGGCGCCGAGGCAGGAGACGGCCGTGCGCAGCAGGTCCATCGGGTGGCAGTTGTCGGGGACGCGGTCGATTACGGCGATCGTCGAACGGGTCACTTCCCGCAGCGCGCGTTCGCGCTCGGTGAAGCGGGCGAGCTGGTCGGCGTCGGGCAGCTCCCCGTACCAGATGAGGTGCGCTACCTCCTCGAACGAGCGGGAGGCGGCGAGCTGCTGGACCGGATAGCCGCGGTAGGTCAGCGAGTTGGACTCGGGCACGACCTTGGAGATCGCGGTGGTGTCCGCGACGACGCCGGCCAGGCCCTTGTGGATCGTCGGAGTCTCGGCTGCACTGCTCATGCTTCCCTCCCGGGAATCTCGAAGTTGAAAAGCTCTTGGTCGAACGCGCTGTAGGAGGCGTAGTCGACCAGGTCGTAGAGGCGGGCGCGGGTCTGCATCCGGTCGACCACCGACGCCTGCGTGCCCTCGGCAGCCAGGGCCGAGAACAGGTCGTCGACGGCGCCCATCGCCGCCCGCAGGCTGGAGACGGGCCAGATGACGAGGTTGTATCCGAGGTCTTCCAGCTGCCGGGCGGTCAGGTTCGGGGACGCCCCGAACTCGGTCATGTTGGCCAGCAGCGGGACGTCGACCGCCTTGCGGAAGGCCGCGAACTCGGACTCGTCGCGCATGGCCTCGGGGAAGACCATGTCCGCCCCGGCGTCCACATAGGCTTTGGCGCGGTCGATCGCGGCGTCCAGGCCCTCGACCGCGCGGGCGTCGGTGCGCGCGCAGACGACGAAGTCCGGGTCGGTGCGGGCCTTGACGGCGGCCGCGACCCGGCGGACCATCTCGTCGGCGGGCACGACGGCCTTCCCGTCGAGGTGCCCGCAGCGCTTCGGGTTCACCTGGTCCTCGAGGTGGCAGCCGGCGAGGCCGGCGTCCTCGAACTGGCCGATCGTGCGGGCCACGTTCGATACTTCGCCGAAGCCGGTGTCGGCGTCGATCAGCGTCGGCAGGCCGGTGGCGCGGGCGATCTGACCGCCGCGCCCGGCGACCTCGGTCAGCGTGGTCAGCCCGATGTCGGGCAGCGCCAGGTCGGCGGCGAGCGCCGCGCCGGAGACGTACACGCCGTCGAAGCCGTGGTCGGCCACCGCCTTCGCGGCCAGCGGCGAGAACGCGCCCGGCAGGCGCTGAAGCCGACCGGAGGCCAGGCCCTCGCGCAGCCGCCGCCGCTTCTGGGACGGGGTCGGTCGGGTCGTCATCAGAAGAGCCCCTTCGTGTTCGATTCGGTGAGTGCGGAGGCGGCGAGGTTGAGCGCGCGGACCTCGGCGGCGGACAGGGACTCGAGGCGGCAGGCCAGGTCGAGGAACCGGTCCTGCTCGGACTCGGCCACCACGCCCTCGGCGAGGGTCCGGAACTTCGCGATGTACTGCTCGCGCGCGAACGGCCGCGCGCCGCGCGGGTGGGCGTCGGCCACGGCCAGCTCGTCGGCGATGACGGTGCCGTCGTCGAGGGTGATCTCGACGCGGCCGCCGAAGGCCCGCTTGTCGGGGTCCGGGTCGTGGTAGCGGGCGGTCCACTCGGGGTCCTCGACGGTGCGGACCTTCCGCCACAGGTCCACCGTCGACCGGCGGTGGGACCGCTCGGGGGTGTAGGAGCGCTCGTGATGCCACTCGCGGTCTTCGAGGGCGACCGCGAAGATGTACATGATCGAGTGGTCGAGGGTCTCGCGGCTCGCGTCCGGGTCGGTCTTCTGCGGGTCGTTCGCGCCGGTGCCGATCACGTTGTGGGTGTGGTGGCTGGTGCGGATCACGACCTCCCTCACGCGGGAGACGTCGCCGACCTCGGGCGCCATGCGGCGGGCCAGGTCGATCAGGGCCTGGCTCTGGTATTCGGCCGAGTGCTCCTTGGTGTAGGTGTCGAGGATGGCCCGCTTGGGCTCGCCCGGTTCGGGCAGCGGCACCTCGTAGACCGCTTCGGGGCCCGACAGGAGGCGCGCGATGACGCCGTCCTCGCCTTCGTAGATCGGAGCGGGCGCGCCCTCGCCGCGCATGGTGCGGTCGACCGCTTCGACGGCGATCTTGCCGGCGAACGCCGGAGCGTAGGCCTTCCAGGAGGAGATCGCGCCCTTGCGGGACTGCCGGGTCGTGGTGGTCGTGTGCAGCGCTTGGCCGATCGCCTGGTAGATCGTCTCGGGGGCCAGGCCGAGGAGCGTGCCGATCCCGGCCGCCGCCGACGGGCCGAGGTGCGCGATGTGGTCGATCCGGTGCTCGTGGAGGCAGATCCCGCGCACCAGGTCCACCTGGACCTCGTAGCCGGTGGCGAGCCCCCGCACGAGTGCGCGCCCGTCGAGGCCGCGGTGCTGGGCGACGGCCAGGACCGGCGGGATGTTGTCGCCCGGATGCGAGTAGTCGGCGGCCAGGAACGTGTCGTGGAAGTCGAGTTCGCGCACCGCCACACCGTTGGCCCACGCGGCCCACTCCGGGGAGGCGCTCACCGCCGCTCCCGTTCCGAACACGGCCGAACCGGGCGAGTACGGGTGGGCGAGCGCCTGCGCGCGCGCGTTCGCTACGGGCGCGCGCGCGAGCGAGGCCGCCGCCACGGCCGCGTTGTCGATGACGCGGTTCCCGATCATCTCGGCGACCTCGGGTCCGACCGGGACCGGGTCGGCCGCGACCTGGGCGAGCCTCCAGGCCAGCTCGTCCTCTCGCGGCAGATCCTCGCGCGATGCGTGCGTGCGGACGCGATGTGTGATCACTCGGTGCCTCCTTGCGGCGTTCGGATATGTTTCACAGTATGCACATATCCGAGACTCCTTGAAACGCCAGTAGATGTGGATTCTTGTGGAAATCACCGAGGCGGTTTGTGAATCTTGTGAAAGGCCGAGGTCATGACGTTGAAGAAGGCGGGACTGCGGCTGCGGCGCTTCCGCGAGGAGCAGGGCCTGACGCAGGCCGCGCTGGCGGCCGCGCTGGGCATCTCGACGAGCTACGTCAACCAGATCGAGTCGAACCAGCGGCCCCTGACCGGGCCGGTGCTGCTGCGGCTCTCCGAGGTCTTCGCCGTCGACGTGCAGCGCTTCGCCGTGTCGGAGAGCGACCGGCTCACCGCCCAGCTGCGGGACGCGCTGGCCGACACCGCGCACACCGACCGGGCCTCGGCCGCCGAGGCCCGGGAGCTGTCGGAGTCGATGCCCGAACTGGCGCAGTACGTGGTCGACCTGCACCGCAGGTACCGGCACGCGCTGGAGCGGAACGCGGCGATGAGCGCCGAACTCGACGCCGGTGCGGCGCCGACCGCCCATGAGGAAGTGCGGGACCTGTTCTACGCCAAACGGAACCACGTGGCCGAGCTCGACGAGGCCGCGGAGCGGATCTACGAGGAGGCCCGGCTCGAACCGCGCGACCTGGCCGGGGGCCTCGCGCGGCTCCTGCGCGAGCGGTACGGCGTGGCGGTCGCCGACCTCGAAGCGGGCGAAGGGCTCCGCGTCAAGCGCCGGTTCGACGCCGAGACCGGCGTCCTGCGGCTCTCGCCGCTGCTCACCCCGGGGCAGCGGGCGTTCCAGCTCGCGACGCACCTGGCGCTGGCCGAGTGCGACGAGCTGATCCGGGCCGAGGCGGACGCCGCGGACCTGTCGGGCGACGAGGCCCGGGGCCTGGCGCGGCTGGGGCTGGCGAACTACTTCGCGGGGGCCCTGATACTGCCCTACGGGCGGTTCCTGCGGGCAGCCGAGGAACTGCGGTACGACATCGACCTGCTGGCGCGGCGGTTCCGGGTCGGGTACGAGACGGTCGCCCACCGGCTGTCGACCCTCCAGCGACCCGGCGCCCGCGGCGTCCCGTTCTTCTTCGTGCGGGTCGACCGGGCCGGGAACATCTCGAAGCGCCAGTCGGCCACCGACTTCCACTTCTCCCGGGTCGGCGGCTCGTGCCCCTTGTGGAACGTGTACGAGGCGTTCGCGCATCCGGGGGAGATCCGCACCCAGCTCGCGCAGATGCCCGACGGCCGGGCGTACCTGTGGGTCGCGCGCACGGTCACGCGCCGGTACGGCGGCTTCGGGGCCCCGGCGAAGACGTTCGCGATCGGGCTCGGCTGCGACCTCCACCATGCGAGCCGCCTCGTCTACGCCGACGGCCTCGACCTGGCGAACCCCGGGGCACTGACCCCGATCGGCCCCGGCTGCAAGGTCTGCGACCGGACCGGCTGCCCTCAGCGCGCGTTCCCCGCGATCGGCGCGCCCCTGGAGGTGACCGACCGCGAAAGCCGGTTCACCCCCTACCCGCAGAGCATCCCGACCGAGGACTGAGCCCCGGAGCCAGCCGAATCAAAAGATGAACAAGTATCGATTGAATGACGCTATGGGAGCGTGACCATTTCCGTTTCGTCCTCGGCCGCCAACACCGCCGTCGGCTCCTACGCCGTGCTGACCGTCAGCGTCCCCCACGTCTGCGGCGGCGAGCCGACCACCGAGGTCGCCATCCAGATCCCCGAGCCGATCCTGTCGCTCGCCCCCATGGTCAACCCGAACTGGGAGGTCGAGAAGGTCGTGACCGAGATGGACGAGCCGGTCGCCGACGCCCACGGCAGCGAGGTCACCGAACGCGTCGGCGAAGTTGTCTACACCGCGAACACCCCGCTGCCAGATGACCTGCGCGATACGTTCGAGCTCTCCCTGCGCCTGCCCGAGGAGACCGCCGGACAGACCCTGTACTTCCCGGTGGCCCAGACTTGTACCGAAGGGGAGCACCCCTGGATCCAGATCGCCGAGGAGAGCTCGGAGAACTAGCGGCATCTTCCCACCCGTTCCGAGCGCGACTCAACGGTTCCGCACGCAGAAAGCATGAATTTGTTCAAACATTCGGAATCCGATGCTGGGTCCGCGTTTTCACGATGAAAAGGCTGCGGAGGGTAGAGGCATCGAACCTCCAGGCTGGTGCCTGGCCCGGCTTTCAAGGCCGATTCGCCGCCGTGGCGCTACCCTCCCAAGGCGGAGCGCTGTCCGGTCCTCTGATCGGGACGGATCAGGACCGGTCGGGAGCCTGAACCCGTGGCTATACGCCCTGATAGCAGGTCTCGGCAACCGTGCCGGGTCTGGGGTGGGGCCGCCGCAGCGCCAGCCGGCGAGGGCGGCTCCCAGGAGTGAAATTCAGTGCGTGGTGGCCAGGAAGGCTGACAGGGCGCGGTCGATTTCCTCGGCGGCGAAGGCGAACGCGTTCGACACCGCCGTTGGGCGGCCTGAGCGTCGGACTCCGACCGTTACCTCAGGGCCGGGGGCGATCTTTCGCAGCCAGTAGGAGACCTCCCCGGTCTCTCCCCGGTAGGACTGGACCTCGATCGTCATGTCTCGGAGTTGGAACCGCCCGGTCATGACTGTGCCCAATTCGTCAGGCGGGTGCGGATCTCTGCGCTGAGGTCGCGCTTCCAGGCTTCGGGCCGGTCAGCATAGCCGTCGAGCCAGGCGATCGTCGGGGAGCCGGTGGTGTCCTTGACGGTCGCGGCCTGTTCGGGTGCGTACCGCTCGAAGAGGATCACGCAGCCGTCGCCGGCCCTGGGGGTCGGCGTAGACCTCGACCATGGCCGCGTCGTGCCTCCAGTCTTCGACCAGCGCCATCCGGTCCGGCGCGATGGGTGCTTGCTTCTCGTGCGGGCTGCTTCGTACGCTAGGTGTACTCGTCATCAGAGGTCCCATCTCTGTGTGGCGGCGGCGGTCTGCCGGTGCGCTTGGAACCCTCCGGCAGGCCGCCTGCTTTCCAACCGGTTCTATCCCGGTCGCCTCCTCAGGCTATGGAGACGCGCACGAAGAGTGTTGCCATGTGGCAACGCGGTTTGTAGGGTGTGGTGGACCCTGGATGCATGGAGCGGATCATGGCCCCTGAGACCATCGGCGATCGCATTAAGACCCGGCGCAAGCTGCGCGGGCTCAGCGTCCGCCAGGCCGCTGATTTCGCCGATATCGCCGCCAGCACTTGGAGCCGCATCGAACGCGGCGAGCGCGGTGCGGACAACCTGACGATCCTGTCGGGGATGGCGCAGGCGCTGCGCTGTTCAGTGGCGGATTTGATCGGGGACGGGCATCTGCCGGTCGGTGGTGAGTCGGTCGGGTTGGTCGACGATGTGCACGACATCCTCGCGGCCCTGGTGGAGACCGATCTGGGCGATGAGGCCACCAGCGATCCGGCCCCGCTGGACTACCTGACCCGCGAGGCCGCGCTCTTGGAGGACCTGTACCGCCGCGGTGACTTCATTGCCACGGCCGCGCGATTGGCGCCGTTCTTGCGCCAGCTCCACGCCACCGCCGTCACCGCTGAGGCGGCATCCGATGCCCGGCGGTCGCTGGAGTTGACCGTCCTTGCCGCTCATCGGATGATGAACGTCCTGCGCAACGTGGGCCAGCGCGCCGACGCCTACCTGGCCGGGGAGCGCGCCAGGGACGCGGCGAACGAACTCGAGGACGCCGAACTGACCGGGATTGCGGCCTTCACGCGCGCCCACGCCGCTCTCGGTTGCGGGTCGATAGAGCGGGGCCATAAGGTCGCCGAGGCGGGCCTGCGCGCCCTGGCCGGGACTGAGCGGACAAGGCGTGCCGAGGCGGTTGCCGGTCAGTTGCATCTGACCAGCGCGATGTGCCTGTACGGGCTCAAACGCGACGCCGAGGCCGAGCCGCATCTGACAGAGGCCGAGGGTCTAGCTGGTCGCACCGGTGACTGCGGTCAGGATCTGGGCTGGTTCGGGCCGACCAACATCGGCATCTGGAAGCTGGCCATCGAGGTCGACAGCGGCGACCCCAAGCAGGCAGTCCGGATCGCCCGGTCGACCAACGCGATGCGGCTCCCAGCACCCACGCGGCAGGCGAGCTTCTATCTCGACGCGGGCCGGGCCTTCGCGCGCGTCGGGACCCGCGAGGCCGACGCGACGGCCGTGCGGATGATCGCCACGGCCGAGCGGATCGCCCCGCAGCGGGTCCAGTTTCATCCGCTCGCCAGAGAAGCGCTGCGCGTGGTGGTGATGCGGGCGGGGCGCAGCTCGATCGATTCGCAGCTGCGGGGCCTGTGTGAGCGGATCGGAGTGACCGCGTGAAGACGAAGACGGTGTATCTCGTCATCTGCGGTGCCGGGCCGGCGATGCGCGCCAGCGAGTTCATCGACGCTGCGCATGCCGAGGGCTGGGACTGCCACGTCATCACCACTCCGATGGGGGCCAGGTTCATCGACCGCGCGGCTCTGGAGTCGGCCTCGGGTCATTCGGTGATCGGCGAGCACCGCGAGCCCGGGGCACCGCGTCGGGACCGGCCCGAGGCGGACGCGGTCGTCATCGCCCCGGCGACGGCCAACACGGTGTGCAAACTGGCCACGGGGATCACCGACACCTACGCGCTCGACGTCGTATCCGAATGCATCGGGCTCGGTGTACCGGTCGTGGTGGTGCCGTTCGCGAACACGGCGCTCACGGGCCGGGTGCCCTACCGTGGAGCCGTCGAGGCCCTCGGCGCTGAAGGCGTGGCCGTGATCGACCCGGGCGCGCACCTGCCGCATCAAGGTGCGGGGCATCTTGACAGCTATCCGTGGAAGCAGGCGATGGAACGAGCCGCCGCGCTCGCGACGGAATAGGAGCACCCCGTGTCGTCGGTCGATGATGTCCTTGCCGCCGCTTCAGGGGCCGAGCAGCCGCTTGAGCAAGCCCAGCAACAGGCTGCCACTGCATCCCAGCAAGCGGGTGAAGCAGCGGCTGGGCTGGAGGCGGCGAAGGACGGCGCCCAGCAGCTCGCCCAGGCCAGTAATGCTCTCGGCATGGAAACGAAAGCGGCCGAAGCCGACGCCGTCCGGGCCGAGGCCGAAGCACTTGCGGCACGGTCAGCGGCCGTGGGTCAGCAGCTGGGCGATGCGGCCGGGGAGCTGGCCGCGATCAAGGACGAGCACGGCGAGCTGCTCGCCCGTATCCAGGCCCTGGCCGGTTGAGACGGCGGCGGCACCAGTCTCCGCACCTCCGCCAGCCCGGCCCCGGCGTCGGGCCCGGTTCCGGCCGCCTCGGGGTGGGATGCTGCCTCGGATCTGGCCGAGGCTCGGGGTGCGATGCGCAGGCTCGGTGAAATTCCGATCATGCGCGAGGTCCACATCCTTGACGGCGACGAGGACGGCGGCGGGCACCGTTGGGGCTCGGCAGTCCCCGGCAAGACGAAGTTCCCCCGAGATTGGGACGATGACAAGATCCTCGCATCGATCGCCGACGTCGCTGCTCGGCCCGACCGGACCCCGGTGGCGCGGCCGCACGGCGGATGGATCTGCGAGGGGATGCGTGAGGGAGTGGAGATCCGAGTGGCGACCAACCGCGACGGAACGGTCTGGACGGCCCACCCGCTTCGCGGTCCTGGAGTAGAAACGAACCCGTGGTGATGGTGATGGACGAGAACGCATTCAATCGATCGGCCCGCCAGATCGCGGCGCGGATCGCACCGAGGGTGCCCGAAGACGAGTTCGCCTCGATCTGGCAGCAGATACGCGGCGGTGAGGCACAGGCCGCCGTTATGCCGCTTGTAGCACTCTTGCGGCGGCACAGCGTAGCACTCACGATCGAGGAACTGGGCATACTGGCCGGACTGCTCGGTGAGCTTGACGAATCGGCGCAGCAGCTTGAGGACCTGCCGCAGGCCCCACCCTCAGGAAAACCTGAGGCACGCGAGCTAGCCCGGCGGACGCACGCCATCGTCGAACGGCTGGCCCCGAAGCTCGAAGCGAGGTGGGCCGAGATCATCCGCGGTGCTGCCGGGGCCGGAGAATGGAGATTCGCCGCCACGGAAATGGCCGCAGTCCTGGCCTCCAGCCAGATCGAGGTATCAGTGGCCGACCGTGACGACCTGCGATGCCTGGTGAGCGATATGGATGCTTCGACCGAGGACGTCGACCAACTCAACGTCGGCCCGGTCAAGGACTAATCCCTGGATCACGCTGCTACAGGTTCACTACGACACATTCGACTCTGACGACCAGACCAGGTCACGTTCGGGCCAGGCCAGCACACGTATGGATCTGCCCTCAAGGTCGGCGCCCGGCTGGCGACCTCGTACTATTCCGACTCGCCCTCTGCACACGCGGGGATCACCAAGTGCGATACCCAGCGCCGGACCAAGGTCAACATCGCCGAGGCCGTGCGTGTTCTCCCGGTGGTTGCCGGTCGGCGACCTTCGGACCGATAACCTGGCAGCGATCGTGTCCGGAGCATCCTGGAAGCGGACGCGCGCCGAACTCAGGGAGCACTTTTCCGAACGGGGCACGTCGGCTCGCACCGACACTGGGCCGGTCACGATGCCCTGTGTGCCGAACATGTGCAACCCGGACTGCGGTCCGTCCTGCTCTCCGGCGTGCCGACCGGCGAACAACTGCCGCCCGGTGGGAGCGTCTGCGCCGTCGTACTAGAGAGGTGAGCGAGTTGCTGGTGGAACGGGCCACGGTCGAAGCCACGGAGGGAAGGGCTGCGTCCTCGTGGCCCTTCACCCTCGCACCGGTCCAAACGCTCACGAGCGAGGGGCTGAACTTCACCAAGCCCGTGACGTTCCTCGTCGGCGAGAACGGCTCCGGCAAGTCGACCATCATCGAGGCGATCGCCGAGGGATTCGGTCTGGACGCCCACGGCGGGCGAGCGGGCCGCAAGTACGGCAACGACCGGGAGAAGGCCCCGCTCGGGGAGGCCATCGACCTGGAATACACGCGGGCCGGCTCGCGGATGCAGACCGGCCCGCGCTCGAAGAAGCGCGGGTTCTTCCTCCGCGCCGAGACGGCCTTCGGGTTGCTGCACTTCGTCAGCGGCATGAGCGGCTACTGGGACGAGAACCTAGCCGAGATGAGCCACGGCGAAGGCTTCCTGACCGTCCTGGAGACCAAGTTCGCCGAACCGGGGCTCTACCTCATGGACGAGCCCGAAGCCGCGCTCTCCTTCACCTCCTGCCTGCGCCTGGTCGCGCTCATGCACCGGCTCGGCGAGATCGGCGCGCAGGTCATCTGCGCGACCCACTCACCGATCCTCGCCTCCACACCAGGCGCCGAGATCATCGAAGTCGGCGAGCACGGCATGGAACGCGTCGCCTGGAGCGACTTGGAACTCGTCGCTCACTGGCGGCGGTACCTGGACGACCCGGACTTCTACCTGCGGCATCTCATCGGCGAAGCGGGACCGGCGTGAGCGGGGAGACCAGTGCCGCGGACGAGCGGTTCAAGGCTTTCATGATCGGCAACCTCGGCAAAGCGGCCGAGCAGTTCGGGGCTACCGTCACCGGGGAACCGCGCTTCGGCTGGCTCCTGCGCTCGCTGGCCTTCGGAGTGGCCGCGGGCACGGCACCGGGGGAGTACGCGCGAGCGAAGACCGCGCTTGTCCAGGAGTTGACCGACCGAGCCCGCGCCGAACGCGGGCTGCCGCCTGAACCGGTCTGGGAGAAGCGCTGACTCAGTGGGGCGGCGAGCGTGGAGGTGAGGGGATCGACCACGCAGTGCAGTAGCGGTCCGTAGTGGCTAGCAGCCGCCCGTCGGTACCGAGTCTAGGCCCCTGCGGCGGTTTCGGTCTCGGCATCGGTCTTCGAGAGATGGCCGGATGCGCATCTCTTTGGTATTCAAGGCCACTCGAAACAGGACTTTAAAATGAAAACGATTATCGTTACTATGATCATTAACGGCCCCCATCCCCCGAACCGAAGGAACCCCCGATGACCACCACCCGATCGCGCCCGGCGCTCGCGCTGGCCGCCACGGCCCTGGCCGCCGCCCTGGCGGTCCCGGGGGCTGCCACGGCCCAGGGCGACGGTGAGCGCACCGTCCTGTCGACCGGCCACGTCGACGCCATGCAGGTCACCTACGACGACGGCGAACTGGGCCTGCGGGTCAAGGACGACACCGGGAACACGCCGGTCTACCGCGACCCCGGCGACGTGCTCTTCCATGTCCTGCCCGAGGCCGAGACCACCATCCCCGACGAGGAACGGTACGAGTTCCTCGGCGAGGGCGGCGCCCCCATGTGGCTGCTCCCGCTGTCACAGGACCCGGACCTCCTGTGGCCCGGATGGAGCACCGAGCCGCTGTCCCGCGGTCAATTCGAGAACGACACGGTCACGATGAGCCTGGTCGGGGCCGAAGGCCCCGGAGAGGTCGTGCTGTGGTCGGTCGACACCTTCGGCCAGCCGCAGGTCCGCTTCTCCACCCGCGACGGCCTGCCCGACGCCCTCGGTGTCAACGTCCCGGCCCACGTGCACTCGATCTGGAGCTTCACCGCCGCCGGCTCCTACACCCTGACCTGGGAGGTCACCGGCACCCTCGCCGACGGCACGACCGTCGCCACCCGGGAGGTGGACTACCGCTGGCACGTGGGCGAGTTGGCCGACGACGAACCCGGGGACCCCGAACCGCCGGAGGAACCCGACCTCGACGACCGCCTCGTGCTGGACGAGGGCCACGTGGACGTCTTCTCGGTCGACCTCGACGACGACGCGCTTTCGCTCGACCTCAAGGACGACACCCGCCTCCACGACGACGCCGCGGTCATGCGCGACCCCGGCGAGGTCGCCTTGCACGCCGTGCCCGAGTCGAAGACCGAACTGACCGAACAGCAGCTCTCGCAGCCCGGATGGGACGCGCTCGGTGTACCCGGCGATACCGTGTGGTGGCTGCCCGACACCGACCAGCAGGGCATCCTCTTCCCCGGCTGGAGCACCGAGTCCATCCAGGACGACGAACTCGAAGGCGACGCGATCACCCTCTCGCTCACCGATGTCGACGGCCCCGGCGACCTCAAGATGTTCCAGATCGGCGATTTCGGCGACGCGAGCGTCCTCGTCGACTCCGGAAACGGACTGCCCGACGCGATCGACACCCGCTCCGGCACCCACGCCCACGCCAACTGGCTGTTCACCGAGCCCGGCGTCTACACCCTCACCTGGCGCGCCGGGGCCGAACTGCCCGACGGGACCACCGTCCAGTCCGAGCCCGAAGAGTACGTCTTCGTCGTCGACGAGTGGCCCGACGGCGGCCCGGGGGACCCCGGAGACCCCGGTGATCCCGGCGACCCCGACCTGGAGAACACCCAGACCATCACTGCCACCGTCGACACCGACACCGGCGGCCTGGTCCTCAGCGTCGACCCCGACGACCGCACCGTGACCCTCCCGGCCATGACCCTCAACGGCACCGCCACCGCCTGGACCACCGAGGGCGAACTGCGGCCGGTCACCGTCACCGACACCCGCTCGGCCGACCCCGGCTGGAACGCCACCGGCCAAGTCTCCGACTTCTCCTCCGGCGACGGCGGATTCGAAGGCGGCCACCTCGGCTGGGCCCCGAACCTCGACTCCAGCGGCGAGGACCAGGACGTCCGCCCCGGACCGGCCGTGGACGGACTCCTCGACGGCGGCCCCGGACTCGGCTCCTCCCAGATCCTCGCCTCCGCCACCGAAGGAGCCGGCAACGGCACCGCCGTCCTCGGCGCCGACCTGAACCTCCAACTCCCCACAGACGTCGAGTCCGGCACTTACACCGCGCTCGTCACCTTCACCGCCATCTGATTGAGAAGGGAACACTGTTTTGCGCACCACCTCGAAATACGCCGCAGCGGCCGCCGTCGCCGCCGCGGTCCTGGCCACGGCCGCCCCGGCCGCGGCCGAGGAGACCTCCGGAGGCTGGACCGTCCTCGACGAGGGCCACGTCGACGTGTTCGGCGTCGCCTACGAGGACGGCGAACTCCACCTCCACGTCCACGACGAGGAGACCGACACCGAATACGAGCCCGGCGAGGCGATCCTGGCCGCCAACCCGGAGGCCGAGACCACCGTCCCCGACGACCCCGACTACGAGTTCCTGGGCGAAGCCGGGGACCCGGTGTGGATCCTCCCCGACACCCACGTCGAGGGCCTGCTGTTCGCCGGCTGGGCCACCGAGGAGATCCCGACCGGGGCCTTCGCCGACGACACGCTCACCATCACCGTCCAGGACTCCATCGGCAGCGGCGACGTCGCCCTCTACACCGTCGACGACTTCGGCGACCCCGACGTCATGTACGACTCCGACGACGGCGCCGGCTCCTGGGACGTCGGCGCCCAGGGCCACGGCCACCTCAACTGGGGCTTCAGCGAACCGGGCTTCTACCGGTTCACCGTCGAAGCCGAGGGCGAACTGGCCGAGACCGGGGAGACCGTCTCCACCGGCGAGACCAGCTACTGGTTCTGGGTGAAGGAGTGACCCCCATGCGCACCAAAGCCGTCAAGACCGCCGCGATCATCGGGGCCGCCGCGGCACTGGCCGCGGCCGGTCCGGCCGCGGCCCAGCAGACCACGATCAGCGAAGGCCACGTCGACGCGCTCTCCTTCTCATACGACGAGAACGCGAACGAGATCGAGATCGACGTGGACCTCCACGAGGCCGGGCAGGTCCTCGATCCGGCCGATGTCACCTTCGACGTCCACGACGAACACCTGGCGACACTGTCCGACCCGATCGAATGCCGCGCCGACACCGGCGACAACTGGGTGCTCCCGCGCACCGAGGAGTCCGGGCAGATCTGGGCGGGCTGGTCCACAGAAGGGCTCGACCTGTCCGATTTCGGCGGCGACATCCACGTGGACCTGATCGACGCCGACACTCCCAGCGGCGGCGAGGTCGCCGTTTACGACGCCACCTCCGGAACCACCAGGTTCCACACCGACCCGGCCTGCGGCGCCTCCGGCACCGACATCACCGAGTCGCACCACCATCCGACGTGGGTGTTCACCGAACCGGGCACCTACGAACTGACCTTCCAGGCCGAGGGCGACCACGCCACCGACGGCGCGGTCCAGTCCGACCCGGTCACCTACACCTTCGAGGTCGGCGGCGTTTAGCGCCCCGACCGCCTCCTCCAGGCGGGGCGGCCCGCGCCGCACTCCCACAGGGGCCGCCCCGCCACTACCCCGGAAGACCCATGCGACTACTGCGAACCCTCGCCACCGCCTCAGCCCTGGTCGTCCTGACCGCCGCACCGGCCGCCGCCCAGGAGGACGAACCGTCCGCGACCACCTGGGGCGTGGTGCCCTCCAGCCAGGACGGCCCGGACGGGCGGGCCGCGTTCGACTACGCCCTCGACCCCGGCGAGACCCTTATCGACTTCGTCGGCGTCTCCAACTTCGGGTCCGAACCGATCACCGTGGACCTGTACGCCTCCGACGCGCTCACCACAGAGGCCGGCGCGTTCGACCTGCTGCCCTCCGACGCCGAACCGGTCGACGTCGGCTCCTGGGTCGGCTTCAACGAGCGGCGCTTCACCATCGAACCCGGACAGCGCCTGGACGTGCCGTTCGCGCTCGCCGTCCCCGACACCGCCACCCCCGGCGACCACGTCGGCGGCATCGTCGCGGCCGTCACCGAGACCGCGACGGACGACTCCGGCAACGAGATCGATGTCGAACGCCGCGTCGGCGCCCGCATCCACCTGCGCGTCTCCGGCGAACTCGATCCGAGCCTGGTCCCCGAGATCGAGGACGAGACCTACCACTACGAATGGAACGCGTTCGCCCCCGGCTCGACCGGCTTCGACTACACCGTCACCAACGCCGGGAACGTGCGCCTCGAAGGCGACCTGGTCGCCCGCGTCTCCGGTCCCTGGGACGTTCTGGAGCGGGAGGTCCACGTCGCAGAACTCCCGCAGATACTCCCCGGCGACAGCTATTCGGGGTCCGCCGAGCTCGACCGAATCTGGCCGCTGGCCAGGGTCGAGATCGAGCTGCTCGTCCGCCCAGAGGCCGTCGCCGAAGCCGACGCCGAGGCCGCGATGCCGACCGGGACCGACACCGAGACGCTCTGGGCGCCGCCCTGGCCCCAGGCGGCCGTCGCGGCGGCCCTCGCGCTCGCGATCTGGGTCCTGCTGAAGATCCGCAAGCGGCGCAAAGCGAAAGCCGACACCGGTGAACCGGAACCCGAGCCGAAGAAGGAGCCGATCGAAGCATGAAACGCGCCATGACCGCAGCGGCCGCCGTCGCCCTGCTGGCGGCCGGATGCACCGGCGCCGCCGGCGGCGGGGACGCCGTGGAGGTCGTCGTGACCACCGAGCTGATCAAGGACTGGACCGAGATCGTCGGCGGCGACCGAGTCCAGGTCGAGAGCATCGTCCCGCCCGGCGGCGACCCGCACTCCTACGAGCCCAGCCCGAACGACGCCGCGACCGTCGGCCGCGCCGAACTGGCCTTCACCAACCACCTGCTGCTCGAAGAGCACGCCCTCATCAAGCTGTTCGACTCGAACGTGCCCGAGGACATCCCCAACCTGTCGCTGGCCGAGAACGCCGAACCTTACGGGGCCAAACTGATCCCGCTGGTCGAGGACGTCGGTTTGGACGTGGTCTGGCTCGGGTTCGGCGTGCGCGGCGACACCGAGACGCGCTCGGCGGAGATCGCCATCAACCTCACTGGAGTCGAGGGCCCCGGCCAGGCCACCATGTTCCTGACCGACGCCTTCGGCGCCCCCGAGGTGTACTGGGACTCCGCCGACGGACTCGACGACTCCGACGCGATCACGCTCCCGCCGAACGCCCACACCCACGTCAACTGGACCTTCTCCGAACCCGGAGTCTACGAGCTGACCACCGACGCCTCCCTCACCGACGCCGGCGAGACCACCGAGGCCGGTCAGACCACGTTCACCTTCGCCGTCGGCGTCAACCCGCGCGAGGTGACCGAGGACGCGACCGTCCTCGACGACGGCCACGCCGACCTCACCGTCGACCTGGACACCGGGGGCTTCGTCGTCCGCGACGACGAGCGCGGCGACCTCGACCCCGCCGATGTCGTCATAGACGTGCCCACCAAGTCCATCGAGGAGGTCCCCGACGCCGAGCCGTTCACGTTCCTCGGCGAGGCGGGGAGCGAGATCTACCAGCTCCCGCAGGCCGTGCTCGGCAAACACGTCCACGGCGAGATCGACCCGCACCTGTGGCACAACGTCGCCAACACCAAGGCGTACGTGCAGGTCATCTGCGAGGCGCTGATCGAGGTCGACCCGGACGGCCGCGAGACCTACGAGTCCAACCGGGACGCCTACCTGGCCGAACTCGACGACCTCGATGCCGAGGTGGCCGCCGCGATCAACTCGATCCCCGATTCCGACCGGCAGCTGATCACCACCCACGACGCCTTCGGCTATATGGCCGACCGCTACGACATGCAGATCGCCGGGTTCGTGGTGCCCAATCCGGCGGCCGAACCGAGCGCCAAACAGGTCGAGCAGCTCAGCGAGACGATCGCCGACCTCGACGTCCCCGCGGTGTTCGTCGAACCCAACCTGCACGCCCGCGCCAACGTGCTGCGGCAGGTCGCCGAGGACCAGGGCGTGGACGTCTGCACCCTGCACGGCGACGCCCTGCCCCAAGATTCACCGACCTATCTGGACATGATGCGGCAGAACGCCTCCGAGCTGAGCCGCTGCCTGGGAGGAGACCGATGAGATTCCATCGAACGGCCATCGCCGCCGCGGCGGCGGCGACGCTCGCCGCGACCGCGGCACCCGCGGCCGCGCAGGAACCCGAGGGCATCGCCGAGTTCGACAGCCAGACCGCCGGACTGACCGTCCAGGCCCCGGACGAACTGGCGACCCTCCCGGCGAAGGTCCCCGACCGCGAAGACTTCGCGTTCCTCGGCGACCCCGGCGACCTGGTGTGGGTCGCCGGATCCCCCGACGGCTCCGCCTTCCCGACCATCGACGCGACCGGCGTCGACGGCGACCTCACCGTCCGGCTCGACAAGGCCGAAGGCCCCGGCGACGCCTGGCTCTACACCTTCGACGGCCCGGGACTGGCCGAACCGCTGGCCTCCACCGCCGCAGACGACACCTTCGAAGTGCGCGCGGGCACCACCACCGTCGTCGTCCTCGCCGTGGACGAACCCGGGCAGTACACGCTCGAACTGGGCGGCCGGGAATCCGACGGCGGACACGGCTTCGCCCCGACCACTGGTCACGCCCAGGCGGCGGACGCGAGCGCCGTGGCGACCTACCAGGTCACCGCCGCCGACGTGACCGCCGAAGAGGTCACCGAGACCCTCGCCGACGACTCCGGCGACTCCATCGGCGGCGCCCAGACCTACACCTCATGCGAGGTCATCGACTCCGGCCACATCGACATCGGGCCCCGCTTCGTCGACGGGGAATGGACCGCGCAGCTGCGCGACGACCGCGAATCCGAATCGGTCTGGAGGGAACTGGGCGACACCGTCCTGCACGTCCCCGACGCGGCGCTCGCACCGATCCCCGAGGGCGACTTCGGATTCCTCGGCCAGGCCGGAGACGAGGTCTACATGCTCCCGCAGACCCAGATCGCCGACGTCGTCTGGCCCGGCTGGAACACCCAGGACTCCAAGGTCATCGACGGCGTCCCCGGCGCGATCGACTGGAACCTGACCGAAGTGGATGGTCCGGGGCAGTTCGCGCTGTTCCTCACCGGCACCTTCGGAGGCGCCGACATCCTGTTCGACACTGCTGAGGGCCTGCCCCAGACCGTCTCCATCCCGCACAACACCCACGCGCACGGCAACTGGACCTTCTCCGAACCCGGCGTCTACCTGCTCACCGTCGAATTCGCCGGAACCACCGGCGACGGCGAGGAAGTCGCCGACACCGGCGTCATCCAGGTCGCCGTCGGCGACCAGACCGACCCGGGCGACGCCTGCCTCGCCGGATCGGGAGGCGGCGGCTCCAGCGACGACGACGATGACGGCGACGAAGGCGGATTCCTGCCGACCACCGGCGCCGGCTGGCTGGCCTTCGCCGGCATCATCGCCGCCGCGCTGCTGCTCGTCGGCGGCCTGATCATGTTCCTCAGCCGAAAGCGCAAGCGGGGGCCGACCGATGCGAACTGACGACGACCGGGCCGGCCTGAACATCGAGGGCCTGACGGTGGCCCTCGGCGCTCACCACGTCCTCGAGAGCGTCGACCTGGCGGTCGAACCCGGCGAGACGGTCGGGCTCATCGGCCCCAACGGCGCCGGCAAGACCACGCTGCTGCGGGCCGTCCTCGGCCTGATCCGCAGTGAATCCGGGACCGTCCGCGTCGGCGGCGACCGGCCCGAGGCCGCCCGCTCCCGGATCGGCTACGTCCCGCAGAAGCACGAGTTCGCCTGGGACTTCCCGATCACCATCGCCGGAGCCGTGCTCAACGCCCGCACCGGAACCCGCTGGTTCGGCCGTGTCGGACGAGACGACCGCGACGCGACCGAGACCGCCATCGAACGAGTCGGACTCACCGAGCTGCGCCGCCGCCCCGTCGGCGAGCTCTCCGGCGGACAGCGCCAGCGCGTCCTCGTCGCCCGCGCCCTGGCCCGCCGACCCTCGCTCATGCTGCTCGACGAGCCGTTCACCGGCGTCGACGTCCCCACCCAAGAGCTCCTGACCGAACTGCTCACCGGCCTCGCCGCGGAGGGAACCGCGATCCTGATGACCACCCACGACCTGGCCCAGGCCCGCGCCACCTGCACGCGGATCTGCCTGCTCAACAAGACCGTCGTCGCCGACGGCCCGCCCGGCGAACTGGCCGACCCCGACCTGTGGCTGCGGGCCTTCGGCGTGGCCGCCTCCGGCGAACTGCGGACGCTCCTCGGCGCGGGGGAGGAGACGCCGTGATCGAGTGGCTCACCGAACCCTGGACGCACGTGTTCATGCAGCGCGCCTTCGCGGTCGCGGTGATCTCGGCGGTGGTGTGCGTCGTGGTCGGATCGTTCGTGGTGCTGCGCGGCATGGCCTTCATCGGCGACGCGGTCGCCCACGCCGTCTTCCCCGGAGTGGCGATCGGATTCGTCCTCCACATCAACATGTCCCTGTCCGGCGCGGCCGCCGGAATCGCGACCGCGCTGGCGATCGTGCTCATCAGCCAGACCCGCAGACTCAAAGAGGACACGGTCATCGGGATCTTCTGGGCCGCCTCGTTCGGCCTGGGCATCGTCATCGTCTCCACCCAGGCCGCCTACACCGGAGACCTCACCTCATTCCTGTTCGGACAGATCCTCGCGCTCGACGACGGCGACGTGATCACCGTGGCACTGATCGGCGCGGCCCTGGTGACCGCGATCGCGCTGCTGCGCCGCCAACTGACCGCCGTCAGCCTCGACCGCGAGGCCGCCCGCGCCGCGGGACTGCCGGTGCTGGCGCTCGACATCGCCCTATACGTCATGGTCACCGTCGCGATCGTCATATCACTCCAGGCGGTCGGCAACGTCCTGGTGCTGGCGCTGCTGATCACCCCGGCCGCGACCGCCCGCATGCTCACCGACCGGCTGGGCGCGATGACGCTGCTCGGCGCCGCGATCGCCGCCGCCGGAGCGATCGCGGGCCTCTACCTGTCGTTCCACTACAACCTGGCCGCCGGGGGCCTGATCGTCCTGGTGCTCACCGCAGTCTTTCTGATCGCTTGGCTTCTGGCTCCGCGTCACGGGGTGCTTCGCCGGGTGAAGCGGAGGACGACCGCCGCATCGAACCGAACATCGAACGCACCCGGCTGACGAGCTTGTCGATCAGCAGCCCGACCAGCGCCCCGGCGGTGATGCCGAGGGTCATGGCCAGCAGCGGGCTGTCGCGCAGGAGGTGCCCCGCCCCGATTCCCATCGCGGCCGAGTACGCGGCCCACAGCACGGCCGCGCCGGCCGCGGTGGGAAGGTACCGCGCCCGGGGGTAGCCGACCGCGCCCGCGGTCACGTTGACGGCGATCCGGCCGACCGGGATGAACCGACCCGAGAGGATCACCGCCGTGCCGCGCCGGTCCAACAGGTCGGCGGCCTTGGCGAGCGAGGCCCGCCCGCGCCTGCCGCGGAACATCCGCAGCCGCTCCAAAGGCACCCGGGAACCGATCTTGTACGCGGTCAGATCCCCGAAGAACGCTCCGATCGCGGCCACCAGGACCAGGACGCCCAGGTAGAGCGGCGGCACCTGCCCCGTCACCGACAGCGTGGCGACCCCGATCACGATCGACTCGCTGGGCACCGGCGGGAAGAACCCGTCCACGTAGCACAGCAGCAGAACCGCGAGCAGGAGCCACGGAGAGGGGCCCATCGACACCACGGCCGACTCGATGCCGGACAGGACGTCCCCTATGAAGGTCACCGGATCCATGGCCGGACCGGGAAACGGAGCGAGAAGCGATGGTGCATGGTCGCAACGCTATGGGCACCAAAGCCGAACCGAAATACCGCTGGCTGTACACATTCGGGGGGCCAACCGGAAGTCGGGAGTATAGAGAAGCCCACCCGCCGAACGGGCTCGGCCACTCCTCCGGCCAGGGACCGCCGCGACGGTAGAGGAAGCTCCACCATCGGACTGCCGCCAGCCTCCACGAAGTCGGCAGTCAGCTGTATTTCGTTCGGCCCCAAGGCTCCATAGCTTGGAGCCATGCCTGAAAGTCCCGCCTCACCACCCGACCCGACGGCGCCGCCCCTGCGCGTGCTGGTCGTGACCGAGTCGTTCCTTCCGCAGATCAACGGCGTCACCAACTCGGTGTGCCGAGTCCTGGAACACCTCGCCGCCCGCGGACACACGGCCGCCGTCGTCGCCCCCACCGGACCCGACGCCTACGCCGGAGCCCCGGTGCACCGAGTCGGCGGCATTGAGCTGCCCGGCTACGAGGGCTTCACCGTCGGCCTTGCCACCCGGCGTCGCCTCCGCCGGACCATGCAAAAGTTCCGGCCCGACTTCGTCCACGTCGCGTCCCCGTTCGTGCTCGGCCACGCCGCGATCAGGGCCTCCCGCGCGCTCGGGGTCCGGACGGTCAGCGTCTACCAGACCGATGTGGCCGGCTTCGCCCGCCGGTATCGCCTGAAGGCGGCCGGATCGCTGATCGAGCACCGGCTCCGGCGGATTCACGGCCTCTCCGATCTGACCCTGGCCCCCTCCACGGCCAGCCTCGACCAACTCGGCCGCCTCGGCGTGCCCCGCGTCCGATTCTGGCCGCGCGGCATCGACACCGGGCGCTTCGCGCCCGAGTGGCGAAGCGAGCCGCTGCGGACGCGCCTGCTCGGCGCCGCGGCCGGCCCCGACGCGACCGACGACGTGCTGGTCGGATACGTCGGGCGGCTGGCCAAGGAGAAGGACCTGCACCATCTGCGCTCGGTCCAGGACGTCCCCGGGGTGCGGCTGGTGCTGGTGGGGGAGGGCCCGGAGGAGGAGCACCTCCGCGAGGCGCTGCCCGGGGCGCTGTTCACGGGGCCCAAGTACGGCGATGAACTCGCCGGACTCGTGGCGTCCCTGGACGTCTTCGTGCACTCCGGCTCCGACGAGACCTTCTGCCAGTCCGTGCAAGAAGCCCTCGCGTCCGGGGTTCCAGCGGTCGGGCCCGCATCCGGCGGGCTCATGGACCGGATCGACGACGGCGTCAACGGGTTCCTGTACGGCTGCGGTGACCTGGCGGGACTGCGATCCGCGGTCGGGCGACTGGCCGGCGATCCGGAGCTGCGGCGCTCCATGGGCCGGGCCGCGCGAGCGGGAACCGAGGGCCGTGGCTGGGAGTCGGTGAACGACCGGCTCATCGAGCACTATCTGAGCCTGGTGCCACACCGGGCCGGGACCGGCGCGGCCGCGGGGTCCGTCGCGGGAGCAGTGCATGGACTGGCCGTCTGAACTGGTGATCGACCTCGGCTTCGGGGGAGTGGCGGTCGAATCCGTGATGCCGGCCTGGGGCTTCCTCGTCTTCGTGTCGCTGGCGATGGCCGTTCCCATGGGCCCGGCGGAGGCCACGGCCGCGACGGCGGGGGCGCTGGCGGGCCCGGCCTCGGCCCCGCAGTGGCTCGCGAGCCTCGTCGTGGCCGCGGGCATGTTCACCGGGGACCTGCTGGCCTACGGCGCGGGCGGACCGATCGCCCGCCGCCTGCGGCGCCGTTCCAAAGCCGCGAACCGGCTCGACTGCTGGCGGCGGCGCCTGGAATCCCGTCCGGCACGGCGCGACATCGCCGTGATCGGCCTCCGATTCGTCCCCGGCGCCCGCACCCCGTCGGCGCTGATGGCCCGGGGGAGCGGCATCGGTCTCGCCCGGTTCTGCGTCTTGACCGCTGCGGGCTCGGTCCTGTGGGCGGGAGTCTGGACGACCCTGGGGAGCGCGATCGCCGAATTCTCGGGACCGATCGCGAGCACGGCGGCCGTCATCCTGGCCCCGGTCGCCCTGCTGATCGTATGGAGATGCCTGGCCTTCCGAACCCGAGTCTCCGCCTGAACGGTGCCCTCAAGTCGGCGTAGTCCCAACGTAGTTCGATTGAGTCGAGTGTTCGAGTTCGGAGCCTGTCGACCGTCCGATGCCGGATTCCGTGGCCGGGTCGCAGCGAGCCCGAGTTCAGGCGGGCGGCGACGAAGGGGTGAGTGGACATCCGGTGTCTGCGGCGTGCCTCGGGCCAAGTGACCCCGGGTTGCTGCGAAGGAGGCTCGCCGCATGTCAAGCACGAACGGTGCCGGGCGTGGATCGCTTGGGACGCCACCGGTCCCGGGTGCAGAACGTGAAAGCTTTCCCACCCTGCGGGTGATGGCAAGGGCTGGTTCAGCTGTCACCATTGATGTAGCACAGACAGACGGAAACTGACCGGATGATCTAAGGATCGAACCAGGGAGGTGTGAGATGGCGAGGAGCATGAACCCGGCGGAGCGGAGTGAGACCGCCCGCGCCATCCACGCCCAGTTCGATCAGGCGGCCGCGGTCATCAACTCGATGCACGCCCAGGTCCTGTCCGGGGTCATCGAGGCCCAAGCCTGGAAGATCCATCGTGATGTGGATGGGTTCTCGGCGCTGCGGGACTGGCTGGTGTCCAAGTTCGACTTCCACTACAAGACCGCGGCCGACCTGGCCGCGATCGCCCGCCAATCCCGCAAGTTCGGTGTCCTGGCCGAGGCCGCTACTTC
>NZ_JAELXW010000055.1 GCF_016428645.1 Glycomyces salinus | reverse complement strand
CCGGATCATTTGATATGAGATGTAACTGCCTATATGTCCGACTCTGTGGGCGCTACTGGGTTCGAACCAGTGACATCTGCCTTGTAAGGGCAGCGCTCTACCGCTGAGCTAAGCACCCTTGGGCGCGTGGGGGCGCGCCGAGCGTGACATAGGGTACCCGAACGTTGGCTTGGGTGCGAGTCCAGGGTGTTCGGGGTCTCAGTCGGTCGTAGCCTGGCGGGATGGGCGACGATTGGGCCGGGTATGTGGGGCGGTTTCACGCCGAGCGGCCCGGGATCACCGAGCGGGTGCTCGGGCGGGAGTTCGACGGTGGGCGGCGGCCGTACGAGTGGCTGGTGTCGGCGCTTTTCGGTGAGGCGGGATTGACGCTGGTCGGGGAGGAGCGGCGGCGGTTCGTCTTCAGGCTCGGCGGGGTCGAGGACGCCGAGGTGTTCCTGGACTCGCTGTATCTTCCCTCGGCCTCCGAGCGGCGGCTGCGGGCCTGCTCGCGGCTGGGCGCGTCCATGCCGATTCCGGTGCGGCGGCTCATCGCCACGCGCTGAGCCAGAGAAGGCGGTAACCGTGGTCACCCGCGCATCGGCCGGTGGAATACGAGTTCCCCGCCCGGCGTTCGAGCCTGGGTGAGCGACACTGAGACTCTTTCCGTCGAAATCTGGTCCGACATCGCCTGCCCCTGGTGCTACGTGGGCAAGGCCCGATTCGACAAGGCCGTGCGGCAGTTCGACTCCGGCGACAAGGTCGAGGTCCGGCACCGTTCCTTCGAACTCGACCCCGAGCGCGACCCGGCCGACGTCACCGAGGTCGTGCCCATGATCGCCGAGAAGTACGGCATCAGTCCGGCTCAGGCGCAGGCCAACGAGTACAAGCTCGGCGGCCTCGCCTCGGCCGAGGGACTGGAGTACCGGACCGAGGGCCGCGACCACGGCAACTCCTTCGACCTGCACCGCCTGCTGCACCTGGCCGCCGACCGCGGACTGGAGCCGGCGGCCTGGGACGCCTTCTACAAGGCCAACTTCGCCGACGAGGACTCGCTGTGGAACCGCGAGCGCGTCATCGAGGTCGCCGTCTCGGCCGGGCTCGACCGGACCGAGGTCGTCGAGGTCCTCGACGACCCATCGGCCTACCGCGACGCCGTCCGGCGCGACGAGGCCGAGGCCGCCGCGCTCGGGGCGACCGGGGTGCCCTTCTTCGTCATCGACGGCAAATACGGCATCTCCGGCGCCCAGCCGACCGAGCTGTTCGCGGAGATCCTCGAGAAGGCTTGGGGCGAAAGGCGGCCCGAGATCACCACCATCGAGGGCGGTGAAGGGGCCGAAGCGTGCGGCCCCGAGGGCTGCGCCGTTTAGCCTCAGCGGCCGAAACGTTCACGGAAGGCCTTCTGCGGGAATATCCTGAGGCGAATCCCGCTCGACAGGAGGAGGCCGCTATGCCGATGGACCGCGAGACGCAACTGCGCCTGGTGAACCTGCGTGACGAAACCGGCGTGCTCTCGCTCTACGTCAACGCCGACCCCCGGCAGGAGGGATCGCAGCCGCCCTGGAAGAAGCGGCTCGAACAGGGCGTCAAGACCCTGCTCGAGTCGGTCGAGCCGCAGCTGCAGGACGTGCTCAAGCGGCGGCTCCGCGATCTCGATCTGGAGATCGAGCGCCTGGTCGACCCCGGCGCCCCGGGTGTCGGGCGGGCCCTGTTCATCCCGCTCGGCGACGGCGAGAGCTACACCGTCGAGATGCAGACGCCCTTGACCGACCGCGTCGCTCTCGCGCCGCGCTCTCATATCTCGCCCATGTTCGCGGCCTGGGCCGAAGGCTCGCCGGTCGGCATCGCCGTCGTCGACGGCAAGGGCATGCGCATCCTCGACAGCCGATTCGGCCGCTGCTCGGAGATCTCCGGGCTGTCCTTCGAGGCGCACACCGAGGAGTGGCGCGAACTCGTCGGCCCTGCCACCCAGCGCAATCCCTGGGGCAAGCGCCAGGGGCAGAGCGGGGTGACCCAGACCGACCTGTTCGACGTCCGCCTCAATGAGCACCTCACCCGCTTCCTGGCCGCCGCCCACACCACGCTGGAGAACCACGTGACGGCCTTCGGCTGGGAGTTCCTGCTCGTCACCGGCGAGCCGGAACTGGTCGAGGCGGCCTCGAAGCATCTGAGCAGCGCCCTGAAGACCGAGGTGGTCGCCTCGCAGCGGGTGCTCAGGCAGGCCAGCCCGGCTCAGATTCAGCAGACCCTGGCTCCCGAGACGGCCCGGGCGCGCCGGGCGCGCGACGAGCGCTTGGCGGCCGATTTCCGGGAGGCGCCGCCGAAGGCCGCGCTCGGTTCGGCCCAGACCGTGGAGGCACTCCAGGCCGGCCGGGCCGACCGGCTGCTGCTGGAGTTCGACTCGGTCTGGAGCGGCCGTCGCATCCCGCCCGGGTCGGTCCTGGCCGACGGCCTGGTCCCGGGCGACGCGGACGCGGCCACGTCCGTTGCCGAGGCGCGGCTGGGGGAGCAGATGATCGAGATGGCCCTGGCCTCGGACGCGCGGGTGTCGATCCTCGGTGACGGGGTGCGCCTGCCGGAGAAGGCCGAAGGGGTCGGCGCGTTCCTGCGCTGGTGACCCCCCACTTGAGGATTAGGTTAGCCTATGCTAACTTGGTCCCGGCAGTACGAACAGGGCCGCGGGTTTCTCACCACCCGCGGCCCTGATTACGTTTCCGGGCGTCGCTTCGGCTCATGTGGCCCGTATCTCTCTTTGAATGCTCCCCAAGGGGTTCTGTTTGCGTGCCCGCGGCTGCTATCTTTAATTCATCAAGTGATGAATTAAAGTCATCGCCTCACACCCCAAGGGGGACATGCCATGTCTGAGAACCAGGCTCAAGTCATCGTCGTCGGTGCCGGCCCCACCGGCCTCCTGCTCGCGGGCGACCTCGCCGAAGCGGGAATCGACGTCGCCGTCCTCGAAAGGCGCGGATCCGACCTCTCGAACCTCTCCCGCGCCTTCGGCGTCCACGCCCGCACCATGGAGGAGTTCGACGCCCGCGGCCTGGCCGAGGAGCTGCTGTCCCTCGGCGGCGCCCGGCTCGGCGGAATCCGCCTGTTCAACCGGGTCACACTCCACCTGGCCCACCTCGAGTCCCGTTTCCCGTACCTGCTGATGACGCCGCAGTACAACGTCGAGAAGGTCCTGCTGCGGCGCGCCCTCGACGCCGGCGCGAAGTTCCACTACGACCACAAGGTCACCGGGATCGACCAGAGCGACGGCCTCGTCACCGTCCACACCGAACAGGGCGACTGGACCGCGACCTACGTCGTCGGAGCCGACGGCGTCGGCAGCGCGGTGCGGCAGGCCGTCGGCATGCCCTTCCCCGGCGAGTCCGTGCTGAAGTCGATCATGCTCGCCGACGTCAAGCTCAACGAACCGCCCGCCGAGAGCCCCGCGATCCAGGGCATCAACGGCGCCTTCTGCTTCGTCGCCACCTTCGGCGACGAGTACTGGCGGATCTTCGCCTGGAACAGCGCCGACCAGAAGGGCGACGACGAGCCGATCGACCTCGAAGAGATCAAGGAGGCCGCCCGCCTGGCGTTCGGCACCGACTTCGGGATGCACAGCCCCCGCTGGATCTCCCGGTTCCACTCCGACGAGCGACAGGTCCCCGACTACCGGGACGGCAACGTCTTCCTGGCAGGCGACGCGGCCCACTGCCACTCACCGGCGGGCGGCCAGGGCATGAACACCGGCCTCCAGGACGCGGCAAACCTGTCCTGGAAGCTCGCCGCAGTGCTCCGCGGCGCCGACCCCGAACTGCTCGACAGCTACAACGACGAGCGCCACCCGGTCGGCAAGCTGGTCCTGCGCTCCAGCGGCGCGATGATCCGGCTGGCCGCCGAGCGCTCACGCGTCAAGGCCGCGATCGGCGGACTCGCGGCGGCCGCCGCCCTCCACATCAAGCCCTTGCAGGAGAAGGCGATGGGCATGATCAGCGGCGTCGGCATCCGGTACGGCCACGACCACGGCGAGAACCACCTGGTGGGCCACCGCGCCGCCGACCGCGACCTGGCCGGCGGCGCCCGGCTGTACGAGGCCCTGCGAGGCGGGCGGTTCGCCGTCCTCGACAGCACCGAGAAGTTCGAGATCGACGGCGTGGTCACCAGCGCGGCCTCGACGGACCCCGACGGGGAGGCCCTGGTCGTGCGCCCCGACGGCTACATCGGCTGGGCCGGCGGCGACGACCCCGAGGCGATCCGCGACTACCTCACCGCCCACACTGGACGCTCCTGACCGTTATGTCGTGTGACAGAGGGTATTAGCCGAGAGTTCACGGTTCCGCAGTGGCGTCGGGGCCGCGAATGCCGTGGACTCTCGGTGTACCCAGCTTTCCCCCGAACCCAAGGGAACTCATGTCGCACAACATCAGCAGACGCAACGTCCTCGGCGCCTCCCTCGCGGTCGGCGCGACCGCGGTCGGCACCGGCGCGACCTCCGAGGCCGCCTCCGCCGACGAGTCCCGCTTCCACGGGCGCGGCCTGATCGGCCGACCCCACGGCGACCAGATCCACCTGATGACCTTCAACATCCGCTACGAGGGCGGCGACGGCCCGCCCCACAGCTGGGAGGAGCGCCGCCCGCTCGTCAGCCGGGTCGTCCGGCGCGAGCGGCCGACGATCCTGTACACCCAGGAGGGCCTGTACGGCCAGCTCCAAGACCTCCACGACGACGTCTACGGCTACGACTGGATCCACCTGGGCCGCCTCGGCGGCAGCCAGAGCGAGGCCACCGCGATCTTCTGGGGCCGGCGGCGGCTCAAGGTCCTCGAGTACGACCACCTCTGGCTCTCGGACAACCCCCGCCTGATCGCCTCGAAGGACTGGGGCAACAACGTGGTGCGGATGCTCACCTGGATCCGATTCGAGGACCTCCGGACCGGCAAGGAGTTCTACGCGGTCGACAACCACTTCGACCACCAGTCGGAGAACGCCCGCCAGAAGGGCTCGCAGATGAACGCCGACCTCGTCTCCGAATGGGACGCGCCGGTCCTCGTCGGCGGCGACTTCAACCAGGTCCCGGGCACGCCGACCCACCAGATCCTCCTCGACGGCGGCCTGGTCGACACCTTCGACGAGGCCGAAGAGCAGGTCACGCCCGAATACGGCACCTGGAACGGCTGGGACCCCGAACCGAGCACCGAGGCCAACCGGATCGACTGGATCATGGCCACCCCCGACGTCCGCGTCGTCAAGGCCGGGGTCAACACCTACTCCGACGACGGCCTGACCCCCTCCGACCACTGGCCGGCGCAGGCGCTCGTCTCGCTGCCGTGACCGGCGGCGAGCCCCGATCCAAGTGAAGTCCGACATGAATGACCGGCGGGGGCGGCCCCCGCCGGTTATCGTCTGCCCATGAGCGACACGGACCGCGAGAGCCCGCTCATCGGCGCGGCCTCGGCCCCGGACCTGCACGTCATGACCTACAACCTCCGGGTCGCCTCGGGCAGCGCCCCGCATTCGTGGTGGAAGCGGCGACCCCTGGTCACCGCCGTCGTCGTCCGGGAGCGGCCGACCGTGCTGTGCACCCAGGAGGGCCGGTTCCGCCAGCTCATCGAGTTGCGCGACGGCCTCGACGGCTACGACTGGCTCCACCTGGGAACCCGCGGCGGCAGCCGCGGCGAGTCCACCGCGATCTTCTGGGAGAGCGAGCGGCTCACTCCGCTCGAGTACGACCACCAGTGGATCTCCCGGCGCCCGACCGTCCCCGAATCCCGCGCCTGGGGCAGCGGCCTGCCCCGCATGCTCACCTGGATCCGCTTCGCCGACAAGAAGACCGGCGCCGAGTTCTGCGTGGTCGACAACCACCTCGACCACCGCTCCGACCGGGCCCGCCGCAAAGGCGCGCAGTTGAACGCCGCGCTCGCCGAGCGCCTGGGCTCCCCGGTGGTCATCGCCGGCGACTTCAACTGCGCTCCCGGCTCGAAGCCCTACGCGACCCTCACCGCCGACGGACTCGACGACGCCTGGGAGGCCGCCGAGAAGCGCCTCACCCCCGCATGGGGCACGTTCAACAACTGGAACACCGAGCCCGTCGAGGGCGGAAAGCGGATCGACTGGATCCTGGTGCGACCCGAGATCCAGGTCCTGGCCGCCGCGGTCAACACCCACGTCGAGGGCGACCTGACGCCCTCGGACCACTGGCCGGTCCAGGCCCTGCTCCGCCTCAGCTAGCCAGCAGCTCGCGGACCTCGCGCACGGCCGCCCGGCCGGCCCGGTTCGCCCCGATCGTGCTCGCCGACGGCCCGTAGCCGACCAGGTGGATGCGCGGATCGGCCTCCACGCGGGTGCCGTCCATGGTGATCCCGCCGGCCGGCCCGCGCAGACGCAGCGGCGCGAGGTGGTCCAGCGCGGCCCGGAACCCCGTGGCCCACAGCAGGACATCGACCCCGATCACCCGGCCGTCGCCCATGACCGGGCCCTCGGGTCCGATCCGGTCGAACATCGGCCGCCGGTCCAGGACTCCGGCCTCGCGCGCGGCCCGGATCTCGGCCGTCTGCGGGACGCCGGTGACGCTGATGACGCTTCGCGGGCGCAGGCCCCGCCGCACCCGCTCCTCGACCATGGCCACCGCCTCCCGGCCCCGGTCGGGGTTGAACTCGTCGTCGCGCCACTGCGGCGGACGCCGGGTGAACCAGTGCGTCTCGGAGGCCAGGGGATCGATCTCCAGCAGGTGCTGGATCGCCGAGATGCCGCCGCCGATCACGGCCACGCGCTCGCCTTCGAACTCCCAGGGCCCGCGGTACTGGGCGGTGTGCAGCTGGTGGCCGGCGAAGGTCCCCTGGCCGCGGTAGCGCGGCCAGAACGGCCGCTCCCAGGTCCCGGTGGCGTTGATCAGGGCGCGGGCGATCCAGGCGCCGTGGTCGGTGGCGACCTCGAGCCGCTTGTCGGCCAGGGACCGGACCGAGGAGACCGACACCGGCCGCCGCACGCGCAGGTCGAAGCGCCGCTCGTACTCGGTGAAGTAGCCGGGGATGACCTCGGCGACCGGCCTCGACTCCTCGGGCTCGGGGACGGGCATGCCGGGAAGCTGGTAGACGCCGTTGACGGTCTTGAACGTGAGAGTGGGCCAGCGGAACTGCCAGGCTCCGCCCGCGGCGGGGGCGTGGTCGAGCACGACGAACCCGGTCCCGGGCTCGAAGTGCTTGCGCAGGAAGTACGCGGCGGACAGACCGGCCTGACCGGCCCCGATCACGACCACCTCGACCTCGCGTTCCATGCCAGATTCAACGGTCGCGGCCTGAACGGGATTCCGCTCAGTGGGGTCCCTCACCGAAGCCGCGGTGGGCGTATGGTGATTCGCATGGCTAAAGCGGTCGTGGTCGGTGCGGGCATCGGTGGCCTCGCGGCCGCTTTGGCGCTGCGATCCAAAGGATGGGGCGTCGAAGTCTACGAACGCGCGGCCCGGCTCGAAAAGATCGGAGCGGGCCTGGCGATCGCCCCGAACGCCCTGCGGTCGCTCGACGTGCTCGGCCTCGGCGACCGCGTCCGCGAACTCGCGGCATTCGGCGAGGCGAGCGCCGGCGTCTGCCGCCACGACGGGACGTGGCTCGTCAAGACCGACCAGGAGGCGGCGAAGGCCCGCTGGGGCGACGTCGCGGTAGTGCTGCCGCGAGCCGGCCTCCTGGATACGCTCGCCGACGGACTCGAGCCCGGAACGCTGCGGCTGGGCACCGAAGTCACCAGCGTCGATTCCGACCGCGGCACGGTGTCGACCGCGGCCGGAGAGACCGAGGCGGACCTGATCGTCGCCGCGGACGGCGTGCGCTCGCCCATCCGCACCGGCCTGTTCCCGGACCACCCCGGTCCCGTCTACGCTGGAGAGACCGCCTGGCGGCTGCTCCTGAACGACGTCCCCATGCGGGTCGGAGGCATCGAGTACTGGGGCCGCGCGGGAGTCATCGCCACGATGCCGCTGGCCGGCGATGCGCTCTATATGTACGCCGCCGCCCTCGCCCCGGCCGGGGAGCGCTCCGACGACGAGCGGAAGGTCCTGCTCGACAAGTTCGGCGACTGGGCCCACCCACTGCCCGAGCTGCTGGCGTCGGTCGAACCGGAGTCGGTGCTGCGCAACGACGTCTACCACATCGCGACCAGGCTTCCCGCCTTCCACAAGGGAAAGGTCGCGATCCTCGGTGACGCCGCGCACGCCATGACACCGCACCTCGGCCAGGGCGCGTGCCAGGCGATCGAGGACGCGGTGGTGCTCGCGCACGAAGTCACCCATGGCGACGGCCTGGCCGGTTATACGCGGGCACGGCTGCCGCGCACGATGAAGATCGTCAAGGACTCGCACTCGACGATGAAACTCGCGCTGATGCGAAACCGGCTGGCGATCGCGGCGCGGGACACGGCCATCCGCGCGATGACTCGAATAGCGCCGAGAGCCGGGCTCAACCGCTTCGACCCGGTGTTCTCCTGGAAACCGCCGGCATCGGACTGACCCGGCTTCGGGTCGCGCCTCTCGGTTCCCTAAGCCTTCGGCTTCGGACTGTGCTTCACGGTTCCCTAAGCCTTCGGCTTCGGAAACTTCTCCTTCATGGTGAACACCTCGGGGTTCGGACCACGCTCGCGCAGGAGGGTGAGCTTCTTCTCGGCCTCCTGCACGGTCGGGTCGTGGCCGACCGGGACCCACCACATGGCCGCGTACGCCTCCTTGAGGTGCTCGAACCATTCTCGGCGCCGCTGGAGGATCGGCCGGTGGTCGTCGCCGTAGACGAACGCGTCGAGCGCCTCCGGCGAGGTCCACACCGACAAGTTCATGATCATCCACTCGTCGTCCCAGAACCGGTACCCGGTGGCATTGCCGCCGCCGTCGTCGACCAGCCGCCACACGAAGCCCTCGGCGGCCTCGGCGGCGGCGTTGACCCGGTCCAGGTTCGACACGAAGCCGTGCATCACCGGGGAGTCCAGCGGGGCCAGCATCCGTCCGACGTTGACCTGCGCGAGATGGTAATTCGGGGTTCCCATTCAACGAGCCTGACAGCGGACCCGCCCGCCGGTCAATGCCCGGCGCCGAAACCCAGTCGACTGGGTTTTCGCCGAGACACGCAGAGGGGCGGGCCGCGGCCCGCCCCTCTGCACGCTTCGGATCGCTACTTGTCCAGCAGGTTCCGCAGCACGTACTGCAGGATGCCGCCGTTGCGGAAGTAGTCGGCCTCGCCCGGGGTGTCCAGGCGGACCGTGGCGTCGAACTCGGTCACTTCGCCGTCGGGCGAGACGGCCTCGACCCTGACCGTCTCGGGGATGCCGTCGTTGATCCCGGTCATGCCGGTGATCGAGACGGTCTCCTCGCCGCTCAGGCCCAGGCTCTCGTGCGAGGATCCCTCGGGGAACTGGAGTGGCAGGACGCCCATGCCGATGAGGTTCGAGCGGTGGATGCGCTCATAGGACTCGGCGATGACGGCCTTGACGCCCAGCAGGCGCGTGCCCTTGGCCGCCCAGTCGCGGCTGGAGCCGGTGCCGTACTCCTTGCCGGCCAGGACCACCAGCGGCACCTCGGCCGCCGCGTAGTTCTGGGCCGCCTCGTAGATGGTCGTCACCGGCGCCTCGGCCCGCGTGTAGTCGCGGGTCCAACCGCCCTCGGTGCCCGGGGCCAGCTGGTTGCGCAGGCGGATGTTGGCGAACGTGCCGCGCACCATGATCTCGTGGTTGCCGCGCCGCGAGCCGTATGAGTTGAAGTCCTTCGGGCTCACGCCCTTCGACTCCAGGTACTCGCCCGCGGGCGAGTCGGCCTTGATCGCGCCGGCCGGGGAGATGTGGTCGGTGGTCACCGAGTCGCCGAGCTTGGCCAGCACGCGCGCCCCGGACACGTCCTCGACCGCCGCCGGGGTGGCCGGCATGCCCTCGAAGTAGGGGGCCTTGCGCACGTACGTCGAGGCGTCCTCCCACTCGAAGGTGTCGCCGGTCGGGATCGGCAGACCCTTCCAGGTCTCGTCGCCCTCGAACACCGAGGCGTACTCGCTGAGGAACATCTCCCGGCCGATGTTGCCCTCGACGACCTCGCGAATGTCCTCGAGCGACGGCCAGATGTCGCGCATGTACACGTCCTGGCCCTCGGTGCCCTTGCCGAGCGGGTCGGTGGTCAGGTTGAGGTCCATCGTCCCGGCGAGCGCGTAGGCCACCACCAGCGGCGGGCTGGCCAGGTAGTTCATCTTGACATCGGGGTTGATGCGGCCCTCGAAGTTGCGGTTGCCCGAAAGCACCGAGGTGACGGCCAGGTCTCCGGACCGCACCGCGGCCGAGATCTCCTCGGACAGCGGACCGGAGTTGCCGATGCAGGTGGTGCAGCCGTAGCCGACCAGGTTGAACCCGAGCTTGTCGAGGTAGCCGGAGAGCCCGGCGCGGGTGAGGTAGCCGGTGACGACCTGCGAGCCCGGCGCCAGGGAGGTCTTCACCCACGGTTTGACGTCCAGCCCGGCCTCGACGGCGTTCTTGGCCAGCAGCCCCGCCCCGACCATGACGTACGGGTTCGAGGTGTTGGTGCAGGAGGTGATCGCGGCGATCACGACCGCGCCGTGGTCGAGCTCGAACTCGCCGTTCTCGTTCTTGACCGTCTGCGGGTCGCGGGGCCGGTCCCCGTTCGGCGTCTCGGCGGGGGTGTCGGAGGCCGGGAAGGACTCGCGGCTGCCCTCGTCGGTCGACACGTAATTGGCGATGTCGCGGCGCCACTGGTGGTCGGCGTTGTCGAGCGAGATGCGGTCCTGCGGGCGCTTGGGCCCGGCGATGGACGGCACCACGGTCGACAGGTCGAGTTCGAGGTACTCCGAGTACCGGGCCTCGCGGCTCGGGTCGTGCCACAGGCCCTGGGCCTTGGCATAGGCCTCGACCAGCCCGATCTGCTCCTCGTCGCGACCGGTCAGCCGCAGGTAGTCGACGGTGAGCTCGTCGATCGGGAAGATCGCGCAGGTGGAGCCGAACTCCGGGCTCATGTTGCCGAGCGTGGACCGGTCGGCCACCGGCACGCTGGCGACGCCGTCGCCGTAGAACTCGACGAACTTGCCGACCACGCCGTGCTCGCGGAGGATCTCGGTGATGGTCAGGACCAGGTCGGTCGCGGTGGCGCCGGCCGGGAGGTCGCCGGTGAGCTTGAAGCCGAGGACGCGGGGGATGAGCATCGAGATCGGCTGGCCGAGCATGGCCGCCTCGGCCTCGATGCCGCCCACGCCCCAGCCGAGCACGCCGATGCCGTTCTCCATGGTGGTGTGGGAGTCGGTGCCGACGCAGGTGTCGGGATAGGCGGTGCCCTCGCGGGTCATGACCACGCGCGCCAGGTGCTCGATGTTGACCTGGTGGACGATGCCGGTGCCGGGCGGGACGACCTTGAACTCGTCGAAGGCGGTCTGGCCCCAGCGCAGGAACTGGTAGCGCTCGCGGTTGCGCTCGTACTCGCGCTCGACGTTGCGCTTGAAGGAGTCCGGGTGGCCGAAGAAGTCGACGATGACCGAGTGGTCGATGACCAGCTCGGCGGGTGCGAGCGGGTTGATCTGGGCCGGGTCGCCGCCCAGGTCGCGGACGGCCTCGCGCATGGTGGCCAGGTCGACCACGCACGGGACGCCGGTGAAGTCCTGCATGATCACGCGGGCGGGCGTGAACTGGATCTCGGTGCTGGGCTTGGCAGTCGGGTCCCAGGAGCCGAGCGCGCGGATGTGGTCGGCGGTGATGTCGGCGCCGTCCTCGTTGCGCAGCAGGTTCTCGAGCAGGACCTTGAGGCTGTAAGGCAGGCGGTCGTGGCCCTCGACCCTGTCGATCCGGTAGATGTCGTATTCGCTGTCGCCGACCCGCAACGTGTCGCGGGCGCCGAAGGAGTCCGTGCTCACCACTTGTTCTGCTTCCTTAACTGTTGCTCGAATCCGAGCATCCGAATAATTCGCTCTCCGCACTCGCATCGGGATGCGGTGCTGGAGTCCTGGTCCGGCAGTCTGGACCGTTGGCGGCCGGTTCGTTCCCGCAAGATCTGTCTCACCCGCGTGTGCGGGGTCCACAGGGCGATGTCGGGGTCGCTCGCTCTCGCTAGGATGTTGACCGCAGCGGCATGGTCGGCATCCCACACGGCCCCGCACTGAGTGCAGTGAAGCTCATCCCCGTGGCGGACGCCGAGGGCGCCAGTGCCGGGGATGACTTGTGACGTGTAGGCGGCGTTGACCAGCCGCACCGCAGAACCTCTGCGGTCCGACACGGCTTGCAGCGCCTCGGCGGTCAGACCCTTGGTCCACTGCGCCAGGCGACGGTTCATCTTCCTTCCCAGCCGCTTGTGGCTGGGGAAACTCTTCGTAAGATCCTCGGCGGCGATGAGGGAGGCCTTGTCGAGCACCGCATGGACGGATTCGAAAGTGACAGTGCGGACGCGTGCTTCCCACTTCGCCGTATCGCGGCGCTTCTTGATATTTCCAAGGTTGTTGGCACGGATGCGATCGGCTTTGGCTCGGTCTCCTAGCGCCTCGGCTCGGTTAGCGATCGAGCGCAGCTTGGCACGCCGAGCATTGACCCGGTGGAGTCGATCCGACCGAGCAATAAGCAGCGACCCCAGCTCGGCCCCATGGCGAATCCCTTCGGAATCGGTGAGGACTTCGGTGTAACCCTTGTCGATTCCGATCTCGCGCTGCTCCGAGGGACGGTGCGATGAGTTCATTGAGGCGGCCTCGATCTGGTAGTGGACTTCCGCCCGGCCATCACGAAGTATCAATCGAAGGGTCCCTGAGGGTGCAAGCGTTGTATTCAATGGGATCTTTACATGCTCGCGATTCGCCAAGCCCGGAATCGACAGCCATACATCACCGCCCGTCTTCAGGGTGAATGTCTGGTATTTGTCGGAGCGAACCATGATCTGGTTGTGCGTGTGATTACGTCCGCGATTCCAGTGTTTTCGCATTTGGCGGGAGAGCCATGGATCGGCCACCCATGTGTCGAAACGCAGAGCCGCGTACAAGCGCCGCCTATCAGCTTCGTCGCTCGTGCGGAGGTGAATCGCTCGGCGCACTCGTCGCTTCGCGGCGGCGCGGCTCGCCGCGATGTCTTTCACCGTGTCGCGAACGGTCTCTTTCCAGGCGTTCGCCAGAACATCGAAGGTTGCCGCGGTGCCGTCTTTCATCCACTGATCGCGCACCTCTCGGGCGCTGAGGTGCGCACCGCTGGTCGAGCCGAACTGTCGCCATACCAGTGACCGCACCTGCCCTAGTCTCCGCGCCTGCTCAGTAAGCTTGGAGAGTTTGCCTGCGTTGAGGACCTTGGAAAAGGCGATCCGTGTGACCAGCACTTCCAACCACCGTCGAACTCGTGTGCATATTTCGCCGGTAGAACGATCGGATGTGGCAAGAGGAAGTGGTGATGTGAGGACCGTCACTTGTGCGAACATGGACTCACCTACCCCTCCGTGGGCGCACACTGCATGTCCTCAGTCTGCCGCAGCACCGTCGGTCGGCGAAGGAGGTCGGCCGAGAGGGGAGCGGCGGCACACGATTCAAAAACAGTACGTCCGTCTTGTTAAATCTTCTCAAGCGTACCACCACCCTCGGGCCCGCCCGCAGAGCCGTGAACCGGCGCGCGGACTCGCCCTCGGAGTGTCGGGGAAGTCTGAAGATCGCTCTCGCATCGGGATTGGTGGCCGGCGGCGGCGGGCGGTTCAATGTGCGGTGTTGATCGCCGCCGCCGGCCCGGTGCGGTGATATAAGCCTAAAATCGGACTATACGCTGAGGCCGAACCGGTCCCGCGCGGGGTCGGCGTCGGACCCGACCGACCTGCGGCGACCGAGCCCGTTCAGGACTGATCCGCCAAGCGCGGTCCCGCCTCCCGCTGCTCCGCGAGCCACGTCTCCACCTCGTCGGCGTCGCGCGGCAGCGCCTCCGAGAGGTTCTGGCAGCCGTCGGCGGTGACCCGCACGTCGTCCTCGATGCGGATGCCGACCCCGCGCAGCTCCGCGGGCACCAGCTCGTCGTTGGCCTGGAAGTACAGGCCCGGCTCCACGGTCAGGACGTGGTCCTCCTCGACCTTGCCCCGGTAGTACTGCTCCGGACGGGAGGCGGCGCAGTCGTGGACGTCCAGGCCCAGCATGTGTCCGAAACCGTGCAGCGTCCAGCGGCGGTAGACCAGGGAGTCCTTGCTCATCGCCTCGTCGACCGATACCGGCAGCACGCCCAGGTCGTCCAGCCCCTCGGCCAGCACCCGCATGCACGTCCGGTGGATCTCCTGGAACTCCACGCCCGGCCGGATGACGTCCATCCCCGCCTGCTGCGAGGCGTGCACGATCTCGTAGACCTGCCGCTGGAGCCGGGTGAACCGGCCGTCGACCGGGATCGTGCGGGTGATGTCGGCGGTGTAGAGATTGCGGTTCTCCACGCCCATGTCCATCAGCAGCAGCTCGCCGGTCTTGGTGCGGCCGTCGTTGGTCGTCCAGTGCAGCGTGGTCGCGTGCGCGCCCGCGCCCACGATCGAGTCGTACCCCAGGCCGTTGCCCTCCAGGCGCGCGCGGGCGCCGAAGACGCCCTCGATGAGCCGCTCGGAGACCGAACCGGCCGCCGGCAGGATCCGCGCCACGTCCTCGAAGCCCCGCACGGTGGCGTCGACCGCCTCCTGGAGCTGCTCGAGTTCCCAGGCGTCCTTCTTCAGCCGCAGCTCCGAGAGCACGGCGGCCAGCTGGCGGTCGCGAGTGGGCTTCGGATTGCCGTCCTCGTCCTTCTCCGGCTCCTCGGCCTCGAAACGCCGGTCGAGACTGGTGTGGAAGCTGCGCAGCAGCCGCGTCTTCGACCGGTCCGCGCCCGCCAGCGCCTCATCGAGCGTCTCGACGTCTCGGCAGACCACCCCGAGGCGGGTCTCGGCCTCGGCCAGCGAGTGCTTGCGCCCGATCCACAGCTCGCCGTACTTCGCCGAGCGGAAGAACTCGTCCGACTCGGTCCCGGCGCGGCCGCGCCGGTAGAGCACCGCCTCGTGGCCCGACGCGACCGGGTGCAGCACCAGCACGCCCTCGGGGTCCAGGTCTCCGGTGAGCCACGCGAAGTCCGATCCGGCCCGGAACCGGAAGAACGTGTCGTTGGCGCGCACCTTCTCCTCCCCGGTGGGCACCACGATCGTCTCGCCGGGGAACGCCGCCGAGAGCGCCTCGCGGCGGCGGGCCGTGTAGGCCGCCTGCGGCAGCGGGGACGCCTCCAGCTCCAGCGAGCCCCAACCCGAGCGCATGAACTCCAGGAACTTCTCCGGGAACTGCGGGTCGTGCGGGCGCTCCCCTGACTTCTTCTCGGCCATGCGGATCCTTCTTCCGGCTCGGGTTGCAAGCGTTCCTCCCGACGGTACCGCGCTGCACCGGGACCGATTCCCGGTCATGTCCCCTACCGTCGGCGACCGGCCGAGCGCTAACCTGAAGACCGTGACCGATCGTGCGAACTCGTCGCTCAATCCGCCACCCGGCGCCGGGGCGGATTCCTCACGCTCGACCGTCGCCCTGCCGGCAGAGCAGTCCGAGCAGATCCGGCGCCTCGTCGCGATCGGGCGTGCCGCCTCGGTCTCCGACTACGTCATCGAGGCCGTGGCCGAACGGCTCGAACGCGACCGCTCGCTCAGCGAGCTCCAAGACCTGTTCGAGCGCAAGGGCCACGCGCCCAGCGCCGAGCACCTGGCCTGGGCTCGCGAGGTCCTGGGAGTCAACGACGAACCCGGGGAGGCCGCCAGGTGATCGGTGGCCGAATCCTGGACGTGTCGGCAATCGTCGGTTTCGCCACCTCCATGCCCTACCCGCAGGCGGTGGTGTTCACCGCGCTCGAGGAGAACGTCGTCCTCGCCATCCCCTCGGGAGCGCTTGCCGAGGCGTGGGCGCAGGCCCGGCGCCGGGACCGCGACGCGCTGCTGGTGCTGCTCGGGCTCCCGGTGACGGTCGTGATGGACCTCGACAAGAAGACCGCCCGGGACGTGGGCCTGATGCTCTCCCGCTCGCGCCAGCACGGCAACATCGCGGCCGGGCACGTCGCCTGGTGTGGCCTGAACCGCCCCGGCTGGCCCATTGTGACCGGCGAGCCGAAGACTCTGCTGGCATTCGACTCGGGTCTGGAGATAGACCACCTGCCGTAGGGGGAACCCTGAAACCCTGAAAGGGACATGCATGAGCGCCGTAGGAGCGAAGCCCATGACCGAGGTCGGTCCCCTCGACTACAAGCCCCGCAAATCCCGGATCGGAGCCTGGATCGGCGCGATCCTGTTCGCCGGGTCGGCCTTCGCGCTGTCGTTCACGCTGGGGGCGACCACCCCCGAGGGCGGCGCGGTGACCTGGGCCGACCAGGTCGGGATGGTCGGAATCGGCCTGATCGGCGGCGGCGTCATCCTGTCGTTCCTGCGGCTGCGGGTGCGCGCCGACGAGGACGGCATCGAGATCCGCAACGTCTTCTCCACCCACCGCCTGCCCTGGGAGGTCGTCGTGGACGTCGCCCTGCCCGACCGGGTGCAGTGGGCGCTGGCCACCCTGGCCGACGACGACGAGGTCTCGATCATGGCCATCCAGATTACCGACAAGGAGCGGGCCGCGGCCGCGATCAAGCACCTGCGGGCCCTCCTGGAGCAGTCGCGCACGTCATAGGGGCCTGCGGCGACGCCGCCTGTAGGATGTAGGTATAATTACTAGTCGTGCGTGCTTCGGCGCGCACCTGAAGCGGAGCCCAGCTCCCACCCGCAGCCGCAGAGGCGAACGGGTCGCACACGGCAGCCGCCGCACAGCGGCTATGAACCCGTGTCACGGAATTGGGCCCTGGCTGCGTGCCGGGGCTTTCTCATTGGGAACTGGGGCCCTGCTGCGAGAGCGCGTTACCCGGCGTGCTCGCGTTAACCAAGAAACAACTCGGGACGCCGATACGCCGGTATCGGCGAGAATCGCAACAAGGAGGCCCCATCAGCGATTTGCGCGTTAACGACCAGATCCGGGCACGTGAAGTGCGTCTGGTCGGCCCGCAGGGTGAGCAGGTCGGCATCGTTCCGATCGACAAGGCCCAGCAGCTGGCCGCCGACGTCGACATGGACCTGGTCGAGGTTGCGCCCACCGCCCGACCGCCGGTCTGCAAGCTCATGGACTACGGCAAGTTCAAGTACGAGTCCGCCCAGAAGGCCCGTGCCTCGCGCCGGAACCAGCAGCAGACCGTGATCAAGGAGATGAAGCTTCGGCCGAAGATCGACACGCACGACTATGAGACCAAGAAGGGTCACATTGTGCGGTTCCTGACGGCCGGGGACAAAGTCAAGATCACCATCATGTTCCGTGGTCGCGAGCAGTCGCGTCCCGAACTGGGCCGGCGCCTGCTCGACAAGCTCGCCGAAGAGATCGCCGATCTCGGAGCGGTCGAGTCGGCCCCGAAGCAGGACGGCCGGAACATGGTCATGGTGGTCGCCCCGCACCGGCCCAAGGGCGGGGACGCCAAAGGCGGTGGCCGCAAGGGCGGCCGTGACCGCGCGGCGGCCGAGTAGACCGCCCACCCATCCGTGCCTAAGCGGGCGCCATGCGCCCGCTACAGGCGCGGGGTTTACATATCGAACGGAGAACCACGATGCCGAAGATGAAGACCCACAGCGGTGCCAAGAAGCGTTTCAAGGTCACCGGCTCCGGCAAACTGCAGCGTCGCCAGCAGGGCAAGAACCACCTGATGGAGCACAAGTCCTCGAAGACGAAGCGCAAGCTCGACGGGCGCGCCGACGTCGCCAAGGCCGACCAGAAGCAGGTCAGGAAGCTGCTGGGCCGCTAGCCCCCGCCCCCTTTGACTCATTCCGCTTTAACCGCAAGGAGACAGAACTGTGGCACGCGTCAAGCGTTCGGTGAACGCCAAGAAGAAGCGCCGCACCGTACTCGAAGAGGCCAAGGGCTACCGGGGCCAGCGCTCGCGCCTGTACCGCAAGGCCAAAGAGCAGCTGCTGCACTCGTACACCTACTCCTACCGGGACCGCAAGGCTCGCAAGCGCGAGTTCCGCAAGTTGTGGATCACCCGCATCAACGCCGCCGCCCGCGCCAACGGCATCAGCTACAACCGGTTCATGCAGGGGCTGAAGCTCGCCGAGGTCGAGGTCGACCGCAAGATCCTCGCGGAGCTGGCCGTCAACGACGAGGCCGCGTTCACCGCGCTGGTCGAGGTCGCCAAGGCGGCCCTGCCCGAGGACGTCAACGCTCCGGCCGAGCGCTAGATGTCGCAGACCGAGCCCGGGACGGACGCGCTCACGGCGCGATCGTCCCGGGTCGTCGCTGCCAGGAAGCTTCAGCGCCGCCGCGGCCGCGAGAAGGCTGGGCGGTTCCTCGCCGAGGGCCCGCAGGCCGTGCGAGAGGCCGTCGAGGCCGGGGCGGCCGAGGACCTGTTCTACACGATCGAGGCCGACGCCAGGCACGACGAGCTGATCGACGCCGCCGCCGCGGCCGGGGTCCATCTGCACCCGACCACCGACGAGGCGCTGGCCTCGCTGGCCGAGACCGTCACGCCCCAGGGCCTGATCGCCGCCTGCCGCTTCCTCGACCAGCGGCTCCCTCCCGAGGCGAACCTGGTCGCGGTCCTGCACGGCATCACCGACCCCGGCAACGCCGGGACGGTCCTGCGCGCCGCCGACGCGGCCGGGGCCGACTGCGTGGTGTTCGGCACCGACTCGGTCGACCCGTACAACGGCAAATGCGTGCGCGCCTCGGCCGGGAGCCTGTTCCACCTGCCGGTGATCCGCGGCGCCGACACCGCCGAGATGCTCGGCATCTTCGACCACGCCCAGATCCTCGCCGCCGTCACCGGGGGAGAGGACCTGTTCGCGCTGAGCGCGAACGGTGAGCTGGACGCGCCGACGGTGTGGCTGCTCGGCTCGGAGGCCCACGGCCTCGACGAGGCCACCGCCGCTCTGGCCCACCGCCGCGTCGGCGTCCCCGTCTGGGGGAAGGCCGAGAGCCTGAACCTGGCCGTCGCCGCCGGAGTCTGTCTCTACGCGAGCGCTGCGCAGCAGCGTCTCGCGTCTTGAGCTCAGCGCGGGTGCGTCGCCATGCGGAGCATGGCGCACCGCCAGGGGCGGTGCCTCGGCGCAACGCATGTCGGTATGATTGCCTCATGTCTTCCAGCTATCGCTCGTTTATGCGGCCCGCCGGGTGCGGGCTGCGGCGCTAGCTGCCCACATCTCCTCCGGCGGGCTGCGGCCGAGCCGCGCGGCTTCCCTAGACTCCTTAAGGTCCCGCAGGAGAGAGTGCATGTCTAACGAGAACGAGAACCAGGCTGGCCTCGTCCAGCCCGAGGCCCTCAGCAGGGCCGTAAAGGAAGCGATCACGGCCGTCGAAGCGGCCGCCACCATCGAGGAGCTGGCCGCGGCCCGGAGCGCCTGCCTCGGCGACAAGGCGCCCGTGTCGCTGGCGCGCAGGGCGATCGGGTCGCTCCCCGGCAAAGAGCGCGGTGAGGCCGGCCGCAACGTCAACGCCGCCCGCGGCGAGATCACCGCCGCCTACGAGGACCGCAAGGCCGTCCTCGAGGCCGCCGAGGCCGAGCGGATCCTCCGCGAGGAGACCGTCGACGTCACCGCCCGCGCCCCCCGGCGCCGGGCCGGAGCGCGCCACCCGATCAGCGCCCAGATGGACCGCATCGCCGACCTGTTCGTCGCGATGGGCTACCAGATCGGCGAGGGCCCCGAGGTCGAGCTGGAGTGGTTCAACTTCGACGCGCTCAACATCCACCCCGACCACCCGGCCCGAACCATGATGGACACCTTCCACATCGCCGACGGCGACGGGGAGTACGGCTCGAACATGGTACTGCGGACCCACACCTCCACGGTGCAGATCCACACCATGCTCACCCAGGAGCCGCCGATCTACACCGTCGCGCCCGGCCGCGTGTACCGCACCGACGAGGTCGACGCGACCCACTCGCCCGTCTTCCACCAGACCGAGGGCCTCGTGGTCGACAAGGGCATCACCATGGCCGACCTGAAGGGCACGCTGGACCACTACGCCAAGTCGGTGTTCGGGCCCGATGCGGTCACCCGGCTGCGCCCGTCGTACTTCCCGTTCACCGAGCCCAGCGCCGAGGTCGACGTCTGGTTCACCGCCCACAAGGACGGTCCCCGCTGGATCGAGTGGGGCGGCTGCGGCATGGTCAACCCGCGGGTGCTGCGCGCCTGCGGCATCGACCCCGACGTCTACTCGGGCTTCGCCTTCGGCATGGGCGTCGATCGCGCGCTCATGCTGCGCCACGGCATCACCGACCTGAGGGACATCATCGACGGGGACGTCCGCTTCCCCGCCGGCCTGCGAGTGGAGGAATAGACCGATGCGGATCCCAGTCTCCTGGCTGTCCGAGTACGCCGCCCTGCCCGCCGACCTCACGACCGAGGCCCTGGACGCGGCCCTGGTCGACGCCGGGCTCGAGGTCGAAGAGGTCCACGACCTGCGCGAGCAGGTCACCGGACCGCTCGTGGTCGGCCGCGTCGCCTCGATCGAGGAGCTCACCGAGTTCAAGAAGCCGATCCGCCACTGCCACGTGGAGGTCGGCGAGGACGAGCCGCGCTCGATCATCTGCGGCGCCCGCAACTTCGCCGAGGGCGACCTGGTCGTGGTGGCGCTGCCCGGCGCGGTCCTGCCCGGCGGGTTCGCCATCGGCTCGCGCAAGACCTACGGGCGGCTCTCGGACGGCATGATCTGCTCGGCGCGCGAGCTCGGCGTCTCCGACGACCACGACGGCATCATGGTGCTGGCCGAGGGCATGGTCGGGGAGGACGCGCGGCCGCTGCTCGGCCTCGACGAGATCGTGTTCGAGCTGGCCATCACCCCCGACATGGGCTACTGCTTCTCGATGCGCGGGGTCGCCCGCGAGGTCGCCCACCAGCTGGGGGCGGCCTTCACCGACCCGGCCGCCAAGGCCGTCGAGCACCCGGCCACGGCCGAGCCGCCGCACCCGATCCGGGTCGAGACCGAGGGCTGCACGCGCTTCACGCTGCGCGCCGTCCACGGCGTGGACGCGAACGCCGATTCGCCCGAGTGGATGGCCAAGCGGCTGACGCAGGCCGGGATGCGCCCGATCGGGCTGGCCGTGGACGTCACCAACTACCTGATGCTCGAACTGGGCCACCCGCTGCACGCCTTCGACCTGGACCGCCTCGAAGGCGACCTGGTCGTCAGGCGCGCGAGCCCGGGCGAGAAGCTCAAGACCCTCGACGACGTCGAGCGAGCCCTCGACCCCGAGGACATGGTCATCTACGACAACACCGGCCCGCTGTCGCTGGCCGGGGTCATGGGCGGGGAGTCCTCCGAGGTCGGCCCCGAGACCCGCAATGTGCTCGTCGAGGCCGCGCACTGGGATCCGGTCGCGATCGCGCGGACCTCGCGGCGGCACAAGCTCACCAGCGAGGCGTCCAAGCGGTTCGAGCGCGGCACCGACCCGGCCCTGAGCGCGCTCGCCACGCAGCGCGCGGTCGACCTGCTGGTCGAGTACGGCGGCGGGACGCTCTCGGAGAAGGTCGCCGACGTCGACAACCGCCGGCCGGTCGCACCGATCGAGCTGCCGGTCGACCTGCCGTCGCAGACGATCGGGGTCGACTACGACCGCGCGACGGTGGTCGCGATGCTGGAGGCCGCCGGTTGCTCGGTGGAGGGTGGCGACGTTCTCACCGTCACCCCGGCGACCTGGCGTCCCGACCTGGCCGACCCGGCCGACCTGGTCGAGGAGGTCGCGCGGCTCCACGGCTACCGGCACATCCCGTCGAGCGTGCCCCGCGCGCCGGCCGGGCCGGGCCTGACACCCGAGCAGCGCCGCCGCCGCCGCGTGGCGCGGGCCCTGGCCGACAACGGCTTCGTGGAGACCTTCACGTTCCCGTTCGTCTCGCGCGAGCGCGCCGACGAGCTGTGGCTGGACCCGGCCGATCCGCGGCGCGACGCGATCGCGGTGCTCAACCCGCTCGACACCGCCGCGCCGCTGCTGCGCACCTCGGTGCTGGCGAGCCTGGTCAACGCGGTCAGGACGAACCTCGCGCGCGGCGCGCGCGACCTGGCGGTATTCGAGGAGGGGCTGGTCTTCAAGCCCGCCGAGGGCTGGTCGGAGCTCGAGAAGGTCGAGCTGCCGGTGTCCGAGCGGCCGAGCGACGAGGCGATCTCGGCGGCGATCCGGCGGCTGCCCGCGCAGCCGCGGCACGTGGCCGCGATCCTGTGCGGCCAGGCCGGACCGGACGGGGTCGAGGGCCCCGGCCGCCAGGTCGACTGGGCCGACGCGATCGAGGCCGCCGAGATCGTGGCCGAGGCCGCCGGAGCGAAGCTGGAGGTCGTCCAGGGCGAGCTGGCCCCGTGGCACCCGGGCCGCTGCGCCGAGCTGAAGGTCGAAGGCGAGGTCGTCGGCCACGCCGGGGAGCTGCATCCCGAGGTGTGCGAGGCCCTCGACCTGCCGAAGCGGACCGCGGCCATGGAGCTGGACCTCTCGGCCGTCCCGCTGCCGGACCTGGCTCCGGCGCCGGTCATCTCGCACTACCCGGCCACGCTCATCGACGTGGCGGTGGTCGTCTCCGAGAGCGTCTCCGCCGGCGAGGTCGAGGCGGCGCTGTGCGAGGGCGCCGGGGAGCTGCTGGAGTCGGCGCGCCTGTTCGACGTCTACCGCGACGCCAAGCTCGGCGAGGGGAAGAAGTCCCTCGCGTTCAAGCTGGCGCTGCGCGCCGGAGACCGGACGCTGACCAACGAGGAGGGCGTGGCGATCCGCGACGCGGCCGTGGCGGTCGCGAGCGAGCGGTTCGGCGCGGCCATCCGCGAATAGGGCGAACCGGGACGGGTCGGCGGGGTCTGCCCCCGCCGACCCGTCCCTTTTAGACGAAATACCTGGGTATAGGGGGTACCCATGCCTGTCAGGTGGTCCGCGCCTTTTAAGGTACGTATGTGGAAAACGGGAGCACCCCTCGCCTCGGGCCCGGCAAACGGCGTGCCGGCGGCAGCGGCGGCCACCGGGCCGGAGCCCGCGGGCCGGGGCGCGGCGCGGGCAGGCACCGCGCGGAAGGCTCCTTCCCGCTCCCCGAGATCCCCGAACGGATCCGCAAGCCCCAGTTCCTCGTCGCCGCTGCGGCGGGCCTGGTCCTGGCCGGGGGAGCGATCATCGGCAGCGAGGCGCTGCTCGGCGGCGAGGATTCCGGCGGCGGCGGGGGCGGCCAGGAGGACGACGCCGCGCTGCTGTACTCCAACGGCGTGGCCGTAGACGACGACTTCACCGAACGCCACTCCGGCCTGGTCGAGCAGATCCACACCGAGCTGGAGATCCGCTACGGCATCGCTCCGGACGAGCTCTACAACGCCGAATCCAACGCCGACGGCCCGCGCGTGGTCCTCACCCTCGACGAGCAGCTTCAGGAGACCGCCGAGGACGCCGGTTCGGAAGCCGGGGTGGTCGCGATCGAGCCCGGCACCGGAGCGGTCCTGTGCTACTTCGGGGCCGAGGAGGAGACCGGCGCCGACCAGGTCGGCGACGACACCCCGCATCCGCCCTCATCGGTGTTCGACATGGTCACCGCGGCGGCGGCCCTGGAGAACGGCGCCACGACCGACTCGGAGTGGCCCTACGGGCCCGACGACGAGGTCACCCTCGAGACCGCCGTCCGGGAGTCGCGCAAGGAGGCCGTGGACGAGATCGCCTCGGAGTACGGATCCGAGACCGTGGTCGAGACCGCCGCCGCGCTCGGCGTCAGCGACCTGGGCGACCAGGACGGCACCGTCCACGACCTGGAGAGCGGCGAGGTCGACTACGACGCCTTCGCGGCCGACGGGTTCGGCACCTATCCCGTGAGCGTGTCCGACATGGCCGCCGTCTACGCCACCATCGCCGGCGACGGCGTCCACGCCGACACCCACTTCGTCGACCGCGTCGTCGACGGCGCGGGCGACAGCATCGAGGCCGACCAGGGCATCCGCACCTCCCAGGCCATCAGCCCCGACACCGCGGGCGCCCTCCAGGAGATGGGGCTGGGCAACGGCGACGCGATCGAGGAGCGCGACTACTTCGGGTTCTCCGGCACCTGGTACGAGGAACCGCCGCAGTCCTGGTACGTCGGCGCGATCCCGCAGCTGAGCGTCGCCGCCTGGATCGGCGACGCCGAAGGGGCCGACGACGTCGACACCGCCGGAGTGCCGGTGTGGCGGGCGGTCGTCGACGCCGCGATCGACTCGCGCGACTTCGCGCCCGAGACCTGGGACGGCGGCGGGGACGAGCCCTCCAGCGAGGATCCGACCAGCGCCGAGGAGCCCTCCGAGTCGCCCTCGGAGGCCCCGTCCAGCGAGGAGCCTTCGAGCGAGGATCCAACGACCGAGACCAGTGAACCGCCCGACGACCCGACCACCAGCGAGGAACCGGAGGATCCCACCAGCGACGAGCCGAGCGAGGATCCGACCGACGACTGCGGCTGGATCTGCTGGTAGCCGCATCTGGCACGGATTCGCGATGCGGCGCCCGAGGCCGAGATCTTAGAGTTGTCCCGTAGTCGCCCGTCCATTGGAGATTCCCGTATGTCCAGCCCAGACCCAGGACCAGACCCGCAGCAGCCGCCCCCGCCCTACCCCCCGCAGGTCTACGGCTACCAGTACCCGCCGCCGCGCCGTCCCGTGAACGGCATGGCCATCGCGGCGATGGTGCTCGGCATCGTCGGCGTGTGCTCCCCGGTCGGGCTGCTGGGCTTGATCTTCGGCACGATCGCCCGGCGGCAGATCGCCGAGCGCGGCGAGGACGGCGACGGCTTCGCGGTCACCGGGGTCGTCCTGGGCTGGATCGCCGTGGCCGCGACCGTGTTCTGGATCATCTACCTGATCTTCTGGGTCTGGGCCGTCGGCCGCGCCGTGGACGAGTTCAACGACCCGAGCAACTGGCCCTCCAGCGATCCGAGCTTCTCCTTCTACTGAGCGGGCCCGCGGGCGCCGGGTCCGACCAAAGTCGCAGAGGCGATTCGGCGTCCAGACCGAGGCGGACGCCCGCCGGCTGTGGTGGGATTGGGTCATGCCGACCCCGTTCAGCCGTATCCGACGCGGCGATCTCATCGCCGCGGTACTGCTGTACGCGGCCGGGGCCGTGCTCATCGGGCTCGGCAGCTTCGAGCCGTACTGGTCGGAGGCGCCGCTCGCGCTGCGGTTCGCGCCCCCGGCACTGGTGTGCCTGGGCGTGGTGTTCCGTCGCGCCTCGCCCGCGCTGTGCCTGTCCCTGGGCGTCGCCGGGTTCGGAACGGAGTTGGCCATCGGGCTGACGCTGGTGACCGCCTGCGTCTTCACCGACAACATCTACGCCTTCGCCCGCTACGGTCCGCGCAAGGCGCTGCGGCCCATGACGGTCACCGCGGTCGCGGCCGTCCTCGTGTTCACGGTGTGGGCCTTCCTGGAGATCGACGACGCCGGTGCGGTGCTGTCGACCGCCGCGATCGGGGCGATCATCCTCATCTCGCCGATCGGGACCGCCGTCATCGTCCGGCAGGCACACGACCGGGCCCGCCTGGAGGCCGAGCGGGCCGAGCAGCAGGCCCGCCTGGCCGAGGCGCGCCGCCACGAGGCGGTGCTGCGCGAGCGCACGACGATGGCCCGAGAGCTGCACGACACCGTCGCGAACTACCTGAGCGCGATAGCCCTCCAGTCCACCGGTTTGCAGGCCCGGGCCGACCTCGACGAGGAGACCCTCAAGCGGTCGGTGGACGCGATCCGGCAGAGCAGCGTGGAGGGCCTGGCCGAGCTGCGGCGCATCATCGGGCTGCTGCGCTCGGTCGACGCGGACGAGGAGCTGGCCGCCTACCGGCTCGACCAGGTTCCCGATCTGGTCGAGCGGATGCGGCGAGTGGGCCTGAAGGTCGACTTCGCCGTCGCCGGGCCCGAGCGGGAGCTGCCGGGGCAGGTCGAGACGGCCGCGTTCCGGGTCGTGCAGGAGGCGCTGACGAACGTGCTCAAGCACGGCTCGGACGCCTCGGTGCGAATCGACTACGGTTCCGAGCGGCTGACCGTCACCGTGGAGAACGCCGTCGCCGCCCCCGCGGTGTCGGTTCCGGGCGGGGCGGGCCTGGTGGGGATGACCGAGCGGGTCAGACTCCTGGGCGGCACGGTCAAGGCCGGGCCCAGCGGCGCGGCCTGGAGCGTCCGCGCCGAGATACCGACGGAGGGGACTGAAGCATGATCGGGGTGCTGCTGGCCGACGACCACGCCGCGGTCCGCGCGGGGCTTCGCATGCTCCTCGACAGCGCCGAGGACATCGAGGTGATCGGCGAGGCCGCCGACGGCGTCGAGGCCGTCGAGCGGGCGAGGACGCTGAGACCGGACGTGGTGGTCATGGACGTGCGCATGCCCCGAAAGGACGGCATCGCCGCGGCCGCCGAACTGCGCGGCGTCGCCGACGTCCTGGTGCTCACCAGCTACGGCGACGACCAGAACGTCTTCGACGCCCTCCGCGCGGGAGCGAGCGGCTTCCTGCTCAAAGACGTGGACGCGCGGACCCTGGTCGAGGGCGTGCGCACAGTCGCCCGCGGCGACGGACTGATCTCCCCGGCGGTGACCCGCAGCCTCATCGCCGAATTCGGGCGCGCCCGCCCGGCCTACGCGCCGATCCCGGTCGACGGCCAGGGCTTGGCGGAGCTGACCAGGCGCGAAGGGGAAGTGCTTTCATTGATCGGTGAGGGGCTGTCGAACGCCGACATCGCCGCCGAACTGGGGATGGCCGAGGCCACGGTCAAATCGCACGTGACGCGCCTGCTGGCCAAGCTCGGCCTGGCCAGCCGAGTCCAGGCCGCGATCTTCGCCCGGGAGCGGGCGAACGGCCGCTCTCATTGACATCCACCCTTCCTTAAAGTAGAGGATTCCCGGCTTGCCGTCCCTGGTCGGGAGCAGTCTACGGTCGGGTTCCTGGTTCAACGGGCCGCGCCGGGTCTCCCCGGTCTGCCCTCCGCAGGCGTTTCGCGTCTCCCGGTGCCCCCGGGCGACGATTTCACTCAAGTGGCAGCTTGTGCGAGCCGCCGTCCTTCTAGCCGGATGTTGGCCTCGGCGTTCGCATCCCGGTCGTGGACGGCTCCGCATCCGCACACCCATTCGCGGACATTCAGTTGAGCCAGTCCAGCCGGTCCGGTCAGCGCCCCGCATCCCGAGCAGAGACGGGTCGAAGGGAAGAACCGGTCGACCTTGACGAACGTCCGCCCGGCTCGGACGGCCTTCGATTCCAGCTTCGACAAGAACCTGCCCCATGCGGCGTCATGCACGCTCTTCGCGGCCCGGCCGCGGGAAAGGCCCTTGACGCACAGATCCTCGGCATAGAGGGCTTGGTTCTCGCCCACCAGTGCCTTCACCTGCTTGTTCAGCCAGTCTTCACGTAGGTTCCGGGTCCGTTCATGGATCTTCGCGACTTTGATCCGGACCTTCCCGTAGTTGTTCGAGCCTTTCGTTTTGCGGCTCAGCTCCCGCTGCGCCTTCCGCAACTTGCGCTCCAGCCGGGCGAAGAATCGCGGATTATCGATGGTCTTCCCACCCCGCAGCACTGCGAACGACTTGAGCCCCAAATCGATCGCGGTCTCCGCATCCGGGACTGCCAGCGGCTCCAGCCGCTCGGCACCGTCATCGACACAGACCACGAATGAAGCGAAGTACTTCCCAGCCGGGGTCTTCATGATCGTCACGCTCGACGGAGAGGCCGCCAGTTCGCGCGACCAGGCGACTTTCAGGTCCCCGACCTTCGCCACATACAGGCGGCCATTCGTCTTGAGCCGGAACCCGTTGCGGGTGTACCGGGCGGTCTGCCGGTGTGACCGGCGCTTGAACCGAGGCGGACCGACCCCCGCCCCAACCCGCTTCCCCGACAGAGAGTCGAAGAAGTTCCGGTACGCCTGGTGGCAGTCCCGCTGTGCCTGCTGCAACGGCACCGTGGAGACCTCGGACAGCCAAGACCGCTCGGGAGTCCGCTTGGCGCGGGTGATCAATTGCTTGTCGAGTGCGGCCGTTGACGGAAACGGCAATCCCTCGGCGCGCGCCTTCCGCCGCGCGGCGACAGCATCGTTATAGACCGTCCGGACGCACCCGAACACCCGCGCCAGCGCTCTGCGCTGCGGCGTGGTCGGATAGACGCGGTAAGCGTAACGAAGCTGCACGATTGGAACCATAGGCGACAGGTACGACAATCCCTCGCGCCGCACTCGCAGTCAACGTCATGATTGTCACCACAGGCGAACCGCGGTCCCGCGGAGCGGGACCGCGGGCAGGTAATCACTCCGGATCCTCTCAGGCTGAAAGCTGGGGTAGCGACCGGGAATAAGGTGAGTGGAATATCTCCGTTGCCACATTCCTGAATTCTGATACAGTGTATTGCATACTCATTCAATTCGGAGGTTAACCGTGACGTACCAGGTCGCCGTGGCAGGCGCCAGCGGCTACGCGGGCGGTGAGGTGCTGCGGATTCTCGCGGACCACCCGCAGCTCGACGTCATCGCCGCCAGCGCGCACAGCCAGGCCGGTGAGTCGATCACCGCAGTCCACCCCCACCTGACCGACTACGCCGGCCGCCGATTCAGCGAGACGACCCCCGAGGCGTTCGCCGGCGCCGACCTGGTCATCATGACCCTCCCGCACGGACAGTCCGGGCCGCTGGCCGCGCAGCTCGACCCCGAAGTGAAGATCGTCGACCTCGGCGCCGACCACCGCCTCGAGGACGCCGCGGCCTGGGAGGCCTACTACGGCAGCCCTCACGCCGGGACCTGGACCTACGGTCTGCCCGAGCTGCCCGGTCAACGCGAGGCCATCGCCGCCTCCAAGCGGGTCGCGGCCACCGGCTGCTACGCCGTTTCGGTCGTCCTCGCCCTGCGCCCCCTGTTCGACTCCGGCATCGCCGAGGCCGACGACGTGGTCGTCGTGGCCGCATCCGGCACCTCGGGCGCCGGGAACGCCGCCAAGAAGCAACTGCTGGCCAGCGAGGTCATAGGCTCGATGAGGCCCTACAAGGTCGGCGCCCACCAGCACGTGCCCGAGATCAAGCAGGCCACCGGCGCGACCAGTCTGTCCATGACTCCGCTGCTGGCGCCCATGCCCCGCGGCATCATCGCCACCGCTACCGCGAAGCCCGCCGCCGGAGCGACCGCCGACGACGTCCGCGAGGTCCTGGCCAAGGCCTACGGCGGCGAGCACTTCGTCCGCCTGCTGCCCGAAGGCTTCTGGCCGGCCACCGCCTCCACCTACGGCACCAACGCCGCCCTCCTCCAAGGCGGGATCGACCGCGACTCCGGGCGCATCATCGTGACCAGCGCGATCGACAACCTCGGCAAGGGCGCGTCCGGACAGGTCGTCCAATGCGCCAACATCATGCTCGGACTGCCCGAGGAGACCGGACTGACCGTGAACGGAGTCGCCCCGTGAGTTCCCGCACCCGGCGCCCCACCCAGCCGGCTCGCTTCGCTCGGAAACTCGAAAAACTCGCCGTACCTGACGGCTCGCCCCGAACCGGAGTAAACGCATGACCATCACAACTCCGAAGGGCTTCCGGGCCTCCGGCGTCACCGCCGGACTCAAAGAATCCGGCAAACCCGACCTCGCGCTGGTCGTCAACGACGGCCCCGAGCAGGTGGCCGCCGGGCGCTTCACCGGCAACCGCGTCAAGGCCGCACCGGTCAAATGGACCGAGCAGGTCATCACCTACGGGCGACTCAAGGCCGTCATCCTCAACTCCGGCGGCGCCAACGCCTGCACCGGCCCCGAAGGCTTCCAGGACACCCACGCCACCGCCGAGAAGACCGCCGCCGTCCTCGGCTGCGGCGCCGCCGAGATCGCCGTGTGCTCCACCGGCCTGATCGGCGAGCGCCTCCCCATGGGCAAGCTCCTGCCCGGCGTCGACGCCGCCGCCAAGGCCCTCTCCGAGGCCGGCGGCGAAGCCGCCGCCGGAGCGATCATGACCACCGACTCCGTCGCGAAGAACGCCGCGCGCACCAGCCCGGCCGGCTGGACGGTCGGCGGGATCGCCAAGGGCGCCGGCATGCTCGCCCCCGGCCTGGCCACGATGCTCGTCGTGCTCACCACCGACGCGGTCGTCGACCGCGAACCGGCCGACACCGCGCTCGGCACCGCCTGCCGGTACTCCTTCGACAGGCTCGACTCCGACGGCTCGATGTCGACCAACGACACCGTCCTGCTCCTGTCCTCGGGCGCCTCCGGGGTCCGGGCCGATGCCGACGAATTCACCACCGCGCTGACCGAGCTGTGCACCGACCTGGCCAAGCAGCTGCTCGGCGACGCCGAAGGATCGACCAAAGACATCGCGATCACCGTCTCGGGGGCGCAGACTGAAGACGACGCCGTCGAGGTCGCCCGCTGCGTCGCCCGCGACAACCTGGTCAAGACCGCCATGTTCGGCAGCGACCCCAACTGGGGCCGCATCCTCGCCGCCGTGGGCGTCTCCAAGGCGCCTTTCGACGCCGACCAGGTCGACGTCGCCGTCAACGGCGTGCGGATCTGCGAATCCGGCGCCGCCGGCGAGCCGCGCGACCTCGTCGACCTCAAGGGCCGGGCCGTCCAGATCGACATCGACCTGCACAACGGGGCCGCCTCGGCCACGGTCTGGACCAACGACCTCTCCCACGACTACGTTCACGAGAATTCGGCCTACAGCACATGAGCATTGACGGACTGGCACCGCACCTGAAGGCCGCGCTCGGCAAGGCCGAGACGCTCATCGAGGCACTGCCGTGGCTGCAGCGCTTCGCCGGCCACGTCGTCGTGGTCAAATACGGCGGCAACGCCATGATCGACCCCGAACTCCAGAACGCCTTCGCCGCCGACATGGTGTTCCTGCGCCAAGTGGGCATCAAACCCGTCGTCGTCCACGGCGGCGGCCCCCAGATCTCGGCCATGCTCGCCAAGCTCGACATCGAATCGGAGTTCCGGGGCGGGCTGCGCGTGACCACCCCCGAGGCCGCCGACGTGGTCCGCATGGTCCTGGTCGGCCAGGTCGGCCGCGAGCTGGTCGGCCTGATCAACAACCACGGCCCGCACGCGGTCGGCATGAGCGGCGAGGACGCGCAGCTGTTCACCGCCAAGCGCCGCTGGGCCGACGTGGACGGCGAGCGGGTCGACGTGGGCCGGGTCGGCGACGTCGCCAGCGTCAACACCGCCGCGATCGACGACATCATCGACGCCGGACGCATACCGGTGGTCTCCACCGTCGCGCTCGACCACGAAGGCGTGCTCTACAACCTCAACGCCGACACCGCCGCCGCCGCGCTCGCCGAGGCGCTCCGCGCGCAGAAGCTCGTCATCCTCACCGACGTCGAAGGGCTCTACGCCGACTGGCCCGACCGGGGCTCGCTGCTGCGGCAGGTCACCACCGCCCAGCTCGCCGAGCTGCTGCCCGGCCTCCAGTCCGGTATGGTCCCCAAGATGGAGGCCTGCCTCCGGGCGGTCAAGGGCGGCGTCCCCCAAGCGCACGTCATCGACGGGCGCGTTCCCCACTCGACCCTGCTGGAGATCTTCACCTCCGACGGCGTCGGCACCATGGTCATGGAGGACCAGTGACCTATTCGGACGAACTCAAGCGGCGCTTCCAGAACGCGCTCATGGGCAACTACGGGCTGCCGCCCGTGGCCATCAGCGAAGGCGAGGGCCGCCACGTCACCGACGTCGACGGCGACACCTTCCTGGACATGATCGGCGGCATCGCCGTCTCCAGCCTCGGGCACAACCACCCGGCGCTGGTCCAGGCCATAGGCGTCCAGGCCGCCCGCCTGGCCCACACCTCCAACCTCTACCTGCACGAGAAGGAGGTCGAACTCGCCGAGAAGCTGCTGGAGCTGTCCCGGATCGACGGCCGGGTCTTCTTCTGCAACTCCGGCACCGAGGCCAACGAGGCCGCACTCAAGCTCGCCCTGCTGGCGGGCAAGGACTCCGGGAAGACCAAGATCGTCGCCGCCGACAACGGCTTCCACGGCAGAACGCTCGGGTCCCTGTCCATCACCGGCAAGGCCGCGATCCGCGAGCCGTTCGAGCCGCTGGGCCGCGACGTCCGGTTCGTGCCCTACGGCGACGCCGACGCGCTCAAGGCCGCCGTCGACGACGAGACCGCCGCGGTCTTCCTCGAACCGGCCCAAGGCGAGGCCGGGGTCGTGCCCGCCGCCGTCGAATACCTCCTCGCCGCCCGGCAGTGCACCGCCGAACGCGGCGCGGCCCTGGTGATCGACGAGATCCAGTCCGGCTTCGGCCGGACCGGCGCCTGGTTCGCCCACCACGCCGCGGGGATCACCCCCGACGCGGTCACCATCGCCAAGGGCATGGGCGGCGGCGTCCCCATAGGCGCCGTCATCGCCGCCGGGCCGTGGGCCGCGGCGCTCACTCCGGGCACCCACGGCTCCACCTTCGGCGGCAACCCGATCGCCTGCGCCGCCAGCCTGGCCGTCATCGACACCATCGAACGCGATCACCTCTTCGACAACGTGCTGGCCCTCGGCGAACACCTCGACGCCCGGCTCGCCGGCGATCCGCGGGTCGCCGAGGTGCGCGGCAAGGCGCTGTGGCGCGGCATCGCCCTGACAGAACCGGTCGCCGCCGACGTCGTCGCCGAGCTCATAGGGAACGGCGTGCTCGCCAACGCGCCCAGGCCCGACACGATCCGCATCGCCCCGCCCCTGACCATCACTCAGACCGAACTCGACGAGTTCTGCGACAAACTCATCGCCGCGCTCGACGAGATCATGCCCGCCCCGGGAGCACGACCGTGACCACAAGACACTTCTTGAAAGACGACGACCTCACTCCCGAAGAGCAGCGGGAACTGCTCGAGTTCGCCGCGGCGGTGAAGCGGCCCGGCTGGAACCGCCACAGCCTCGCCCACAACGGCACTCCTCGATCGGTCGCGGTGATATTCGAGAAACCCTCGACTCGCACCCGCCTGTCCTTCCAGGTCGGCATCGCCGAGCTCGGCGGGAACCCCGTGGTCATCGACTCCCAGTCCACCCAGCTCGGCCGCGGCGAGACCATCGCCGACACCGCCCGGGTCCTCTCCCGCTACGTCGACGCGATCGTCATCCGCACCTTCGCCGACGCGCGCATCACCGAACTGGCCCAGCACGCCTCCGTCCCCGTCGTCAACGCCCTCACCGACGGCTGGCACCCCTGCCAGCTCCTGGCCGACCTGATGACCGTCGCCGAACACAAACCGCTCAAGGGCACCGCCATCGCCTACGTCGGCGACGCCGCGTTCAACATGGGCAACTCCACCGTGATCGCCTGCTCGACGGCCGGAATGCACGTCCGCATCGGCGCCCCCGCCGGATACCAGCCGGCCCGGGAAGTGCTCGACAGGGCCGCCGAGATCAACCGGACCACCGGCGGCTCGGTCACCGTCACCGCCGACCCGGTCGAGGCCGTGACCGGAGCCGACGTCGTCTCCACCGACTCCTGGGTCTCCATGGGCATGGAGGACCGCGAGCAGCGCCTGGGCGAACTGGCCCCCTACCAGCTCAGCACCGACCTGCTCAGCCACGCCGCCGACGACGCGATCGTCCTGCACTGCCTGCCGGCCCACCGCGGCGAGGAGATAACCGACGAGGTCATGGACGGTCCGCACTCGCGAGTGTTCGACCAGGCCGAGAACCGCCTCCACGCCCAGAAGGCACTGCTGGCCTGGCTCGTCGGAGGCGACCGACGGTGAGCTCCACACCCGTCGCCCCGCCCGCCGGCTCGCTTCGCTCGAGGAAACTCGAAAGACTCCGCGTGGCGACGCGTCGCCCCAAAGAAGAGTGAACGCTGATGAATCAACCGACCAGCAAGGCCGCCCGCCAGGCCCGCATCAGCGAACTGATCTCCAACAGCCCGGTCCGATCCCAGAGCGAGCTCCAGCACCTGCTGGCCTCCGACGGCATCGAGGCCACCCAGGCCACCATCTCCCGCGACCTCGAAGAACTCGGCGCGGTCAAGGTCCGCGGCACCGACGGCGGCGCGGCCGTATACTCGATCTTCGCCGAAGGCGAGCGGCCCCTGCGCGACACCGAGATCCCCTCCGAACGGCTCCAGCGACTCCTGCGCGAGCTGCTGACCTCGGCGGACCACTCGGCCAACATGGCCGTCCTGCGAGTCCCGCCCGGCGCCGCCCAGTACCTGGCCAGCGCCATCGACCGATCCGGACTGTCCTCGGTGATCGGCACCATCGCCGGAGACGACACCATCGCCGTCATCGCCCGCGACGGCATCACCGGCCGAGAGGTCGCCGACCAGATGCTCAACTGGGCCGGCAAAGGCTCAGACCTGCCCGACACCGCGAACGAGACCAAGGAAGACCAGCGATGACCAAGCTCTGGGGAGGCCGCTTCTCCGGCGGCCCGGCCGCCGCCCTCGAGGCGCTGAACGCCTCGATCGGCTTCGACTGGCGACTGGCGCCGTACGACATCCAGGCGTCCAAGGCCCACGCCCGCGTCCTCAACCGGGCCGGACTGCTGACAGAACCCGAGCTGGAGCGGATGCTCGACGCCCTCGACTCGCTGGCCGCCGACGTCGACTCCGGGGCCTTCACCGGCACCGTCGCCGACGAGGACGTCCACACCGCGCTCGAACGCGGCCTGGTCGAACGCCTCGGCGACCTCGGCGGCAAGCTCCGCGCCGGCCGCAGCCGCAACGACCAGATCGCCACCGACCTGCGCCTGTACTGCCGCAACCACGCCAAGGGCCTCGCCGCCGACCTCACCGACCTGGTCAGCGCCCTGACCGAGCAGGCCGCCGGGCTCGTGGACGCGCCCGCCCCGGGCATGACCCACCTCCAGCACGCTCAGCCGGTCACCCTCGGACACCAGCTCCTTGCCCACGCGCAGGGCTTCCTGCGCGACCTGGACCGCCTGCGGGACTGGGACAAGCGCGCCGCGCTGTCCCCGCTCGGCTCGGGCGCGCTGTCGGGCTCCTCGTTGCCGCTCGACCCGGTCGCCGTGGCCGAAGAGCTCGGCTTCGATTCCCCCGTGGCGAACTCACTCGACGGCGTCTCCGACCGCGACTTCGCCGCCGAGCTCCTGTTCGTGTGCTCAATGGTCGGCATCCACCTCTCCCGCCTGGGGGAGGAGGTCATCCTCTGGTCGAGCCAGGAGTTCGGCTGGGTCAGGTTGGACGACGCGTTCTCCACGGGCTCCTCGATCATGCCGCAGAAGAAGAACCCGGACGTCGCCGAGCTGGCGCGCGGCAAGTCGGGCCGCCTCGTCGGCAACCTCACGGGTCTGCTCGTCACCCTCAAGGGCCTGCCGTTCACGTACAACAAGGACCTTCAGGAGGACAAGGAGCCGGTCTTCGACTCGCTCGACAACCTGGCGCTCCTGCTCCCGGCCGTCACGGGCATGGTCGCGACCATGACGTTCAACGTCGAGGTCCCACGCGCCTCGGCCCCCACGGGCTTCAGCCTCGCCACGGAGATCGCGGACTGGCTGGTTCGCAAGGGCGTCCCGTTCCGCAGCGCCCACGAGATCGCGGGGTCCTGCGTGTCCCACTGCGAGGCGCGCGGGATCGAGCTGCACGAGATCGCCGACGCCGACCTGGCCGGGATCTCCGAGCACCTCGACCCGGCGGTCAAGGAGGTGCTCGACGTGGACGGCGCACTGGCCGCGCGCACCACGCCCGGCTCGACCGGTCCGAAGGCGGTGGCCGACCAGCTGGCGGCGGTGCGCGAGGACGTGCGGCGGCTCCGCGGCCGGCTCGAATAGGGCGCGGCGACAATTTCGCGCCCAAGAGCTGGGCCGCGGGTGGACGGTGAACGCCCCGAGGCCCGATTTCACGCTCCGCCGAGACGATGTTCGACGATTGTTGTACAACCGGAGGATGGCTATAGGTTTCCGACCGACGGACGACGACAAGCGGATCATCAGCAGGTTCAAACGCCAAGGCGAGACCACTTCAGACGTGCTTCGTCGGGGACTCCGCAGTCTTGAACAGGTCGACTGGGTGGAGCGGGCCCGCGCCGATATGGCGAGGCTCGCGCTGGAGGACCTGTCCGAGGAACCGGACGACTGGGAATACGACGAGGCCGGGAACATCAAAGACGTCGGGACCGGCTCCGTCCTCAAGGCCCGGAACGAGGGCGGCTGGTGATCCGCAGTGCGGTCTATCCGATCGACTTCGCTCGCTATCTCGGCCTGTCGCTAGGGCAGTGACGAGCGTGTCTCGAGCTCGGCGGCGAGGCGGCGCAGCCTGATGCTCCCGACGATCGTGATGACGCCCCACACGATGGCCAGGAACCCGATGGTGAACACCAGCGCCAGCGCGCCCTCGCCGGGCTGGACCAGCAGGAGGATCCCGAGCAGGACCCCGGCCAGACCGGACAGGACGAACATCCAACGTCCGCCCGGGTCCCCTTTGAGCCCGAAGCCGTTGACGATGTTGGACAGCCCGATGACCAGCGCCCAGAACGCGATGACGTAGAGCAGCGCCAGAGCGGTGATGCCCGGCCAGACGAGGGCGATGATTCCGGCGATGACGCCCAGGATCCCGATGAAGATCACCCAGCCTCGCCCGGTGGCGCGCCGGCCGCCCATGACGATCGCGGTGATGCCGTCGACGATGGCGTAGACGCCGAACAGGATCACCAGCGCCAGGAGCGTGATCTCGGGCCAGAACACCGCGACGGCCCCGAAGATCAGCGTGAAAACCCCCCGAACCAGGACCCATGCCCAGTTCCGAGCCAGAATCTCCAGCATCGCAGCCCCCTCACCAGCACGAACACCTTGCGATCAGGCTAGCCCGGTTCGGAGCCGACAGTGACGATTCGCCCGACAAACCTGGTCCGAGCACATACGTGCCCGGACCAGGCAACGCCAACTGCAATAAACCCCGATGACGCGGGGAGCAACCGTTCGTTCCGGCAATGCTCTTCGCGATCGTTGGCTCACCCCCGCAAATGCGGGGAAGAGCTCCCGCGATATCGCGACGGTCCGACATCGATCGGTTACGAAACGCTTTCACTCTCGATCTGACTCCAGTAGACGGTCGGAGCGGCCGCGCTCTAGTAGCCGCTCCGGAGAGTTTCGATAAGGGCTGTCCGATCGTCGGTCAGCGGACCGAAACCGGTTCGCGGGGCGCTGTTTCGGGTTCGGGTTCGACCGTCACGTGCGGCAGCGCCCGGTCCATCCACTTCGGCATCCACCAGGCGGCCCGACCCATGAGCCGCATGATCGCCGGGACCAGCAGGCAGCGGATGATGAAGGCGTCGATGAAGATCGCTACGGCCATGCCGATGCCGAACTGCTGGAGCAGCCGGGCGTCGTTGAGGATGAACGCGGCGAACACCGAGATCATGATCGTCGCGGCGGCCGTGATCACGCCGCCGGTCGAGGCCAGTCCCTTGCGGACCGCCTCGGTCGGGTCGCCGGTCCGCACCCATTCCTCCCTGATTCGCGAGACCAGGAACACCTCGTAGTCCATCGACAGACCGAAAATCAGCGCGAACAGCATGACCGGCACGAACGCCTCCACCGGGCCGGGCTGGATGCCGAACAGGCCCTCCTGGAAGATCCAGGTGACCACGCCCAGGCTCGCCCCGATGGTCAGCAGGTTCAGCACCGCGGCCTTGACCGGGATCAGGACCGAGCGGAACACCACCGTCAGCAGCAGCATCGACAGGCCGACCACCAGCAGCAGGAACAGCGGGGCGCGGTCGGCGATGATGTCGCTGAAGTCGATCGAGGAGGCGGTGGCGCCGCCCACCAGCTGGGTTCCCTCCACCTCGGACAGGACATCGCCGCGCAGCTGGTGCACCAGGTCCACCGTGGCCTCGTCCGAGGGGCCGCCGGTGCCCACGACCATCGACATCCACAGGTCGTCGCCGATCTGGGACGCCGGGGAGACCTGTTCGACCGATTCCAGGCCGGACATCGCCTCGACGGCCGCCTCGGCCCCGGACCGAGACCCGTCGGTGACGACCATCAGCGGGCCGTTGAAGCCCGGTCCGAACCCCTCGGCGAGCATGTCGTAGGCCTGGCGGCTCTGGAGGCTCTCATCCTCGGTTCCGGCGTCGGCGAAGCCGAGCCGCAGCCCCAGCACCGGCGCCGACAGGGCCACCAGCGCCGCCAGGACGAGCGCGAGAGCGGCCCAAGCGCGCTTCTCGATGAGACGCGACCAGGCATTCCACCGCTGCCCGGGGATCCGCTTGGCCCCCGCCGCGTGCTTGCGCACCCGCTTCTCGATGCGCGTGCCGAACAGTCCCAGCAGCGCGGGCAGCAGCGTCACCGAGGCGAGCATGGTGACCAGCACGACCAGGGCCACCGAGACGGCCACCGACTGGAGCGAGCCGAGCCCGAGCGCGTACAGCCCGGCCAGGGCCACGATCACGACCGACCCGGCGAACAGCACCGACCGCCCGGCCGTGTCCAGCGCGACCGTCGCCGCCCCCTTCCGGTTGGAGCCGTGCAGCAGCTCCGAGCGGAATCTGGCGAAGATCAGCAGCGCGTAGTCGATGCCGACGCCGAGCCCGACCAGGAACATGATCGGCGTGAGATAGGTCGGCAGCGTCACCACGTGGGAGATGACCATCGACAGGCAGAAGGTGATGCCGACGGCGAACACGGCCGTGATCAGCGGCATGCTCGCGGCCAGCAGCGAGCCGAACATGAGCACCAGGATCACCAGCGCCGCGAGCATGCCGACGCCCTCGGCGGCCCCGCCCTCGCCCTCTTCGGCCTCCCGGACCGGGTCGCCGCCGAGGGCGACCTCCAGGCCGTCGCCGGAGGCGTCCTCGGTCGCCTCCAGCAGCGACTCGACGTCCTCGACGGTGCCCTCGAACCCGGCGGTGGCGTAACCGACCGTCCCGTCCTCGGAGACGGTTCCGTGGCCGGCGAACGGGTCGTCCACCCCGGTGACGCCCGGCATTCCGGCGATCTCGGCCAGCAGCGACTCGATGCGGTCCCGCTCGGAGGCGACCCCGTCCTCGTCGCCGAAGACAACCTGGACAGAGGTGGTGTCGGCCTCCGGGGCCCGCTCTTCCAGCAGGTCCGACAACTCCTGCGACTCGGTGCCGGGCATCGAGTAGTCGTCCTCGAAGGCCGATCCGGCCGCCCCGGCGGCGCCGATCGCCCCGGCGAGGACCACCACCCAGGCCACAAGCGCGATCACGGGACGCCGCTGCGTCCACTGGGCGAGGCGCGCCAAGGCTGAAGGAATCGGTGTGGCAAGTCGTGTCTCCATGCCCGCGACTATCGCCGCGCGCACGGCCCCGGTGCATCGGCTGAGCAGAGTCCTTCGCCGTACACCCCGGGAGTCATGACCTCCGCGGGCCGTACGCCATCGGTCGCATCAGTCGCCGTCGGTCCAGGTCGGGCGCACCAGGCCGGCCTCGTAGGCGGTGACGACCAGCTGCGCCCGGTCGCGAGCCGACAGCTTGGACATGATGCGCGAGACGTGGGTCTTGGCGGTCGCGGGGGACAGGAACAGCTTCCCGGCGATCTCGTCGTTGCTCATACCGGTGGCCACGAGCTTGAGCACCTCGGTCTCGCGCTCGGTCAGGGCGCCCAGCTTCGAGCTCGGCTCGGGCCTGGCGACGCGCCCGGCGAACTCGCCGATGAGCCGGCGGGTGATCTTCGGGGAGATGAGGGCTTCGCCCTCGGCGACCACCCTGATGCCGCGCAACAGCTCGTCGGGGTCGGTGTCCTTGACCAGGAAGCCGCTGGCGCCGGCCCGCAGCGCCCGGTAGACGTAGTCGTCCTCGTCGAAGGTGGTCAGGATGATGACCTTGACGCCCTCGAGCTTGGGGTCGATGCCGATCCGCTCGGTCGCCTCGAGTCCGTCGACGCCGGGCATGCGGATGTCCATCAGGACCACGTCGGGGCGGTGGCGGCGGATCAGTTCGAGCGCCTCGGCCCCGTCGCTGGCCTCGGCGGTGATCTCGATGTCGTCTTCGTCGCCGATGATCGAGGCGAACCCGGCGCGCACCAGCCGCTGGTCGTCGACGAGCACCACTCGGATCACCGTTCCACCTCCAGCGGCCACGTGGCCTCCACGAAGAAGCCGCCTTCCTCGCGCGGCCCCGCGTCGAACGTACCGCCCAGGCTCTCGGCGCGTTCACGCATCCCCGCCATGCCGTTGCCGGGCAGCACCTTGCCCGCCTTGGCCTTCCCGTCGTCGGCGATCCGGACGGCCAGCGTGGAGGTTCCGATGACGACCTGCACCTCGGCCCGTTCAGCCTGGGCGTGCCTGACGACGTTGGTCAGCGACTCCTGGACGACCCGGTAGGCGGCCGCGTCCACGGTCGCGGGAAGTTCGGCCGTGCCGTCCTGTGTGAACGCCACGTCCAGGCCCCCGGCGCGGGCGGCGTTGACCAGCGACGGCAACTGGCCCAGGCTCGGCCCGGGACCGGTCGGCGAGCCCTCCCCGGCCTCCCGCAGGACCCCGACCATCGCCCGCAGCTCCCGCAGCGACATCTGGCTGGTCTCGGAGACGATCTTCAACGTCCCGGAGGTGTCGTGGTCGGGGGCCCGGTCGAGCTTGCGCAGCGCCGCCGCGGCCTGCACGTTGATCAGCGACAGGTGGTGGCCGACCGCGTCGTGCAGCTCCCGGGCGATCCGCAGCCGCTCCTCGGCGACACTGCGCCGCTGCGCCTCCCGCACCGCGATCTCGGACTCCGACCGGTAGGCCCGGTAGTGCGACACCATGGACCCGAGCGCGACGAGCGCCACGAACCAGCCCGAGAGCAGCAGCGACTCGATGAACGTGACGTGGACGAACCCGCTGAGGAGTTCGGGGACGATCAGCACCAGGAAGGTCAACCCGACGGTGATCCAGGCCGCCACGATGCGGCCCTGCGCCGCGAGGGTGTAGAGCGCGATGGCGAACGTGGCCATCGTCGGCCCGTCGAGAGACGAGGCCGGGTAGTAGATCACCGTGCACGTCAAGGTGACGACGGTGACCGTCAGCGGGTACGTGCTCCTGACGAACAGGGCCGCGCACGCGACGACGGTCACCGCCCAAGCGAGCGGTTCGGCCAGCGCCCCCGGAACCGGACCCTGAATGGCCAGCACCAGCGCGTCCCATACGAAGACGAGCAAGGTGACGGCGACCCCCACGATGAGGTCGCCCTTGCGGTCGGAGAAGCGGTCGAACACGCCTCCAGCCTATTTCGTGAGGCCGGCGCGACGGAGCGCGTCGGCCATCGCCCCCTGCGGCTGCCGGTCCTGGCCGCCGCGCTGGCGCGGGCCGCCGTCCCGGCCGCCCTTGCCGCCCCTGCCCTGGTTCCCGCCCTTGTTGTCGCGGCCGCGCTGCCCGCCGCCGCCCTTGCCGGGCTCGTCGCCGAGCCGCATTGTCAGCGAGATGCGCTTGCGCTCGAGGTCGACCGACATGACCTTCACCCGTACGACGTCGCCGGGTTTGACGACCTCGCGCGGGTCGTCGACGTAGCGGTCGGCGAGGGCCGAGATGTGGACCAGGCCGTCCTGGTGGACGCCGATGTCGACGAAGGCGCCGAAAGCGGCCACGTTGGTGACCGAGCCCTCCAGGACCATGCCTTCTTCGAGGTCGGAGACCTTCTCGACGCCCTCCTTGAACGCGGCGGCCTTGAACTCGGGGCGCGGGTCTCGGCCGGGCTTCTCCAGCTCGGCGAGTATGTCTGAGACGGTCGGGACGCCGAAGCGCTCGTCGGCGAAGTCGCCGGGCTTGAGCTTGCGCAGCGTCTTCGCGTTGCCGATGAGGCCGCCGATGCCCTCGCCGGTGCCGGCGAGGATGCGCTCGACGACCGGGTACGCCTCGGGGTGGACCGCCGAGGCGTCCAGGGGATTGGCGCCGCCGGAGATCCGCAGGAAGCCGGCGGCCTGCTCGAACGCCTTGGGGCCCAGTCGGGACACCGCCAGCAGGTCCTTTCGGTCGGCGAAGCGGCCGTGCTCGTTCCGCCAGGCCACGATGTTGGCGGCGGTCGACTCGGTGAGCCCGGAGACCTGGGACAGCAGCGGGACGCTGGCGGTGTTGAGGTCGACACCGACGGCGTTCACCGCGTCTTCGACTACGGCCTCAAGGGATTTGGTGAGTTTGGTCTCGGTCAGGTCGTGCTGGTACTGGCCGACGCCGATGTGCTTGGGCTCGATCTTGACCAGCTCGGCCAGCGGGTCCTGGAGGCGGCGGGCGATCGAGACCGCGCCGCGCAGGGACACGTCCAGTTCCGGCAGCTCCTTGGTGGCGTAGGCCGAGGCCGAGTACACCGAGGCGCCGGCCTCGGACACGACCAGCTTCGACAGCTCGGCCTTCCCGGCCAGGAGCTTGACCAGCTCCGTCGCGAGCCGGTCGGTCTCGCGCGAGGCGGTGCCGTTGCCGATGGCGATCAGCTCGACGCCGTGCTTCTGCACCAGCGCCGCGAGCGCCGACAGCGAGGCGTCCCACTGGTTCTGCGGCTGGTGCGGGTAGATCGCGGCGGTCTCCAGGACCTTGCCGGTCGGGTCGACCACGGCGACTTTGACGCCGGTGCGGTAGGCCGGGTCGAGGCCCATGACGGTCTTGTGTCCGGCCGGGGCGGCCAGCAGGAGGTCCTTGAGGTTCGCGGCGAAGACCTTGACGGCCTCGTCCTCGGCGGCCTGCCACAGCCGCATCCGCAGGTCGACGCCGAGTTTGACGAGAATGCGGGTGCGCCAGGCCCAGGAGACGGTCTTGGCCAGCCAGGCGTCGGCGGCCCGACCCTCGTCGCGGATGCCGAACCTGGCGGCGATCATCCCCTCGTAGTCGGCCCCGGCCTGGTCGTCCTCGCCCGGTTCGAGCCCGAGCGAGAGGACCTCCTCCTTCTCGCCGCGCAGCAGCGCCAGCACCCGGTGGGAGGGAAGAGTGGTGAAGGTCTCGGCGAACTCGAAGTAGTCGGAGAACTTGGCGCCCTTCTCGGCCGCGCCGTCGCGGACCGACGAGACCAGGCGGCCGCGCTGCCACATGCGTTCGCGCAGTTCACCGATGAGGTCGGCGTCCTCGCTGAAGCGCTCGGTGAGGATCGCGCGCGCCCCGGCCAGGGCCGCGGCGGCGTCCTTGACGTCGGCCTCGGGGTTGAGGTAGTCCGCGGCGACCGCCTCGGGGTCCCGCGTCGGGTCCTCCAGCAGCGCGTCGGCCAGGGGCTCCAGGCCCGCCTCGCGCGCGATCTGGGCCTTGGTGCGGCGCTTCTGCTTGAACGGGGCGTACAGGTCTTCCAGGCGCGCCTTGGTGTCGGCCGCCTCGATCCGGGCCGCCAGGTCCTCAGTGAGCTTTCCCTGCTCCTTGATCGACTCCAGGACCGCCGAACGCCGGGCCTCGAGTTCGCGCAGGTAGCCGAGGCGCTCTTCGAGGGCGCGGAGCTGCTCGTCCGACAGACCTCCGGTCGCCTCCTTGCGGTAGCGGGCGATGAATGGGACGGTGGAGCCGTCGTCCAGCAGCGCGACGGCGGATCGGACCTGGTTCGGGGCGACCGAGAGTTCCTCGGCGATGCGTTGATCGATAGCTTGAGCCACGAACGGCATTCTGCCAGAGCGCTGCGACAACGGGGCCCGAAGCCGAAGCGGGAGCCCCCCGGTGGACGCTCGCGTGCGCATGCGATAAAGTTCTATCCCGTCGCCGGGGGAACGAAACGAACTCCCAGGACATGCGGAT
>NZ_JAELXW010000054.1 GCF_016428645.1 Glycomyces salinus | reverse complement strand
GGGCCCGAAGCCGAAGCGGGAGCCCCCCGGTGGACGCTCGCGTGCGCATGCGATAAAGTTCTATCCCGTCGCCGGGGGAACGAAACGAACTCCCAGGACATGCGGATGTAGCGCAGTTGGTAGCGCGACACCTTGCCAAGGTGTAGGTCGCCGGTTCGATCCCGGTCATCCGCTCGGAGCCCGATAGGCTGCCAATGAGGGACGATTAGCTCAGCGGGAGAGCACTCCCCTGACACGGGAGAGGTCACTGGTTCAATCCCAGTATCGTCCACAGACGTGAGGGGGCCCGGGTCGATAAGGCCCGGGCTTCGTTCACATCGGGGTGGGTTGGCCGAGAGGCGAGGCAGCGGCCTGCAAAGCCGTATACACGGGTTCGAATCCCGTACCCACCTCCACTGAGAATCTCGACGGATCGAAGCCCGGGCGTCCGGGCTTCTTCCATTTCTGCTTCCAACCGTTCTGGTCCGCCATCCATCCGTGGTGCCGCGTGCATCCTTGCGGCACCGACCCGGCTTGTCGAGGACGGACTGCCGACCACTTGCAGAGCGCAGACAACCCCCGCTATTATCACTGAGGTGTAAGGTTTTACATGTTAAGTGTTATGTTGCTCAGGCGGAACGCTCTCGTCCGGAATCTTCAGCGGCTATACCGACCGGACGTCATCGAGGGGTTCCGACGTGCCCTGGGCGGCACCTATAAAAGGAGAGGTCACGCGTATGCACAGGCGAGCACTGCTGGGAGCGTCATTGGGGGCCGGGGCGGTCGCCCTGGGGGCGGCGGCCTGCGGATCGGACGACGATTCGAGCGAGTCGACCACCACCGACGGCGCCGACCAGAGCACGACCGAGACGGCGGACACGTCCGGTGCGGGCTCGTGGCAGCAGCTGACCTTCACCGATCCGGACTACGACGACCAGGAGCTGTCGTACAACCTGTTCCTGCCGGCCGGTTACGACGCGACTCAGTCGTATCCGCTGATCGTGTTCATGGAGGACGCCAGCATGGTCGGCGCCGAGGTGACCACCCCGATCGACCAGGGTGAGGGCGCGGTGGTCTGGGCGAGCGAGGAATGGCAGGCCGAGCACCCGACCATCGTGGTGGCCCCGCAGTACACCGAGGTCGTCGTCGAGGACGACTACAATCCGACCGACTACCTCGATATCACCGTCGACCTGGTCGAATCGCTGGCCGAGGAGTACGCCGTCGACGCGGACCGGATCTACAACACCGGACAGTCCATGGGCGGGATGATGACGCTGGGGATGGACGTGAAGTACCGGGAGCTGTTCGCCGCCTCCTATGTGGTCGCGGCGCAGTGGGAGCCGCCGGAGAACGCTTCGGTGCTGGCGGCCTATCCGATGTGGTACACCGTGGCGGCCGGTGATGAGAAGGCCTACCCGGGTATGGAGGCGATCCGTGAGGTCGTGGAGCAGCATGGGGCTGCGGTCGCCGGTGGCGAGATCAGCGCCCAGGCGTCCGAAGAGGAGTTCGCCGAGTTCACCGACGGCATCGTCGCCGAGGGCGCGAACTTCAACTACACCGTCTTCGAGGCCGAGACCGCGCTGGGTGAGGGCGCGATGATGGAGCACATGGGCACCTGGGACTACGCCTACGGCATCGCCGGTATCCGCGAATGGCTCTTCGAGCAGCGGAAGTCGAGCTGAGACGGGACGCGGCCGTCCCGATCGCGGCGTCGTCCCGTCTCGACCCCTGACGGGGTAGGGGCGATCGGCGCCGCGCCGGATTCGGCCGCCGGGCGAACTGATGTTGGTTTCCGTGGTTTCTCGTTCGCATCCTATTGCTTCGTATGGCGCGCGCCGCTATTCTGAGTCGGGAATTATAACGTTACATTCCGATTCGCCGATGAAACTGGAGTGATCATGCGAATCCACCCCTCCCGATCACCGAAAACCCGACCGGCGAAGACGCTGCGCGCCATCATGAGTGCCGCGGTGGCGTTCGTCCTGGCGGGTGCGGGCCTGCTCGGGCCCGCTTCACCGGCGTCGGCCCTATACGGGGAGGCTGACATCGACCCGATCGAGAGCAATGTGGCCGCCGGCTTCTGGGCGGAGGCGACCGCCGGCAGCGGCGCGTCCACCGCTCCGCTCGCCATCGATGAGGACCCGGACACCGCCTGGCTGGCAACGGAGTCCGGTCCGGGCCAATGGCTGCAAGTGGACCTGGGCGGAGCTTATGACAACCTCCGCAAGGTGCACGTGGCCTTCCCCGACCCGGGAGCGGTGTACCAGTACGTGGTCGAGACCTCCGGCGACGGGGAGCAGTGGCGAACCGCCGCCGACCGGTCGGCCACCGCCACGCCAGGCCGGGGCGGAGTCGACCTGTTCACTCAGCCCGGAACCCGGTACGTGCGGGTCACCGTCACGGCCGCCTCCCCCGGAGCGACCGTGGGCGTCAGCGAACTGAAGGTCTTCAACTACCTGCGCGACGACGTGGTCCTGGGCGCCGACCTGTCGTGGATGGACAACAACCGGGACCGGGAGTACTGGGTGCACCCGCAGGAGGAGGACCAGGGCGCCGGCCCGTTCCTGCTGGACGTGATGGCCGACCGGGGCCTGGAGTACACCCGGCTGCGGGTGTTCAACGAGCCGCGCAGCGAATGGACCGGCCAGCCGAGCGAGGTCCCCTACCAGGGGCCGGAGCGCACGCTGACCTCGGCGCAATGGGTCGCCGACCGCGGACTCGGACTGGGGATCGACTTCCACTACGCCGACTCGTGGGCCGACCCCGGCAAGCAGCCCAAACCCGAGGCATGGGCGGAGCTGGAATTCGACGACCTGACCGACGCGGTCTACGACTACACCTACGACTACGTCTCCCAGCTGGTGGACCAGGGCACGGTCCCGGACAAGGTGGCGGTCGGCAACGAGATCGCCAACGGATTCATGTGGGGCAGCGAGGCGCTCGAGGCCCCGGCGACCGAGGCGGTGCACACCGACGCCAACCCGCCGTACTTCCGCGACAATCCCGAGGTCTACCAGTCGCAGCCCGGCGGCGGAATCCTGTGGCAGTACCGGGACTCCGAAGACCCCGACGAGTACCAGCTCTACCTCGACTCCTGGGACCGGTTCACCACGCTGCTGGCGGCCGGGATCGAGGCGGTCCGGGACGCCTCGCCGGAGTCCCAAGTGGAACTGCACTCGGTGATCGGGCGCCTCAGCGGCCTGGACAAGGCCGGAGAGTTCTGGGACCAGCTGGTGACCCGGGTGAACGCCAAGGGCCAGGACTTCGACGTGCTCGGGCTCTCGTACTACCCGGAGTGGCACGGCACGCCCGAGTTCATGGAGCAGAACATGCACGAGCTCGCCGCGACCTACCCGCAGTACAAGATGGAGATCGCCGAGACCTCCTACCCCGCCACCGGCGGAGGCACCCAACCGAACTCCCCGTTCCCGCGCACCGTCCAGGGCCAGGCCGACGCCATCCAGCACGTGTTCAAAATGGTCAACGACCTCCCCGACAATCGAGGGGTCGGGGCGCTCACCTGGGAACCGGCGAGCTTCCAGGCGATGTTCCGGTCGGTGCCGGGCATGTCCAACACCTCTGAGCCGTACTCTTCGATCGACGTCTACAACCAGAGCCGCGCTGAACACGTGGTCGAGGACACCGTCTACACCGCGGTCAAGACCGGGGAGGCCCCGGTGCTGCCGGATTCGGTACAAGTCCTGACCACCGCGGACGGCTCCGAGGCGTCGATACCGGTCGAATGGGACGAGGTGCCGCCCGGGGCGACCGACGCCGCCGGGACGTTCACCGTCGCGGGCACGACCGAGCACGGCGAGGTGACGGCGGTCGTCGACGTGGTGGACGACTACACCTCGGTCGAGTGCGACACGGTGGTGAGCGGTACCCACTACGGGCCGCTGTCGGTCGACAGCGGCACGGCCTGCCTGGAAGAGAGCGCCCGCGTGTTCGGCCCGGTGAACGTGGCCGACGGCGCCGGACTGGTGGCGGACGGGGCCCGGATCTCCGGTCCGGTCTCGGCCACCGGCGCGGACGCGGTGGTCCTGTGCGACACCGACGTCCTCGGCCCGGTCAGCCTCTCCGAAGGCTCTTCCGTCACGCTCGGCGACCCCGCACTGGACTGCGCCCCGAACCGAGTGAACGGCCCGGTCACCGTCACCGACACGACCGGCTGGAACGTGATAGCCGGCAACGAGATCGACGGTCCGCTGTCCTGCACCGGCAACGGACCGGCGCCGGTCGACAACGGGACGACCAACGAGGTCCGGGGCCCCAAGACCGGACAGTGCGCCGCGCTCTAACCGGCCCGCGGCGCACGGGACTGCGGCGGCCGCTTCGAGGCCGCCGCGGTCCTCCACAGTGCTGCGGACTCCGACACTGACGCACGGTCTTCAGACCGTGGATTCGCGGGCCACCATCTCGAACGGCGCGGTGTACTGGTTCGGTGGGAGCGCGGGGTCGGTGATGCGGGCGAGGATCAGGTCGAGGGCTTTGGCCGCGGTCCACCGGTGGTCGATCGCGATGGTCGAGAGCGAGGGGATGGACAGCTCGGAGGCGGGGATGCCGTCGAATCCGACGACCCGGATGTCCTCGGGCACCCGCACGCCCCGGTCGCGCAGGCCGCGCATGAGCCCGATGGCGATGGTGTCGGTGATGGCCACCAGCCCGTCGATGCCGAGGCCGGCCTCGGCGATCTGACGCCCCGCCATGCGCCCGCCCTGCGGGGAGAGCGATTCGAGCACGATCCGCAGGTCGGAGTCGGGCCGGATGCCGCGCCGTTCGAGGGCGGCGCGGTAGCCGTTGTAGCGCCTGGTGACCACGGTGAGTCTGTCGAGGTCGGGGCCGGTGACGATCGCTACTCGGCGGCAGCCCCGGTCGAGCAGGTGCTCGGTCGCGGCGGCGGTGCCGGTCTCGTTCGGCAGGATGATGTGGTCGAAGCGGTCGCCGATGTCCTGTTCACCGAGCATGACGATCGGATAGCCCCGGGTCGGTGGCGGCGGCTCGAGCGGGTTCAGCTCGACCGCCGAGAGGATGAGGCCGTCGAGCTGGAGCGTGCGGGACTGCGCGATGGCCGCGGCCTCACCGTCGGCGACGCCGCGGGTCTGCTCGATCGCGACCCGGTACCCGTACGGTTCCGCCGCCTCGATCAGGAGGTCGGCGAGCATCCCGAAATACGGGTTGCGAACCTGGGGGACGGCGAGGCCGATGACGCCGCTGCGGCCCGATTTGAGGGCCCGGGCCGAAGGGTTGACCTGGTACCCCGAGGTCCGTATGGCCTCGAGGACCCGGGCCTTGGCCTTGTCGCTGACTCTGACGCGGTTGCTGATGACGTTGGAGACGGTCATGGTCGACACGCCCGCGAGGCGGGCCACGTCGTTCATGGTGACCGTGTCGCGTTTCAAGAATCCTCCGTGTGCAGCGTTCGAACCGGGCGCGTCGGGGCTGTGCGGCCGTGACGCTGGGCGGATGCGGATCACCCGAGCTTATCGGGACGCCTTGTGTGATTCAGGTCGCAGTTGAGTGAATGCCCAGGTAGACGGGTTACGGGATCTCAAGCGCGTCGATGCCGGGCGGGACTGGCACCAGGTGGGAGGCCGAACCGGGCGGCTCGGGCTGCCGGATGCCGAGAGCCCGCATCGAAACGCCGCATTCCGGTTTCAGGTCGGTAGGAGATCCCGGTTGGGCGCAGGTGGCGAAGGCGACGCTGCGATGACAGCGGCTGAGGATAAGAAATCGGTTCGAGCCTAGGTCCCTTCTGGTGCAAGGGTATTCGACTGCGACTTAATATTCAGAGATATCTATGTATTGACAGGATAAGTCGTGATTCATAGCATGGTCGGTAAGGCGATTCCGAAAACGTTTTCGGTATTTTTCGGATCCCCGCCGACGGCCTGCCTCCAAGAACCCTGGAGGTGCTCAATGGCGCGACCGACGTCGATCGCTACCCGACTCCAACCGGCACAAAGGAGATATCCATGTTCAGAACAGCAAGACGCTCGAAGGCGAGACTCGTGCTCGCCGCCGCGCTCGCGGCGGGAATGGCCTGGACGCTCCAGGCGGTCACCGCCACCACTGCCCAGTCGCAGGTTGCCAATGTCGCGGCCTCGGCGACGCCGAGCGCTTCCTACACCTCGTCGTGGGAGACGGTCTCGGCGATCAACGACGGGATCGACCCGCCGCAGTCCAACGACACGCAGAACCCCCGCTGGGGCACCTGGCCCGAAGAGGGCACCCAGTGGGCGCAACTGTCCTGGGACGAGCCGGTGACCGTGGCCTCCTCGGACATGTACTTCTTCGACGACACCGGGGACGGGGGGCCGGGCGGGGTCCGCGTCCCGGCGTCCTGGAGCATCGAGTACCTGTCGGGCGGGTCCTGGCAGCCGGTGAGCGGCGGCGGCTACGGGACCGCGACCGATCAGTACAACTCGGTGTCCTTCGGCGAGGTGACCACGACCGCGCTGCGGGCCGTCCTCCAGAGCGGACAGGGCAGCGTCGGCGTCCTCGAATGGAAGGTCTACGGCGAAGGCGACAACGGGGAGCCGAGCGGGTGGAACCCGCCCTCGCACCTGGTGCAGCCGCTGGAAGAGGTCTGGGCGCACACCGAGGACACCTACGGCGGCGGCCAAGGCCCCCTGGCGTTCCACAACTACGGCTGGGACCAGATCATGGACACCGGCGGGAAGGTCAACTACTGCGTCCGCTGGGACTCCCAGAACAGCGTCGACGCCTCCACCCGCGACGCGATCGAGGCCAAGCTCCAAGAGCAGTACGACCTCTGGTTCGACCAGATGGCCGGCTGGGACGGATTCCCGTTCGACCGGATCGAGGTCGAAGTGGTCGGCTGGGCCGCCTACGACCGTGACCTGCTCCAGTGGCAGGACGACTCGGTGGACGTCTACATCGGCGACATCCGCGAGGACGCCCCGCAGTGCGCCGAGGACTGCGGCCGATTCTTCCACCAGGACGGCAACTATCCCGACTGCCCCGGCGGCTACGACCACCACTACGACCAGTCGCTGTGGCTGACGCAGGGCATGGGCGGCGGCGCCGGCGGCGACTGGGGCCAGCGGATGGGCCAGGAGTACTTCGTGGACTCGCTCGGAGCAAGCCAGGTGACCATCTACCTGCACGAAGTCGGCCACACCTTCGGCCTGGACGACTTCTACGACTGGACCCCGACCGGCCAGTGCTGCTTCATCATGAACGCCGGCTCGTCCTCCACCATCACCGAATTCGACGAGTGGATGCTCAGGGACTGGTGGCGGCACCTCAAGAGCCGATACGGACTCTGACCGTCCGACCTGGGGAGGTCAGAGAGCCCCGAACGGTGCGCCGGTGCCGCACGGCGAGAGTCGTGCGGCACCGGCCTCTATTGCGATACTCGGATTCTGCGGTCGCCTACTCGTCCTTGTCCTCGGCTTCGCCCTCGATCGCGGGACCGGCGCCCTTGATCGGGATTCGCCTGGCCTCGGGGGCCGGCTTGACCGCGTCCGCGATGCGGACGGTCAGGATGCCCTCGGCGACCTCGGCGCTGATCTGCTCGGCGTCGGTGCCCTCCGGGACGGTGAACTCGCGCCGGAACGTGCCGGTCGCGAAGCCGCGGACCAGGTAGCGGTCGCCCTCGGCCGTCTCGCGCTCGGGGCGCTCGGCGGTGATCGAGAGGCGGCGGCCCTCCAGGGTCACGGCGATGTCATCGGAGGAAATGCCGGGGACCGCGACCGTGATGACGGCGTCGGTGCCCTCGGTGTAGACGTCGGCTCGGAGCGAGAGCCGAGTGGCTCCGCGACCGAAACCGTGGCGGACCAGGCGCTCGAATTCGCGGTCGAACTGCCGGAACGCGGACAGGGGGTGCTGGTAACGAACGATCATTTGCGGCTGTCTCCTTCCTGAGGATTAGCACTCTCAGCCCGAGAGTGCTAACGACAGGTATGACGACGGCCGGAGCCGAAATATTTCCGCCGTGGCCCGCGTCACTCGCCGTCGGGACGGCGCGGGCAATCCCCTTGCGGCGGCGATCCCGGCCCGAAAGAATGCCGCAATGAGTATCGCCATCCGCCCCAAGCTCAGCCGCACCGACGTCGAGGACCTCGTACGCGACCGCCTCGGCGCCGACCTTGAAGTGACCGGCCACGAGGAGTTCACCGACGGCTTCTTCAACGCCGCCCACGCCGTCGCGCTCGCCGACGGGCGCCACCTGGTCGTCAAGGTCGCACCCGAGCGCGGCCTGAAGCTGATGCGCTACGAGGTGGAGCTGATGGCCACCGAGATCGAGTTCTTCGAACGCGCCGCCGCCGTCGGCGTCCCCATGCCGAAGGTCTGGCACACCGACGCCGAAGGCGGCGTGATGATCATGGACCGACTCAAGGGCGTCTCACTGCCCAAGGCCAGAGAGCGGATGAGCGAGGCCGAGCGGCTGGAGCTGCGGCGCGAGCTCGGGCGGCTCGGCGCCCTCATCAACACCGTGGACGGCGAGCGCTTCGGCTACCGGCGCTCCGACGGGCGCACCGAGTCGGACAGCTGGGGCGAGTCCTTCCTGGCCATCATCGACGACGTCATGGCCGACATCGAGGAGTTCGGCACCGTCCTGCCGCGCCCGGCCGCCGGGATCCGGAGCCTCATCTCGGCCCACCGGGCACTGCTGGACCAAGTCGAGCGCCCCGCGCTGATCCACTTCGATCTGTGGGACGGCAACGTGTTCGTCGAGCAGGGCGACGACGGCTGGCGCGTCGAGGGGCTCATCGACGGCGAACGCGCCCTCTACGGCGACCCCCTGGCCGAGCTGGTCTCCCTGAAGCTGTGCCCGGCCGAGGACCAGGCGGCAGTGGTCGACGGCTACCTCGGCCGAGAGATGACCGGCGACGAGCGGCGCCGGCTGACCCTCTACCAGGTCTACCTGTGGCTGCTCCTGGTCACCGAGTGCGACGTGCGGGGCTTCGACCCCGAGCAGACGGCCCACCAGTACGGCTGGGCCACCGAATGCCTCGTCAGGGACCTGGCCGTGCTGGACTCCTAGACGTGCTCGTGGTCGTCCGGGTCGGTGCGCGAGGCCGGCCGGTCGGCCGTGGCCTGCGCGAGCCCGTACAGCGGCATGTTGACGTAGGAGGTCTCGAACTCGCCCGCGCGGACCTTGAACAGCTCGTGCCACAGGCCCACGTCGCCGTTGTTCTTCACGGCCCGGTTGAACTGCTTCCAGTAGCGGCGGTGGGAGTGCTTCTGGGAGTGCGCGAAGCGATCCAGGTGGTCGGCGCTGCGCCAGTACTGCACCACCGTGATCACCCGTCCACCGATCACGGTGCGCGAGCCCATCAGGCCCAGGTCAGGGTCGCGGGCCAGTTCGCGGAGCATCCGCGGCATGCTGGTGAAGACCGGCCACCATTTTGCTATCTTCCAGAGCTTGTTGACGCGCATGCCGACGGTGAACACGACGAAGTCCTCGTCGTAGTCCACCACGACCCGGCCCGGCCGAACCTTCGCCACGTGGGGGCCTCCAGGGGGAGTTGTGACACCTCCGTTCTAGATTAACGAAACGTGTCGGGTCCGTGGCAATCGGTCTCTACTCGGGCCAGGCCCAATCGGCGACCTCCGGGATGTCCTTTCCGTATGCGCGCGTGTGGGCTCGGGCGGCGTGGCGGGCGTCGACCATCCGCTGGCGCAGCCCGGCCGCGTTGGGGCCCAGGCCGGGCACCCGGTCGATCACGTCGATGACCAGGTGGTAGCGGTCGAGGTCGTTGAGCATCACCATGTCGAACGGCGTGGTGGTGGTGCCCTCCTCTTTGTACCCTCGCACGTGGATGTTGGCGTGGTTGGTGCGGCGGTAGGTCAGCCGGTGGATCAGCCACGGGTAGCCGTGGTAGGCGAACATGACCGGCCTGTCGGTGGTGAAGATCGTGTCGAACTGCCGGTCTCCGAGTCCGTGCGGGTGCTCGGTGTCGGGCTGGAGGCGCATCAGGTCGACGACGTTGACCACTCGCACCCGCAGCTCGGGGAGGTTCCGGCGCAGCAGGTCGGCCGCCGCCAGGACCTCCAGGGTCGGGACGTCCCCGGCGCAGGCCAGGACCACGTCGGGGGAGCGGCCGTCGTCGGTCGAGGCCCATTCCCAGATGCCCAGGCCCCGCTCGCAGTGGCGGACGGCCTCGTCCATGTTCGTGTACTGGAGGGCGGGCTGCTTGCCGGCCACCACCACGTTCACATACTGCCGCGACCTCAGGCAGTGATCCATGGTGGACAGGAGGGTGTTGGTGTCCGGCGGCAGGTAGACGCGCACCACGTCCGGCTTCTTGTTCATCACGTGGTCGATGAAGCCGGGGTCCTGATGCGAGAAGCCGTTGTGGTCCTGGCGCCACACGTGGCTGGACAGCAGGTAGTTCAGCGAGGCGATCGGCCGCCGCCACGGAATGTCGTTGGTCGTCTCCAGCCACTTGGCGTGCTGGTTGAACATCGAGTCGACGATGTGGATGAACGCTTCGTAGGAGGTGAACAGACCGTGGCGGCCGGTCAGGAGGTAGCCCTCGAGCCAGCCCTCGCAGAGGTGTTCGGACAGGACCTCCATGACTCGGCCCTGCGGGGCCTGGTCGAGGTCGGTCGGGTACAGCTCGGCCTCGTACTGCCGGTCGGTGACCTCGAATGCCGCGCCGAGCCGGTTCGATTCGACCTCGTCGGGGCCGAACAGGCGGAACCGGTCGGGGTTGGCGGCGATGACGTCGCGCAGCCACGTGCCGAGGACCTTGGTCGCCTCGGAGGTGGTGCGGCCGTGGCCCTCGACCTCCACGCTGTAGTCGCGGAAGTCGGGCAGGACCAGGTCGCGCAGCAGCAGGCCGCCGTTGGCGTGGGGGTTGGCGCTCATGCGGGCCTCGCCCTCGGGGTGCTGTTCGAGCAGCATCGGGACGGGCTTGCCGGTGGCGTCGAACAGCTCCTCGGGCCGGTAGGACCGCATCCACTCCTCGAGCATGGCCAGGTGCTCGGGGTTCTCGCGCACGTTCGCCAGCGGGACCTGGTGGGCCCGCCAGGTGCCCTCGACCGGGAGGCCGTCGACCTCCTCGGGGCCCGTCCAGCCCTTGGGGGTGCGCAGGACGATCATGGGCCACCGCGGGCGCGGCGGCGTGGGCGGGCGGCTGGCGGCCTCCTCCCGGATCTCGGCGATCCGGTCGAGGCAGTTGTCGAGCGTGGCCGCCATCAGCTGGTGGACCGCGGCCGGGTCGTCGCCTTCCACCAGGTACGGCTCGTAGCCGCAGCCGCGCAGGAACGCGACCCGGTCGTCGTCGCCGATGCGGGCGAGCATGGTCGGATTGGCGATCTTGTAGCCGTTGAGGTGCAGGATCGGCAGCACGGTCCCGTCGGAGACGGGGTTGAGGAAGACGTTCGACATCCACGATCCGGCGAGCGGACCGGTCTCGGCCTCGCCGTCGCCGACGACGCAGGCGACGATCAGGTCCGGGTTGTCGAAGGCGGCGCCGTAGGCGTGGGAGAGGGCGTAGCCGAGCTCGCCGCCCTCGTGGATGGAACCGGGGACCTCGGGTGCGGCGTGGGAGGGGATGCCGCCGGGGAAGGAGAACTGGCGGAACAGCCGCCGCATGCCCTCCTCGGAGTGGTCGACCGAGGGGTACAGCTCGGGGTAGGTGCCCTCCAGCCAGGTGTTGGCGACCAGGGCCGGCCCCCCGTGGCCGGGGCCGGTCACATAGATCATGTTCAGGTCGCGGGCGCGGACGCAGCGGTTGAGGTGGGCGTAGAGGAGGCTCAGGCCGGGGCTGGTGCCCCAGTGGCCCAGGAGCCGGGGCTTGATGTGCTCGGGCCGGATCGGCTCGCGCAACAGCGGGTTGTCGAGAAGGTAGATCTGGCCGACGGTCAGGTAGTTGGCGGCGCGCCAGTAGGCGTCGATCCGCTCCAATTCGTCGGCCGTCAGCGGGGCGGTGGTTCGAGTGCTCTCGGTAGTGCTCATGGGTCCGAGACTGCCGCATCCGCCCAACACATTCGACCAGTTCGAAAGAAATGTTCGCGACTTGGCGGGGGTCGCGGTCCCGGCCGGGGTCCCCGATCCGGGCTCATTCGACTTCCTTCATCATGCGCTCGATCGAGGCCACGCGTCCTTTCAGCTCAGTGAGCGAGGCCTTGATCTCGGCGGCGTCGAGGCTGGCCTTCTCGGCCAGCTCCCGGTAGTTCGCCTCGCGGGTGGCCGATGCCTTGGCCTTCGTGGTGGAGGCCGCCCAGATGATCGCCGCGATGATGACGGCGGTGATCAGCAGCAGCATCCCGAAGGCGAAGAGCATTCCGGCGTTGGCGTTGGACATCAGTCGGTTTCCCTTCCTTGGGCAGTCTCGGGCAGCGAGGGCACGATCGCCTTGATGGACGCGGGGCTGATCTGGAGCGCGAACGGAACCAGCTCGAAGTACTTCACGGCCTTGCCGTCCTCGGAGAGTTCCAGTTCCCCCTTCACCAGGCCCGCGGCCTGCAACTTCTGTAGGTGCATGTGGAGCAGCGGGCGGCTGATGCCGAGCTGGCGGGCGAGCAGGCTCACGTACTGCCGCCCGTCGGCGAGCGCGCCGATGACGCGCAGCCGGTGCGGGTTGGCCAGGGCCGCGAAGGCGCTCAGCAGCTCTGCGCCCGTCATGTCCTCCGAGTCCATATCAACTATTCCTATCCTATGTAAGAAAAATCTTACACATGAGGGCGCGGGACTCCGGCCGGGTCCTTATTCGATTGCCCGTGAACTGCGCCACCAGCACAATCGGAGGCATGATCAGCGACCACCTTCCGATCTACAAGCTGCGCCTCCGGACCGAGCGGCTGGAATTGCGCCTGCCGGATCTCGGCGAGCTCGCCCAGATCGCCGATGTGGCCGCCGACGGTGTGCACGACCCGGACTTCATGCCGTTCCTCTTCCCGTGGTCCGCCGCCGCTCCGGAAAAGCGCGCCCGCAGCGTCGCACTCTGGTACCACCGGGCCATCGGCCGCTGGACCGCAGAGGACTGGACGCTTCCGTTCGCGGTGTTCTTCGAAGGCCGGCCGGTCGGAATCCAGGAGATCGAAGGCAAGCAGTTCGCGCTGAGCCGGGAGGTCGGTACCGGTTCGTGGATCGGCATGGCCTACCACGGCAAGGGCATCGGCACCGAGATGCGGGCCGCGGTCCTTCACTTCGCCTTCGCCGGGCTCGGCGCCGACTGGGCCACGAGTGCCTCCTTCGAGGGCAACGCCGCCTCGGCGGGCGTCTCGCGGAGGCTCGGATATTACGCGGACGGCATCGAGTACCACGTGGTCCAGGGCAAGCGGAAGCTCGACTTCCGCTGGCGTCTCAGCCGCAACCTCTGGGAGAAGCACCGGACCCGGGATGTCGAGATCGAGGGCCTGGGCGAGGGCGCGCTGGAGATGCTCGGGCTCGGCCGGCGGAGTGAGGACGCGGCGGACGAACAGTCCTAAGGCCCCCTGAACGGTCCGTGAATGATGCGCTAAAGTAGTCACGGCTGCGGGGAGAAACCGCAGCATGCGGACGTAGCGCAGTTGGTAGCGCGACACCTTGCCAAGGTGTAGGTCGCCGGTTCGATCCCGGTCGTCCGCTCTAGAAGATGAGGGCTCGGCGGTGACGCCGGGCCTTCGTTGGTTTGTGTCTGCTGGGGGGTCGGGGCGGACGTAGCGCAGTTGGGAGCGCGACACCTTGCCAAGGTGTAGGTCGCCGGTTCGATCCCGGTCGTCCGCTCTAGAAGATGAGGGCTCGGCGGTGACGCCGGGCCTTCGTTGGTTTGTGTCTGCTTCGGGTTCGGGGCGGACGTAGCGCAGTTGGCTGTGCCAACAGGGCCCGGCGTCACCCCCGGGCCCTCTTCACGTCATTCGGGCTGGTCGACCACCCAGCGGGCTCCCATTTCCTCGTCGGTGGGGGGTCGGCCGGGCAGGAGGCCGGCTCCCGGGGCGCGCAGGGCCTCCAGGTAGAGCTCCAGGTAGCGCAGGCGCAGTGACTGCGTCAGTTCCGCGTCGCCCAGTTGGATCGAGGACAGCGATTCGGTGACCATGGCGATGTCGCCGTTGTCGACGCCCTCGCGCAGCACCCCGGCGCCCCGCAGGCGTTCCAGTAGCGCGTGGTTGAGCTTGTCCGCCTCGATCGCGGCGGCGAACATGTCCTCGGTCGGCACGAACGTCCCAGCCAGCCGTACGGTGATCGAGGGGGTGTCGGCGACGACCACCTTCCGCAGGAAGGCGCAGAAGGCGTCCCAGATGTCGTCCTCGCTGTCGACCGCTTCCCGGACCAGTTCGGTGTATCGGGCCAGGCCGTCCGAGCAGAGCTTGCGGAGCAGGTCCTCCTTGCTGGGGTAGCGGCGGTAGAGTGCGCTGATCCCGACCCCGGCGTGCTTGGAGACCTCGGCGATCGGCGCCTCCGGGTCGGCGATGAAGACCTCTCGGGCGGCCTGGAGGATGAGTTTGTCGTTGCGGGCGGCCTGGGCCTTGCGGCCGCTCATCGGCTTGTCGGTCATGACCGTATCCTACCTGGAACAGAGCGCTTTGTTCTAATCCACGGGCGGTCGGGACCCTCGCCGAGTCCCGACCGCCCGCTCTCGGTCGTCCTAGTGCTCTTCTCGGGCCTGCTTCGGCAGGCCGAAGACCACCGCGAAGGCCGCCACGGTCAGCAGGAGCGCCACCCCGGTGGTCACCTGGGCGGCCGACATGGCCTCCGCCTCGCCCGCTCCGATCGCGAAGCGCCCGAAGAAGATCGTGCCGAGCGTGGCCACGCCCAGCGCGGCGGCGCCCTGCTGGAAGGACTCCAGCAGGCCCGAGGCCGAGCCGATCTCGTGGTCCTCCAGGTCCCCGACGATGATGCCGAAGAGCGGCACGAAGATCATGCCCATGCCGATCCCGTACACCAGCAGCGCCGGAGCCAGGGCCCACGGGCCGGGCGCGGTCTCGGCGCCGAACTGGAAGTAGAGGACGACCAGCCCGGCGGCCATGCCGAGCAGGCCGAGGTGGAGAATCCTGCGCCCGAGCTTCGGGGCCAGTCCGGCGCTGGAGCCGGAGCCGATGAACGCGCCCACCGCCCAGGCGGCCATGGCCAGACTGGCCTTGATCGGGCTGTAACCGAGGCCGAGTTGGAGGAACAGCCCGATGGCCAGCGAGAACCCGGTGACCGCCCCGAAGAAGACGACCACGAAGGCGGTGCCGGAGGTGTAGGAGCGCTTGGTGAAGACGCTCAACTCGATGAGCGCGGTCTTCCCGGCGCGGGACCGGCGGACCTGGCCGATCACGAACAGGGCGAACACCGGGACCGAGGCGCCCATCATCACCAGCGTCCAGGTCGGCCAGCCCAGTTCGCGGCCCTCGACGAGCGGGAACAGCAGCAGCACCATTCCGGCGGCGGCGACGGCCGCGCCGCCCAGGTCGAGCCTGATCCCCTTGACCGAGGGCGCTCCGGCCGGAAGGACCTTGGCGCCCAGGACGAGAGCGGCCAGGCCCAGCGGCAGGTTCATCAGGAAGATCGACCGCCAGCCGGTGCCGAACGCGTCGGCCTCGATGAGCAGTCCGGCGACGATCGGCCCGGCGATCGAGGCGAGGCCGATGAGCGGGCCGAACAGGGCGTACGCCTTGCCGAGTTCGCGGCCGAACATGTCGCGGATGAGTCCGAAGCACTGCGGCACCATGACCGCCGCGAACGCGCCCTGGGCGATCCGGGAGGCCAGCAGGAGCTCTATGGAGGTGGCGGCCCCGCAGGCCAGGGACGCGGCGAGGAAGCAGACGAGGCCGACTTGCAGGACCCGCTTGCGGCCGAACATGTCGCCGAGGCGGCCGCCGGCCAGGAGTCCGACGGCGAGGGCGAGGGTGTACCCGGCGGCGAGCCACTGGATGGTGGCGGCGCTGCCGCCGAGCTCGGCCCGGATGGAGGGCGCGGCGACATTGACGATCGAGGCGTCGAGCAGGTTGAGCAGCGTGGCGGCGAGGATCGCCAGCAGGCCCCACCAGCGGCGGGGGAACGGCGTCTGGGTCGATGCGGCCGGGGTCTCGGCGGGGGTCGTCTCGACCGGAGTTGATTCGACTACGGCGGTCACTGGGTGCCTCCAGGGGTCGGTCCGAAGTTATCGGAACGGAACGTTTGATTCCAATATAACAGACCGGAACGATCCGTTCCATACAAGGGTCGAAGTTTCCCCGGGCATGATCGAGATCGGAGTGGGGTGATCGGAGGCACGGGCCCTCGTTCGGCCCGGTCGGTCAGTTCTCCGCGCCGACGCCTATGTAGCCGTAGATGATGAACACCGCCACGGCCGCCACCACCAGCCACAACGTGGCCTTGCGGAACTTGTGGCGGGAACCGGGGGAGAACCACATGATCGCCGCCATGATGAGCAGGATCCCGACCACCACGCCGGGAGCGGCGTTCAAACCTTCGTCCATTGGGCAGCAACCAATCGTATCGGGGGTCAACCGTCTGCTCCAATGGTGCCAGAGAAGCCCAATTCGCATGAGAGGTGACACAGCTCCCCACCACTGAGTGGCCCCCGGCCGAGCGTGGCACTATCCTTCGGCTCCAACAGCGGCTTGCAGACCTTCTCGCCGAAGCTTGCGAGGCGTAAATTGGACGTGCCTTGAACGGGAGACGCTATGACCGAATTCATCGAAGTTCCCCGGGGCCTTGACCGCGTCATCGTCGCCGACACCGAAATCGGGGACGTCCGAGGTGAAGAAGGCTTCTACCACTACCGCCAGTACAACGCCGTCGAGCTGGCCCAGCGCTGCTCCTTCGAGCAGGTCTGGCACCTCATGCTGCGCGGCGCGCTCCCCACCGAGGCCGGGCTCGAAGAGTTCAAGGCCACCCTCGCCCCCTACCGGCGGCTCACCCCGCAACTGCTGGACCTGCTGCCCCACCTCAAGGGGGCCTCGCCGCTCGACGGGCTCCGCACCGCCCTGTCGGCCGCCTGCGCGGCCCGGCCGATGCGCCCGCTGCTCGACATCGACGACGAGACCCGCCTGGACGACGCCCTGTTCGCCAGCGCCGTAACGCCCGCCATCCTGACCGCACTGTGGAGGATCAACCAGGGGCAGGAGCCGCTGCAGCCCCGCGAGGACCTCGGCTACGCGGCCAACTACCTCTACATGATGACCGGCGAGGAGCCCTCGGAGGAGAGCGCGCGGGCGGTCGAGCACTACCTGATTCTGACCATCGACCACGGATTCAACGCCTCGACCTTCACCGGACGGGTCATCGCCTCCACCGGCGCCGACATCGGCGCCGCGCTGGTCGGCGCCATCGGCGCCCTCTCCGGGCCGCTCCACGGCGGCGCGCCCGCCCGGGCCCTGGACGCCCTCGACTCGATCGGATCGGTCGACAACATCGACCCGTGGATCCGCGGCGAACTCGAGGCCGGCCGCCGCATCATGGGCTTCGGGCACAACGTCTACAAGACCGAGGACCCGCGCTCGAACCACCTGCGCGACGTCGCCGACGGGCTCGGCGGCGACGTCGTCGACTTCGCCAAGACCGTCGAGCGCCGCGTTGTTGAGATCCTCGCCGAGGTCAAACCCGGCCGCAAGCTCTACACCAACGTCGAGTTCTACGCCGGCGTGGTCATGGAGCTGGCGGGCGTGCCCCGCCAGATGTTCACCCCCACCTTCACCACCAGCCGCGTCGTCGGGTGGAGCGCCAACATCCTCGAACAGGCCCACGACACCAAGATCATCCGCCCCCGCGCCCGCTACGTGGGGCCCCCGCCGCCGCAGCCGGTCGTCGTCCCGGCCCCGGCCTGAACGGACGTCACAGGTGAGGCGCCGCGCAGATCCACTGCGCGGCGCCCTCTCGCTGGATAGCGTTGGACTCGTGGCTCAAAGTCTTTACCTCGCCAGCCTGGACACCAACAGCGGCAAGTCCGCTGTGGCGTTCGGCGTCATGGACCTGCTGACCAAACGGGCCGGCTCGGTGGCGGTGTTCCGTCCGATAGTCCGCGACGAGAACACCTCCGCGTCCGACCCCGTCATCACCCTCCTCCGCGACCACTACCGACTGTCCGACCCCTACGGGGCCTCCGTGGGCGTCACCTACTCCGATGTGCGCGACGACGCGGACGAGGCCCTGTCGCGCATCGTCGACCGCTACCACGCCCTGGCCGAGGGGCACGACGCCGTGCTCGTGGTCGGCAGCGACTACTCCGATGTGGGCGCTTCGGTCGAGTTCACCTTCAACACCCGCGTGGCGGTCAACCTCGCCGCGCCCATGCTGCTGGTCATCACCGGCTACAAGCAGAGCCGATCCGACATCGACGCGGCGTTGCGCTTCGGCGTGGCCCAGGCCGAGGCCGCCCACGCGACCGTCCTGGGCACCGTCGTCAACCGCGTCGAGCCCGACCTGGTCGACGAAGTGCGCGGGGCGCATCCGGGCACCGGCGTCATCGCCGAGAGCCCGGCCCTGAACGCCCCCACCGTCTCCGAGCTGATCGACGCGGCCGACGCCACGCTCATCTCCGGCGATCCCGAGGTGCTGACCCGCACCGTCGGCGATGTCGTCGTCGCGGCGATGACGCTGCCGAACCTGCTGACGCGCCTGGCCGACGACAAGGCCGTCATCCTGCCCGGCGACCGCTCCGAGGTCCTGCTCGGGCTGCTCGCGGCCCACCAGGCCGAAGGCGTGCCGAGCCTGTCGGCGGTGTTCCTCACCGGCGGCATCCGGCCCCAGCCCCAGATCCTCGACATCGTCGCCGGGCTCGACTCTCGGCTGCCGATCGCGGTCGTCCAGCACGACACCTTCGACATGGCCAACCTGGTCGGGGACGTCACCGGGTCGCTGGCCGCCGGCGGCGAACGCAAGTTCGCGCTCGCCCTGGAGGGCTTCGCCGCCGGGGTCGACGGCGACGACCTGCTCGACCGGCTGCGGCTGTCGACGCCGACCGTGGTCACCCCGATCATGTTCGAGCACACCACCCTCGCCCGCGCCAAGAACCTCGACAAGCACATCGTGCTGCCGGAGGGGACCGAGCCGCGCATCCTCAAGGCCGCCGAGATCCTGCTGCGCCGCGACGTCGCCCGCCTGACGCTGCTCGGCGAGGAGTCCGAGGTCCGATCGCAGGCCGCGCAGCTGGGCGTCGACATCGCCGCCGCCAAGGTCCTCAACCCCGGGGACCACGAGATCCGCGAGCGCTTCGCCGCCGAGTACGCGAAACTGCGCGCGCACAAAGGCGTCACGACCGAGGCCGCCTACGACACCGTCGCCGACGTCTCCTATTTCGGGACCATGATGGTCCACACCGGCATGGCCGACGGGATGGTCTCCGGCTCGGTCCACACCACCGCCCACACCATCCGCCCGTCCTTCGAGATCATCAAGACCAAGCCGGAGGTCGCGGTGGTCTCCTCGGTATTCTTCATGTGCCTGGCCGACCGCGTCCTGGTCTACGGCGACTGCGCGGTCAACCCGGACCCGAACGCGGAGCAACTGGCCGACATCGCGCTCTCCTCGGCCGACACCGCCGCCGAGTTCGGGGTCGAGCCGCGGGTGGCGATGCTGTCGTACTCGACCGGCACCTCCGGGCACGGCGAAGCGGTCGACAAAGTCCGCGCCGCCACCGAGATCGTCCGGGACCGCCGGCCGGACCTGCCGGTCGAGGGCCCGATCCAGTACGACGCCGCCGCCGACGCCGGGGTCGCCGGCACCAAGATGCCGGACTCGCGCGTGGCCGGGAAGGCCACGGTCTTCATCGTCCCCGACCTGAACACGGGCAACAACCTGTACAAGGCCGTGCAGCGCTCGGCCGGGGCGATCGCCGTCGGCCCGGTGCTCCAGGGCCTCCGCAAGCCGGTCAACGACCTCTCTCGCGGGGCCACCGTGCCGGACATCGTCAACACCGTCGCACTGACCGCCATCCAGGCGGCGGAGGCGGGAAGCAGAGGGATGAGCATATGAGCGCACCGGTCCTGGTGATCAACTCCGGATCCTCCTCGATCAAGTACCAGCTGGTCGACGCCGACACCGGCGAGGCGTCGATCTCGGGTCTGATCGAGCGGATCGGGCAGCCCGAGTCGACCCTGACCCATCGGACGGCCGAGGGCGGGCACACCTGGAACGAGCGGATCGCCGACCACGCCGAAGGGCTCGAAGCGGTCGTGGGCGCCTTCGACCGCTACGGGTCGCCGCTGCCCGAGGCCGGGCTGATGGCCGTCGCGCACCGGGTCGTCCACGGCGGAGAGCGCTTCGTGCAGCCGGTCGTCATCGACGACGAGGTGGAGGCCGAGGTCGGCGAGCTCGCCTCGCTCGCGCCGCTGCACAATCCCGCGAACCTGGAGGGCATCCGGGTCGCCCGCAAGCTCTTCCCGAAGCTGCCGCAGGTCGCGGTCTTCGACACCGCCTTCCACGCCACCATCCCCGAGCGCGCCCACCGGTACGCCGTTCCCGAGGCGTGGCGGACCGAGCACGGGGTGCGGCGCTACGGCTTCCACGGCACCAGCCACGCCTACGTCTCGCGGCGGGCCGCCGAGCTGCTCGGCAGGAGCCTCAAGGAAGTCAACGTGATCGTCGCTCACCTCGGGAACGGCGCGTCGGTCACCGCGGTCGAGCGGGGCCGCTCCATCGACACCTCCATGGGGCTCACGCCCCTGGAGGGCCTGGTCATGGGCACCCGCTCGGGCGACATCGACCCGGCGATCGTCTTCCACCTGCACCACCGCACCGGCGCGTCCTTCGAGGAGCTGGACGCGGCGCTGAACAAGGAGTCGGGGATGTACGCCATGACCGGGATGATCGACATGCGCGGCATCGAGTCGGCCGCGACCGAGGGCGACGCCGCCGCCGAGGCGGCCCTCGAGGTCTACTGCTACCGGATCAGGAAGTACATCGGCTCCTACATCGCGGCCCTGGGCGGGGCCGACGCGGTCGCCTTCACCGCCGGGGTGGGGGAGAACAGCGCCGAAGTGCGGGCCCGGTCGCTCCAGTCGCTGGTGGCGCTGGGAATCCAGCTCGACGAGGAGGCCAACCTCACCGGCGGGCCGATCATCACCACGCAGGACTCTCCGATCACCGGCCTGGTCGTGCCGACCAACGAGGAAGGCGAGATCGCCGCGCAGACGGCGACGCTGCTGCGGTCCTGAGACGCGAGAAGGGGGCGGGGCCGACCGGCCCCGCCCCACTCGTCTGGTCTAGACGCAATGCCGTTCGGTTAGGGCTGGGGTGTTGGTGT
>NZ_JAELXW010000053.1 GCF_016428645.1 Glycomyces salinus | reverse complement strand
ACCCCGAGCCGACACGGACCCGACAACCGGACACGACCTGTACCGGTTCGGTCGCAATCGGACGGGATTCGGGGCGAGAAAGGCCCCCGCCGCATGCGGCGGGGGCCCGGTCTATTGACGGGTCTCAGCAGCCGAGCTCTTCGAGCTCGAAGTCCTGCTCATTGGTGGTGCCGGATTCGACCTCTATGAAGGCGAAGTCGGCCGCGTAGCCGTCCTTGGAGACGATGACGGTGTAAGCGCCCTCGTCGAACCAGAACTCGTAGGTGCCGTCCTCGTCCGACAACAGGTGCTCGGTGCCTCCGGCGTCCTCGCGGATCTGGACCTGCGCCTCATCGAGCGCGGCGGTCTCGCCGTCGCAGGTGACGGCCTCGATCGAGCCGAGGAGCTTGCCCTGCTCGGATCGGGGCACGACCACCATCGAGACATCGACGACCGGCGACTCGTTCGGGCTCTCGTAGTCGAGCGAGAGCGTCGCGGTGTAAGTGCCGGGCTGGTCGACGCCTCCGGACTCCTCATCGGCCGAGGTCGTGACCTCGACGGTGATCGTCTCCCCGGCCGGGACGGTGACGGTGCCCGATTCCACCGACAGCCACGAGGTGTCGGAGGGGTTCTCGTATCCGAGGATGGAGAACGAGCCTTCCCCGATGCCGAGGTCGACGACCCCGTCGGCGCTGCCGGAGTTGGTCAGCCGCAGCCGGTGGGTCCAGGAACTCCCTTGTTGCACATAGGAGTTCAGGGTCGTGGAGCTGGCGGTGATATCGGCGGTGCCGATGCCGAAGTCGGCCTCTGTCACGGCGTCGGGGACGACGTCGACCGTCTCCAGGGCGGCGCCGAAGTCGGACTTGACCGCGCTGAACTCGGAGTCGCCGGCGCCGCCGGCGAAGGTCCAGTACCGGCCGTCGGCGTCGGTGGTGCCCGAGTATCCGGTGGAGGTCTGGGTGACCACCGCGTCCTCGAGCGGATCGCCGGTGTCGAGGCCGGAGACCGTGCCGAGCACGAGCCCGCCTTCGAGCGGCGCGCACTCGGCGGCGGTGCCGACGAGCACGTTGTCGATCTGCCACCACCAGGCCCAGTCGGTGTTGTCGGTGTAGTGGAACTTCAGCTTCGCCTCGGTCGCGTCGGCCCATTCGGTCAGGTCGACAGTGAGGGTGGTGTCCCGGGCGTTCCCGTCGGAGGCCCATGCCTCCTCCCAGGTCTCACCGCCGTCGACGCTGACCGACACGTCGGCCTCGGAGTCGTAGCTGCCCTGGTAGTAGTCGGTGTCGAAGGTGAGCACCGGCTCGTCGGCGCTGGAGAGGTCGAACGTCGGCGAGATGAGATCGGTGTCCATCAGGACTCCGCCCGAACCCTGTGCGTCGGAGTCGGCGGTCGCGAACCCGCCCGAGCCGGGGGTGTGGTTGCCCTGGCCGTCGGGGTCGTCGAACCGCCAAGGCTGGTCGCCGCGGTTGACCACCGACCATCCGGGCGGGGCGGTCTCGGACTCGAAGCCGCTGCCCAGGGGGTCGAAGCCGTAGCCGGGGGCGACGCAGCCCTCGGCGATCGGCACCTCGACCACGTCGTCCATGGCGGAGACGACTTCGACGGTCACCGTCTCGTAGCCGGGGTAGTCCGGCTCGACGATCAGTTCCCAGGATCCCTCGGGCAGGGTCAGCTCGTACTCGCCGGTGACCGGGTCGGTCTGGGTGGATACCTCGCCTCCGGCGGTGGAGACGGTGGCGGCCAGCGGCCAGCCGTGCCCGGAGCCGTCGACGATCGTGCCGCTGACCTCCGAGGACGCCACGGTCTCCAAGACCGCGTCATAGGACGTGGTCAGATCGGCCACGACGCTGAGCTCGTCCTCGACGCTCCCGTAGCCGAACTTGGAGACGGTGACCGCGTAGTCCCCGGCCAGCGCGACCGGGACCTCGAAGGTCCCGTCCTCGCCGGTGGTGGCGGTGCGGTCGAGTTCGCCTTCGAAGACCAGTTCGGCATCCTCGACGGGGGCGCCTTCGGCGTCGGTGACGGTGCCGGCGATCGAGCCGGTCTCGCCGGCCGGGGAGCCCAGGACCGCTTCGAGCGCGTCGATGCGGCCGTGGCCCCAGACATTGTTGTGGTCCTCGGTGCCGCCGCACTGGTCGTCGGCGGTCGCTCTGGCGGTCCCAGTGACGATCTCGTAGACCGTGTCGTAGTCGCCGAGGAGAGCCGGGGCGGCCTCCATCAGCAGGGCGATCATGCCCACGACGTGAGGCGCGGCCATGGAGGTGCCGCTGTAGGCGCCGTATTCGCCTCCTGGGAGGGAGGAGCGGACGTTGACGCCGGGGGCGGCGATGTCGGGCTTGACCCCGCCGTCGCGGCCGGGACCGCGCGCCGAGAAGTCCGCGATGTCGCCGTCCACGTCATAGGCTCCGACCCCGATCACGTTGGGGTAGAGGCCGGGCGATCCCGCCGATTCGCAGGAGGAGCCGTTGTTGCCCAGGGAGGTGACGGGGATGATCCCGGCCGCGTGCCACAGGGCGACGATGTCCTCGTAGAACGGGTCGTCGACCGATTGGGTGGTGCCCCAGGAGTTGTTGACGACGTCGGGCGCCTTGGTCGGGTCGGGGTCGTTCCCTTCGGCGTCGGTCGGCGCGGCGATCCACTCGCCGGACTCGATCAGGGCGTCCAGGCCGGGGCAGCAGCCGTTGACGGCGATCCACTCGGCGCCGGGCGCGACGCCGATCTGGTTGTCCCCGCCGTCGTCGCCGATCATGGTGCCCATGGTGTGGGTGCCGTGACCGTCGACGTCGGTGTCGCACGGGTCTCCGTCGCAGGCGCCCTGGACGTCGAAGAAGTTGTAGTCGTGGGTGAAGGTGCCGTCGCCGTTGTTGCCGCGGTACTGGTCGACCAGCGCCGGGTGCTCGTAGTCGACGCCGGAGTCGATCGAGGCGATCGTGACGCCGGTGCCGTCGTAGCCGAGGTCCCACACGTCGGGGACGTGGATGTCGTCGAGGCCCCACTCGGTGGCGGCCGGTTCGAGGCCGAGGTCGACCGGTTCGATCCGCTCGTATTCGGGGGCCTGGACGACCTGGTCGACCTCGTCGATCTCGGCCACGGTCTCCAGCAGCTCGGTGCCGCCGGTGACCTTGACCGTTGAAGTGGCCCAGTAGGACTCGTACTCCACGCCGGCCTCGTCGAGGGCGGCGATCAGGTCGGCCTGGGAGGTCTCGGCGAATTCCCGTGCCGCGTCGACGGCGGCGGTTCCCTTGTCGGCCTTGGCGTCGGCGCTGAAGGCGGGGTTGAAGTCCGGGGAGCCCTGGAATCGTACCCAGAGTTCGGCTTCGCCTTCGGCGTCGATTTCGGAGAGCAGATCGGGGTCGACCTTCTGCTCGATCAGTGCTTGGACGTCCGCTTCCTCGGCCTGTGCCCAGGCCGCGCTGCCGGCGAAGGCCGAGGCCAACGCACCGGCGGTCGCTGCCGCGAGGACTTGACGCCATCGTTGTGAGTGGATCACGACGGCTCCTGTTCTGTTGGAGTGGCATCGGCGCCGGGGGTGCGACTCCGATGCCTTCGGGTGTGGCGGGGACGTGCGCTGTGTCACCGTCCCCGCGAGTCACCGTGCCAGTCCACAGGCGATTCCACAAGACCCCACTTTGTACGCATGCGGCACGGTACGGGACCGGCCGACGATCCGGACTTTTGTCGGAAACAGTTCGCTTCCGATGCCCGGCAAGGTGTTCATCGATATTTCAATGGCCCTGAACTCGGGTTGTTACCGTCCGTAATAGATAAAAGGGGCCCGATCCCCCGGCAACGGGCCGGTCCGCGCAACACACCCGAAACCCCCGAAGCCTTCAGAATTGTGACTAAGAACACAACAAAGAGCCGGGGCTCGGCGGCATCGCCGCCGAGCCCCGGCCGTGTCCGGGTCCGCGCCCTACCGGCGCGGATCAGAAGTCGAAGCCTCCACCGAAGTCTCCACCCATGTC
>NZ_JAELXW010000052.1 GCF_016428645.1 Glycomyces salinus | reverse complement strand
CCCCCCCCCCCCCCCCCCCCCCCCCCCCCCCCCGGCCGTGTCCGGGTCCGCGCCCTACCGGCGCGGATCAGAAGTCGAAGCCTCCACCGAAGTCTCCACCCATGTCGCCCCCGAAGTCTCCGCCCATGTCACCGGTGTCCTCCGCTCCCACGTCGGCACCCGCGTCACCACCGGCGTCGGCGCCGGGGTCCTCGGCGGCGCCCTCGACCATGCCGCCCGCGTAGGCGGGCATCAGCATCGCGTCGATGACCATCATGCCGACCAGCGCCCCGCCGACACCGGCCAGCGCGGGCTTCCACCACGGCGTGTTGTACCAGCCGGACGGCACGGGCCTGCCGTCCACATTGCCGCCCGGGTAGTAGTGGCGGTTGTCTGCGGTGGGGCTCGGAGAGCCGGTGTACGCCTGGCCCTCGACCTCGGCCGAGACCGGTTCCTTGAGCGATCCGGCGCGAGCCTGCCCCGGCAGGAGCGGCACGTCGGGCCCGGGGTCGATGCCCATGGCCTCGCGACCGGCGCGGACGTAGTGGAGCCCCTCGACGGCGGTCTCGGCCGCCAGCCGGTACTGGTGGACGCTCGCTGCCGAGTCCAATTGCGACCCGGCCGCCGTGTAGCGCTCCCCGGCGTCGGCAAGCGCCTGCCCGGCCGCGAGGTTGTCGCCCGGGGCGGTCAGATTCATCGTCTGCCCCCCGAGCCGCTCGTAGAGGCGGCGCGCCTCGGCCTCGGCGTCGGCCAGCTCGCGTTCGGCGCGCTTCTTGTTGGAATAGACCACGAAGGCGATGACCGCTATCGCGATCACCAGCAAGGTCAACCACAGTCCCATGTACCGAGCCTACCCGCGACCTGGCACTTACACTTGCCGCTATGACGTGGGTCCTATTGGCGGCGGTGTGCGTGGCCGCCGGAGCGGTCGCCGGATGGTTCGCGGGGCGGAGCAGGCAGGCCGCCGAGCTGGCGGCGGCGCAGGCGCGCCTGGACGCGGCCTCCGACAACGAGGAGCGCCTGGAGGCCAAGCTGACCGCGGTCGCCTACCAGGCCACCGACCATTCCCGGCAGGCCGTCGGCGAAGTCCTGGCCCCGATCGCCGATACGTTGGCCCGCTACGAGAACCGGCTCGGCGACGTCGAGAGGGCCCGCCTGGACGCCTACGCGCAGCTGCGCATCCAGCTCTCCGGGGTCGCCGACATCTCCGAGGACCTGCGCGACCAGACCGGGCGGCTGCTGTCGGCCCTCAAGTCCCCGCAGGTCAGGGGCCAGTGGGGCGAGGTGCAGCTGCGGCGCATCGTCGAGTCGGCCGGGATGGTCGAGCACTGCGACTTCTCCCAGCAGCAGGCCGGGGAGGTCGACGGCCGGGCCGTGCGCCCCGACCTGGTGGTGCGCCTCTCCGGGGAGCGGACGATCGTCGTCGACGCCAAGGCCCCGCTCCAGGCGTACCTCCAGGCCCTGGAGTCCGACGACGAGGAGGCCCGCCAGGTCGCGCTGAAGACCCACGCCAAGCACCTGCGGCGGCACGTCGAGACCCTGGCCGCCAAGGAGTACTGGAGGGCCTTCGACGACACCCCCGAGATGGTGGTCCTGTTCGTGCCCGCCGACGCCTTCCTGGACGCGGCGGTGCGGTCGGACCCGGTGCTGCTGGAGGACGCCTTCGCGCGCGGGGTGGTCGTGGCCTCACCGTCGACGCTGATGGTCCTGCTGCGCACGGTCGCCCACACCTGGAGGCAGGAGGCCCTGGCGCGGCACGCCAAGGAGGTCCACCGGCTCGGTCGCGAGCTGCACGAGCGCCTGGCGACGGTCGCCGGGCACTTCTCGAGGCTCGGCGGCTCGCTGGACGCGGCGGTGAACTCCTACAACGCGGCCGTGGCCAGCATCGAGTCCCGCCTGCTGGTGACCGCCAGGCGCTTCAACGAACTGGAGATCGCCGCCGACGAGCCCGAACGGCTCGAACCGGTCGTGACCCCGGCCCGCAAGCCCACCTGGGATCAGGCCGACTGAGCGTCCTTCATGTCCTTGACCAGCTCGCGCGGGAGCTGGAAAGTGATCTTCTCGGTCACCGGCTCGACCTCCTCGACCTCGCCGAAGCCGCGCTCGGCCAGTCGGTCCAGCACTTCTTGGACCAGGCTGTCGGGGACCGAGGCGCCCGAGGACACCCCGACCGTGCTCGCGCCGTCCAGCCATTCCTGGTCGATCTCGCTGGCGTAGTCGACCAGGTGGCCGGACTTCGCGCCGTGCTGGAGGGCGACCTCGACCAGGCGCTTCGAGTTCGAGGAGTTCTCCGAACCGACCACGATCACCACATCGCAGTCGGGGGCGATCTGCTTGACGACCTGCTGCCGGTTCTGGGTGGCGTAGCAGATGTCGTCGCTGGGCGGGTCCTGGAGCATCGGCAGCCGCTTCTTGAGGCGGTCGACGGTCTCCATGGTCTCGTCCACCGACAGGGTCGTCTGGGAGAGCCACACGACCTTCTCGGGGTCGCGGATCTCCACGTCGCCGACCGAGTCGGGCCCGTCGACCAGCTGGATGTGGGCCGGGGCCTCGCCGGAGGTGCCCACGACCTCCTCGTGGCCCTCGTGGCCGATCAGGAGGATGTCGTAGTCGTCGCGCGCGAAGCGCCGCGCCTCCTGGTGGACCTTGGTCACCAGCGGGCAGGTCGCGTCGATGGCCTTGAGGTCGCGCGCCTCGGCCTGCTCGTGGACCTCCGGGGCCACGCCGTGGGCCGAGAAGACCACGACCGAGCCCGGCGGGACCTCCTCGTTCTCCTCGACGAAGACCGCGCCCCGTTCCCGGAGGGTGTCGACCACGTGCCGGTTGTGCACGATCTCCTTGCGCACGTACACCGGAGCGCCGTAGAGCTCCAATGCCTTCTCCACGGTCTCCACGGCTCGGTCCACGCCCGCGCAGTAACCGCGCGGCTTGGCCAGCAATACTCGCTTGGGGTCCACCACGCCTCGATCGTAACGGGCTTCCGGGCATTGTCACAGCCTGCGGTTAGGCTGAGTTCGTGACCGACGCCGCGCCACGAACCGGACCCGACGCGCCCATGAGCGCCGAGAACCCCTGGCCCCTGCGGGTGGTCTCCAAGAAGATCGGCGACTGGATCGCGCGCCTGGGCGAGGTGTGGACGGAGGGGCAGATCACCGAGATCAGCCGCCGCGGCCGCACCGTCTACCTGACGCTGCGCGACCCTTCCGCCGAGGTGTCGATGCGGGTCGTGGACTTCACCGGCGCCAGCGCCGCGGCCGAGCCGCCGCTGCGCGACGGCGCGCAGGTCGTCGTCCGCGCCCAGCCGCAGTGGTGGGACAGGAACGGCTCGCTCTCGCTGCATCTGCGGGAGATCCGGCAGGTCGGCCTCGGGGAGCTGCTGGCGCGGCTGGAGCGGCTCAAGAAGCTCCTGGCCGCCGAGGGCCTGTTCGCCGCCGAGCGAAAGAAGCCGCTGCCGTTCCTGCCCTATCGGATCGGCCTGGTCACCGGCCGGGCCTCCGACGCGATGCGCGACGTGCTCAAGAACGCCAAGGTGCGCCTGCCGGCCGCCGACTTCGAGGTCAGGGAGGTCGCCGTCCAGGGGACCCGGGCCGTGCCCGAGGTGTGCGCGGCGCTGGCCGAACTGGACGCCGACCCCGACATCGAGGTCATCATCATCGCCCGCGGCGGCGGCTCGATGGAGGACCTGCTGCCGTTCTCCGACGAGACCCTGTGCCGGGCCGTGGCCGAGGCGACCACACCGGTGGTCTCGGCGATCGGCCACGAGCCGGACACGCCGATCCTCGACTACGTCGCCGACTGGCGGGCCTCGACGCCCACCGAGGCCGGCAAGAAGGTCGTCCCCGATCTGGCCGAGGAGCAGCGCGGCCTCAACATCAGCCGCACGCGGCTGCGGCAGACGCTGCTGGCGCGGCTCGACAAGGCCGCCGCCGACATCGAGGCGATCCGGGCCCGGCCGGTCCTGGCCCGCCCCGAGTCCATGCTCGACACCCGCGCCGAGGCGGTGGACAACCTCGTCCACCGGATGCGCTCGCGCGTCCAGTCCCGCCTGGAGCGCTCGATCGACGACCTGGAGCACCTGCGGGCGCGACTGCGCACCCTCTCCCCCCAGTCCACACTCGACCGCGGCTACGCGATCGCGCAGGACGCCCAGTCCGGCGCGGTCCTGCGCGACGCCGCCGACGCCGGTGAGCACATCCGAGTCCGACTGGCCGCGGGAAGCCTGACCGCGGCGGTCACCGAGAAGGAGGAGTCACTCGCTTCCCGGCCTTCGGGTAGGGATTCGTCCCAATGAACGGGACGGGTCGGAGTGACCAGACCGAGCCATCACTGTAGGAGGTGATCTCGATGGCTACGTTGGATACAGGACAGCAGACCCACCAGCCTGTGCTTCCTCAGCAGGCTGCTCTGGAATCCGTGTCAGCAGACAACCCGGAAGCAGGGACGAAACGGGACGTGGACGCCGTACTGGCACCTGGTTTCCAACATGGTCGAGGGGAGACTGTCGGTGGTTCACCTGCCATCGACGGCGTCACCCCCGTGCCCGCAAGGGCCGGGGAGCGGCCGCGTGAGCGGCACCCAGCGGTATTCGTGCTCGACATGCACGGCTCACCGTTGCAGCCGACGACGCCCGCAAGGGCGCGAAAGCTGCTGAAGTCCGGGCGGGCAGTGGTGGCCCGCCATACCCCATTCGTGATCAGGTTGAAGGACCGCACGGTCTCAGATTCACAAGTGGATGGGGTGGAGGCCGGTATCGACCCTGGCAGCAAGCACACCGGCATCAGCGTGTTCACGGCCGACGGGGGTGAGCGACGCGGCCGGTATGCCATTCAGGTCGACCACCGGGGGCCGGCCATCGGAAAGAAACTGGATCAGCGGTCCAACTACAGGAGACGGCGCAGGAGTTCGAATCTGCGGTATCGGGCTCCCCGGTTCGCCAATCGTGCCCGGCCGAAGGGGTGGATCGCGCCATCGCTTCGGCATCGTGTCGAGACCACCATGACGTGGGTGGATCGGCTATCGCGTTGGGCGCCGGTCCGGAAAGTGCACGTGGAACGTGTCGCGTTCGATACCCACGCCATCAGCGCCGGACGGTCTTTGGAGGGAGCCGAATACCAACAGGGCACTCTACATGGCTACGAGGTTCGGGAGTACCTGCTGGCGAAGTTTGACCGTGTTTGCTCCTACTGCGATGCCACCGGTGTGCCGCTCAACATCGACCATGTTCATCCGCGATCTCGGGGCGGCTCGGACCGAGTCTCGAACCTGGTATTGGCGTGTGTGCCGTGCAACCAGGCCAAGGGCAGTCAGGATTTGCGCGAGTTCGCCCCTGACCGGGCCGAACGGATCCTCCAGCGAGCCAAGGCACCGCTGCGGGACCCGGCAGCGGTTCAGGCCACCCGCTGGGCGCTGTGGCGCACCATCGAAGCCCGACTCCCCACCGGTGTGGGAAGTGGCGGCCGCACCAAGTGGAACCGGCAACAGTCCGGCGCGGCTAAGTCGCACACGCTGGATGCCCTGCATGTCGGCAAGCTCGACAAAGTCACCGAGATGGTCATGGAAGTTCTCATTGCACGATGCAGTGGACGCGGCAGATACGCTCGAACCAGCCCTGACCAGCACGGGTTCCCCCGGCTTCGCATGCCTCGCACCAAGACCTTCTTCGGGTTCGCAACCGGTGACCTTGTCCGAGCGGTCGTCCCGAAGGGTAAGTATGCCGGGCATTATAGGGGGCGTGTCGTAGTCCGCAGCTGCGGCAGCCATACCGTGCGAACTGCTGCCGGTCCAGTCAAGACCTCCCACCGGAATCTACGTCTGCTTCAACGCGGAGATGGCTACACCTACGCGGTCGCCAAGGAGGAATGCTCCTCCTGAGAGTGAGCCACCCAGAGGCAGCTCCACACTCCATTCCCTGCCTTGCAGCAGCATGATTTCCATCCGGCCACAGGCCGGGACAACCAAGGGAGGAAACCAATGACCGACGAGAACCTCACCTACGAGGAAGCCCGTGCCGAGCTGGTCGCCACGGTCGAGCGCCTGGAAGCGGGCGGGGCGACCCTCGAGGAGTCGCTGAAGCTCTGGGAGCGCGGCGAGGAGCTGGCCGACCTGTGCCAGGACCACCTGGAGGGCGCGCGGGAGCGCATCGCCGCCCGCACCGGGGACGGGGAGGAAGCGGCCGAAGACGAGTAGGCCGCCGGATCAGAGCCCGGCCGCTACGCCCTCGGCGAGTTCGGGCAGTTCGGCGGCGCCGTCGGCGTCGGCCGTCAGCACGACGTTCGTTCCGGCCAGCTCGGTCGCCCAGGCTTCGCCGTCGTCGGTGTCGTAGGCCGACCACAGGACGCCGCCGGCCTCGACCTCGCGGCCGCCGCCGTCGATCTGCTCGTAGACCTCGGACGGGTCGCCGGTGGTCTGCACCAGTTGGAGTCCGCCGCCGTCGGGCGAGTACCAGCCGGTCCGCAGCATGATCGACTCCTCGCCGGCGTCGAGCGCGCTGGAGATCGGCTTCCAGTCCTCGGACAGGTCCGGCCGGATCACCTCCAGGCCGAGGCTCTCGGCGGTGAGGTAGTCCTCGGAGGTGTCGGCGACGCTGACCTGCCGGTCCTCGGAGGCCCAGTCCCAGAGCGCGAAGAAGATTCCCAACGGCACCAGCAGCACCGCCATCGACATCGCCATGTCGCGCATGCGACGCTGCTTGGGGCGCCTGGTCGGCTCCCCCGTAACCTTAGGGTCATTGCTGGACATGCTCCCCATATTAAGAAGGAGTCCGCCTTGATTCTCGTGGCCGGCGAGAACGTGATCGACCTCGTGCCCGCACCGGGCGGCCAGCTCCGTCCGACCTGCGGCGGCGGGCCCGCGAACGTGGCGGTGGCGCTGGCCAGACGCGGGGTGCCCACCGCGCTGGTCGGATCCGTCGGCGGCGACCACTTCGGCAGGCAGGTGTGGCGGCGCCACATCGCGACCGGGGTGAAGCGCGACTATCTGGAGCGGACCGAGCTGTCCTCGACGCTGGCGCTGGCCGTGGTCGACGAGGACGGGAACGCCGCGTTCGACTTCTGGACCACCGGCACGGCCGACTTCGCTTGGAGCGACAAGGAACTGCCGCAGCCCGACCCGAACCGGGTCGACGTGATCCACTTCGGGTCCCTGGCGGCCTACATCGAACCGTCGGCGAAGATCCTCGAGGACTGGATCAACCGCTCCCGGCGGGCGGTGCCGGTCTCGTTCGACCCGAACATCCGGCTCAGCGCGATGGGCGCGGCCGACCGGGTCAAGGAGCGGACCGAGCGCCTGGTGGGCCTGTCGGACCTGGTACGGGTCTCCGAGCGGGACCTGGCGCAGATCTACCCGGACACCGACGTCGACAAGGTCGCCTACGAATGGCTCGAACTGGGGCCGCACCTGGTCGTGGTGACCCTCGGCGACGCCGGTTCGGTGGCCTTCCACAAGAAGCACGTCACCGAGATGGACGCGCCGCAGGTCGAGATCGCCGACACGATCGGGGCGGGCGACACGTTCACCTCCGGGGTCCTGGGCTGGCTGACCTCGGCGGGCTGGATGCGGCGCGACCGGTTCGCCGCGTGGGGCAACAAGACGGTGGTCGCGGCCGCGCTGCGGTATGCGAGCCAGATCGCGGCGCAGGCCTGCACGGTGCCCGGCGCGCCGTAAGATCGTTCTGTGCCGGAACCGGAACTGAGAGTCTGCCTCGACGAGGAGGACCTGGGCGCCGCGCTGCGCTTCGACGCGCGGCGCGGGCTGACCTCGCACCCGAAGCACCTGCCGATGCGGCTGCACTACGACGGTCGCGGGTCGGCCCTGTTCAACGAGCTGACCCGGCAACCGGAGTACTACCCGACCAGGTGCGAGCGGGAGATCCTGACCGGCCGCGCCGACCGGATAGCGGCGGCGGTCGGGGCCGCGGGCGATCCGGTCACGGTCGTCGAATTGGGCGCGGGCTCGGCCGAGAAGATCCGGGTGGTGCTCGATGAGCTGGCCGCCGGGGGCCGCCTGGCCTCGTTCTGGCCCTTCGACGTCGCGGCCGGAGCGGTGCGCGAGGTCATGATCGACCTGGCCGCGGCCTACCCCGGCATCGAGCTCGGCGGCATCGTGGGCGACTTCACCCGGCACCTGGAGCACCTCCCGGACAGCGGCGGGCCGAGGCTCGTGGGGTTCCTGGGCGGGACGTTCGGCAACTTCACCGGCATGGAGCGCCGCCAGTTCCTGCAGGACCTGCGCGAGGCGCTGCGCCCGGGCGACTGGTTCATGGTCGGGGCGGACCTGGTCAAGGACACCGAGGTGATCCTCGCCGCCTACAACGACGCGGCCGGGGCCTCGGCCGAGCTGAACCGGAACGTGCTGCACGTGCTCAACCACCGGCTCGACGCCGACTTCGAGCCGGAGAACTTCGAGCACATCGCCATGTGGGACAGCGCGAACTCGACGATCGACATGCGGCTGCGCGCGCTGAAGCCGATGAGGGTCGACCTGGCCGCGATCGAGCTGGACATCAGCTTCGAGGTCGGCGAGGAGATCCGCACCGGCATCTCCTCCAAGTTCGGCCGCGGCGAACTCGAGGAGGAACTGGCCGCGGCGGGATTCGTCCCCGAGCACTGCTGGCGCGACGCCGAGGACTACTTCGGCCTCTTCCTCGCCCGAATCGGGTTAGGGTGGCGCGCATGGGAGAGATCGTGCTGGTCCGCCACGGGGAGACGACCTGGTCGGCGACCGGCCGGCACACCTCGGTGACCGACCTGGACCTGACCGAACACGGTGCGGCGCAGGCAAAAGCGATGGGGCCCATGCTCTCGAACCGGGATTTCGCCGCGGTCTGGTCGAGCCCGCGCAAGCGGGCAACGAGGACCGCGGAGCTGGCGGGCCTGGAGGTCGACGCGGTCAAGCCGGACCTGGCCGAATGGGCCTACGGCGAGTACGAGGGCCTGACCTCGGAGCAGATCCGGCGGGACGATCCGGACTGGACGATCTGGACCGGCGGCGGCCGGGGCCCAGGCGGCGAGTCCGCTGACGAGGTGGAGGAGCGCCTCGACCGGGTCATCGACGAGGCGCGGCCGCTCCTCGAGGAGGGCGACGTGGCGTTCGTGGCCCACGGCCACAGCCTGCGGGTCGCGGCGGCCCGCTGGCTGGGCAAGCCCGCCCGCGAGGGCCGGATCTTCACCATCGAGACCGCCTCGGTCTCGACGCTGGGCTTCGAGCACGGCCGCGAGGCGGTCACCCGCTGGAACCTGACCGCCGCTCTGGCCCGCTGAGCTCTAGTCGAGCAGGTCCAGCTCGTCGGCCGCCTCCAGCGCCTCGACCAGCCGGGCCGGTTGGGCAAGCAGCAGTTCGAGCGCCGCCGCGACCTCACCGAGCGCGGCGCGGTCGCTCCCGTACGCGCAGAACATCCCGGCCTCGGAGTCGAAGGAGAAGCGCTCCAGCAGCTCGGCGCGCTCGACCAGCCAGGCGTGGACGGCCGACTGCCAGTCGTAGCCGCTGCCTTCGAGTCCGTGCGCGCCGAACACCTCGACCAGGTGCGCGTCGGCCGGACCGCCGGGGCTGTAGATCACGGAGTCGGAGCGCTCGCCCTCGATGAACTTGACGTTGGGGAACCGAGCGAATTCTGGTCGATCTGCCATCCCCGAGAGCCTAGGCCACCCCACCGACAATCCGATCCGAGGAGCGAGGCCGCCTCCACGGGTTAAACTTGGCGTCGCGACACGCAGTAGTCATCCACAGGTATAGAGGTAACTCAGCTAAAATGCGGCGGACCCCGGACCCCGGACCCCGGACCCCGGACCCCGGACCCCGGACCCCGGACCCCGGACCCCGGAACACTGGGCGCTGAACGCCTCGTCGTCCTCGCCGGCCGGACCCTCCAAGCCCTAGCCCGCCTGCATTACGATCTGGCGCCCCTCCTCGCGGTCGACCACCGGATCAAACTCCTCTACTCCCTCCACGGCGACTCCGACCGCCGCCATCTCGCCGAGCGCAGCGCCCTCGGAATCGGGATCCCGCTGACGCCGTGGAAACGAGCCTGCGCCGAGCGGCCCGACCTGGTGGTCTCCGCGAGCGCCGACCCGCAACTGCATGAGGCCGCGGCTCCGGTCGCGCTGATCCCTCACGGGGCCACCTACAACCGGGTACTCAAAGGACTCTCGGGAGCGGCCGGGACGGCTCGCGAACAGCTCCTGGGCCCCGGCGGGGAGCTTCCCGCACTGCTCGCCATGCCCGGCCGGGCCGCGATCGACCAACTGGACCGGGACTGCCCCGAGGCCGTCCCGTTCGCCGAGATCACCGGTGACCTGTGCATGGAGCGTCTGCGGATCAGCGCCCCCATGCGCGCGGCCTACCGCGAGTCCCTCGACGTCGGTCCCGAGCAGAAGCTCGTCGCGGTCTCGTCCACGTGGGGCCCGTACTCGCTGACGGGGACCGACCGGTCCCTGCCGGAACGCCTCCTGATCGACCTGCCGGCGGACGAGTTCAAGGTCGCCTACATACCGCACCCCAACATCGACGCCGACCACGGCGGCAACCTGATCGCCTACATGCGACCGAAGCTCCAGAACGGCCTGATCATGGTGCCGCCGGACGAAGGCTGGAGGGCCGCGCTCATCGCGAGCGACTGCGTGGTCGGGGACTCGGGCTCGGTCAGTCTCTACGCCGCGAATCTCGGCAGGCCGGTCATGCTGGCCGCCTTCGCCTTCGAGGAGATGGCGGCAGGGACCCCGCAAGAGCGGTTCGGCCACTCGGCTCCGCGATTGGACCGCGAGGCCGCCCCCGCCCCGCAGATACGATCCATTCTGGATGGCAGTGTCGAACGCCACCGGCTCCTGGACGACGCCTGGAGTGAACCGTCCCCCGGCCCGGCCGCACAGGTCCTCTCGCGGATCTACCGCCTGCTCGACCTCGCACCCGATGCGGTGGAACCCGAAATGTTGCCGCCCCCGATCCCGATACCGGAGTGCGAGCCCATGAACGCCTGGCACTGCTCGATCGGGTTCGAACACAGCGCGATCACCTGGGCCAGGTACCCCGCTTCGACGCCGAGGAGGGACCTCGGCCATCTGGTCGTGGACACCGCGTGCAGGAGGCCGCAGTTCCGAGGCGATGCGGCCGTCCTCCTGTCTCACGCTTCCGCACGCGAACCGGCACGCGCCGAGGCAGAGGCGCGGACGCTGCTCGACGCCTATCCGCGCAGCTCGATCGTCAGCGTCCGCACTGACCGGAACGAAGCGCTGGTCTTGGAGCGGGGCGGCGGCCGCTTCCGAGTCGTGGCCGATCGCCCGCTTCTCGACCTCGTCCCGTCAGCGTTGCTGCGCGCCGGGAGGGACCGGGTCTTGAACCTCGGGTTCGGATCCGTGCCCGGCCAGCCGGTGATCGAGCCGCCCGACTGATCGCCCGGAGCCATCGAGTGTGGCCCGCGGATCCCGCCGGGGCTACTGTTCTTCGGCGATGAGGCGCCGCACCTCTCCCGCCGCCGGGTCTCCCATGGACTCGTATTCCTTCAGCGCCTCTCGGAGCAGTTCGTTTCGCCGCGGATTAGCGGTCAGCAGCGCGAACTCGACCAGACCGTCCGCCATCGGCTGGAGCATGCCCTTGTCGCGGGCGAGCTCCAGGGCCCCGCTGACACGTTCCGCCGCGCCTTCCGATCCCTTCCGCAACGCCAGCAGGGCCGCGTCGATCTCGAGCATGAGACCCGAGCGCCTGTCTCCCACCTCGGCGAAGCCCTGGCGCGCGTTCTCCAGGTGCCGCGACGCTATCGCCACTTCGCCCTGCGCCAGGTAGCACTGCCCGAGGAAGCGCTGCTGCAATGCGACGACCCGCGGTCCGACATCGTCGAGCTCGCGGACCTGCATGCGCGCGTTGCTCAAAGCGTCCTCGAACCACGAGATCGCCTCGTCCCACAGCCGCCGCTTCTGGAAGAGCCTGCCGGTGAATTCGAGGGCGGTGCCCTGGAGCACCAGGTCGCCGAACTCCTCGGCCGTCCGCCGGATCTCCGCCAGCGCCGCCTCTCCCTCGTCGAAGCGGCGGGCGTCGGTGAGCATCTGCGCCGCCAGCAACGACATTCGGATCTGAGCTGCGGTGTCGCCGTCCTGTTCGGCGGCCCCGGCGGCCATCCGGTAGCACCGTTCGGCCTCGTCGAAGGTGCCGCTCGAGGTGAAATAGGCCCACATCGCCTCGGCGAGCGCCCACGCCTCGAAGTTCCACTGCCGGGACACCGCCAGTTCGATCAGGGCCAGCAGGTTCCGGCGATTGGAGGCGAGCCATACCTGCGCCTCCGTGTCGTCCTCGAATCCGGAGGTCTCGACTCCCTCGACGAGGTCGCGTTGGACGCGGTACCGCTCGCCCATGATCAGGCGGTCGGCGACCTGGGCCTTCCGCAGGTGCCAGCGCACCAGCTGCCGCTGCTCATCGGTCATGGGATCCTCCCCGGCTCGCTCCGTCCGGTCCGGCCATCAGCCGCCACCGGTCGTTCCCGACCTTCACCAGCAACCGCACTCGTTTCAGGTCCTCGGAGGGCCGGTCGTCCTCGGAGGCCGCGTCGATCGCGTCGAGCAGGGACTGCTCGACGACCGGATGCGGCAGGAGACCCAGCGCCTGGTAGACGCGAAGCGCGCCGTCTCCAAGGGAGTCCAGCGCCCTCAAAAGCAGGCGCCGTTCCCGGCCGTCTCCGGCCAGCTCCACCAGCTCCTCGATGCCCACCGCGCCGGCCGAGACGATGCCGCCCGCGTCGAGCAGCAGCCCCGGACAACCCTCGAAGGACTCGACGAGGCGCTCGATGACCTCTTCTCCGAGCGGCATGGCCCGCTCCAGCAGGGCGGTCGCGTTCTCGACATCCAGCGGGGGCAGTTCGATCCTCAGTGCCTCGTGCCAGCGGAGGCGCTTCTCGGAGAGGACGATGTAGGCCGCCGATTCCGAACGCGGCCAGAACCGCTCGATGTCGCTCTTGAGGCTCGCGCCGTCGAGGACGATGACGATCCGCTTTCCGGCCAACGCCGAGACGTAGCGCTTCTCGAGCTCGCCTTCCTCCTCCGGCAGGCGCCCGGCGCCCAGCCGGTCGAGGACCGAACGCATCGCGTCGTCGGCTCCGGACGCGTCGAGCTCGATGTGCACGACACCGTCCGGGTAGGACTCCTTGATGATGCTCGCGACCACGGCCACCAGGGCGGTCTTGCCCACGCCCGGCGGACCGATGATGTGCACGGGCCGCGGGTCCGGTTCCCTCAGGTGCGGCACCAGGAATTCGATCGTCTCGGTGCGGTCGGTCCACACGCGCGGGCGGTAGCCGAGTTCGAACGGTTTGTTCAGTTCCGGCTCCCTGGCGGTGTTGACGGTCTGGGCCTGAATGACGGTCCGAACGCCGTCATTGAACTCGTTGTGGAACGAGGGGGTCGTGTCCATCAAGTCTCCCAATTCGGTGAACCGCACCAATAGTCCCACATCGTCCGCGCGCACGCGGGACGGCGAGTCGATACGATCGGTGATGAACCCCGAACGAGAATTGAAGGTGCCCATGGAACCGATCTTGATCTCCATCGCCGCCGCGGCGGCGGGCAAGGCGACCGAGGCCGCAGTGAAGAGCGGCGGGGCGGCCGTGAAGAAGGCCGCCGAACTGGTGCGGCGGCGCTTCGCCGGGAAGCCGGAGCTCGAACAGGCCGAGCAGGGGCGGATCGGAGTCGAGGAATTCGCAGAAGCGATCTACCGGGCCTGCGCGACCGACGACGAATTCCGCGAGCGGCTCGGCGAAGCGGCGGGCACGCGGATCACGGTCTCGAAGTTCCACAACGAGTTCCACGGCGACGTCAAGAACGTCGTCCAGGCCGAGAGGATCGAGAACCTCCGGCTGGACTGATCAGGGCTCCTCGGGCAGCGTCTCGCCGGTCTCCAGGAGGGTCTTGAGGCTCGACAGGAGCTGCGGCCATCCCTGGCTCACCATAGTCGACGGCTTTCGGTCCCATCGGCCGTTCCGCCGAGAACCGCGCGCGCCGCCGATCAGATATACGCCGGCGGTCGACTTCGGTCGGCCCTTGTCCCTCTCCCACGGAGCAGCAGTGAAACGAATACTCCAGGCCCTGGTGATCATGGTCGGCGGATACCTCATCTTCCGCGCGGCGGTCGATCCCTTCCTCCGGGATCCTTCGGATCCGAGCACCTTCCAGGACGACTGGGGCGGACCGACCTACATCGGCGCGCTCGCGGTCCACATGGGCCCCGGCATCATCTTCACGGCCCTGTTCTCCTGGTGGTTCGTCCGCGCCCGCCTCGCCAGGGCCGCCAAGAAACGCCAGGAAGCCGAATTCGAGCGACTCCCGTAGTCTGGTAGCGGCTTCCCCCTCTCCCCTATCGGAACCCGAGACCCCCATGGCCTCCTTGCTCGACATCCTCTCGCTGCTCCTGTGCGTCGCTGTCGTCGGCGGCGTCGTCTGGGTCGGCCTGCTCCTGGTCACCCGGACCGAACCCGGCCGGTCGCATTCCGAGTCCGCCACGAAACCGAGCCGCAAGGAACGGCTTCTCGGAGTGCTCAGTTTCGCGGCGGTCCTTGCTCTGACCTACGCGGCCACCGCGGTGCAGACCGCCTACGGCGCACCGCTCGGAACCCAGAGTTCGGAGACCGTCGAAGTCCTCGAAGTGCGCGAATGCTCCCGGCCCGCGTTGGATTTCGGACTCGTGGTGAGCTGCGACCTGTCCGGATACCAGCGCACGGACGACTACTGGTGGCTCGACGGCCCGGACTCGATCCTTTCGAGTGAGGCCGTCGAGCCGGGCGACCGCGTCGCCATGTTCACCGCCTCCGGTTGGACCCGGTTCTTCCAGCCCCTGCCGAGCGATCCGCAGTGGCGCCCGATCGAGGACACCGACAAACCCGATCTCCGGTGGCTTCCAGCGGCGGCACTGATCGCTGGGACTACGGTCGCTTCCTGGATCGGCCGGTGGCGGCGCTCCCGTTCAGGCGAGGTCGATACGGATCAGGCGCTGCGTGGCTCGGGTTAGGACCACGTAGGCCACCCCCGGACCGAGCTGGTCGGCGATCGTGTCGAAGTCGGCGGCTATCACCGCGTCCCACTCCAGGCCCTTCGATTCGAGCGGGCCGACCAGGGTCACCCGGTCGTCGTGGAGCACGCCCGCCAGTTCGCCGTGCCGCGAGTACGGCGCGATGATGCCGACCGTGCCGTCCACCGCGCCCAGGGCCTCGACCACCGCGCCCGCCACCTCCGGCAGCAGCGCGTCGGCCGCGACCGTCCGCTCCTCGACCTCGACGCCGGTCTCGCGGACCGCCTCGGGCAGGTCGATGTCCTTCAGCTTCGGCGTGGCCCACGCGGCGGCGTAGTCGTAGACCTCCTTGGAGTTCCGGTAGTTCTTGGTCAGGTGGAACTCCTCGATCCGCCCTCGCGGGACGGCCCGCCTGCGGGCGTCGGCCGACTCCTTCGGGCGCGGCCAGCTCGACTGGGCCTCGTCGCCGACGATCGTCCAGCCCGCGGCCCGGCCGCGGCGGCCCAGCATGCGCCACTGCATCGGGGACAGGTCCTGGGCCTCGTCGACGATCACGTGCGCGTAGTCCTCGTAGAACGCGTCGCGGGGCTGCCGCTCGCCGCGGTCGTAGTAGCGGTCCTGCGTGGTCGAGACCTCTTGGACCCCTCCCCAGGAGCGGATGCGCTCGCCCCCGCGCGGCTCGGGTTTCACGCCCAGGAGCATGCGGAGCTCGTCGAGCAGCGCCACGTCCTGGATCGAGAAATCCGGTTCCCGCAGGCTCGCGGCCACCTCCTCGATGACGCCGTGCCGCAGGTGGCTCTCGGCGGCCGAGGCCAGGCGGCGGGGGTCGCCTCCCCAGCCGAGCACGTCGGCCGGGTCCAGGTCGGGCCACCAGTGGTCGAGGAACGTCAGGAACTCCCCGCGGGAGCCGACGTCGCGCGAGAACTCGGCCGGCTCGGATTCGGGCAGGATGGCCTTGACCTTGCGCCACAGGGCGACCAGCAGGGCCCGGCCGGCCTCGGTCTTGGCCAGGTTCGGGCGCGGCTCCTTCTCGAAGGCCCTCGCCCGCGCCGCGGCCAGCTCGGCCGCGTCGAGCACGAACAGCTCGCCGCGGTAGACGATGCGCAGCTCGTCGGGCGTGCCGGGCGGGGTCTGGCGCACCAGGCGCCGCAGGATCGGGAGCATCACCGTGCCGCCCTTGGCCGCCGCGACGCGCGGCGGGTCCTGGCGGGTCGCCTCGACGTCGGTGTAGAGCTCGCCGAGGGAGTACAGGGCCGCGGTCTCCTCGCCGAGGCTGGGCAGCACGCGGCTGATGTAGCGCATGAACACCGCCGAGGGCCCCACGACCAGGATCCCGGCGGCCTCGTACTTGGCGCGGTCCTGGTAGAGCAGGTAGGCGGCGCGGTGCAGGGCGACGACGGTCTTGCCGGTGCCGGGCCCACCGGTGATGAGCGTGGCGCCGCGGCCGGGCGCCCGGATCGCGGCGTCCTGTTCGGCCTGGATGGTCGCGACGATGTCGCGCATCCGACCGGTGCGCTTGCGGCCGAGCGCGGCCATGAGCGCCCCGTCGCCGATCACGGGCAGGCGGTCGGCGGCGTCCTCGTTCAGCAGGTCGTCGATGACCTCCTCGACGCTGCGCCCGAAGGAGCGGATGACGCGTCGGCGGGCCACCTCCTGGCGGTCGACGGCGGTGGCGCGGTAGAACGGCGCGGCGGCGGGGGCCCGCCAGTCGACCAGGAGCGGCCGGTACTCCTCGTCGCGGACGCCGAGGCGGCCGACGTGGCGGACCCTGCCGTCGTCGAAGTCGAGGCGGCCGAAGACCAGCCCTTCGTGCTGGGAGTCGAGGTCGGCGATGCGGCGGGCGGCGCGGTAGACGAACACGTCGCGCTCGTACTGGGCGCCGGGGACGGTGGCACTGCGGTGCGCGTAGCCCTCGTCGCGGTGGTGCTCGGCCTCGGATCGCAGCACGTCGACGCGGTCGTAGACGCGGTCGACGTAGTCCTGCTCGAGGTTCACTTCCTGTTCGGGGGTGTTGGCGGGGTCGGGGGCGGGTACGGCGTGAGACGTGTCGACGTCCTCCGGGTGTTCGACGTCGACGGGACCTGGCGTATCGGACACGGCGCTCCTCGCTCGAATTCGGGAACGCACCAGCCTATCGCGCGGCGGGCCCCGACGTCTTCGAATCCACCGCTATGTGCGCCCCGCCCACTGCTTGGACATCCACACCGTTTCGCCTCCGTCCAATTCCGCGAAGCCGTAGCGCCGGTAGAGCTCCTGGGCGTCGCCGGTCGCGAGCGCGGCTCGGCGGAGCCCCATCCTGTCGAGGTCGTCGACTATGTGCGCGACCAGGCGCTTGCCGAGCCCGCCGCCGCGGGTCTCCCGGTCGACGTAGACGTCGCAGATCCAGGCGAAGGTGACCCCGTCGGTGACGACCCTGGCGAAGCCGATCTGGCGGTCGGCGTCGTAGACGCCGTAGCACCGCGAGTCGTCGAGGGCCTGGTCGTTGCGTTCCCTGGACCGGCCGGTGGCCCAGTAGGTGTCGGTCGAGAGCACCTTGTGGACCCAGGCGCGGTCGAGACGGTCGGGGTCGGTGGAGATCTCGTGGCCGTCGGCTCGTTCCATGGCCCAAACCCTACGGCCGCCGGTCGGGCGGGGCCAACAACGAAATCACATGCCCGAATAGCAATGTCTGCACCTGTCAGGTTTTTGACTTCGCAAGTCGATTATGCCGTTGTACGTTATTTCTGCGCACTCAAGTGGTGGAACGGCGACGCAGAGTCTGCTCGACGAAAGACATAGCCTCCATCACCAGGGGGCCGCCCGGCGACGTGGGGTAGACGGGCGGCCCGCGGCGGGGCCCCGTTTACCTGGCCCGGGGTCCCGCCGCCCATCCCGAAGGGTTGGGCGGCACGTCAGTTCATCGTCGTTGCCCCCGGCGGATCGGCTCCCTAGGATTGAAGCGACCATCGACCTACTGAGGAGTGCGACAGTCATGGCCATCGGTTCGAATATGGTTCCGCTCGGAACACCCGCTCCCGATTTCACCCTCTCCGACCTCGACGGGATCGAGCGTTCGCTGTCCGATTTCGACGCGCCGGCGCTGCTGGTCGCGTTCATCTGCAACCACTGCCCCTACGTCAAGCACATCGAGCAGGCGTTCGCCGAGTTCACGGCCTCTCAAGCCGACCTCGACGTGGTCGCCATCTGCACCAACGACGCCGAGAACTACCCCGACGACGCCCCCTCCGGGCTGGCCGAGCAGGTCGCTCGCACCGGATGGAGCTTCCCGTACCTGGTCGACGAGTCCCAAGAGGTCGGTCGCGCCTACAACGCCGCCTGCACCCCGGACTTCTTCCTCTACGGGCCCGACCGCAAGCTGGCCTACCGCGGCGCCTTCGACGGCTCGACCCCCGGCAACGGCGTGCCGGTCACCGGCGAGTACCTGGCCGCGGCCATCGAGCAGGTCCGCAAGGGCGAGCCGGTGCCCGAGCCCCACCACCCGTCCACCGGATGCGGCATCAAGTGGCGCGATTAGCGCCTTCAGTCGCCGTCGGGCGGGCCGTACGGGGTGAGGAAGACGTACTGGATCGACGGGAACCGCTCCCGCAGCCGGTCCTCGACCTCCCGCCCGGTCCGCTCGACGGCCGCCCCGGTGGCCCCGTCGCGGAAGTCGACGCGGGCCGCCACCAGCACCGAGGTGGGCCCCAGGTGGAGGGTCAGCAGGTCGCCGACCGCGTCGATGTCCTCGGCCAGTTCCATCTCGGCCCGGATCAGATCGCGCAGCCGCTCGGGCACGGCCTTCCCCACCAGCAGCGACACATTGGCCTGACCGAGGATGACGGCCACGGCCACCAGCAGCACGCCGATCACGACCGAGGCCGCGCCGTCGAAGACCGGATCGCCGGTGACCTCGGTGAGCGCCAGGCCGAGCGCGGCCACCAGCAGGCCGATCAGCGCCGCCGCGTCCTCCAGGAACACCGCCTTCAGGCTCGTGTCGGGGGTCCGCCGCAGGAGGGTCACCGGCCGGGTCCGCCACCGCCGCGACTCCGAGCGCACCTGCTTGACCGTGCGCCCGAACGAGATCCCCTCCATCACGAAGGCGACCGCGAGCACGATGTAGGAGACCAGGTAGTCGGCCTCGCCGCCGGAGTCGATCGAGTGGAGGCCGTGGGTGATCGAGAACAGTCCGCCGGCGACGAAGGTGAGCGCCGCGGCCAGCGCCGCCCACAGGTAGGCGGCGTTCCCGTACCCGAAGGGGTGGGCCGCGTCGGCGGGCCTGGCGCTGGAGCGCAGCGCGGCGTAGAGCATCCCCTCGTTGACGGTGTCGGCCGCCGAGTGGGCGGCCTCGGAGACCATCGCCGCCGAGCCGCTGAGGACGCCGGCAACGAGTTTGGCCACCGCGATGCCGAAGTTCATCAGCGCGGCCACCACGACGGTCACCACGCTCTCGGTCTTCACCGACTCACTCCGACCCGCCCCGGTCCGCGCCACGGGTCGAGTCTACGGACCGGCCTCAGGGAGCTCGCCGGATCCGCGAAGAACGGCCGGGACTCACCGCCACAGGTCGGTCAGGGCGGTCTCGAGTTCGCCGAGCATGGTCCGCAGCAGCGGCATCGACAGCCCGATCACGGTGCCCGGATCGCCCTCGATCCGGTCGATGAAGGCCGAGCCGTAGCCGTCGAGCGTGAACGATCCGGCCACGTGCAGCGGCTCGCCGGTCGCGACGTAGGCGGCGATCTCGGCGTCCGAGACCTCGGCGAAGTGGACCTTCGTGCCCGAGGTGCGCAGCACCTTCCGGTCGGCGCTCACGTCGATCAGGCAGTGCCCGGTGTAGAGGACGCCGGAGCGGCCCCGCATGCGCTTCCACCTGGCGGTCGCCTCCTCGGCGCTCCCGGGCTTGCCGAGGATCTCGCCGCCGAAGTCCAGCACCGAGTCGCAGCCGAGCACCAGCGAGGTGGGGCCGACCATGTCGAGCACGGCTCCGGCCTTCATCTCGGCCAGGGCGCCGGCCAGTTGGGCCGCGTCGTGGGCCATCACCCGCGACTCGTCGACGCCGGAGACGATCACCTCGGGGTCGATGCCGGCCTCGGACAGCAGCTTGCGTCGCGCCGGAGAGGCCGAGGCCAGAACGAAGGGCCGAGTCACCGGTCCATGCCCCTGCGGGCCGGGACGGCCGCCTCGCGCCAGGAGCGGCGCACCCGCAGCCGCAGGCCCGGATTGCTCCAGGCGGCGCGGCTCCGGCTCGGGCCTGTCTCCTCCGGGGCCTCTTCGCGCGGCAGCGCGGCGATGACGCCCACGATGGCCGCCAGCTCCTCGTCCGTGGGGTTGCCCCGGAGGACCTTGAGCGCTGTGCTCATCGGCTTCTCACTCCTCGAAGTCGAATTCGCGGTGGACCCTCTCCCAGAAGCCGTCGCGGACCCAGATCCGGGCTTCGGGGTGGTCGCGTAGAGAGTAGCCGAGTTCCTTCTCGGCTTCCACCAGAAGCTCCTTGTCTATGACCGTCGGCAGCTGCGGGCCGGGCAGGAGGTCGGCTATATTGTCGGCGCCCCGGGTTAGCAGCCACTTGTGCCCGACGTACTCCCCCACCGATTTCACCGTCTCGGGGTCGAGCTTCTCGCCGGTCTGCGTGGTCCGGACGAACTTCGGCCGCGCCGACTCGGCCTGGGCGAGCGCCTCGGCGGCGTTCATGGTGACCGCGACCGACTCGCGGCGGCCGAACACCGCCGCTGGACTCGGCACGGTCGGCTCGGGCTCGGCCATCGGCGCGCCGACCATCGAACGGGTCGCCTGGGCGGCGGTCCCGTTCTTGGCGAAATGCGGTTTGAGCTCCTCGGACTCGATGGTCTCGACGGTGTCGGCCTCCCAGACCAGGCGCTCGGCCTGGTTGGTGCCGTAGGGCGGCTCGACGCCCCAGAGGTGGATGCGCACGCCGTAGGTCTGGGCGATCTCCACGGCCGGGACCATGTCCTCGTCTCCGGCCAGGAGGATCGCCTCATGGATGGCGCGGTGGCGGGCCAGCAGCTCCAGGTCGGACCGGATCTGGGCGTCGACGCCCTTCTGCTGGCCGCGCGAGTTGAGGTTCCCGAGGCGGACCTTGACGTATTCCATGTCGGCGATGACGCGCTGGTCGACGGTCGGCACCCGGTCGCGGGCGGCGTCGAACCAGTACAACCGCAGCAGTTCGCCGTCCGAGATGCGGTGCGCGGCCCGCTCCATCAACGTGGCGATCAGCTTTTCGGCGTCGACGCGATAATCCTTCCGAGAGGTCGCGTCGAGCAGCAGCTCAGCCGCCGCCGCGTAGAGGTAGCCGACGTCGATCAACATGGCGTACCGCCTGGTCAAGTGCCCAGGCAGCATTCCTACAGACTGTGTCATGGCCCACTCCCAATCTCGGGCAGGACGAAATGTCCCGCTTCCCCCGGCTGTATAAGACGGTACCCGGATGGGGCCCGACGGATGGGAGTGGTTCGGTCGGCAGTCTTGGCGAAGCTCGCGAGCCATAGATTGGCCCCGCGGGCGGGTTCTGAGTCGGGGCCGACCCCCGCGGTGCTACAGCGGGATGTTGCCGTGCTTCTTCGCCGGCAGCTCGTCGCGCTTGGAACCGGTCATGCGCAGACCCCTCACCAGCTGGGCCCGGGTCTGGTGCGGCTGGATGACCGCGTCGATGTAGCCCAGCTCGGCGGCGGTGTAGGGGTTGTTCAGCTTCTCCTCGTACTCGGCCATCAGCTCGGCCCGCTTGGCCTGCTCGTCGTCGGCCTTGGCGAGCTCGCGCCGGTAGAGGATGTTGACCGCGCCCTGCGAGCCCATGACGGCGATCTCGGCGGTCGGCCAGGCCAGGTTGAGGTCGGCGCCGACGTGCTTGGAGCCCATGACGCAGTACGCGCCGCCGTAGTTCTTGCGGGTGATGACCGTCAGCTTGGGGACGGTGGCCTCGGCGTAGGCGTAGATGAGCTTGGCGCCGCGGCGGATGATGCCGTCGTGCTCCTGGCTGGTGCCCGGCAGGAAACCGGGGACGTCGACGAAGGTGATCACCGGGATGTTGAAGGCGTCGCAGAAGCGGATGAACCGCGCGGCCTTCTCCGAGGCGTCGATGTCGAGGGTTCCGGCGAAGTGCATCGGCTGGTTGGCGACGATGCCGACCGGGCGGCCGTCCAGGCGGCCGAAGCCGGTGATGATGTTCTTGGCGAACAGCTCCTGGGTCTCGAGGAACTCGCCCTCGTCGAGGACGGTCTCGATGACCTTGTGCATGTCGTAGGGCTGGTTGGCCGAGTCTGGGATGAGGCCGTCCAGCGCGTAGTCGGTGCCGTTGAGGTCGAGTTCGACGTCCTTGGACTCGTAGACCGGCGGCTCGTCGAGGTTGTTCGACGGCAGGTACGACAGCAGGTGCTTGACGTACTCAAGCGCGTCGGTCTCGTCGGAGGCCAGGTAGTGCGCATTGCCGGCCACCGCGTTGTGGGTGCGGCCCCCGCCGAGCTCCTCCATGCCCACGTCCTCGCCGGTGACGGCCCGGACCACGTCGGGGCCGGTGATGAACATGTGGCTGGTCTGGTCGACCATGACGGTGAAGTCGGTGATCGCCGGGGAGTAGACCGCCCCGCCGGCGCACGGGCCCATGATCAGCGAGATCTGGGGGATGACGCCGGAGGCGCGCACGTTGCGGAAGAAGATGTCGCCGTAGCCGCCCAGGGAGGCCACGCCCTCCTGGATGCGGGCGCCGCCGGAGTCGGAGATGCCGATCAGGGGGCGGCCGGTGCGCAGGGCCAGGTCCTGGATCTTGGTGATCTTCTCGCCCGAGACCTGCCCGAGCGAGCCGCCGAGGACGGTGAAATCCTGGGCGAACACGCAGACCTCGCGGCCTTCGATGGTGCCGTAGCCGGTGACGACGCCGTCGCCATAGGGCCGGTTGGCCTCCATGCCGAAGTTGGTGGAGCGGTGGCGCGCGAGGGCGTCCACCTCGACGAACGACCCCTCGTCGAGCAGCGCCTCGAGGCGCTCGCGAGCGGTGCGCTTGCCCTTCTCATGCTGCTTCTCGATAGCGCGGGTGTTGCCCGTGGCCGCCTCGTCGAGGCGCTCGGCCAGATCGGCGAGCTTCCCGGCCGTCGTGTGGATGTCGATGTCGGTCACGCTTCGGATCGTATCCGCCCCGTTTGCATCTACGCTTGGTGCGTGAGCACACCGACGAGATCGCCACTGGACCGGCACCAGCTCTGGGCGCTGCTGTCGGAGAAGTCCGACTTCTGGACCGAATTGGACGTGGTGGAGGTCACAGGTTCGACGAATGCGGACCTGGCCGGGGCCGCTCGCCACGGGGCCGCCGAGGGGCGCGTGCTGGTCGCCGAGCAGCAGACCGCCGGCCGCGGGCGCATGGACCGGCAGTGGCAGTGCCCGGCCGGGGCCGGGCTGATGATGTCGATGCTGCTGCGGCCCACGGCCGACCGCGGCCAGTGGGGCACGCTGAACCTGGCCGCCGCGGTCGCCCTGGAGGAGACCCTCAGGGCGGTCGCCGGGGTGAGCGCGAAGCTCAAGTGGCCCAACGACGTCCTGATCGACGGCCGGAAGGTCTGCGGCATCCTCGCCACGGCCGAGAACGGCGCGGTCGTGCTGGGTCTGGGGCTCAACGTCTCGCTGACCGAATCCGAACTGCCGGTCCCGGAGGCGACCTCGCTGCTGCTGGCCGGGGCCGCGACGGTCGACCGGGCCGAGCTGGCCGCCCACTTCCTGGCCCACTTCGCGGCCGTCTACCGCACCTGGAACGACTCCGGCCCGGACCACGTCGTCCAGCGCTGGCGCGAGTACTCGGCCACGCTCGGGCGCCGCGTCGAGGTCTCCTTCCCGGACGGGGAGACGACCAGAGGCACCGCGGTCGACGTCCTCGGCGACGGGCGCCTGGTCATCGAGCCCGACGGCGCGGGATCCGAGGGCAGACTGAGCGTCGCGGCCGGGGACATCGTCCATCTCCGAAGGCGCGACTGAGGGAGCGGAGGTTGACCGAGGGCAAGCGAGACGGGGCCGAGGAAGCGGCGCTCGACCCCCGCCACGAGCGGCTGCTGGGCACGGCCCGGGCCGGCTACGAGGCGATGCGCGACCTCATCGAGCTCCACCGCGCCGCGGAGTCGGGCGGGGACGACCGGGGCCGCTGGGAGCAGGTGACCGGCGCGCGGGCCGTCAAGGAGCGGCTGTCCCGGTTGCGGGAGACGGCCGTCGAGAGCATCCGCACCTTCGTCAAGCCGCCGATCGTCCTGCCCCCGCCCGACGGTGAGCAGCACCGGCGGCTCGCCGACCGCGGAGTGCGCTACCGGCTGCTGTACGACCGGGAACTCTTCGAGGCCGACCCGGAGGCCGACCACCTCAAGCGGTCGATCGACCGGGGCGACGAGATCCGCTTCTCGGGGCGGCTGCCGCTCAAGCTCCTGATCGTCGACGAGCACACGATCTTCGTGGAGGAACCCGGCGCGCACCGGCCGCGGGCGATCGCCACCGCGAACCGGTCGGTCGTGGCGCTGGCCGCGGCGCTGTTCGAGCAGCTGTGGGCCGACGCGGTCCCGGCACCGCTGCGCGGCTCGGGCGCCTCGCCGATCGGCGAGGACGACGCGCTCCTGCTGAGCCTGCTCATCGCGGGCCTGACCGACCAGTCGATCGCCTCCAAGCTGGGTATCGGGCTGCGCACGGTGCAGCGTCGGGTGCGGGACCTGATGGATCTGGCCGAGGTGGACACCCGCATCCAGCTCGGCTGGTACGCGGCCCGGAACGGCTGGGTGTCCTAAGAGGTGAATTGCGTTCGGTTGAGCAAATCCGGCGACCGTACGCTCGGTCGAGGTGATGTACTGTGACTGTGCTTAATACTCGAATTCCGCCCTCGCCCGTTGTTTGATCCTGGAGGTCACCGCCATGGGTTATCCCGATGACCAGCTTGCCCGAGGCGAAGAGGTCAAGCTCCACACCAGGCCGCACTGGAAGGAGGCCGTCGGGCCCGTTCTGTGGTTCGTCGTCTTCCTGCTCATCGCGGCCATCGCCATCTACTACACCGCCCAGCTGGACTGGGATCCGAAGATCTGGCTCATCGTGGCCGAGGTCGTCGTCTTCATCGGACTGCTGGTGTGGCTGTCGGTGATCCCGTGGATCAACTGGCAGTCGACCCACTACGTGATCACCGACCAGCGCGTGATGTGGCGCGAAGGACTGGTCACCCGCGAGAGCCGCCATATCCCCCTTGCCCGGGTCAACACCGTCTCCTACACCCAGTCGATCATCGAGCGGATTCTCGGCTACGGCGACATGAAGATCGACTCCGCCTCCGACGACGGCGAGATCGAGCTCATCGACGTGCCCAAGGTGGACGACGTGAAGGCCGTCATCTACCAGCTCGCCGAGGACGACCGCAACCGCCGCGCCTCCCAGGGCGACGGCACCTGATCCGACGCGAACGCAGTTCGGGCCCGCGGTGATCTTCGCCGCGGGCCCGAGCCGTCTGAGGAGAAGATCGGGACGCGAGACGGCTGCACGGTCACCGCCTAGGCATAGGGGTCGTCCTCCTCGAATTCGGGTCCGCCGCCCCACACGTCCTCGTCTTCCACCAGCCAGAACTGGCGTTCGTGCTCGCTGTCGTCGCCCTTGCCGGAGCCGCCAGAGCCCGGGAGCATCCCGGGAGCGCCGTGGACGCCGCCGCCGCGGCCGCCCGCGCCGGTTCCGGCACCGGTACCGGTGCCCCCGAGCCCGCGTCCGGCGCCGCTGCCGGGCGGGCCGCCCGCCGCGGACGAGCCCGGCCGCAGGCCCGAGCCGGTCCCGGACGAACCCGGTCTCAGGCCGGAGCCGCTGCCCGAGGAACCCGGTCGCGTTCCCGTGGCGTCGGTGGTGGGGCGGGCGCTGAGGACGCGCGGACCGGTCGAGGAGCCCGGACGCAGGCCGGAAGGGCCTCCGGAGCGGGGCGACAGGTTCCGCGGGCTCGACGAGGTGCCGGGGCGCAGGCCCGACGGAGTGCCGCCGCCGATCACGCCCGGCCCGCCGCCGGACAGGTTGGGGCTGCTGCCGCCGGTCGGCGGGGCGCCGCCGCCGGGGAGGCCGCCGGGGCCGCCGCTGGCCAGACCGCCGCCGACCTCGTCGTCGGGTTGGAACGAGTCGTAGCCGTCCAGGCCGTTCCCGTCGTAGCCTTCCGGAGGCGTACCGCCGCTGTAACCGCCGGGAGGTGTGCCGCCGCTGTAGCCACCGGTAGGCGTGCCGCCGGTGGATCCCAGGTCGCCGCCCTCGTAGCCGCCGGGCGGGTCGCCGCCGAGGTTGTCGGGGTCGTCGATGTCGGAGCCGAACGGGTTCTCGTCGTCGAGGCCGTTCAGGCCGCCGTTGCCGCCGTAGCCGCCGGGCGGGGAACCGCCGCCGTTGAAGCCGCTCCCTTCGTAGCCGCCGAGGCCCTCTCCTCCAGAGCCCCCGCTGCCGTCCGAGTTGAGCGAGTTCAGGTTGTTCGGGTCCGGCCCGGCCATGCCGTCCAGGTCCGGCGGTCCGTCGCCGCCGCCGACCTCGGGGATGTCGCCGACGTCGGGGCCGCCGTCGAGGTCGGGCGGGGGCGGCCCGTCGCCGGGGTCGCCGCCGAACTGGGAGGGTTCGGCGGGCTTGGCGTCGGGCTCGATCTCGGTGACCTGGGCTTCGACGTTGCTGTGGCGGTCGGTCACCTCCTCGTTGACGATCGCGGCCTGCTCTTCGACGTGCTCGGAGCCTTTGGCGCCCATGTCGACGAGGGCCTGGTCGGCGTACTCGTCGGCCTTGGCCCTGGCCAGGGACTCGCCGGAGAGACCGTCCACTTCGTAGTCGGGGTTGTTGTTGACGTACTCCAGCCAGTTCTGGTAGACCTGCTCGCGGTCGTCCTGGATGTCGTCGACCACGGTCGGGTCGAACCCGGCCAGCTCGACCGCGTGCTTGATCTCGTCGTTCGCTTCGATCACGCAGTTCTTGTAGTACGGGGGGCGGATGTGGATGCGGTGCGAGCCGCAGCTGGTGCCCTCCATGTAGAACTTCGGGGCCGGGTAGACGCAGGCGGTGCCGCCCTGCTGCTCGAAGATCTCGGCCTGCTTGTCGTCGAGCAGCTTGACCACGCCGCCATCGCCCTCCTCTCCGGCGATGTCGTCGATGATGGTCCGGCAGTTCTTCAGGACGATCTCGACCTGCTCCTCGAAGGCGTCGAAGTCCTCGCCCTTCCAATAGCCCGACAGGTCCGACAGGCCCTGTTCGAGCTTGGGTCCGATAGTGCGGAAGTCCTCGTAGAAGTCGCTCCACTCGTCGCGGATGGTGTCGAGCGCGTAGTCGGCCTCGGGCTGCGGGCGGATCGAGGCGACCAGGTCCTGCATGGTCTTGCCCTCGGGCAGCAGCATCGTGCCCTCGCGGGCGGCGCGCAGGTTGTTGATCTGGGTCGCCTGCGGGACGGCCGACATGAGTTTCACCCACGCCGCCTCGGCGGGCTCCTCCTGAGCGGCGGTGCAGTCGCCGGTGTCGCAGTGGGGCTGGACCATCAGGTCGTTGGCCGCCTGCTGGTACTGGGACTGGGACTGACCCTCGTCCATGTCCCCGTACTCGTCGCGTTCGAAATCCGTGGTCTCTTCTTCTTCGGCCATCGCCGCTACTCGCTCTCGGCTCGCTGGAGGATGTCGGCCTGGAGCGCGGGCAGGTACTCGACCGCGACCCAGTCCTCGAACTGGTCAGGGGTGAAGGGGTAGACGGCCATCCGCTCGGCGGTGGAGTCCGGGTAGAACTCGGGGGCCGACTCGTAGGCGCCCACGCCGGGGTCGTGCAGATAGTCGATGGACGCGTAGACGACCCACGAGCCGACCCGGCCGAAGGCGTCGATGTAGTTGCGGTGCTCGGTCTCGCCGGCGATCACCAGGCTCTGGTCCCAGTCGCCGGAGAGCTCGGTCTCGCGCTCGTCGGTGTAGGCGACGCCCGGGGCGTTCTCCCGGCGGGTCTGGACCCGGTCGGTGAAGTTGGCCTCGGCCTCGGCGTCGGTCGACCAGGGGGCCAGGCCGACCCGGACGGCGGCGTCGCCGGTGGCGCTGTAGTCGAAGGTGCCCTGGGTGTCCTCGAAGGTGGCCAGGTCGAGCAGCCCCGAGCAGGTGGCGGCCTCGGCGTCGATGCCCTCGCCGAGTCCGTCGCTGAGGAGCTCTCCGTCGGTGCCGACCGCGCCCGTGTACTCCTGGACGGGGGCGAGCTCGTCGAAGACTTCGCAGCCGATCCAGTCGGACATGACCGCCAGGGACCCGCTGGGGGCGGTGTCGTCGGGCGGCTCGGACTCGGAGCCGCAGGCGGTGGCCCCGAGGATCGCCAGGATCGCACTCGCGGCCCGGATGCTCCGCATCGTCGTCGCCGTCATCTCAGTCGCCGTTGAGTCCGTCGTCGTAGGCGCCGATCTCGGAGGCGGAGTTCTCGTCGTTCTCCTCTGCCAGCTCGGCGGAGCCGTTGAGGCCGGTGATCATGCCGTCGAGCGATTGGCGGAGATCCTGGAGGTTGTTCCAGGTGGTCTCGTGGAAGGTCTGGTAGTTGGTGCGGGCGGCCTCGGCGGAATCGAGCCGCCCGAACGCGGGCATGCGGCCGAGGGCCTTGCCCTTCTCGAGTCTGGGGATGATCGTCTCGAGGTAGTCGAGCTGCTCGCGGACGACGGTCCGATACTCCTCGAGTGCCGTGGGGTCTATCTCTATTTCAGCCATGGGGTTGCCTAACTGAGAATGAACGGATGAATACCGAGTATTCAATTTTCGATCGGGGACCACCCGCGGAGTCTTCGGTCGCCGGACCGGTGATGCTCGGTCCGGCCGGTCCCTCCTACTCGTAGTCCTGCTTCTGGTCCTCGCCCATGAAGATGTCCGGCGGCTTCTCGCTCTCCATGGCGCTGTCCTCGAAGCCGTGGTTGTTCGGAACGAAGTCCAGGCCCATCACGTCGACGCCGGACTCGGCCATCGCGTTGTCCTCCTTGTCGGGGTTCGCGATGCCGTCGGCGCTGTTGCCGAGGTTGTAGGCGCCCTGCGCCCCCGAGAACCCGGCGAACCAGCCCTCCTTCCCGGCCATCCAGTTGTTCGCCTTCGGGGAGATCTTGTCCAGCAGACCGGGGTTGCCCGCCCGGCCGGGCGCCATGAGGTTGCGGAGCGTCATCTGCGCCAGCCCCTGCATGAGGCTGAACATCGAGGCACCGATGGTGTCGCCCGGGTTGACGACGTTGCCCTTGGCGGCCAGCGCGACCCACGTGTAGGCCATGTTGCCGTTGATGAAGGCCGCCAGCGCGTGGCCGACCTTCTCGATCGCGGTGTCCAGGGCGGTCAGCGCGTCCTTGCTCCGGCCGGCCACCTGCTGAGCGGCGACCATGATGTTGTTCGCGACGACCTGGGCGGGAGGGAACGGTATCGCCCGGTTGATCAGGTACAGGACCGCGAACGCCTGCAGGGAGGTGGCGACCGCGAGCATCAGCGGGACCATGACCGCGAGCATCGTCCCGATGGTGAACAGCGTGATGCCCACATGCATCGCGAAGGCGGCGATGATCGTCAACTGGGAGTGGACCTTCTCCGACTTGTCGTCGAAGGCGTCGCGGTCGTCGCCCTCCCAGTCCTCGTCGTTGAACTCGTCGCGCTTCTCCTTGAGCTTGTCCGCCGCCTCCAGGTACTTCTCGGCCAGCACCAGCCAGTGCACGCCGGCCTTCATGATCGAACCCGGATTGCACTGGTTCATGAAGATGATCCGGGAGAGCGCAGTCGTCTCACCGGGGAAGACGAAGGTGGGCATGGTGATCAGCATTGCGGCGGTCGGCGCCATGATCGAGTACGCCTGCTCCATCTCCGCGAACTGCTCGGGGTCGGGTGCCTTGTACGCCATGCGCGACCGCCCTCAGCCCTGTTCCTTGTCGCGGGCGTCCACGTTCCCCGCGATGTCCGCGTCGGTCTGTTCCCACTCCTCGACGGTCGCGACCAGTGCCTCGCTCAGCTCGGTGAAGCACTCCGAGGCGCCTTGGACCATGGCGTTCATGTAACCGGTGCCCATCGTGTAGGCGATCGCGAGGGAAGGTGCCACCGAGGTGTAGAGCGACTGGTCGATCTCGCGGAGCTTGGGGAGGGTCAGGCTGGCTTCCTGGAGGATCGGAAGCACCTCGTCGTGTACGCCTTTGCTCAGCGCCCGGACCTTGTCGCCTTCGATGCTAGGCAAAATAGCCTCCCTGGTGGAAGAGTCGGGTGATGTGCTCCTGCTGCTCGGCGAGCTTGCGCACGTCGCCGACGGCCCGGTCGCCGCGATCGCCGACCTCCTGTGAGGCCCCGGCCACGTCCGCCGGACCGAGCGGCAGGTCGAGCTCGGCGAAGTAGGCGTCCTGCTCTTGTCCGAGCTCCGCCAGCGCGGCGGCGGTGGTCTCGTTGATCTCGGAGGTCAGCGCCTTCGGACCGATTTCGCAGGCGCGCTTGCTGAGCCAGACCGAGGCGATCGGGTATTCCATGGTCGCCTCGACCACGACCAGCTTGCTCGGACTGGTCGCCTTGCCCGTCGGCAGACCGTCCTCGCCTGCGTCCCGCCCGGTTCCAGGGGGAGCGTCCTTGAAACGCCGCAGCAGCCCGATCGTCGAGTCCAGCGAATCCAGAGCGAAGTCGGGCAGGCGGAGTTTCGGGGTGCCCTCGAACCGCGCCTGGTCGCGCTCGGCCCGTTCGGCGGGCGACTCGAACTCCGCGCGCCGCCGGTCGATCGCGGCGGCGAATCCGTCGCCGTCCAGCTCCTCGCGCAGGCCGGCGAGCATGTCGATCGCCTCGTCCAGCGAGGGTCCGGATTCCGGCGCGGTCGCGGCGACCCCGGCGAGGTCGGAGGCTTTGCGGGCGGTGTCAGTGATCAGTTCGGCCAGGTCCCGGGGAAACATGCGCTCGGCGCCCGCCGTGAGTTCCACCTTCGGTGGCGAACCGGGGTCGACGTGCACCGTGACGTTGCCGCAGGGGCTTGTCAGAGAGCGCTCCCCGGATTGATTCTCAGTCAAGGGATCTCCATGGAGATTGGTGTCCGTAGAGGGAAGGACGCAATAATAAGCACACTTTCTGATATGAAAAAAGCTACCCGATTCGGGGTCGTTTGCGCACCTTCAGTGACCGCCCCGGGAGCGCTCGCCCATGAGCTGGGAGGGTTCTACTTCCAGCATCCCTTACAGACATACAGGAGTTCGAGGGTTCGCCTCCGATTCCCAAACCGCGCAACGGCAGTCAAACGCGGAGCAACCAGATCGTTATAGAAAGTTCATTTACGGAGGATCCGGGCCGGAACGGATTCAGGCGCGCTCGACGCGGCGGAAGACCCAGGTGCGGTAGGCGTAGAAGCGGAAGGCCGAGGCGATGCCGACGCCGACGACGTTCGCCGACAGGTTCACCGCGAGCGGGTTGTCGAAGTACTGCGGCCAGACCTGGGCCAGGCCGTTGTTGGCCCACAGGCACCCCAGCGCGATCAGCAGGCCGATGCCGTTGAAGAAGAAGTACAGCACGTACTGGCGGTGGGCGGCCGCGCCGACGCCGATGCGGTCGCGCCAGGTCCAGTGCCGGTTCCCGAAGAACGCGAACGTGGTGGCCACGACCGAGGCCAGGATCTTGGAGGTCCAGTCCGGCCAGCCCAGCACCAGATAGCAGAGGTTGAACAGACCGAGGTCGATGAGGTAGGCGACCCCTCCCACGCCGACGAAGCGGAACAGCTCGCCGCTGTGGCGCAGGAACAGGCGCCAGGCTCGGACGATCGGACCCGACGCGCCGCGGCGCGTCGGGGGCTCCTGGGGAGAAGTCGTGGAAGTCCGCATCAGACCTCAGCCTAACCGGTCGGGGCCCTCAGCCGCTCGGTGCGGCGATGGCGACAACGCCGATCACGAACTCGTCGCTGCCGTGGTAGAAGGCGACCGTCGACTCCTCCCCGACCGAGGCCGTCTCCACCCCGACGTCGACGCCGAAGGTGTACCAGCGCGGGTTGTTCACCGCGCCGTGCGCGGTGCAGGTCGCGGGCTCGCCCATGCCGCGCCCGCCGATGCTGAGGCGGTCGCCGCCGTCGTAACCCGAACCGCCCCACAGGGTGTAGGCGGCCGTCACCTCGCCGCCGCCGCGCACCTCGATCTCGGTGTCGGAGGCCGGGGCCCCGTCGTAGACGGCGATGTCCCGCTTCTCGGCGCCCGGCTCGTCGTAGACGACCGTGAGCGACCAGCCCGCCCAGTGGCGGTCGAGGCAGTCGTCGCCGCCGTGCGCCGGCCAGTGGTGGCAGTCCGAGGTCGGCAGGGCGTGGTTGTCGACCGCGACCCAGTACTCGCCTCCGCCGGCGACCAGGTCGGTGACGTCCGCGAACGCTTGCGCCCCCGGGCTGGTGCCGGTCACCTCGTCCGCGCCCAGATCGGTCCAGGACCCGCCCGGCCCGGCCAGGGAGACCTCGGTCGGCAGGTCGTCGTCGACTCCGGCCCAGTACACTCCCGCCCACACGATCTCGGCCCCGCCGGGGATGTCGAGGTGGGCGCCGCTGACCGCCTCGCCCTCCTGCCCGGCGGGCGGCTGCGGGTGGCCGTGGGGAGACTTGTACGGCTTCATCGGGTAACGGTCGCCGACGCCGATCGCGGTGGCCTCGCGGCAGGCCGGGATCGCGCAGGTCATCCAGGTGTTCCCCGAGGCGGTGACGCCGGTGGCGTCGAGGCTGGCGTAGCCGACCTCCGAGCCCGACGGGGCCACGGGGATGCGCAGCTCGCTGGTGCCGCTGACCTCGGGCCCGTCCACGGTGACGGTGAAGGTCTGGTAGCCGCTGACGTGGTCGGCGATGCGGATGCGGACCTCGGCCACGGCCGGGTCGGGCATTTCGCCGATGGCGCACTCGATCGTGCCGTCGCCTTTCTCGCAGGTCCAACCGGGCGCGGCCTCCTCGGCGGCCAGCTCGACGCCCTCGGGCAGTTCGATATCGAGGGTGATCCGGGTCGAGGCGGCCTGGCCGTGGGCGATCGGCCGGGCCTCGGCCGATTCGGGGAAGGTCTCGACCTGCTGCGTGGTGGGCGCGTACCCGCCGCCCGAGTTCGTCTCGTTCAGGCGGATCGGCAGGACCGACTCCCCGCCGGCGGTCAGGCCGCTGGAGCCCAGGTCGTGTTCGATGCCGTACGAGGCCGGCTCGGCGGGCTCGTCTTCGGGTTCGTCGGCGGGTTCCTCGGGCGCCGGGGACTCGGAGTCACCGGGTTCGGGCTCGGCCGGCGGGTCGTCGGGGTCCGGCAGCGGGTCGTCGGGATCGGCGGGGTCGTCCTGCTCTTCGGCGGGTTCGTCCTCCGGCTCGGCCGACGAGGACGGCGGTTCGGCGGCGGCCTCGGGCTCTTGTTCCGGCTCACCGGAGGTGAGCGCGAAGACCGCCGCGGCGGCGACCACGGCGGCGGCGGTCCCGGTGGCGATGCTGCCCTTGGTGCCCAGCTGCTGGAAGATGCGGCGGATCCAGTTCGCGACGGCCGTGAAGGGCGCGGCGATCGCTCCGAGGACGCCGCCGACGGCGATTCCCGCGGCCGAGGCGACCCCGGCGGCCAGATAGGGGGCCGAGGCGGCGCCGAGGACGATCGGTCCGACCACACCGCGCAGGCCCGAGTTCAACTCGGTGAGCTCGGCGAACAGCAGGTTGCACGAGACGCAGCCGTCGAGGTGGTCGTCGACCTTCTCGGCGTCGCGCACACCGAGTTTGCCGCGGACCCGCGCGCCGAGCCGGTCGACCGTCCAGCGGCACTCCTCCGGCGGGGAGTCGGCGGCGTGCTCGGTCAGGTAGTTCTGGCGCAGCTTCTCGCGGGCGCGGTAGGCCAGGGCCGAGACCCCGTTGGCGGTCATGCCGAGCATGGAGGCGACCTTGGCCGGGGGGTCCTGCTCGACCTCGGTGTGCCACAGCACCATCTGCCAGCGCTCGGGGAGCTTGCCGAAGGCCAGCGCGGCGTAGCGGCGCTCGGCGCCCTCGACGGCCGGGTCGACGAAGATCTCGCCGGAGTCGTGCTTGGTGAGGTCGTCGGTGTACTCGATGCGCTTGTCGCGCCGCACCCGGTCGTAGAAGGTGTTGCGGAGCGTCCGGAGCATGTAGGGGCGGAAGGCCAGGTCGGGACCCTGTCCCTCGCGGAAGGCGTGGAGGAGCTTGGCGAAGGTCTCCGAGACCAGGTCGTCGGCTGCGGCGGTGTCCTGGGCGAGGACGCGCGCGAGGCGGCGGGCGGCGTGGACGTGCCGCTCGTAGAGGACCGCGTAGGCGGTGGTGTCGCCGCCGCGGGTGGCGGCGATGAGTTCGGGATCGGAGAGGTTCTCGGGGGCGTCGGGGGTGACCGGGCCGACGCCGCGCGGATCTCCGGCGGGAACGGTGTCGGGCATGTTCGCCGGTGCTCCTTCCATGTGGCGCCCAGCTCATACTATGCGGGGACCCGGGTGTTGCGCTCGTGGCGTGGCGAGGCCGCCGTCGAGGAGCTTCTTCGTGTCTCCCTTTGAATTAACGATCGGCCGCCGCTTCGGTTGTGCATCGAGATTAGGCGAAATCACCATCTACGTAAAGACGGCAAACTACGTTTATTGGGGCAAATATCCGACACTTGCGATAATTGTGATTCGATTGCGACCATGAGTGACGGTATGGGCCTTGCTCAGCGGGGTTCCAGTCAACTGTCGGAAATCTGTCAGGATATTGCGTACCGTTGGGTAACGCACCCGAACCCGCGGACAACACGCAGGAGGTGAGCAATGCCCGCTTCGGTCCTGCTGGCGCTGCTGGCCGCCACCAGCCTGCTGGCCCTGACCCCCGCCCTGGTCCGGCGCTACGACCCCGACGAGCGCATGATCGCCGACCGGGCCGCCTCCAACGCGCGCGTGCTCGCGCGCGAGGCGCACGACCCGGGCCGCCCGGCCCCCCACCCCGTCCCCGGTTTCACCCATACGGGTGAAGAAGAGTCGCCTGGCACGCCTGAGCCGACCGGGCCCGCCGGATGGGAGCGGCGCGGCGGTCGCCGCGGCGGGTCGGTACGGTTGGAATCCGACCAGTCGGTGACCGACGAGGACCCCGAGATGCGTGAGACGGCCAGGCTTCGAGAGATGCGCGCAGAATGGTGGCGGCGGCGCCACCGCCGAATCCTTTACGTGCTGATCGCCCTCACTCTCGTGGAGCTGATCGGCGTCATCGTCGCCGGACCCGGGTTCTGGATCGGCGCCGGTCTCGCGGCGGTCCTGCTGGGCGCCTACGTCTACTTCCTGCGCACCCGCGCCAAGCGGCTCCTGCGCAGCAAGGCCGCCCACCCGGCCCGCGCCATGCTCACCTCCGAGCCCGAGCACCCCGAGCAGGGGCCGCCGACCTACGTGCCCGAGCAGCCCGGCGCCGAGGGCGACTACGAGCCCGAGACCGAGGAGCGCCGCGAGTCCTTCCTGTTCGAGAACGGCACGCTCTCGGGCGAGGAGGACGAGCCGCCCCCGCGCCCGGAGACCCGCCACGGCGACCACCCGGCCGGAATCCGGGGCCGCTCGTACGAGTCCCCGGCTAAACTCGAGCGGTTATGCCTGAGCAGACCGAACACCGCCACATCCTGACCTTCAACTTCCGCCAGGGGCGCAACAAGCCGCGCCACGACGAGGCCATGGAGCGCCTGTGGCCGCGCTACGGCGTGGAGTGGAGGCCCGAGGACGGCCGGATCGACCCCGCGGAGCTGTTCGGGCGGACCGCGCCGGTGATCCTCGAGATCGGCTCGGGCAACGGCGAGGCCGCCGCCGCCATGGCCGACACCGACCGCGACCGGGACCTGCTGGCCGTCGAGGTCTACCCGCAGGGCGTGGCGGACCTGATGGACCGCGCCGAGCAACGCGGCCTGGACAACCTCCGCGTCTACTCCGGCGACGCCCTGCCGCTGCTGTGGCACGGCCTCGCCCCCGGGTCGCTGGACGAGATCCGGGTCTACTTCCCCGACCCGTGGCCGAAGAAGCGCCACCACAAGCGCCGCATCATCCAACCGGCGCACACCGCGACCATGCGCGACCTCTTGCGGCCGGGCGGAGTGATCCACTGCGCCACCGACATCGCCGACTACGCCGAGCAGATGCTGGAAGTCCTCACCGCCGACGAGCACCTGGAGAACACGGCCGAAGGCTACGCCCCCAGGCCCGACCACCGCCCGGTGACGAAGTTCGAACGCCGAGGTATAACGGCCGGCCGCCAAATCTTCGACCTCGTCTTCCGCAAGGCGCGTACTTCCGAACAGCGGCTGGAAGCGGCCCAACGGCTGCTAGAACGATGACTGGCCGGGGAATTCGATCAAGCCGCAGCGGCACATCGGCGGGCAAGACAAGCCCGGAAGGCAGCCTTCGGCGAACCGCCGAGCGAGGAATAAGCCGCCAGGGCCTCCGGCGGACCAAGTCCCCAGGACAGACCGGAGTATCCATACCGGGCCGGGCTCACCGGCGATAATTCCTCTTGTCCGAGAGGAACTCCGAGTCGATCGCGCCGTCGGCCGCCATCGCGCGGAGCCGTCGCAGGGCGCCCTTCCTACGTTCACAGGCGGCGAGCGCCTGCCTTAGGGCCCAGTCGATGACCTCCTGCTGGGAAGAGGATCCGAGTGCTTCACCGGCCCCGGCGAGGAGATCGCCGTCGAGATCGATCACTACACGAGCCATACCGCACCTCCGCCAGGAATGGACGCTGTCCAGGACGGAACGAGTATCGGATCCGATGCCGCATCGCGGCAAGCGAATAAGGCCGCAGTGAGGCGGCGGTGCCAGGCCTCGGCTGAGGGGTCGGTCAGGGACGCTACCTGGTCTATGACCGCTCTGAGGCGGGCGGCGTCGTCCTCGGCTCGGTGCCAGGCGGCGGCGAACATCGGTTCCAGGTCCCTCGGGGCCCGCTTCGCGAGGACCTCGACCAGCTCGGCCAGGATCTCCCGCTGCCGCACGTACGAGGGCCTGGCCGTCCGCGGCTGCATCACGTAGCGCCAGGCGATGCCCTTGAGCAGGGCGCACTGGATCCGCTCGCGCTCGGGGACGATGAGCGAGGCGTCGTAGCGGCGCAGCTCGCCCTTCCCATAGCGCTCCTGTGTGGCCTCTACCGCGGCGGTCACGAAGCGGCCCACCATCGTCGAGGTGAAGGACTTCAGCGCCACCAGGGAGTCGAAGGCGCCGTCGTAGTCGTGGAGGTCGCGCATCACCGGATCGTGCAGGAGGTCCTTCAGCGCCTCTTCGAGCGCGGCCGGCGACTGGTCGGAGTAGCGGCCGGTCACGTCCGCGCAGACCCCGGCCTGCTCGTCCCGGTCGTCCATCAGCCGGGCCAGGTCGATGTAGCCGCCGTGCAGGCCGTCCTCGACGTCGTGGACCGAGTAGGCCACGTCGTCGGACCAGTCCATGACCTGGGCCTCCAGGCACTGGCGGCCCTCGGGGGCCTCCCCGCGGAACCAGTCGAAGACCGGCCGGTCGTCGGCGTAGACGCCGAACTTGCGCCGCTCGGGCGCGGGCTCCCACGGGTACTTGCAGGTCGCGTCCAGGGAGGCACGGGTGAGGTTGAGGCCCACGGATTCACCGTCGGAGTCGACCACCTTGGCCTCGAGCCGGGCCAGGACCCGGAGGGTCTGGGCATTGCCCTCGAAGCCGCCGCACGGGCCGGCGACGGCGTGCAGCGCGTCCTCGCCGTTGTGGCCGAACGGCGGGTGGCCGAGGTCGTGGGCGAGGCCGGCGACGTCGACCACGTCGGGGTCGCAGCCGAGCGAGTCGCCCATCTCCCGGGCGATCTGGGCGACCTCCAGCGAGTGGGTGAGCCGGGTCCGCAGGAAGTCGTCGGTCCCGGCGGTGTGGACCTGGGTCTTGGAGGCCAGCCGCCTGAAACCTGCCGAGTGGAGGACCCTGGCGCGATCGCGCTGGAACGGACCGCGCCGCGAATCCGGTTCCGGCACGCGGCGCTCGTAGGCGGGCCGGCGCCTCTCGAAGTCACCGGCACGGAAAACGGGATCGGTCACGCCGTCGAGCCTAGCGTGACCGATCCCCGATTCGGGAGGTGTGCTTACTTCAGGTACAGGCGCGCGACCCCGGTGTCGTCGCCGTCGACGGTGCCGTGCGCGAACGCGAAGGCCGACAGGGGCTCCACCTCCGACTCGTACTCCCCGGCCCATTCCAGGTCGACCCACACCGCCAGCGCGGTGTTGTCGGGGGCGGCGTCGGCGAAGGAGCCGAAGCGCGAGTCGTCGGCGAGGGTGCCGTCGGCGACGTTGGCTCCCTGGTAGGTCAGCTCCGAGCCGTCGACCTCGACGCCCTCGGGCATCTCGCCCTCAGTGGCCTCGGCTACCAGGTCTTCGAGGTCCTGGGCGCGGTCCTCGGAGAGGATCGCCCTGAACAGGATGGTCTCCGGGTCGAAGTCGGAGCCGTTGGACGGGACGTCGGCGGCGAAGCTGAGCTGGGCGCCCGAGAGCAGGTCGATGATCTCGTCGGCCCCGGTGAACATGCCTCCGGTGCTGCCGCAGTCCTCGCCGTAGCCGTAGTCCTCGTCTTCGACGCAGTAGTCGTTGGAGGTCAGGTCCTCGAACTCGTCCATCCACTCCTCGGTGGCCTCGGAGAGGTCGTCGGGGATGTCGGCGCTGACGGCGAAGCCGGAGGCCGGGAGCTCCCCGAAGTTGTCCATCAGGTCCTCGGAGCCGGTCCAGATGCTGTCCTCGGTGCCGAAGTGGCGGTAGGTCAGTTCGAAGCCCTCGTCGAAGGCCGAGACGCCCATGATCGCGTGGCCCGAGAACGCCTCCTCGAAACCGGCGAGGTCCTCCTCCTCGCCCATGGCGGCGGCCATCTCGGTGACGGCGTCGGCGTCGATCCAGTAGACCAGGAGCTGGTCGCCGTCCAGCCAGGAGCGGGCCTCGTCGTAGCCGGAGGAGTCGGACAGCGGCGAGGTCTCGGCCTCGGTCTGCACGGCCTCGAGCGCGGCCTGGGCGTTCCCGGCGCCGCCGACGATGAGCACCGAATCCTCGTTGACGGTGTAGGCCAGTTCCTCTTCGGGGGCCCCTGCGGCTTCGACCAGGCGCTCCATGCCCTCGCGGGCGGCATCGGCGTCGGTGCTGGCGAGGTTGACCACCGCGTACGGCGAGCCGTCGTGCTCCCACATGGCGACGCCGTGGCGGCGGCCCAGCCAGGAGGTCAGGTCGCGCTCGGCCTCGACGCCCTCGAGCCCGGACTCGTCGATCAGTTGCTGCCAGAAGTCGTCGGTGTCGTCGAAGTCGGCGCCCTCGAACCGGCTCAGGTGCTCCAGGAGCTTGGGGGTCTGGTCGAAGGACGGGTCGAGGTTGATCTCGGCGTACATGCTCGTGCTGGACGGGAAGCGCTCGGCCGGGTCGGGGCCGGTGGTCCACACGAACTGGAAGAACACGAACGCGCCGACGCCCAGCAGGAGGGCCACCGACAGGATCGAGGCGATCGCGACCCGGCCGCGGCGCCTGGGCCGGGGCGGCGGAGGCGGGGCGGGGGTATAGGCGCCAGGCGGGAAGTGGGGCGGCTGCCCGCCGCCGGGCGCGACGGGCGGAGCGCCCTCCACGTACGGCTGCACCGGGGGCGGGCCGGGCGGGGGCTGCTGGTATTGCGGCTGGCCCGGCTGCTGGTAGGGCTGATGCTGGTACTGCGGCGGGGGCTGCTGCGGCGGTTGCGGCGGCTGCCCGTTCGGTTCGAATCGGTACTGCTGCGGATTGTTGTAGCTCGACATATGTCGAAGCTATGCGGCTCCGGTGACGACTACATCCCGAGAATGTGCCAAGCGGGCTTCAGAACTGGTGGACCTGACCGGGGGCGACCACTTCGACCGGTCCGGTGTAGGAGGCGCGGGCCTCGGCGAGGGTGCCCTCGCGCGGGCCCCACGACTCGACCAGGTGGGTCAGCAGGAGGCGGCCGGCTCCGGCCTTGGTGGCGAACTCGCCGGCCTCCTTGCCGGTGAGGTGGACGTCCTTCGGGTTCTCGCGGCCCTCGTGGTAGGACGCCTCGGCCAGGAGCACGTCGCAGTGGGCGGCGAGCGACTCGAGCGCCTCGCAGGGGCCGGTGTCGGACGAGTAGGCCAGGCTGGACCCGGCGTGCTCGACGCGCACGCCGAAGGTCTCGATCGGGTGGGCGACGCGGTCGACGGTGACGGTCAGCGGCCCCAGCTCGAACGTGCCGGGCTCGAGTTCGCGGAAGTCGTACACGTCCCGCAGCGAGGGGTGGCACAGCTCCCCCTGGCCGCCGTAGGCGGCGACGATGCGGTCGGCGACCCCGGCGGGGCCGTAGAGCGGGATCGGCTCGGGCTGGACGCCGGGCGAGTAGCGGCGCATGACCGCGTAGCCGCAGGTGTCGAAGAAGTGGTCCGGGTGCAGGTGGGTGACGACGATCGCGTCGAGCAGGTGCGGGTCGACGTGCTTCTGAAGCTCACCGAGCGCACCGGTGCCGAAGTCGATCAGCAGCCGGTAGCCGCCGGCCTCCACCAGGTAGGCCGAACACGGGGTGTCCGGGGCCGGGAATGAGCCGGCGCATCCGATCACAGTCAGTTTCATGGCAGATCACACCTTGTCCAATGCGGCCGCCGCGGCGTTTGGAAACAGGTTTCCGAGAAAGCGACGCGCGGTCCGGGTGAAGGCCTCGGGATCGCCGGTGGCCAGGAAGCGGTGTTCGGCCGGCCCGGCGCCTCCGGCCAGGAGGCCGTTCTCGGTCAGCACCCGGTAGAGTTCGCGGGCGCATTCGTCCGCGGACGACACCAGCGTCACGTCCTCTCCCATCACCAGTCCTATGAGTCCCGACAGCAGCGGATAGTGGGTGCAGCCCAACACGACCGTGTCGACGTCGGACTGCTGTAGCGGCTCAAGGTACCCCTGGGCCAGGCCCAGGAGCTGTCGGCCGGTTGTCACTCCCCGTTCCACGAAGTCCACGAACGCCGGGCAGGCCACCGCGGTGACTTCCATCCCGGGCACCACGTTGAACGCGTCGGCGTAGGTCCCCGAGGAGACCGTGGCGACCGTCCCGATCACTCCGACCCTGCCGGTCCTCGTGGTCGCGACCGCGCGGCGCACCGCGGGCCTGACGACCTCGACGACCGGGATGTCGTAGCGGTCCCGCACGTCGGCCAGGCTCGCCGCCGAGGCCGAGTTGCAGGCGATCACCAGGGCTTTGACCTGCTGATCCACCAAGTGGTCGCAGGCTTCCAAAGTGAGCTTGCGTACCTCGGCGATGGGCCGGGGCCCGTACGGGACGTGCTCGGTGTCGGCGACGTAGAGCAGCCGCTCGGCGGGCAGCGTTTCGGCGACCGCTCGGGCGACGGTCAGGCCCCCGACACCGGAGTCGAAGATCCCGATGGGCGCGTCGTTCATGGGGTCCGAGCGTACGTCCAGAAACGGTTCGAGCGCCCGTTCTCGGCACGGGATTGTCGTCAAAATGACATGGTGGCGATCGCCACACAATTAACGTGCGGCGTCCTCTGAAAGGCGCGTATGGGATCCTCGGTCAGCCCATCGACAGCATCGCGAAGGCCGCCAGGAGGGTCGCGGTGGCGGCGGCCATGAACATCCACGGGACGCCCTTGAACCGGAGTGTCGCGAACGCCATCATCGTCAGCAGCATGCCAAGGACCCCGGTGGAGATGAACGCCGGGGCGAACCAGCCGGGGCCGTCGCCGAAGATGCGGAACAGGCCCACGATCGCCGAGACCGAGCCGGCCAGCACCAGCAGGAGCGCCCAGATGGCCACGCCGGCCAGCCGGCGCAGCCGCACCGCCGCGGCCTCGCCGCGGCGCGTCTGGGGGACGAGGCCCCCCGCGCCCGGCCCGCCCTGCCTCGGCAGGGCCGGCGCCTGGCCGACGAGTGGGCTCTGCTGCTCGGAGGTACTCACGGACTCAGACTAGCAAGTGGACCGAATCACGCCCAGACCTGGCCGTCCAGGGCTCCGGCCGCGTCGTCCAGGTCGTCGGAGTAGGCGCCGGTGGACAGGTACTTCCAGCCGGAGTCGGCCACCAGCAGTGCGATGTCGGCGCCGCGCCCGGCCCGGTGCGCCTCGCGCGCCAGCGACAGGCCCGCGTGCAGGACCGCGCCGGTCGACAGGCCCACGAACAGGCCCTCGGCCGACAGGATCTGGCGGGTGCGTCGCAGCGCGTCCTCGGTGCCGACGCTCAGGCGCCGGTCGAGCACCTTCTCGTCGTACAGCTCGGGCACGAAGCCCTCGTCGAGGTTGCGCAGGCCGTACACCAGTTCGCCGTAGCGGGGCTCGGCGGCCACGATCTGGACGTCCGGCACGTGCTCGCGCAGGTACCGGCCGATGCCCATGAGGGTGGCGGTGGTGCCCAGGCCGGCCACGAAGTGCGTGATCCCCGGCAGGTCCCGCAGGATCTCGGGCCCGGTGCCCTCGTAGTGGGCGGCCTCGTTCGCCGGGTTGGCGTACTGGTTGAGCATGACCCACTCGGGCTTGTCGAGGGCCATCTCGCGGGCCTTGGCCACCGCGGCGTTGGAGCCTCCGGCGGCCGGGGAGAACACGATCTCGGCGCCGAAGGCCGTCAGCAGCTGGCGGCGCTCCAGGGAGGTGTTCTCGGGCATGACCGCGACCAGCCGGTATCCCTTGCGCCGGGCGAGCATCGCCACGGCGATGCCGGTGTTGCCCGAGGTCGGCTCCAGGATGGTGCCGCCGGGTTCGAGGCGCCCCTCGGCCTCGGCGGCCTCGATCATCTTGGCGGCCACCCGGTCCTTGACCGATCCGGTCGGGTTCTGTCCCTCCAGCTTGGCCCACAGCCGGACCTCGGGGGAGGGCGAGAGCCGCGGCAGGCCCACCAGCGGTGTGTCGCCGAGGACTCCGGTGATGTCTTCGTAGCGCGCCACGGCGAATCGCTCCCGGGCCTACATCCCGCCCGCGACCGCGGGCAGGATCGTGACGGAGTCGCCGTCCTCAAGCTTGGCCTCCAGGCCGCCGATGAAGCGGACGTCCTCGTCGTTGACGTAGACGTTGACGAAGCGGTGGAGGTTGCCCTCGTCGGTGACCACGCGGCCCTTGAGGCCGCTGTGGGAGGTGTCGAGGTCGTCGAACAGCTCGGCGAGGGTGGAGCCGGCGCCGGAGACGACCTTCTGACCGCCGGTGTGCTGGCGGAGGATGGTGGGAACGCGGACTTCAACAGACATGGATACGTCTTCCTTCTTACGTGCTTGAGTGTGAAAAACGGCAGACTCGTCTCGCCGTCCGTGGCCGGCGGCGCGGAGATTCAGTGACAGTCGTAGACCGTCGAGTCGGGGCTGTGCGCGAACTTGTAGGTCTGGACCGCGTCGGGCGCGCCGATCGCCTCGATCGGCTCCTCGGTCACCTCGCCCTCGGAGATGCGGAACGACCTGACCTCGGCGATCGCCGGATCGCGGGTGGTCACGAGCAGGTAGTGCGCCTGCGGCAGACCCAGCTCGGAGGCGATCCCGGCGTCGGAGCGGGAGGGGTAGGCCTCGGTGGCGGTGTGCGAGTGGTAGGCGACGACGACTTCCTCGTCGTTGTCCCACATCTCGTCGTAGACCCGCTTCCACTCTTCGGCGTCGAACTCGTAGAAGGTCGTGGAGCGGGCGGCGTTGGTCATCGGGATGTGCCTCTTCGGCTCCCCGGTGCCCTCGGGTCCGGCGACGAGTCCGCACGCCTCGTCCGGGTGGTCCGCCCGGGCGTGGGCGACGATCGCCTCGACCAACTCATGCGCTATCCGCAACACGACGACAAGGGTACACACTCCGCCGGGGCCCGCGCCTCCGTCGCTCAGGTCGTGGGACGCGGCGCGGGCGCCGGGAGCGGGGCGGTCAGGGCCGCCACCATGACCGCCAGCGGCACCAGTGTCGACAGCCACAGCACCAGCTCGAACGAGCCGGTCCAGGAGTAGAACAGCGCGTACAGCAGCGGCGCGAACGCGCTGAAGGTGATGGTCACTCCCGAGACCACGCCGCGGATCGCGCCGATGTGGGCGGTGCCGAACAGGCGCGGGGTGATCCCGTTCTCGATCGCCCGCAGGGCGTTGCCGCAGGCGCCGAACAGGACGCCGAAGCCGACCGCCGACCAGCCCGGGGCGGCCATCGTCCCCCAGGCGAAGGCCGCGGCGAAGGTCACCATCGAGGCGGCGATGACCAGCCGCGGGTTGGCCCGGTCCAGGACCGTCCCCACCAGCAGGGTCGCGGCGGTCCCGGCGATCGCCTGCGGCAGGAAGTTCGCGGCGGCCTCGGTCGCCGACAGGCCCCGCTCGCCCAGCAGCGCGATCAGGTGGAAGCCGACCGCGGCGTTGAAGAATCCGGCGGTGGCGAAGACCCCCACCAGGACCCAGAAGAACGGCTGCCGCATCGCCTGGCCGCGGGTAAGGCCCCACTCGGCGGCGCGGCCGCGGCCGTTGGCGGGGTCGCCGTCGACGAACTGGCCCAGGTCGGCCGGGCGGTTGCGGACCCCGAACACGGCCAGCGGCAGCAGCACGAGAGCGACGACGGCGGCCTCGGTGAGCATCGCGACGCGCCAGTCGTAGGCGGCGATGATGCGCTCCAGCGGCACCGGGGAGAGGGCGATGATGCCGCCGCCGACGGCGATCTGGAGGCTCAGGACGCGGCCGCGGCGCTTGGCGTACCAGCGGGAGGCGAGCGTGGCCGCGCACAGGCCCAGCGCCCCCTGGCCGAGCATGCGGATGCCAATGAAGCCGAGGGTGAGGCCGAAGAGGTCCGCGGCGAACGCCAGCCCGACCATGGCGAGACTGAAGGCGGTGACGACGATCGACATGACCAGGCGCACGCCGAACCGGTCGACCGCGCGGCCGACCCACGGCAGGGCGAACGCGCCGGAGAGCGTGCCGATCATGTACGCGGCCGAGACGGCGGTGCGTCCGACGCCGAGTTCGGCGATCATCGGGTCGATGAACACCGAGATCGAGGCGGTCTGGCCCGGCGCGGTCAGTCCCATCGCGAGGGTCGCGATGACGACCATGCGGGGGCCGGAGAACTTCCTCTCGGCATTGACGGCGATCACTGGGGGCGGCGCTCCTAGGGGATGTGGAAGCTACTGGCCGACCGGCTAGGTAAGCCCTTTCCAAAGTACAGGCCGAGGCCCCGCCGGGCAATAGCCGCCGGGCGATCGGCGGCCGAAGTGATCGACGTGGACTAATCTCGGACGCATGTCCGTTACTCTGCCGCGCACCCCGCTCTACACCGATCACTACGAGTACACGATGCTCGAGGCCTCGCTGCACGACGGGACCGCCGACCGGCCCAGCGTGTTCGAGGTCTTCGGCCGCCGCCTGCCGACCGGCCGCCGCTACGGCGTGGTGGCCGGGATCGGGCGCATGGCCGACGCCATCCGGCGCTTCCGCTTCGAGGACGGCGACCTGGAGGGCCTCACCGAGCGCGGCGTGATCAAGGAGTCCACGGCCGAGTGGCTGGCCGGCTTCCGCTTCTCGGGCGACATCGACGTCTACGCCGAGGGCGAGCTCTACTTCCCCGGATCGCCGATCGTGACCGTCTCGGGCGGCTTCGGCGAGTGCGTGCTGCTGGAGACCCTGGTGCTGTCGATCCTCAACCACGACTCGGCCGTGGCCGGGGCCGCGGCCCGCATGGTGACCGCCGCGCGCGGCCGCCCGATCCTGGAGATGGGCTCCAGGCGCACCCACGAGACCGCCGCGATCGCCTCCTCGCGGGCCGCCTACCTGGCGGGGTTCTCGGCGACCTCCAATCTGGAGGCCGGGAGGCGCTACGGGGTGCCCACGGCCGGGACCAGCGCGCACGCCTTCACACTGCTGCACCGCTCGGAGGAGGACGCGTTCCGCGCTCAGATCGAGGCGTTCGGCACCGACACGACGCTGCTGGTCGACACCTACGACATCACCCAGGGCATCCGCAACGCCATCAGCGTGGCCGGGCCGCGCCTGCGGTCGATCCGGATCGACTCGGGCGACCTGGACGTGATGGCCACCGGCGCCCGCGAGCTGCTGGACGAGCTGGGAGCGCCGGACACCAAGATCGTCGTCTCCGGCGACCTCGACGAGTACTCGATCGCGGCGCTGGCCGCCGCGCCGGTCGACATGTACGGGGCCGGCACTGCGGTGGTGGTCGGATCGGGGGCGCCGACCGCGCAGTTGGTCTACAAGCTCGTCGAAGTGGAGGGTCGTCCAGTCGCCAAGCGCAGCGAGCACAAGGGCACCACCGGGGGCCGGAAGTCGGCGGTGCGCCGCCACAAGCCGACCGGCACGGCCACAGAGGAGGTCGTCGTCTCCCAGGGGGAGCCGGAGTCGATGCCGGGAGACAAGCGACTTCAGGTGCCGCTCTTCGTCTCCGGTGAGCTGGCGCCGCAGCCGACATTGGAGGAGTCGAGGGAGCTGCTTCGCCAGCGCCTCATCTCGATCCCTTGGGAGGGTTTGAAACTCTCACCCGGTGACCCCGCGGTGCCGGTCGTGATGAGCCGGGCTTCCTAGCACGATACGATTCACGCACCCGATTGACTCCTCCTTGCACGATCCTCCCGGAAAGGACTCACCCCAGTGGTGTTCAACATTCTCAAGCAAGTCCTCGGCGCTGGGGTCTCCGTCGATACCGCGTTGACCAGCACCCACATCACTCCAGGTGGGACGCTCCAGGGTTCGGTGACCTTCACCGGCGGTGAAGTGGCGGGGAAGGTCGAGGGCATCGAGATCGACTACACCGCCGTGGTCGAGGACGACGCCAAAGGCGAGGACAAGACCTTCGTCGCCGACTTCTTCTCGGCGCAGGTCTCCGGTCCGTTCAATCTCGCCCCAGGGACCAGCCACTCGATCGACTTCGAGGCCGCCGTGCCCTGGGAGACGCCGCTGAGCGCCGTCGCCGGCCGCCCGCTGCCGGGCATGAAGCTCGGAGTGGCGACCAAGCTGGCGCTCGACAACGCCTTCGACAAGGGCGACCTCGACGAGCTGTCCGTCGAGCCGCTGCCGGTGCAGACGGCGGTGATGGAGGCGCTGGAGGGCCTGGGCTTCACCTTTCAGCAGGGCGATTTGGAGAAGGGCACGATCCCCGGCTCGCACATGCCGTTCTACCAGGAGCTCGAGTACTGGGCCACCGGCGAGTACGCCGACCGGCTCAAGGAGCTCGAGGTGACCTTCGTGTCGAGCCAGGCGAACACCGACGTGGTCCTCCAGACCGACAACCCCGGCGGCCTGATCACCCCCGACCACAACCGTTTCGTCCGGTTCGGGGTGCCCACCGACGAGCCCGGCGATGTGGAGGAGATGCTGCGCGCCCAACTGGAGCAGCTCATCCAGCGCAAGGAGATCTAGTCCGCCAGCAGGCATTACAGCCGCAGGGCCGTCAACGTGATGTCACGTTGACGGCCCTGCGGCATTTTATTTGGCGTCAAAGTCTTGCCATCCCTCCGCGTATACGTATATGATATGCGTATACATACACGAGACCGCGGAAGGAGGTTAGGATGCGGCCATGCCCAACAAGACGATCTACGTTTCCGACAAGGACCTCCCGCTCTACGAGCGGGCCCAGGAACTGGCGGGCGGGAACCTCTCGAAGGCGATCTCCACCGCGCTGCGCAAGTTCGTGGAGGCCGCCGAGGGCCGTCTCGAGGGCTACCAGGAGATCACCGTCAAGGTCGGCGTCGGCCCCGGACGCAAGCGCCGCCGCCAGCGGTTCACCGGCGTCAAGCTCGGCGAGGGCGGCCGCGTCAACGAGAAGGGCCGGGTCGAGCAGTTCACGGTCTACCGCTCCAAGAGCGGCAAGTACGTGGTCCACATCGAGCGCAGCGCCGACTGGAACGTCGGCGGCGCCACCGATTGGAAGGCCCAGCTCGGCCTCGGTGCCATGAGCTGGGGATCGACCGCCGACGAAGGCCGTCTCGTCGTCGTCGAGACGCTCGAGGAGCTGGGGGGCCGGATCCCCGACGACCTGTACGAGATGGTCGCCTCCATGGCGGAGGAACCGCCCGTCGAAGACCTCGACATCTGACGAAGTCCACCTGATCTGACCACCGGCCCCGGGCCGGCAGCCGAACCTGCGCCCGAAACGGGCGCCCCACCGCGGGCGAGCCTGCGCCCAAAATCAGTCCACATTGAACACTCACTCGAAGGAGGGCCCGGACATGTTCGACCTCGGTCTGCTGTTCGCCCTCTACCCGCACACGAATCGAGGAACCATGAACGCCTCCGGACCACCGGCCATCGAGGCCCGCGGCCTGTCCAAGGCATACGGCGAGAACACCGTCCTGGACGGGATCGACATCACCGTGCCCAGCGGCAGCGTCTACGCCCTCCTGGGCCCCAACGGGGCCGGCAAGACCACCACCGTCAAGATCCTCTCCACGCTCATCGGCGCCGACCGCGGCGAGGCCCGCATCGGCGGCTGCGACGTCTTCGGCGACGCCGACCTGGTGCGCACCAAGATCGGCGTGACCGGCCAGTTCGCCGCCGTCGACCGCCTGCTCACCGGCCGGGAGAACCTGCACCTGATGGGCCGCCTGCACCACCTGCCGCGGACCGAGACCGCCCGCCGCGCCCAGGACCTGCTGGAACGCTTCGACCTGGTCGACGCCGCCAAGCGGGTGCCCGAGACCTACTCCGGGGGCATGAGGAGGCGCCTGGACATCGCCATGAGCCTCATGGGCGACCCGGAGGTGATCTTCCTGGACGAGCCCACCACCGGGCTCGACCCGCGCAGCCGCCGCACCATGTGGACTATCATCCGGGAACTCGTCTCCGAGGGCGTCACGATCTTCCTGACCACCCAGTACCTGGAGGAGGCTGACGAGCTGGCCGACCTGATCGCCGTCCTCGACGGCGGCCGGATCATCGCCGAGGGCACCTCCGAGGAGCTCAAGCGGCTCGTCCCCGGCGGGCACGTCAGCCTCCGGCTGTCCCGCGCCGACCAGGTCGAGACCGCCGCCCGGGTCCTCCGGGCCGGATCGGTCGACGCCGACCAGCTGACCTTGCAGGTCCCCGGAGACGCCTCGGTGGACTCCCTGCGGGGCCTCATCGACACCCTGGACCGCAACGCGATCGCCGTCGACGAGCTCACAGTCCACACCCCCGACCTCGACGACGTCTTCCTCGCCCTGACCGGGCGGCCCGAGACCCCGAAGGAGAACGCGCGATGAGCACAGCTTCCTACGTACTCACCGACTCGATGACCATGCTGCGCAGGCAGATCAAGCACATGGGGCGCTACGCCTCGCTCACGCTGATGCTCATCGGCATGCCCGTGGTGTTCCTGCTGCTGTTCGTGTACGTCTTCGGCGGCACGCTCGGCGACGGACTCGGCGGGGTGACCGGCGGCCGCGAGGCATACCTGGCCTACGTCGTCCCGGGGGTCCTCATGATGGCCGTCGCCGCCTCCGCGCAGGGGACCTCGATCAAGGTCGCCATGGACATGACCGAGGGCATCATCGACCGCTTCAAGACCATGTCGATCGCGCGGGTCTCGGTCCTGACCGGGCACGTGCTGGCCAGCCTCATCCAGATCGTGCTCGCCATCGCCGTCACCCTCGGCGTCGCGGTGGCCATCGGCTACCGGCCCGAGGCGAACCCCGCCGAATGGCTCGGGCTGCTCGGCGTCGTCGTCATGATCGGCTTCGCCATCACCTGGCTGGTGGTGGCGGCGGGAGTCACCGCCAAGAGCCCCGAGACGGCCAGCAACACGCCGATGCCGCTGCTGCTCCTGCCGTTCCTCGGATCGGCCTTCGTGCCGACCGAGTCGATGCCCGGCGCGATGCGGTGGTTCGCCGAGTACCAGCCGTTCACTCCCTGGATCGAGGTCGGCCGGGGCCTGCTGGACGGCACCGGGGTCGACGGGCTCGACCTGACCCTGGCGGTGTCCTGGGCGGTCGCGCTGGCCGCGCTCGGGTACACCGTCGCCAGACTCAAATTCAACCGAGCCGAATAGAGCCGGATTCCAGGAAACCGAGGGCGGGACGCGTACGCGTCCCGCCCTGCTTTGCTGAGGCGTGAACCACATTCGGCAAGTAGAAAGCATTACGAAGAAACGAATCGGCATTACGAGAATCAGTCGTGACTGATTCTGGCCATGCAGGACCGTGCAGATAGGTACCGTGCGCGTGTCGATGGTTGCCCGAGCAGCACAGATGTGCTTCCGTTGAAAGGAAGCGCATTGCGCTTCTGACATCAAAATATGGCCGGTGGGCCGCCACCGCCGAGGCGAACCCACCGATCTTCGGCTACCTCACCGGCCGGCCCTCCGGATCGCCGCTGCTCCAGATCACCGACCAAGCACAGCTGGCCTGGACCCGGGCGGGCAACCACTCCGAACAGCTCAAACGCGCCGGGCTCGAAGTCTGGCGCGAGGCCCAGCGCTGGTGCGAGGGCTGACTCGGATGCCGACGAGCCCGAACCAGAGCACCAGCAGGACTCACTTCAGGCGACATCCAGCGAAACCGTCATTGCGAACTCAATCCTCGGCTGCCATGGTGTCCGGGTGAGCATGACCATGGCCCTCCTCGGTGGCGCGCCCGGAGTCGGTAAGACGGCGACCGCACGCGAGTGCCTGGGGTTGTCGGCAGGTGGGTCGGCGCTGGTGCAGTGGATCGACGTCGACGCACTCTGGGCCCACCAACCCTGGCGAGTGAACGACACCATGATCGCGATGTTGCAGAGCAACCTGCGCGCCGTGATCGAGCACGCCGCCGACGCCGACGTGGACCTCCTCCTCGTCACCTGGGTGTTCCAGGACGCCTCGTTCCACGACCTGCTCGAATCGCTCGCCCCCGCGGAGGTCCGGACCACCACGGTCCAACTCCGCGCGGGCGAGCCCACCTGGAGGGCCAGGTTCACCGCCGACACGGCCCGGCCCGAGATCAACGCGTTCTATACCGACCGATACCGGGCCGCACAGGCGACTCCCGTCGACCACGTGATCGAGACTGATGGCCTTGACGTTCGTTCCGTCGCGCAGGCGACGATGACCGCTCTCGGCCTGTGAACGGCTTGCTTGGAAGAATTCTTCTCGAGGCCGATGAATCAGCTCCCCTGTCCGCGTCTGCATGTATGTAAGCGAAACATTCGCGTTCAAAGGGAGTAGCAATGACCACCAGCGAGAAGAAATTCCGGTACGAGCTCACGGCCGACATCGACGCTCCCGTCGCGAAGGTGTGGCAGGCGTGGACCGACGCGAAGCAGTACGAGGAGTGGAGCCGCTCGGCCCCCGGATCGGTCGCCCAGGACGTCCGGCCGGGCGGAAAATGGCAGGCCACCGTCGTCACTCCGGACGGCCAGGAGTTCCCCATCACCGGGTCCTACGGCGAGATCGTCGAGCACCGGCGCCTCGACACGATCATGGACGGACCCGGCGGAGAGCAGGAGCTCATTCGCGCGGACTTCACCGACCTGGGCGAGGACCGGAGCCGTATCACCATCACCCAGGACTGCGCCACCCAGGAAGACCACGACCAGTCCAAACTGGGCAGCCAGATGCTTCTCGACTGGTGCGTCGAATACGTCACCGGGTCTTGATCTCAAACATCCACAAGCAACACCTGAAAGGGCCCACGGGAATCGGATTCCCGCGGGCCCCTTCCGTGTCGGAATTCAACGGTCGTGCGCACCTCCCCCGGCCGCGTGACCGAGGCTTCTCCGGCGGATCCGACCCCGGTCCCGCCGAGGCGGTTATGCGAGAATCGCTCCGTGTACATCGGCCGACCGCTGCTCCGAGGGTTTCGCGCCCTGGTCTTCGCGGTCGTCTGCGTCGCCGTCTCGGTCGCGCTCCACGTCGTCGCCGGTGGCGCGCTGATCACCTCGGGCGCGTTCGCGACCGCGGTCGCCGCCCTGGTGCCGCTGGCGTTCCTCCTCGGCGGCGGGCAGCGCGGCGTCCCGACGCTGCTGGCCGCCTGCGCGGTCGCCCAGTCGGGCCTGCACCTGTGGTTCACCGCCGACGCCGGTCACGCCGGACACCTGATGCCGAGCCCGACGATGCTGCTGGTGCACGCGCTGGCGGCGGCGGTCTCGGCGGTGTGGCTGGCCCGCGGCGACGCGGCGCTGGCCGCGTTCTGCGACTTCCTGGTCCTCCTGTTCGGGCCCGCGCTGCGGCTGCGGCTGCTCGGCGCGCTCGAACCGGTCCTGCCGCCGCGGCCGGCGGCCGCGGCCCCGCCGCTGCCGCGTCCGCAGCTCGAACTGCTGGCATCGGCCGCCTCGCTCCGGGGCCCTCCCGCTCGCTCCCTCTCCCGATGACTCATTCACCGGCGGAGCCGTCCGAAACGGCGCCCGCCGCGAGCGACCGCACCGTTCACTGACCCCGGCACCGCCGTGGGCGCGGGCGCGCTCGCACCGACAGAGAGAGCGAACATGCGAAGCATCCTTGACAAGCAGATCTCCCCTGCCCGCGGCGCGGTAGCCGTGATCGCCGTGCTCAGCGCGGGCCTGCTCGCCGCCTGCGGCGGCAACGACGACGACACCGGGGACGACGCCGAGACCGCCGCGGCGGGCCAGGCCACCGCCGCCGATTCGGTGACCGTGGCCGACTCGTGGGTCCGCGCGACCGACAAGGACATGAGCGCCGTCTTCGGCATCCTCGAGAACGGCTCCGACACCGACGCGGTCGTGGTCTCGGCCGAGAGCGACCTGGCCACCATGGAACTGCACGAGGTCGTCGAGGAGGACGGCGAGATGGTCATGCAGGAGGTCCCCGGCGGCTTCACCATTCCCGCGGACGGCTCCCGCGAGCTGAAGCCGGGCGGCGATCACCTGATGCTGCTGGGCCTGACCGATCCGATCGTCGCCGGCGACGAGATCACCGTCGCCATCGAATTCGAGGACGGCTCCGAACTGGAGTTCACCACCGTCGCCAAGGAGTTCGAGGGCGGGGACGAGGACTACGAGCCCGGCGGCATGGACGACATGGACGACTCGGATGACATGTAGGGGCATGGCGTGGAACCGACACCGAAACGCCTGAACCGGCGCGGGCTGCTGACCGCGGCCGGCGGGGCCGCCGCGGTCGGCGCCGTCGGCACCGGTGCGGCCCTCGCGCTGCAAGGCGAGGACGAGCCGGAGGCGGAGGCCGCTCCCACGGCGACCGTCCCCTTCCACGGCCCGCACCAGGCCGGCATCGCCACGCCCGCGCAGGACCGCGCCGTGCTGCTGTCGCTGGACATCGGCGAGGAGGTCGACCGCGACCGCCTCGCCGCGGTGATGCGGCTGCTGTCCGACGACGCCGCCCGCCTCACCCGGGGCGTGCCGGCGCTGGCGGACGCCGACCCCGACCTGGCGGCCGAACCGGCGCGCCTGACGGTCACCTTCGGGTTCGGCCTCGGGCTGCTGGAGCGGATCGGCCTGGCCGACGCCGTTCCGCCGGGGGCCGTGCCGCTGCCCGAGTTCTCAGTCGACCGCCTGGAAGAGGCATGGTCGGGCGGGGATCTGTTGCTGCAGGTCTGCGGGGACGGCGACCTGACCGTCAGCCACGCGGTGCGGATGCTGGTCAAGGACAGCCGGTCCTTCGCGAGCGTCCGGTGGATCCAGCGCGGCTTCCTCCAGCGCCCGACCGACGGCGGCACGCCCCGCAACGTCCTGGGCCAGATCGACGGGACCGGCAACCCCGATCCGGAAGGGTCGGGGTTCGGCTCGGCGATCTGGATCGACGAGGGCCCGTTCGCGGGCGGGACTACGATGGTCGTCCGGCGCATGCGCACCGACCTCGACCAGTGGGACGAGCTCGACGAGGTCGGCAAGGACCGCGTCATCGGCCGCCGCATCTCGAACGGGGCGCCGTTGACCGGCGAGAACGAGCACGACACGGTCGACCTCGACGCGCGGCAGGACGACGGGCTCCCGGTCATACCGGCCAGCGCCCACGTCCGCCGCGCCGCCGAGGCCGGCGAGACGATCCTGCGCCGCCCATACAACTACGACGACGGACCGGACGCGGACGGGACGACCGACACCGGCCTGGTGTTCATCGCCTACCAGGCCGACGTCGCCCGGTTCACGGCCATCCAGGAGCGGCTGGCCGAAGCAGATCTGCTGAACGACTACGCCGTGCCGATAGGATCGGCGGTCTTCGCCGTCCCGCCGGGCTGCGAAGAGGGCGGCTGGATCGGCCAGACCTTCCTCGAATGAGATCCGCCGCGGCCGGCCCTCTGGGGGCCGGCCGCCGCTGAAAGGAATCCACAGATCATGGCAAAATCGCAGCGCAAGGCCGCGGCGGAGGCGCTACGCAGGCAGCAGGCCGCCGAGGCGCGCCGCAAGAAGATCCTGTTCGGCACCGCGATCGGCGCGGCCGTGCTCCTCATCGGGGGCCTGCTGGGCCTCGGCATCTGGTTGAACCGGGACGTGGAAGAGGAGGTCAACGAGCCGGAAGCGGCGACCACCGACACCTACGGCGTGCAGATCGGCGACGGACCGGTCGAGATCGACCTCTACATCGACTACATGTGCCCGATCTGCAACGAATTCGAGTCGGCCTACTCCGAGGACATCCAAGGCTGGATCGACGACGGTTCGGTGACGGTGAACTACCACCCGATCACGATCCTCGACCGGCTCAGCGAGGGCACCGAGTACTCGACGCGCGCGGCCTCGGCGGCGGTGTGCGCCGCCGATACCGGCGAGCAGGCATTCCTGGACTACTCGCTGGCGCTGTTCGCGAACCAGCCCGCGGAGAACACCCCCGGGCTCGACGACGACGAGCTGATCAGGATCGGCACCGAGGAGGCCGACCTCGGCGACGACTGGGAGCAGTGCGTGTCGGAGGAGACCTACCGGGGCTGGGTCCAGGCCGGCAACACCTCCGCCACGGAGGACCAGGGCGTGAGCGGGACACCGACCGCCGTCGTCGACGGCGAGACCGTCGACACGCAGGCCTTCGCCGACGAGGTCGAGGCCGCCATCGCCGCTTCCTGACCGGCTCCCGGGATGCCGGGGCCGATCCCCGCGGGGATCGGCCCCGGCCTCTCCTTCTCCGATGTTCTCGCTGCTTATTTGGGCGTGTTGCATCGCGGCGGAGCCTTTTGGACTGAGAATTGTCAGGTGGTCTCGGCCGTCGACGGTTCGGCCCGACCAGAGAGCACTCGAAGCCGCCACGGAGAAGGAAGTGATGGAATTGCAGGTAAGGCGAGGTTCTCGCTGGGCCGGGGGTACCGGTCTCGCGGCCGCGCTGGCCGCGGCCGTCGTATTGGCTCCCGCCCCCGCGTTCGCGCAGGGCGGCGGGCCGGAGACGGCGCCCTCGGATTCGCGGGCGGACTACCTGGACGACATGATCCAGTCCTGCGGGCAGGGCGGCTACGCCCCCTCCGACGGCTTCATCGAGCTGGCCGGGGATGGCACAGACACCGCAGACGACGGACTCGTCCGCGTGACCGGCGGGACGGTGCCCGAGCCGTTCCCGCCCGAGCACGAGGAGAGCCGGGATTCCTACGAGGGCATCAACGTAGAGATCACCGACATGGGCGAGGCCATGGGGGTCGTCGTCGATGCGGTGTTCGTCAAGGCCGCCACCGCCACCAACAGCTACACCTCGCCTTACACGCCGCCTGAACTGGGCCCGGACCAGTGGTACGTCGCTCCGCTGCTCCTGGCCGGCCAGGGGCAGCAGATCCCCGAGGTCAGCCACTACAACGTCTGCTACCACCTCGAGATGGAGCCGCCCAGCAAGGACAGCGGCTCTCTGACCGTGGCCAAGAGCGTCGAGGCCGGGGCCGGGGTCGAGACTCCCGAGTCGTACGAGGCCACTGTGGAGTGCACCGAGAGCGGCACGTTCGAGGTGACCTTCGGCGGCGCCGGCGGCCTGGGCACCTTCGAGGGCGGCGGGCACATACTCAGCGACCTGGCCGACGGCGAGACCTGCACCATCACCGAGGTCGAACCGGGAGACGGCGTCGTCGACTACCTGCCGAGCGACACGGTCACGATCGAGGCGAACGAGATCGTCCACGTGACCATCGTCAACGAGTTCGACGAGGCGCCTCCCGGCAAGTTGACGATCCTCAAGAAGGCCACCGGGGGCGAGACCGACCAGAAGTTCACCATCGAGTACGCCTGCCAGGACCCGGAGTCGCCGCTCGCCGGTGAGCTCGAGCTCGCGCCCGGGGAGACCGGGACCGTCGAGCCGATCGCCGCCGACGCCTTCTGCACCGTCATCGAACCGGCCTCGGGCCTGCCCGACGGCTGGATCCTGACCGGCTACGAGGTCAACGGGGGCGCGGAGCTGATGCTCGACGAGGACGACAACCCGATCTTCCGCGTCCCGGCGGGAGCGGAGGTCACGGTGAAGGTCAAGAACGAGAAGACCGCCGAAGAGGTGGTCCAGCCGGAGCCGAAGCCGAGCCCGACCCTGCCGGTGACCGGCGACGGCCCGTGGCTGGTCGTCGCGGCCGTCGCGATGGTCGCGGCCGGCGTCGTCACGCTCCTGCTGGTCCGCAGGCGGACCGCTTAGAGCGCTCGGGAAGTCATCGGGCCGGGGACTCCGCTGCTCGTCCCCGGCCCTTCCCCCTTTTATGCGGGCGGACCTGCCGGTCAGATGTGGTTCCGCCAAGTGTGCCGCGGGTCGTAGCCGAACAGCCGGCGGGCCTTCTCGGTCGACATCAGCGATTCGTGTCCCGAGACCGGACGGCGCAGCTCCAGGTCAGGGTAGTAGGCATTCACCAGGTCCATGGTCGGCGTGCTCATGACCGTGTCCGGGGAGGCGATCACGCAGACCTCCCGGCCCGCGCCCTCGCGCCCCAGCGCCAGGCGGATCGCCTGGGCCCCGTCGCGGGCGTCGATGTAGGACCACAGGTTCCACTTGCGCAGCAGCGGGTCGTCCTCGAAGGCCGGGAAGGCCGCGTAGTCGGAGACGTACATGACGTTCGAGAAGCGCAGGCCGGTGGCCTTGAGCTCGGGGTCCCAGCGGCAGAACTGCTCGACCATGGTCTCCTCCATGGTCTTGACCAGCGAGTAGGTCGACTCCGGTCGGGGGGCGTACTCCTCGTCGATCGGCAGGTACGGCGGCGGGGTCTCGAACGGCAGGCCCAGGACGGTCTCGCTGGAGGCCCAGACGATGTTCCCGATCCCGGCCAGCTTCGCGGCCTGGAAGACGTTGAACGTGGTCAGGGCGTTGTTGCGGAACGTCGCCGCATTCGCCTTCAGTCCCGGGGCCGGAATCGCCGCGAGGTGGACAAGCGCGTCGACCCCCTCGTAGCGGTCGTCGATCCCGGTGAGGGCCTCGACGGCCTGCCCGTAGTCGGTGAGGTCGACCTCGGTGTACGGCGCCAGCGCGTCGGTCGAGGGCGCCCGGTCCAGGTTGACCACCTCCCACCCGTGCTCGACCAGGTCGCGCACGCACGCCCTCCCGAGTTTGCCACTGCCACCGGTCACTGCCACGCGTCCTGCCATTCGAATGCCCTTCCGTCAGCTTTATCGGGCAAGACTAAGACCTGGAGCGCACTCCAGGCCAATATCGGCGACGGCAGAGGAGCGGATCAGTCGCTGAAGAGCTCCGAGGAAGGGTTCGAAGTCAAGCGGTGAACTCCACCGAGACTCTCAGGCCGCCGCCGCGCCGTGGCAGGGCCTTGATCTCGGCTCCGTGGACGCGGGCGATCGAGTCCACGACCGACAGGCCCAGTCCCACTCCCTTGGCCGAGTCGATCCGGTCGCGGTCCTCGCCGCGCCGGAACGGCTCGAACAGGGCCTCCACCTCGTAGGCGGCGACGACCGGCCCCGAGTTGACGACGGTCACCTGGGCCCGGCGATCCTTCGTCGAGGTGACGACCGAGACGTCGCCCCCGGAGTGGTTGTGTCTGATGCCGTTGTTGATCAGGTTCTCGACCAGGCGCTCCAGCAGCGTGGCGTCGCCCCGGAGGACCGCCGTCCCGGCGTCGACGCGCAGCACGACGTCGGCCGCATCGGCCTCGGACCGCAGTCGGTCGGCGACGTGGACAACGATGTCCGCCAGGTCGACCGGCGCCCGGTCGAGCGTGGCCTGCTCGGTGCGGGCCAGCGTCAGCAGGCCGTCGATGAGCTTCTCGTGGCGGGCGTTGACGGCCAGGAGGTTCTCGGCGAGCGTCTTGAGCCTCTGGTCCGCGTCCGGTCCGGCGGCGGCCACCTCGAGGAGGGTGCGGTTGATCGCCAGCGGCGTCCGCAGCTCGTGGGAGGCGTTGCCGACGAAGCGGCGCTGGCCCTCGAAGGCGCGGTCGAGCCTGCCCAGCATCTCGTCGAAGGTGTCGGCCAGGCGCTTGACCTCGTCGTTCGGGCCTTCGAGGTTGATGCGCTCGTGGAGGCTGCGGTCGGCGACCCGGCGGGCCGTGCCGGTGATGGCGTCGATCGGACGCAGCGCCCGCCCGGCGATGAGCCACCCGGCCATGACCGCGAGCACGCCGACCACCGCGAGCGCGGCTATCGACCAGATCAGCACCGATTGCATGGTCTCGTGGTTGTAGGCGTCCTGGGCGGAGAGGAATTCATCGGCTACCTGCTGGCGGGCCTCGCCGTTCGCCGAGATGGTGAGGTCGATGGAGTCGAAGTCGGCCCGGCTGAGCGCGAGGGACGGCAGGTTGTTGCCGGTCCGGTCTCTCACGACGATGTAGACCGCCGCGATCACGGCCGCCCCGGCCGCGAAGAACGCCGCCGAGTACCACAGTGTGAGCCTGGTGCGAAGGCGCATGCTCACCGTTCCTTCCTGACCGTGTACCCCGATCCGGGGACGGTCTCGATCACCGGCGGAGTGCCGAGTTTGCGGCGCAGGGTCATCATCGTCACCCGCACCACGTTGGTGGCCGGGTCGATGTGCTCGTCCCATGCCTTCTCGAGCAGCCGCTCGGTGGACACGGTCGCGCCGTCGGCGCGCAGCAGCTCGACCAGCACCCCGAACTCCTTCTTCGAGAGCGGCACGTAGCGGCCGTCCCGGAAGACCTGGCGGCGGGCGGTGTCGACGGTGAGCCCGGCCCGCTCGATCACCGGCGGCGGGGCGGGCACCGACCGGCGGGCCAGGGCCTGGACGCGCGCCACCAGCTCGGAGAAGGCGAACGGCTTGCCGAGGTAGTCGTCGGCGCCCAGTGACAGGCCCTCGACCCGGTCCTCGACCTCGGTGGAGGCGGTCAGCATCAGGATGCGGGTGTGGTGCGGGCCGTCGACGATCTTGCGGCACAGGTCGTCGCCGCCGACGCGCGGCAGGTCGCGGTCGAGGATGGCCACGTCGTAGTCGTAGGCGGCCAGCCGCAGCCGCGCCGAGTCGCCGTCGTAGCAGACGTCCACGGCCATCGCCTCGGCGCGCAGCCCTTCGGCTATCCCGTCCGCCAGCATCTTCTCGTCCTCGACTACCAGCACTCGCATACCCCGTCCTCCCGTCCGACTCGACCGTAAGTCTGCTCCGGGCCGCATAAGGGCCGCGTAAGCGAATTCGTTGACGCGGAACACACGCTCCCGGGTCTTCACTTGGCGGCGCAGACCGATCCCACAGATAGGAGCGGAACGATGAGAAGACTACTGCTCGCCGCAGGCGCGGCGGCGGCCCTGATGTTCACCGCGGCCTGCGGAGACGACGAGGGAGACGGCGGCGACGTGGCCAGCGCCGGCGGCGACGCCGAAACGAACGAGGAGTCCGCCGAGGACCTGAGTCAGGAGGAGGCGATGCTCGCCTTCTCCGAATGCATGCGCGAGAACGGCGTCGAGGAGTTCCCGGACATGGGCGACGGTGGAGCCACGATGGGCGAGGAGATCATCGACGACCCGGACTTCGACTCGGCCATGGAGGCGTGCCAGCACTTCCTCGAGGACTTCCAAGCGACGTCCGGAGGGCCTGGGGACACCTCCCCCCTCGACGAGGAGACCGCCAGGGAATTCGCAGACTGCATGCGCGAGAACGGCGTCGAGGAGTTCCCCGACCCCTCCGGCGACGGCATGGCCCTCACCAGGGACCTGCTCGACGACCCCGACTTCGAGGCCGCGCAGGAAACGTGCTCCGAGATCCACGAGATCGGACTCGGAGGCGGCAACTGATGAGCAGACGGAGGAACATCCTGCTGGGCGGCGGAGCGGCCGCCGCGGTGGTGGCGGCCGCCGGGGCGTTCGCGTTCGTGGACACCGGGAACTCGGAGGCGACCGCCGACGACTCGCCCGCCGCGACCACCGAGATCGAGCGCCGGGACATGGCCCGCACCGAGGACTTCGACGGGACCCTGTCCTACGGCACGGCGTACACGATGAACGGCACGCTCCAGGGCACGGTGACCGACATGGCCGAGCCCGGGACGGTGCTGGAGCCGGGCACGGCCGCCTACTTCGTGGACAACGAACCCGTCGTCGTCATGCAGGGCGAACTGCCGATGTGGCGCGAGCTGGCCCCCGGCACCGAGGGTCCGGACGTGCGCCAGCTCGAGGAGTACCTGTCCGAGAACGGCTACGAGAACTGGTTCACCGTCGACGACGAGTACACCTGGGCCACTGCCGAGGCGGTGGAGGACTGGCAGGCCGACATCGGCGCCGCCGAGACCGGCACGGTCCCGCTCGGCTCGGTGGTGTTCCTCCCGGACACGATGCGCGTGTCCGAGCAGCTCGCCTCGGTCGGCGACCCGGCGAACGGAGCGATCCTCGGCTACACCCGCGACCGGCGGAGCGTGACGCTCGAACTCGACGTCCTCGACCAGGACCTGGCCGAGGAGGGCCTGGCGGTCACCGTCACCCTTCCGGACGGCACCGAGGTCGACGGCGAGGTCACCGAGGTCAGCACCACCGTCTCCGGCGGCGGTTCCGAGGACGACATGGGCGGCGAGGAGGAGCCGACCACGATCGAGGTCACGGTCACCGTGGCCGACGACGAGGCGCTCGAGGACCTGGAGTCCGCCCCGGTCACCGTGGAGCTCACCAACGAGGTCCACGAGGACGTGCTCGCCGTTCCCGTCGAGGCGCTGCTGGCGCTGCGCGAAGGCGGCTACGGCCTGGAGATCTCCGACGGCTCCGCCACCGAGATCGTCCCGGTCGAGACCGGTATCTTCTCGCAGGGCATGGTCGAGGTCGCCGGCGACGGCCTGGAGGAGGGCATGTCGGTGGTGGTCCCCGAATGAGCGTCGTGACCCTGGACTCGGTGAGCAAGACCTACCCGGGCGTGACCGCGCTCGACGACGTCTCGCTGGGGATCGACTCCGGAGAGCTGGTGGCGATCGTCGGGCCCTCCGGCTCGGGCAAGTCGACGCTGCTCAACCTGGCCGGGACGCTGGACCGGCCGACCTCGGGAACGGTCCGCGTGACCGGCCACGAGGTCGGCGCGCTGTCGGACAAGCAGCTCTCGAAGGTCCGCGCGACCGCGCTCGGGTTCGTGTTCCAGTCCTTCCACCTCGCTCCCGGGGTGCCGATCCTGGACAACGTCGCCGACGGGCTGCTCTACTCCCGCATTCCGCGCGGACGCAGGCGCGAGCGGGCCGCCGAGGCGCTGGAACGCGTCGGCCTGGGCGACAGGACCGGCAGTCGGCCGCACGAGCTGTCCGGGGGGCAGCGGCAGCGCGTCGCGATCGCCCGAGCGATCGTGGGCGACCCGGACCTGCTGCTGGCCGACGAGCCGACCGGGAACCTCGACTCGCATTCGGGCGAGGTCGTCATGAAGCTGCTGCGCGAGTTGAACGACTCGGGCACGACGGTTGTGATCATCACTCATGACCGGGAGATAGCGGCGAGCCTGCCGCGCCGCATCGAGATGCGCGACGGCCGGGTGGTGCGCGATGCGGTGGGCTGACATCTGGCGGGCCGGGGCGTACGGCCTGCGCTCGCGGCCCCTGCGGGTGACCCTGTCGGCCATCGGGATCGCTATCGGCATCGCCGCGATGGTGGCGGTCGTCGGCATCTCGGCCTCCAGTTCGGAGGACCTGAACCGGAGGCTGGAGGCGCTGGGCACCAACCTGCTCACGGTCGGGCCCGGGCAGTCGATGTTCGGCGACGATTCGCAGTTGCCGCTGGTGTCGGAGGACATGATCGAGCGGGTCGGGCCGGTGCTGGACACCTCGGCGACCGGCCGGGTCCCCGACGTCGGCGCCTACCGCAACGACCGGATACCGGAGGTCGAGACCGGCGGGCTGACCGTCGACGCCGTCAGGCTCGACCTGCTGGAGGTGGTCGCCGGGGAGATGGCCGACGGGCGGTGGCTCGACGAGGCGACCGGCGAGTTCCCGGCGGTGGTGCTGGGGGCCGAGGCCGCCGACCGCCTGGGCGTGACCGAGGCGAACCCGGACGTGCAGGTGTGGATCGGCGACCAGTGGTTCAGCGTCGTCGGAATCCTCGAACCGGTCCCGCTGGCGCCGGAGCTGGACACCGCCGCGCTGGTGGGCTGGGAGGCCGCCGAGGAGTACCTCGACTTCGACTCCCACGCCACCACCGTCTACACCCGCGCCGCCGAGACGGCCGTGGCCGACGTGCAGTCGGTCCTGGCCACGACCGCCAACCCCGAGCACCCCGACGAGGTCGAGGTCTCCCGGCCCTCGGACGCCCTGGTGGCGGCCGAGGCCGCCGAGGAAACCTTCACCGGGCTGCTGCTCGGCCTGGGCGCGGTGGCGCTGCTTGTCGGCGGCGTCGGGGTCGCCAACACGATGGTGATCTCGGTGTTGGAGCGGCGCGGCGAGATCGGGCTGCGCCGCTCCCTGGGGGCTACGAGAAGGGACGTGCGCAGCCAGTTCCTGGCCGAGTCGCTCCTGCTGTCGCTCCTCGGCGGGGCCGGCGGGGTGGCGCTGGGCTCGGCGATCACGGCCGCCTACGCGGCCTGGCAGGGCTGGCCGCCCACGGTTCCAGCGTGGGTCCTGGGCGGCGGCGTGGCCGCCACCGCCCTGATCGGGGCGATCGCCGGGCTCTACCCGGCGGTCAAGGCCGCGCGCCTGTCCCCCACCGAGGCGCTCACGGCGCCCTGACCGGAGTGCGGCGGGCGCCGGGAAGGCGCCCGCCGCTTGGGGCCAGGGCGGGCCCGGAATGAGTGATCGCCAACCGCCACAGGTCGTGTCCGGTTGTCGGGTCCGTGTCGGCTCGGGGT
>NZ_JAELXW010000051.1 GCF_016428645.1 Glycomyces salinus | reverse complement strand
GCCAGGTCGGCGGCGGTCTTGTAGTGGAAGTCGAACTTCGACACCAGCCAGTCCCGGAGCGCGGAGAACCCGTCGACGTCGCGGTGGATCTTCCAGGCTTGGGCCTTGATGACTTGGGCGAGCACTCGGGCGTGGAAGGCGTTGATGGCCGCAGCCGCCGCATCGAGGTCGGTGCGGATCTCCCTGGCGGTCTCACTCCGCTCTACCGGGTTCACGCTCCTCGCCATGTGCCACACCCCCCTTGATCCGAACCTTCGATCTTCTGATCTGTTTCCGTCCGGTTGTGCTACATCAATGGTGACAGCCCAACCAGCGATTGCCATCACCCGCAGGGTTGGAGAAGACTCATGTTCACCGCCCGGGACCGGCTGCGTCCCAAGCGATCCACGCCCGACACCGCACACACTCGACAGAAGACGAACCTCCCTCGCAGCAGCTGCCAGTCCCGGGGCCACTCGGCCCGAGGCACGCCACCGACCCCAGCCCTCCACACACCTCTTCGTCGCTGACCGCCTGAACCTCAGCTCGTTCCGGCCCGGTAGTGGTAAGACCGCCTTGATCACCGGTCGCACCAGGCGGCCGCGGACGGGAAGAGCATGAGCACGATGACGGCCAGGTTCGTCGCCGCCCACACATAGGAGAACTCGCCCACGGTCGCGGCGATGAGCGCGACGGCGGTCCTCATGAGGCACACCATGATCGCGGTCACGCGCGCCCAGCGGCGGTGCAGCTGGATGCCGAGGCCGAGGACCGCGTTCACCAGGTCGGCGAATATCAGTCCCATCAGGATCAGCGCCGTGAACGGGTCGCCGCCGCTGTCGGTGTGGTCGACGAAGTCGGCCCCGGACTCAATCAGCCCGGCCGCGGCCGAGATCCACAGGATCGCGACCGCGATCAGGATCGGACCGGGGATGCCCTTGAGCGTCGTGCCTTTCATGATGGGTCTCCCCGTCGGCGACTACTCCTCGAAGGTCGTGCCCTCGAAGGCGGCGATGACCGCGTCGTACTGGTCCTCGGCCGACTCGGGCACGAAGGCCGTGCCGTAGAGGGCGTTGACGCCGTCGATGTCGACCAGGAAGACGATCGCCGTCTCGCGCGTGTCCACGGTGACCTCCGAGTTCTCCCAGGTCGCGGTTGACTCGGCGATCACCGCGTCGCGGCCGTCGACGCTCAGTTCGGTGACCCCGGGATCGGTGTGATCGCCGTTCTCGCCTACCGAGGACAGGTCCTCGGCCCAGAACCGGGCGATCTCGGAGGCCGTGGCCCCCAACTCGTCCGGGTCGTGAGGCAGATCGGCGATGGCGTACTGGCCGACCTGGAACACGGCCACCCAGTTCTCCTCGTACTCGATGGTGAGGCCGAACGAGTCGACCATGTCCTCGCCGGACGCTCCTGGGCCGGACGAGAGCTCCCATTGGTCACTGGGGACCGGGACCTGGGCTCCGAGCGATTCGACCGGCAGCGTCTCCCCGGTCTGCGGAGGCTCGTCCTCGGTCGCCCCGTCCTCGGGTTCGGTCTCCTCTTCGCCCTCGGGCTCGTCCGCTCCGGTCTTCTCATCCGCTTCGGCCGAGGTCGCACCGTCGTCAATGGCCGCTTCGCCGCCGTCGTCGGAGTCCCCGAGAAGGAAGTACCCGGCCGCGCCGCCGCCGAGCATGAGCAGCACGACCACGACGACGAGTACGACCGTGCCGCCGCCGCGCTTCGGCACGGGAGCGGCCGGGACCTGCGGCGGGAACTGGCCGTAGCCCGGCGGCGCGGCGGCCGGCGCTCCCGGCGGCGGGGTCGGCGCGGGTGGCAGCATGTCCGGCCGGGCCGCCATATCGGGCCGCGTGGGCGGCTGCGCCGGGGGCTCGCCGGGGCTCGGCTTGCCGGGCTCCGGCGCAGGAGGGTATCCGGGGTTGGTCACGGCCGGATCATATAAGAGTCAACGTCACAATCACGTACCGCCACTTCATAGTAAGGTTAGCCTCACCTATCATCGTGTGGTGCCCTCTCCGGTCCCGACCCTCCGACCTTCCGCCACCGCGCGCGGCAGGCGGCTGACCACCTCCTCGGCCGTCGCCGCCCTGGCGCTGGTCGTGCTCGCCAGCCTCGCGGTCGGCGCCCGCGACCTGAGCCCTCTCGAAGTCTGGGACGCCCTCATCTACCGCTCCGATCCGATCGCCACCGCCGTCGTCTGGGACCAGCGCGTCCCCCGCTCCATCGTCGGCATCCTCGCCGGAGCCGGACTCGCCGTCGCCGGCGTCCTCATGCAGACCGTCACCCGCAACCCCCTGGCCGACCCCCGCATCTTCGGCGTCGCCTCAGGGGCGAGCCTCGGCGTCGTCATCGGGCTCAGCGTCTTCGACATGACCCGCCTCGAGCAGTACGTGTGGTTCGGCATCACCGGAGCCCTCGCCGCCGGGATCCTCGGCTACGCCATCAGCACTGCCGCCTCACGCGGCGACTCCTCCCCGGTCACCTTCGCCATCACCGGCGCCGCCCTGGACGCCAGCCTCTCGGCCGCCGTCTACGCCGTCCTCACCACCGACGTCCAGTCCTTCGACCAGTACCGCTTCTGGGCGGTCGGCTCCCTGGCCGCACGCGACGAGAGCGCCGCCGCCGCGATGCTCCCGTTCCTGCTGGCGGGCCTGGCCGTCGCCTTCCTCATCGCGCGCGGCCTCGACGGGCTCCTGCTCGGCAGCGAGGCCGCCACCGGACTCGGGCACCGCGTCGGCCTCACCCGCGCCGTCGCCGCGCTCACCGTGGCCCTCCTGGTCGGCGCGGCGGTGGCCGCGGCCGGACCGATCGGCTTCGTCGGCCTGGCCATTCCGCACCTCGCTCGCTGGGCCGTTGGCGGCGACCATCGGCCCATGATCGTCCTCAGCGTCGTGCTCGGACCGGTCCTGCTGCTGGGAGCCGACGTCATCGGTCGTGTCATCGTGCCCGGCGAGGCCCCCGCCGGCATCGTCTGCGCGATCATCGGCGCCCCGCTGCTGATCGCACTGGTCCGCAGGGCGAGAATGGTGACCGCATGACCGGCCTCGATCTCCCCGGACGCACCGTCATCCGCGTAGGCGTCCACTCGGTGACCGTCCACCGCCGCTCCGCCGCCGTCTGCGCGGTCCTCCTGGCCGCCCTGCTCGCGGCCGTCACCACCGCGTTGTGCCTGGGTGAAACCTACATCACGTTCGCCGACGCCCTCGCCTCCCTGACCGGCGAGAGCCCCTACGACCTCACCATCGAGGTGCTGCGCCTGCCCCGCACCGTCCTCGCCGTCGCCGCCGGAGCCGCGCTCGCGCTCTCCGGCGCCCTCATCCAGTCCATCGCCCGCAACCCCCTGGCCAGCCCCGACATCATCGGCGTCACCGCCGGCGCCGGACTGGCCGCCACCCTCGCGCTCACCGCCGGACTCGGCTTCACCCTCCTGGCCCCCGCGGCCCTCGCCGGGGGACTCGCCGCGGCCGCGCTCGTCCTCGCCGTCGGCTCGAAAGGATCCCTGTCGACCCCCCGCTTCGTGCTGGCCGGGATAGCAGTGGCCGTCCTGCTCAAGTCCGGCACCCAGATGCTCCTGCTCGCCGCCGCGCCCATCGACGCCCAGCGCGCCCAGATCTGGCTGATCGGCACCCTCGCCGGACGCGGCTGGGACGAGGCGGCCTTCGTCGGCGCGGTGCTCCTGCTCGCGCTTCCGGCGCTGCTGTGGGCCCAGCGCGCCCTGGACACCACTGCCCTCGACGGCCCGACCGCCATCGGCATCGGCGTCCGCGTCTCCTCCCGCCGGCTCTGGCTGGCCGTCCTCGGCGTCGTACTCGCCTCCGCGGCGGTGTCCCAAGTGGGCTCCGTCGAATTCGTGGCCCTGGCCGCGCCCCAGATCGCGCGCCGCCTGACCCGCACCTCCCGCCCACCGCTGCTGGCGACCGCGCTGGCCGGGTCGGTCCTGCTCGTGCTGGCCGACTGGGTCGGCCGGACCGCCTTCGGCGACTACCAGCTCCCCGCCGGCGTGCTCACCGCGGCGCTCGGCGGCGCCTACCTCATCTATCTGCTCATGACGAAAGGCAAGACCAGTGCGCAACAGCATCATCGCCGGGCTCCTCGGCTCGGTCGTCGCGATCGGACTGACCGCGTGCGGCAGCTCTGACCCCGTCTCCGACGGCGGCGAGGTCGAGGGCGAGACCCGCACCGTCGAGCACGCCATGGGATCGACGGACGTCCCGGTCGAGCCCGAACGCGTCGTCGTCCTCGACACCGACAAGATCGACACCGCCCTGTCCCTGGGCGTCACCCCGGTCGGCGCGGCCCGCGCTGGAGAGACCGAGCTGCCCACCTACCTCGGCGACCTCTCCGATGTGACCGTGGTCGGCACCCTGACCGACCCCGACCTGGAGGCCATCGACCGGCTCGACCCCGACCTCATCCTCGGTTCCAAGTTCCGCCAGGAGGAGTTCTACGACGAGCTCAGCGAGATCGCCCCGACCGTCTTCACCGAGAACGTCGGCATCACCTGGAAGGAGAACTTCCTGCTCGACGGCGAGGCCCTCGGCAAGGGGGAGGAGGCTCAGGAGCTGCTGGAGGAATACGAGTCCCGCGCGACCGACATCGGTTTCTCCATCGCCACCGCCGCCGGTGCATCGCCCGAGATCTCCATCGTCCGCTTCATGCCCGACCACATCCGCTTCTACGGCCCCGACGGCTTCTCGGGGATCGTGGTGGGCGACACCGGACTCGGCCGCCCCGAACTCCAGCGTCTCGAAGGCGCCGACGACCGCCGCTTCGGCGAAGTCTCCCCAGAGGAGCTCGACACCGTCGACGGCGACTTCATCTTCTACTGCGCCTACGGGCCCGACGGCGAGTCCCAGTTGACCGAGTACACCTCCGGTCCGCTCTGGGAGTCCATGTCGGCGGTCGAAGCGGGACAGGTCCACGCGGTCGACGACGAGGTCTGGATGACCGGCATCGGGGTCACCGCCGCCGGAATGATCCTCGACGACCTCGAGACCTACATCCTGCCGTGAGGAGCGGCCGCACGGCATAGGCTGACGGAAAGGGGCGGGGGCCGTAGGATGGGCCGAGCCCGCAACGGAAACGGAGAGCGACATGGCTTACGGACAGCCGCCATACCCGCAGCAGAACCCCATGCCGGGGCCGGGCCCGAAACCGAGGCCCGGGACGGTCACGCTCGCGGTCTGGATCCAGTTCCTCACCGCGATCTCGTTGGTGATCACGGCACTGGGCGGGTTCACCGCCAGCGGCCCGATCGAAGAGCAGGCATGGGAGGACATCCAGTCCGACCCGAGCTTCGACGCCTCGGGCCTGACCCGCGACGACATCTCGACCCTCGTGACGGTCATGTTCGCCGGAGTGGCGGCGATCTTCATCCTCTTCGCGGTCTTCTACCTCGTGCTCGGGCTGCTCAACAACAAGGGCAAGCGGCCCGCGCGGATTCTCAGCTGGATCCTCTCCGGACTCGCCTTGGCCTGCTGCGGCCTGCCGCTGCTGGTCAGCATGGTCGGCTCGGCCACGGTCAACCTGGGGGACACCGAATACGAGGACGCCACGACGCAGGCGGTCCAGGACGCCACGCCGGGCTGGATGATCGCATCACAGTGGATCACCCTGCTGCTGCTCCTGGTCGGCTCGCTGGTGATCATCATCGTGCTGGCCATGCCGCCGTCCAACGACTTCTTCCGCAAGGAAGAGCCGCAGCCGCCCTACCCGGGAGGCCCCGGGCAGCCCCCGTACCCGGGCGGTCCCGGCCAGCCGCCGTACCCGGGGCAGCAGCCGCCTCCGGGGCCCGGCCAGCCGCCGTCCCCGCCGCAGTAGCACCGACCGGCGCCTCCGCCGTTCCCGGCGGGGGCGCGGTCACGGCCCGACGAAGTTCTCGGGCGTGGGCACCTCGAAGGTCCGTTCACGGTCGTGCCAGATGCCCAGCACGGTCCCTTCCTTCTCGCGCGTCAGCCCCGCCGTCAACCGCGGAGCGTCGGCGTTGGCCTTCCACCAGCGCTCGATCGTCGTCGCCAGCGACACCGTCGCCAGTCCGGCCCCGAACGCCGACTCCGGATCGTGGGAGACCATCCCGTCGTAGTCCGGCTCCGGCAGCCACAGCCCCAGCGAATCCGGTCCCGCCCACGGGTTGACCCCGTGCTCGGCCAGGAAGTCCTGCGGGACCCATGTGAATTCCGGGCGCGCCTCGATGACGCCGAGTCCGATCAGGGTGTCGGCGATGCCGTGGAGGAACCGCTCCATGGCGATCGGCCGGCCGATCGCGTCGAACGTGCCGACCACGCCCCGCTCCCCGGCGTCGAGGATCCACGCGGCCAGGTCCTCGACGTCGATCCACTGGACCTGGCGCTCGGGCCTGCCCGGGGCGAGGACCTCGCCGCCCTCGGCGATGCGCAGCGGCCAGCAGCCGAGCCGGTCGGAGTTGTCGCCCGCGCCGACGATCAGGCCCGGCCGCGGGACGAACGCCCGGTCCCCGAGCCGCTCGCGCACCAGGTTCTCGCAGGTGACCTTGTTGCGGCCGTACAGCTCCAGACTCGTCTCGGTCTCGTCGGCCGAACTCGGCTCCAGCGTCCGGTCGCCGCGGGCCGACGGGTCGGCGTACACCGAGATCGAGGAGACGAACGTCCAATGCCCGGCCCCGTCTGCCAGGGCGTCGAGCACCGGGCCGACCTGCGCCGGGATGCGCGAGACGTCCACCACGGCGTCGAAGGACCGCCCCGCCAGCGGCGCGACGCCCTCCGGGCTCGACCGGTCGATCCGCACGAACTCGACGCCTTCGGGAGGCTCCCCGCTCGCCCCCCGGGCCGCGACGGTCACTCGCGAGCCGCGCTCGACCGCCGCCTTGGCGACGGCCTTGGACAGGTACACGGTGCCGCCCAGGACCAGGAGGGTTCGTTGTCCGCTCATCTCCCGATCATCGCTTTCGGGGCGCTTCGGGGCAAGCCTGATCCGCTCTCAGCGGAGCCCTGGCACGAATCGGGGAAGTACCGTGCGGGCCGGGGCCATAGTGTGGGGTCCAGGCTAAGCATTCGAGGAGCGGAGGAGCCATGAGCGACTACGGGCAGTTCGACGACGACGTGGACTTCGGTGAAGCGGTCGAGGGTGCCGACGCCGACAACGTGTACGAGGAGGACGGTGTCGCCGTCGTCGACACCGACGGCGACGGCCACTTCGAGACCATCGCCTACGACGAGGACGGCGACGGCGAGTACGACACCTACGCGGTCGACAACACCGGCGACTACTACACCGACCAGGTCCAGGCCGACACCGACGGCGACGGCCAGATCGACGTCTCCGAGCGCGACACCGACGGCGACGGCCAGATGGACTACAAGCGCGTCGACACCGACGGCGACGGGTACATGGAGACCCTGCTGATGGACACCGACGGCGACGGCGAGTACGACGTCGAGATGGTCAACACCGATGGCGAGGGCAAGTTCGACGAGGTCACCATCGACGGCGAGACCGCCACCCTCGACGACGAGGGCGTCCTCCTCTCCGAAGAGGACACCGACGGCGACGGGGTGGTCGACACCGAGGCCTACGACGTGGACGGCGACGGCCAGGCCGACTACTTTCGGGTCGACTCCGACGGCGACGGCGACATGGACCAGATCGCGGTCGACCGCGACGGCGACCTCGAAGACCCCGACGCCCTCCTGGGCCAGGACGACGACAGCCGCTACATGGACGAGGTCCAGTACGGCGGCGGCGACGAGGGCCCGACCGACCCGATGGGCTCCGGCCCGCTCCAGGGCCCGCAGATCAAGCTGTTCTGACCCCGGGGAGCACCCCGAGGTCTTTGGTTAGGCTTGCGGGCGTGAGCGCCGACGCCCCGAACCCCCGCGGACCGTACGCCCGCCTGCCGGCCGACGAGGCCGAGGCGGTGGCGATGCAGTCGGAGCTGGCCAGCTGCGTCGTCGTCGCCGAACCGCCCGGCGACGTCGAATCCGTCGCCGGGCTCGACATCGCCTACGACAAGCGCAGCGACGAGGTGGTGGCCACTGCCGTGGTCCAGCGCCGCGGCGACCTCGCCGAACTCGACCGCTCGGTCGTCCGCGGCCGCTCCGAGTTCCCGTACGTGCCCGGCCTGCTGGCCTTCCGGGAGCTGCCGATGCTGCTGCGGGCGGTCGAGGCGCTCACCGTCGAACCGGACGCCTACCTCTGCGACGGCTACGGCCTGACACACCCGAGGCGCTTCGGTCTGGCCTGCCACCTCGGCATCGTTCTCGACACGCCCTCGATAGGCGTGGCCAAGAGCCCGCCCCACCTGCCGGTGGACGAACCCGGGCCCGTGCGGGGAGCGTGGACCTCGATCTACGGCGGCGAGGAGGTCATCGGCTGCGCCCTGCGCACCCGCGAGAACGTCAAGCCCGTGTACGTCTCGGTCGGCCACCGCTGCACCCTCGCCACCGCCCGCGACCTGGTGCTCGAACTGGCCCCCAGATACCGCCTCCCCGAACCGATCCGCGCCGCCGACCACCTCGGACGCCGCCGCCTCGCCGAACCGGGGTAGGGCAGGCGGTACCCCGGATTCGGCCGTGCGCCGCATGGCGCCCCACCGGGCGCGGCCATAGCGTTGAGGGCATGAAAACCCCAGGGACCGTCAAAGCCGCCGCCGTCTGCTGGGCGGTCGCGATCGCCGCCGGTGTCACCGAGACCGGCCTGGTCGTCACCGAACTGGCCATGGACGACGCCTTCGACGCCGGAGTCTGGACCGCCATCGGGCTCCGCTCGATCGTCTACACGGTCGCGGCGGCGCTCGTCGTGTTCTTCACGCTCGGCCGCCGCTGGGCCCGCACGGCCCTGACCGCGCTGCTGTCGGTGGTCGGCCTGGCGGCGATGGTCGTGCCCGCCGCGATGGAACTCGCCTCCGGTGCCGACTTCGCCGACGCCTTCGGCTCCGGGGGAGAACTGGCGGACCCGTTCCTGGCAGTGCGCCTGCTGCACATCGCCGCCGTGGTGGTCGCGACCGCGGCGATGTTCACTCCGGGGGCGAACGCCTACTTCGCCGGGCGGCGCGAGCTTCAGAGGTCGTAGCGGCGCTCCAGGAATTCGCGGTGGTCGTCGCCGAGGTGCGGGGAGTCCAGCAGCTCCATGGCCAGCGCTCTGTCGCCCATCCCGGCCCTGAACATCCGCTCGATGGTGATGTCGTGGTCGGGCCGGTCGACCACCTCCAGCTCGGCATCCTCGGAGACGGTGCCGGGGGAGACGACCTTCAGATAGGCGCCGGGGCGGGCCTCGGCGGTGAAGGTCTTCAGCCAGCCCTTCTCGGCGATCCAGCCGCGGAAGGTGTTGCAGGGGATCCTCGGGCTCGTCACCTCCAGGACCAGCCCGTCGGGGCCGGCCCAGCGTTCGCCGGTGCGGGCGCGGCCGAGGTCGTGGCCGGTGACGGTGAGGTTCTCGCCGAACGCGCCCTCGTGGAAGTCGCGGCCGAGGAGGCGCTCGAAGTGGTCGTAGTCGTCCCGCGAGTAGGCGTAGACGGCCTGGTCGGTGCCGCCGTGGTGCTCGATGTCGCCCACCCTGTCGCCTTCGAGGCCGACCTCGCCCGAGGGCTTGGGTCCGGCCGGGCGCACCGCGACCGGGCCCGGCACCGGCCGCTTGTCGATGCCGGTGAATCCGACGCCCTCTTTCCACTCGTTGGGGCGGACTCTGCCGATGTTCACGGAGATGATGCGCACGAGGCCAAACCTATGCGGGGGCCCCACCGATCGCAAGGCGTTATGTCCGGGCCCCGGGCTAGGCTTGCGGCGTGGGGGTCGGTACCAGGAAGCTCTTCCGCGACGACGCGGTGGTGCTGCGCACGTTCAAACTCGGGGAGGCCGACTCGATCGTGTCGCTGCTGGGCCGCGGCCGGGGCCGGTTCCGGGCCGTCGCCAAGGGACTGCGGCGCACCTCCTCGAAGTTCGGGGCGCGGCTGGCCCCGTTCGGGCACGTCGACCTCCAGCTCATCGAGGGCCGCGGCGAGCTGCACACCGTCACCCAGGCGGTCGGCCTGCACCTGTCGGGCGGCAAGATCAGCGCCGACTGGACCGCCTACACCGCCGCGTGCGTCATCGCCGAGGCCGCCGAGCGGCTCGTCCCCGAGGACCACCAGCCCGACCTCGACGTCTTCCAGCTCACCCTCGGCGCCTTCCGGGCCTTGGTCGAGACCGGGCTGCCGCCGCTGCTGGTCATGGACTCCTACCTGCTGCGCGGCATGAAGACCGCCGGCTGGGCCCCGTCGCTGAGCGAATGCGCCAGCTGCGGCAAGGACGGCGAGCACCGGGCCTTCGCCGTGCCCGCCGGCGGCGCGGTCTGCCGCGACTGCCGCCCCGGCGGCGCCGCCGTCCCCACCCCGGCGTCGATGGAGCTCATGCGGGCCCTGGAGATCGGCGACTGGAAACACGCCGCCGAGGCCGACGGCCGCGAACGCACCGAAGCGGCGGGCCTGATCGCCGCCCACTTCCAATGGCACTCCGAACGCCCCCTGAAGACCCTCAAGTACGTGCCCCACTGAGCCGCGCGCTCAACCGCAGTTGCAGTCTCCGCACCCGGAGCAGCAGCCGTCGCACCCATCGCAGTCGTCGCATCGCGAGCAGCATCGGCCGCGGCAGTCGCCGCAGCAGCGGTCGCAGCACTTGTCCCCGCAGCGGTCGCACGAGCAGTCGCAGTTCCAGCCGCTCGCGCAGCCGTCGCAGCTCCGGTCGGTGCAGGAGTCCGCGCACTTGGCCGCGCAGCACGCCTGGCAGCCGCAGGCGGCGACGATGAGTCCGCACATGCCGGCCCAGAAACCCTTGCCGGGCCTCCAGCCGGGCTCAGGCGGCGGCCCGCCGGGAGGACCCTGGTAGTGCGGCCCGGGCTCCTTGGGCGGACCCTGATCGGCCCCTGAGACCTGGTGGGAGGCGTTGGAGCACACGGTGCCGAAGCTCTTGGCGACCGCGTGGGAGGCGTAGCGGCCGAGCAGGAGCCGGGGCATGGTCGCGTCGGCCAGGTCCGCCGTCTCCAGAGCGGCCCCGAGGTCGGACAGGAGGCCGCGGGCGGTGCGGCGGGCCCGGTCGAGGGAGGTGCCGGTGGCTCGAAGCGGATTCCAGGCGCCGCGCCGCAGGTCGTCCTCGTAGTCGTCGGCGGCGTCGAGGAGGTGGGCGAGAGCGCCGAAGGCGGCTCCGGCGGCGCGGAAGGGCGCGATGTTGCCGGGGCGGTCGGCCAGTACGGCGGCGTGGGCGAACAGTTCGGCGGTGGCCTCGGCGGTCGGGGCGGTGACCGCCTCCAGGGCCGTGCCCGGCCCAGCGGCCGCCTCCGCGGCCTGCTGCAGGTCGATGGCGGCGGTGACCCGGTCGACGGGGAGGTCGATCGCGTCGCCGATGGCCAGCGCCTTGGCGCGGTAGCGGTCGGCGGTGCGGCGCGCGATGCCGGCGAAGCCGGGGCGGGAGGCCAGGCCGTCGCGATCGGCGCGGTGGTCGTCGAGTTTGGCGGCGGCCAGCAGGAGAGACGCGGAGGCGGCCAGACGGGGACCGCCCCCGGTGGGGATGCGCTGGCGGCGCATGCCTCGCAGAGCGCAGGGCCCGGCGGTGCGGGCGTCCTCCCGCGACTCGGTCTGGCCTTCGACGAGGGCCGACAGGGTCAGGGCGTCGTAGTTGGTCGTCAGCCGCGCGGCGTGCCCGGCCTCGTCGCGCAGTTCGAGGCAGAGTCCGCAGAAGTGGCCCATCCAGCGCGGTCTGAGGTCCTCGGGCGTGCGGGCAGGGCAGGGGGCGAGGATGCCGAACAACGAGCACTCCTATGGGCGGGGCCGGATTCCAGCGCATACTAGCCGCCCCGCGCAACCGGCCCGGGGAAGCGACCGGGCCCCGAATCGGCCGCCGCAGGTTCCGAGCTTCGGGCGGCGCTATTACGATCGAGTCCCGCCTGTCGATCGGAGGTCCAGTGAGCCGTCAGTACGAGCCGCCCAAGCCGCACCCTTCCGGTGCCCGGCCGCCGGTCATCCCCCGGGAGGTGCTGCCCAAGCACGTGGCGATCATCATGGACGGGAACGGCCGGTGGGCCAAGGAGCGCGGACTCAAGCGCACCGAGGGGCACACGATGGGGGAGACGTCGCTGTTCGACACCATCGAAGGCGCGATCGAGCTCGGCATCGGGACCCTGTCGGCCTACGCCTTCTCGACCGAGAACTGGCGGCGCAGCCCCGACGAGGTCCGCTGGCTGATGGGCTTCAACCGCGACGTCATCCACCGCCGACGCGACGAGCTGCACGCGATGGGGGTCCGCATCCGCTGGGCCGGGAGGCGCCCGAAGCTGTGGAAGAGCGTCATCGACGAGCTGCTGGTGGCCGAGGAGATGTCGAAGCGGAACGACAAGATCACCCTCCAGTTCTGCGTGAACTACGGCGCCCGCGCCGAGATCGCCGACGCCGCCGCCGCGCTGGCCCGCGACGTCAGGGACGGCAGGGTCAACCCGGACCGGATCACCGAGAAGACCTTCGGCCGGTACCTCTACAACCCGGACCTGCCCGATGTGGACCTGTTCCTGCGCCCCTCGGGCGAGCAGCGCACCTCCAACTACCTGGCCTGGCAGTCGGCATACGCCGAGCACGTCTACATGGACGTCCTGTGGCCCGACTTCGACCGGCGCCACCTGTGGCGGGCCTGCGAGACCTACGCGCGCCGGGACCGCAGGTTCGGCCGCGCCGAGCCGAACCCGGTCAGCGGAACGGAGTGAACTCCTTGGCCCGCTCCCGGTCGTCGGCCAACCGGTCCACCGTCTCCTGAAGCTTGTCGATCCGCTCCAGCAGCACGGCGGTGTCGGCCGAGACCTGGCCGTCCTCGTCGTCCATGCGCTGGGCCTCCTCCATGGAGGCCAGCACCACCCCGATGAGGACGTTCATGAGGACGAACGCGGCGAACAGTATGAATCCCACGAAGTAAGGGAGCGTCCACGGGTTCAGCGCCATCGACTCGCGGATGGTCGACCCCAGGTCGTCGAAGGTCAGCATCTGGAGCAGCACCAGCAGTGTGGTGCCCACCGAATCGAAATGGTCGGCGTCGTCGGAGCCGAAGGCGATCCAGCCGATCATCGCCCACAGGTACATGAACACTCCGGTCAGCGCGAACACCCCGCCCGACTTGGGCAGTGCCTTGCCCATCGCGACCAGGATGACTCGCAGCGACGCCATCCACCGGAAGATCCTGACCACGCGCAGCAGACGCAGGATCGTCGCGTTCTCCCGCAGTCCCGGCAGGAACGAGGCCACCACGATCACGAAGTCGAAGACGTTCCAGCCGCGCCGGAAGTACCGCCAAGGCTTGCGTCCGAAGGAGACCAGTCCCACGACCACCTCGAATGCGAAGAACGCCAGGCACACATGGTCGATCAGCGTCAGGGCCTCGCCGACCGCGTCCAGCGCGCCCTCGAAGGTCATCGCGCCCAGCACGGCGCCGTTGACGATGATGACGAGCATGGACAGCGTCTGGTATCGCTTGTCGCGCAGCATGGCCCGGCAGAACTCCGGGAGCCGCCTGTGACTGGTGGCGATCGAGGGCGGGATTTGCACCGACCCAGAGTAGTAAGCGCCGTCGTGCACACGGAACGGTGTCCGCCTCGCGTCCCGCGCACCGATACCGCAGAATGGTGACGTGAGCCGAGACCTCGCCGGGTCCGAGGCCGCGTCAACCGACGCCGCCGGACCCGCGCCACCGCCCCGCCGCCGCGGGCTGACCTCTGTCGAGGCCCTCGCGCTGCTCTTGGTCTTCGGCCTCACCGCCCGCCCCGGCCTCGCCGAACTGCTCGGAGGCGAGCTCTCCCAGGCATGGGCCGCCCGCTTCGTGGCCGTCGCCGTCCAGGCCATCCCGTTCCTGGTCGCCGGCACGCTCCTGTCGGCGGCCATCGCCTCGTTCGTGCCCGCCTCCTGGTTCACCCGCGCCGTGCCCAAGCGCACCGCCATAGCCGTCCCGGTCGCCGGACTCTCCGGCGCGGTGCTGCCCGGCTGCGAGTGCGCCTCGGTGCCGGTCGCCGGGGCCCTGGTCAAGCGCGGAGTCGCCCCGGCCGCGGCCTTCACCTTCATGCTCGCCTCCCCGGCGATCAACCCGGTGGTCATCGTCTCTACGTTCGTGGCCTTCTCGGGGCAGCCGGAGATGGTCGCTGCCCGCTTCTGCGCCTCCCTGGGAGCGGCGATCGCCATCGGCTGGCTGTGGGCCAAGCTCGGCCGCAGCGAGTGGCTGCGCCTGCCGGCCCACCGCGACCACGAGGACGGCAAGTGGGCCGCGTTCTGGTCGAGTCTTCGCGGTGACTTCGTGCAGGCAGGCGGCTACCTGGTCATCGGCGCGGCCATCGCGGCGACCCTCAACACGCTGGTGCCAGAGAGGTGGCTGGCCGTCGTCGCCGAGAACCCGGTCCTGGGGGTGCTGGCCCTGGCGGCCCTGGCCGTCCTGGTCTCGATCTGCTCCGAATCGGACGCGTTCGTGGCCGCCTCCCTGACCGCGTTCTCGCCCACCGCGCAGCTGGCGTTCATGGTCGTCGGCCCGTTCGTGGACATCAAGCTCATCGCGATGCACGCCGGCACCTTCGGCCGCGGCTTCGCGCTGCGGTTCACTCCCGCGGTCTTCTGCGTCGCGCTCCTGGCGGCCGTGGTGATGGGGGCGGTGTGGCTATGAGGCGAGATGCGCAGGCGGTGATCCTGCTCCTGCTCGGCGGCGGCATGATCCGCCTGATCGTCACCGGCGAATACCTCAACTACGTCAAGCCCTACGCGTTCTGGCTGGTCCTGCCCGCCGGGATCATCCTCGTCGTCACCGCGGTCGTGACCGCCTGGATGGCCTGGCGGGACCGCGGAGAGCCCGGAGCGGACGCCCACGGGCACGACCAAGGCCGCTCCAAGGTCGCCTGGCTGCTGCTGGCTCCGGTGGTCGGGATGCTCCTGGTCGCCCCCGACGCCCTCGGCTCCTACGAGGCCGAGCGCACCGGCACGGCGCTGGGCGCCGAGGAGAACCGCTCGACCTACCCCGAGCTGCCCGACGACGTCGACCCGGTGCCGCTGACCCTCATGGACTACGCCGCCCGCGCCGTATTCGACGACGGGATCACCCTGGAGGACCGCCGGATCCAGCTGCGCGGCTTCATCCTCTACGACGGGGACGAGCCCCAGCTGGCCCGCATGGTCGTCGCCTGCTGCGCCGCCGACGCCCGCCCGGTCAAGATCGGTTTCGAGGGCGACGTGCCGGAGGGCCTAGAGCCCGACCAGTGGGTCGAGGTCGTCGGCGTCTACACCCCGCGCGAGGGCCGCGACGAGATCAACGGCGAACTGGTCCCGTACATCGAGGTCGAATCGGTTACCAAGATCGAGTCGCCCGACAACGAATACCAGTGACAACGATCATGGCGCGCATGGCGCTCGAATGTTCACGCAGGTGAAGACGGTCGAACTTCCGGAGGGTCACACATTAGGTGTTGACAATGATTGTCATCTCTAGGCAAGCTTCGATAATGCGTCGACAAATGTTCACCCTGCCCATCGCCGGGCTCATCGCCGCCGCCGCGCTGTCGGCCTGCGGTGACGACTCGGCTTCCGCTGACGGCGAGATCGACGTCGTCGCGGGCTTCTACCCGCTGGCCTTCGCCGCTGAACAGGTCGGCGGTGACCGAGTCAATGTGTCCAACCTCACCCCGGCCGGCGTCGAGCCGCACGACCTCGAACTCTCCCCCAGCGACATCGTCGAGATCGAGCAGGCTGACCTGGTCGTCTACCTCGAAGGGTTCAGCCCTGCGCTCGACGACGCCGTCGAGGAATACGCCTCGGACAAGTCCCTCGAGGTATCCGAAGCCCTCGACCTGCTCGACTACGACGACACCGAATTCCTCGAAGAGGACCACGAGGACGAGCACGCCGAAGAGGACGAGCACGCCCACGACGATGAGCACGCCCACGACGACGAAGGCGAGCACACCGAAGAGGCCACCGAAGAGGACGAGCACGCCGAAGACGAGGACGAGGCCGGACACGACCACGACCACGAGGCCGAAGGCACCGACCCCCACGTCTGGCTCGACCCGAGGCGCTACGCCGCGATCGGCGAACTCATCGGCGGCCAGCTGACGGGGATCGACGCCGAGGGCGACCAGGACTTCCTCGACGGCGTCGGCGACTTCACCGCCGAACTGGAGGCTCTCGAGCAGGAGTACACCGAGGGCCTGGAGAACCGCACCAGCGACGACATCGTCACCTCCCACGCCGCCTTCGGCTACCTGGCCGAGCGCTACGGCCTCCACCAGATCGCCATCTCCGGCCTGAGCCCCGACCAGGAGCCCTCCTCGCAGCGCATGGCCGAGATCGCCGAGTACGTCGAGGAGCACGGGGTGACCACGATCTTCTTCGAGACCCTCGTCCCCTCCGACATCGCCGACACCATCGCTGCCGAGACCGGAGCTGAGACCGCCACCCTCAACCCGCTCGAGGGCCTGACCGAGGACCAGGACGGCGAGGACTACTTCAGCATCATGCGCGACAACCTCGCCGTGTTGCAGGAAGCCCTCGGTGCGGCATAGGCACAATCAATCCATGCCCGTAATAGCAACCCGCGGCGCGACCGTCTCCTACGGCGGTCGCGCCGTCGTACGCGGCGTGGACCTCGCCGTCGAAGCCGGGGAGTCCGTCGCCCTCATGGGCGCCAACGGTTCCGGGAAATCCACACTGGTCAAGGCCATCGTCGGTCTGGTCCCGGCCGCCGGAGGCGATATCGAGCTGTTCGGCACCGCCCAGCGCCGCTTCCGCGACTGGAAGCGCGTCGGCTACGTCCCCCAGCGCACCGGCGCGGCCTCCGGCGTCCCGGCCACCGCCGCCGAGGTCGTCGGCCAGGGCCGCCTGGCGCACCGCTTCCTCGGCATGCCCGCCCGCCGCGGCGACCGCGAGGCGGTCCGGCGCAGCCTCGAAGAGGTCGGCCTGGCCGAGCACGCCCGCTGCGCGGTCGACACCCTCTCCGGCGGCCAGCAGCAGCGCGTCCTCATCGCCCGCGCCCTCGCCACCGACCCCGACGTGCTGATCATGGACGAGCCGACCGTCGGCGTCGACGCCGAGACTCAGACCGCCCTCGCCGAGGTCGTCGCCGCCCGCCTCGACGCCGGATGCGCCGTCCTGCTGGTCACGCACGAGATCGGGCCGCTCACCGACCGGCTCGACCGCGCCGTGGTCCTCGCCGACGGCCGCGTCGTCCACGACGGCGAGCCCCCGCGCCCGGTCGGCGAGCACGCCGACCCGCGCCACCAGCACATGCACCCGCACCCGTCGCCCGATTCGGTTCCCGAACCGGACGGGACCGCGCCCCGGCTCGATTTCGGGCGCTCCAGCGGGACCTCCGAAGCCGATCTGTGGGGCGGCGAATGAACTTCGACCTGTCGATCCTCCAATACGAGTTCATGCAGCGCGCCCTCATCAGCGCGCTGGTCGTCGGCCTGTGCGCCCCGGCCGTCGGCGTCTTCCTCGTCCAGAAGCGCCTGGCGCTCATCGGCGACGGACTCGGCCACATCGCGCTCACCGGCGTCGCGATCGGCTTCCTGACCTCCACCGAGCCGATCTGGACCACCCTCGCCACCACCGTCGCCGCCGCCCTGGTCATGGAGCTGCTGCGCAGCCACTCCAAGACCTCCGGCGACGTCGCCCTGGCCATGCTGTTCTACGGCGGCATCGCCGGCGGCGTCTACCTGACCGGCATCGCCTCCGACAAGGGCGTGGCCAACCTCCACTCCTACCTGTTCGGATCCCTGCTCACCGCCGGATGGGCGGAGGTGTGGACCATCGTCGCCGGAGGCACGGCGGTCGCCGTCCTGATGCTCCTGCTGCGGCCGTGGATGTCGGCCATCTGCGCCGACGAGCAGTACGCGCGCGTCGCCGGCCTCCCGGTGGCCGGGCTCAACCTGCTCCTGCTGATCACGACCGCGGTGACCGTCTCGGTCTCCATGCGCGCGGTCGGCCTGCTCCTGGTCAGCGCCCTGCTGGTGATCCCGGTGGTCACCGTCCAGCAGTTCACCGGCTCTTTCCGCGCCACCATGTTCGGCGCGATGGGCGCCGGGTTCGTCATCGCCGGGGCCGGAGTCATGGCCTCGGCCGTCCAGGACGTCCCTCCCGGGGCGACCATCGTGCTCATCGGCGTCGCCGCGTTCATCGTCTGCGCCGCCCTGGCCTCGCTGGTCCACCGCCTCCGGCGCACCCGGCGGCGCCACCTGCCGCCCGAAGGCGAGCCGCTCGAGGTCGAATTGCCGGTAGGGGGATGATTTTCAATGCCGAGAGGGGCACCTCGGCAGGTCGAAGTCCGGCAGACGCGATACTTTTGCCCTGTGCGGACTGAAACCGAGCTTGCCGAGTCCACGCCCGCCGACTACGAGTCGGCGGGGGAACTGCTGCGGGCCCTGGCCGCGCCGCTGCGGATCGCCATCGTGATGGAGCTGGCCCAGGGACCCAAGTACGTCCACCAGATCGTCGAGACGCTCGGCGTGACGCAGCCGCTGGTCTCACAGCATTTGCGGGTCCTCCGCGGGGCGGGTATCGTGCGCGGGGCCCGGTCGGGACGGGAGATCTCGTACAGTCTGATCGACGACCACATCGCCCACATCGTCACCGACGCCGTCAACCACGCCAAGGAGGAGCGCTAAGTGGGCCCGCCGGTCACCCACCGCAACCCGAACTGGAGTGAACACTGTGTCTAAGCCGCCGACGGAGAACATGGCGCGGTCCACCAAGCAGCGGACCGCGATCCTGGAGCTGCTGGAGAGCGACGACGCCTTCCGCAGCGCCCAGGACCTGCACGCCATCCTCCGCGAGAGCGGGTCCAAAATCGGGCTGACCACCGTCTACCGCACCCTCCAGGCCTTCGCCGACGCCGGAATGGTGGACGTCATGCGCCTGCCCGGCGGCGACCACCTGTACCGGCTGTGCGGCGCCGAGGAGCACCACCACCACCTGGTGTGCCGCTCGTGCGGCAAGACCGTCGAAGTCGCCGGGCCCACCGTCGAGCGCTGGGCCGGCAAGGTGGCCGCCGAGCACGGGTTCACCGACGTCGGGCACACCCTCGAACTCCACGGACTGTGCGCCTCGTGTTCGAAGTAGGCTGAAGGGCGATGCTGGTTCTGTATCGTTTCGCCGTCCCCGAACGGGAAACGGATGATTTCGCGCGCGAGGCCGAGACCGCGCTCTCGGCCCTGGCCTCCTGCCAGGGCTACGAACGCGGCGGGCTGTCCCGCGCCGTCGACGACGATGACACCTGGCTGCTGTGGACCGAGTGGGCCGGCGTGGGCGCCTACCGCCGCGCGCTGTCGAACTACCAGGTGAAGATGTCGACGCCGCTGCTGTCTCGGGCGCTGCCGGAGGCGTCGGGCTTCGAGGTCCTCGCCGAGTGCGCCCCCGGCGGCGAACCGGTTCGCTCCGGTTCCGACCGCGCCGACGACCCCGACGCCGCCCGCCGGGAGGCCGCCACATGAGCGACGCCTCCGAGCCGGCGCGCACCGAAACCGCGCCCACTGGAGTCTCCGATCCCGAACGGCCGGAGAACTCCGCTCCCGAACCCGGGGCGGCCGACTCCACCGAGGAGGCCCTAGCGCTGCCGCCGACCACCGCCGACCGCGAGCCGACGGCGCCCTCCCCGGTCGAGGAGTACCCCGCCCCGGCGGGCGTCCCGGTACCGTTCGCGGCCCCGCCGTCCGAACGCGACCGCGGCCGCTTCGCGACCAAGCTCGTCCTCGGCATCCTCGGCGGCGTCGGGATCGCGGGCGCGGTCATCCTGGCGCTGGTGATCTCCTCGGTCGTGTTCCTCAACTCCGTCTACGACCGGCTCGAGGACACCGCCGCGAGCTTCATGGACGACGTGGCCGCCCAGCGCTGGGACCAGGCCCACAACCGGCTATGCCCCAGCCTGAGGGAGGACCCGGTCGACTCCTTCGTCGACGAATGGGAGACCTGGGACGCCGACGGGGCCGAGGTCGTCTCACTGCGGGAGACCGCGGTCGGCGGCGAGGTCCTGATGGAGCTCGACGACGGCTCCAACGTGGTCCTCGACCTGCACATCGACCAGTCCGACGGCAACATCGACGCCTCCGTCTGCGGCTGGGAGCACGACGCCTAATACCGGGGCGGATACGGCGGCTGCTGCGGCCCGCCCGGAGGCGCGGCGAACTGCGTCGGCGGTCCTGTCTCCTGCGGGGGCTGCCCGGGAGCGTGGACGACCATCACCAGCGGTGCCGCGGGCCTGCGCGGCGTCCAGCGCCGCACTCCCGGCAGGAACACCATGATCACGACCAGCGCGATCAGCCCGGCCCGGACGTAGCTGAAGGCGACCGAGGAGGCGATGGGCCCTTCCAGGTCGGCCCGGATGGCCTCGGGGTAGTCGGCGAAGTGGGCGTGCTCATCAGCCCAGCGGATGAGGTAGAACGCGTACGGACCGATCACCAGCGGGGGCCAGACGAAGGTGAACACCCGTCCCGCGAACCTTCCTTTCAGCAGCAGGATCGCGGAGACGAGGGCACCGATGACGGTCACGAGCCCGATGATCAGCGGGTACCAGTACACCTCCCAGAAGCGCGGGCGCCGAATCAGCTCGCTGACCGTGTAGTCGTGGATGCTGCTCTGGTAGTTGAACTCGGCGACGATCTCTCCCGCCTGCCACAGGAACATCCCGATCAGCGCCGCGAACGCGATCAGCGCGACGTTCACCGTCGCCGGACGGTTCGCCGGCCGCTCCGGTTCCCGGGCCGGCCCGGAAGCGGCCGCCGTCGGCGCGCCGGAGGCCGCGCCCGGCGCCATGCCCGGCATCGCCGCGGCCGAGACCTCGCCTCTCTGGATGCGGTGCATCAGGATCCAGGCCCGCGCCGACTTGCTCGCCAGCAGGCCCAGCAGGATTCCGTAGGGCCCGGCGAGCACCCCGCCGACGATGAGCGAGAGCCAGGCGGTCTCGATGAAGATGACGCCGAAGACGATCGAGGCGCACGACAGCGCCAGGCCGAGGATGACCGTCACCAGTGTCCAGATCCAGGCCCAGCGCTTGCCGCGGCCGATCTGGACGGGGCTCAGCAGCGCCTGGACGGTCGTGTAGAGCGTGTAGGCCAGAGCGATCAGCCCGAACGGGCTGAAGAATTCGATCAGGGAGATGACCGAGAGGGCGTCGCCGATGATGCCGATCGCCGAGAAGATCCACAGGATCGCCTGGATGCCGGTCACCGTGCCGGGCTTGTTCATCGTCATCTGCGGCGGTGGCGCCTGGCCGGGGACCGGCTGGTCGGCGCGGACCGGCACGGGTCCGTAGGCGCCGCCGGGACCGGCCTGCGGGGGAGGCGGATACGCCGGTTGAGGGGGATTCGACTGGGGTGGGAAGGTCACGTCGCTACCTCGCGTGTGGGGCCGGATGCAACGGTCAGATTACCCGATATCGACAAGGGCGTCGGCTCGCGCGGGTTTGCTAACCTGACTCACGCCGACCTACCTCCGAGCGAAGCGGGAAGACCGCGCCCTTGTTCGCACCTACCGGAACACATCACAAAGGACTGACCCTCGATGCAGACCCCCGACCCGGACGAGATCTGGAGACTGCTGAACGAGATCCGTTTCGAGGAGGCGGGTGAGGCCAAGGTCGAGGCCCTGGAGAAGGCCGTCGAGGCGGCCGACGCGATCGGGGACCCCGCGCTGGTCAACTACGCCCTTTCCGGCCTGGTCGACGCCTACGAGTTCTCGCGCGACTCCACCCGCCTGCTGGCCCCGTTCGCGCGGCTGCTGCGCAACTTCGACTCCCGGCCCGAGCACTTCGACGGCTACCTGACCAGGTCGCTGTACTGGACCTTCAAATGGATCGTCGACAAGATGATCGAGCAGCCCGACGTGCCCCTGGAGTCGATCGAGCACTGGCTGTCCGAGATGCGCCGCCGCTACGCCGAGGCCGGGTACACGATGAACGCCCCCGCCGCCTACGAGATGCAGCTGGCCTACCACGTGGGCGACCGCGACCGCGTCCTGCGGACCATCGAGGAGCTCGGCGCGTCCGAAGAGGACGACATGAGCGACTGCGCCGCCTGCCGCCACTCCGGCCTCGCCAAGATCATCTTCGACGCCGAGGACGACGGCGCGGCCGAGGCCATGAAACTGCTCGACCCGATCTTGGACGGCGAGCACAACTGCGCCCACCAGCCCCACTTCGCCCTCGCACTGTCCCTGGTGCCGCTGGTCGAACTCGGACGCGGCGACCGGGCCCGCGCCAACCACCTCCGCGGCTACACCATGTGCCGGGGCAAAGAGGACATGGTCCACATGATCGCCCTGCACGCCGAGTTCTGCGCCCTGACCGGCAACGAGGCCCGCGCCGTCGAGATCCTCGCCGACCACGCCCGCTTCTTCGACCTCGACCTGGGCGTGCGCGACCGCCAGCGGCTCCTCGAGATCGCCGTCCTGACCTGCAAGCGGCTGGGCGCCCTCGGACTGTCCGGCGCCGCCGTCCCCGGACCGGCCGGTCGCGAGTGGAGCGCCGCCGAACTCCACGACTGGGCCGACGCCGAGCGCCGCGCCATCACCGCCCGCTTCGACGAGCGCAACGGCGGCGACCACCACTCGCGCCGCTCCGACGCGTTCGTGTCCTCGCCCCCCTACGAGGAACGGGTCCACCTCGGACTCAAGGAGCTGGCCCGCCCCGCGCCGATCGCCCCCGACCTCCCCGAGACGGTCTCCGGCGCCGACCTCGACCAGGCCATCGACGCCGCCTACGCCGCCTTCGACGACTGCGCGTCCGACACCTGGAAGCGGTGGCTGCGCGTCGGCGCGATCGCCGAGCGCCTCGGCATCGAGCTGATCGCCGACCACCGGGCCGAGATCGCCCACTCCGAGGCCTCCCTGACTTCCGACCACGACCGCGCCCGCGCCCACCTCGCCCGCGCGGCGGAGCTGTTCGGCCTGGCCGGGCAGCCCGGCCGCGCCCTGGTCGCGAACGCCTTCGCCGTCCTCCACCGGGCCGGCGGCGAACCCGAGCGGGCCGGCGCCGAGGCCGCCGAGGTCCTGGCCGAGACCTGGCGGCTCCGCGCCGAGCAGCTCATCGACGACCGCAGCTTCCACACCGTCCAGCTGCTGTGCCTGCGGAGCGAGTACATCGCAGCCGGAGACGACCGCACCGTGCTCCCGCCCGACCTCGACGAGCGCGCCCGCGAACTCGAGGAGTCCCTGGACGGCCGCGCCGAATGCTGGGCCTCGGTCCGCCGCTGCGAACTGGCCGAACTGCGCGCCCACCTCGCCGCCGACGCCGGGACCGAGATCGCCCTGCTCCGCGGCGCCCTCGACCACGCGAAGGCGGCCCGGGCGCATTGGGCCGCCGCCCGCATCTGCGCCGACCTGGCCGACCGGATCGCGCTGACCGGCGAGTACGAGGCGGCCTTCGCGCTCTGCCGCGAAGGCATCTCCCACCTGGGGGGCGAGCCGAACCAGGCCGTGGCGGCCAAGCTCCACCTCCAGTCGGCCGAGTTCCACATGCGCTTCGGGGACTACACGGCCACCTTCGACAGCGCCTTGAACGCCGCGGTCCACTGCGACGCGGCGGAGATGGAGATCCCGGCCGCCATCGCCCGCCACCTCATGGGCGTCGCCCTCATCGAACTGGACCGCCGCGCCGAGGCGGTGCCCGTCCTCGAGGCGGCCTTGGCCGACCTGCCCGACACCGAGCTCTGGCGGGTGTGCACGGTCAGGTTCAACCTCGCCGAGTCCTACGACCGGCTCGAGGAGACGCGCCGGGCCGCCGAGCACGGACTGGCCTCGCTCGCGCTGCTGGAGAACGCCGACGACGAGTACTCCGCCCGCCTGTACTGCGACACGCTGTTCCTGACCGCGGAACTGCTCGAGAAGCTCGGCGAGTACGAGCACTCCCTGGAGGTCTACACCCGCGCGGCTGCCGCCGCCGAGCACATCGGGGACCTGACCGCCTGGACCCGGGTGAGCCGCGCCCGGGTGTGGCTGCTGCGCACCGTCGCCGGGGACGACGCCTTCGCCGAGGGCCTCCAGACGATGGCCCGCATCGCCGCCCGCCTGCTCGAGATCCGCGCCGACGAGGGCGCCGTCGCGGACGCCCGCGAGATCTGCCGCTTCGAGCTGGGCGAGACCTACCGTCAGCACGCGCAGCTGACCTTCCAGTTCCTGGAGGCCAACGCCGGAGAGCGGGGCCTGCATCGCGACGAGGCCGAGCCCGTGCTCGACCTCCAGCGGCGCGCACTGGCGGTCTTCCGCGACGGGCCGCTGATGCTGGAACGGGCGATCCTGACCGCGCACCAGACCATGTGGCTGCTGGCCGAGCTCGGCGACGCCGCCGGGGCGGTCGCGGTCGGCGAGGACGCCCTGACCTGGCTGGCCTCCCCCGAGCACGCCGAGGCCCGCGAGGGCTTCGAACAGCACCTGACCGACCTGCGGCAGCGTTGACTCGTATCGCTGTCGGGAGAGGGGTCATCAGAGGGCGGGCCGCTGCGAGGTAGGCTTGCTCAGCGGTTGGCCCTCCACGGCGACGCCCGCGAAGCCACAGATTCGCACCAGCGGCTCTCGTCCCACTGCGAATCGGATTCGACCGGCCTACCGCGCCTTCTGAGAAAATTACTGTTGTCTCACCGACCGCCAGCCGGATCGAGAGGAATCATCGTGTCCCACGACCGTACCGACGCACTCATCAGCCTGTGCAAGCGCCGCGGCTTCGTCTTCCCCAGCTCGGAGATCTACGGAGGTACCCGCTCGGCCTGGGACTACGGACCCCTCGGCGTGGAGCTGAAGGAGAACATCCGCCGCGAGTGGTGGAACTCCATGGTGCGGAGCCGGGACGACGTGGTCGGCCTCGACTCGGCTGTCGTGCTCAACCCGCAGGTCTGGGAGGCCAGCGGCCACCTCAAGGAATTCGTCGACCCGCTCACCGAGTGCCAGTCGTGCCACAAGCGCTTCCGCGCCGACCACCTCATCGAGGCCTACCAGGAGAAGCACGACGGCCGCGAGCCCGAGGGCGGCCTGGCCGACCTGGCCTGCCCCAACTGCGGCGCCCGCGGCTCGTTCACCGACCCGCGCATGTTCAACGGCCTGATGAAGACCTACCTCGGCGCCACCGAGGAGAGCGAGAACGAGCACTACCTGCGCCCGGAGACCGCGCAGGGCATCTTCGTGAACTTCACCAACGTGATGACCTCCTCGCGCAGGAAGCCGCCGTTCGGCATCGCCCAGACCGGCAAGTCCTTCCGCAACGAGATCACGCCGGGCAACTTCATCTTCCGCACCCGCGAGTTCGAGCAGATGGAGATGGAGTACTTCGTCGAGCCGGGCACCGACGAGGAGTGGTTCGACTACTGGATCCAGCAGCGCTGGGACTGGTACGTCGACCTCGGCCTCTCCGAGTCGAACCTGCGGCGCTTCGAGCACCCCAAGGACAAGCTCAGCCACTACTCCAAGCGCACCATCGACATCGAGTACCGCTTCCAGTTCGGCGGCGGCGAGTTCGGCGAGCTCGAGGGCATCGCCAACCGCACCGACTTCGACCTGTCCACCCACGCCGCCCACTCCGGGGTCGACCTGTCCTACTTCGACCAGGCCAAGGGCGAGCGGTGGACGCCGTACGTCATCGAGCCCGCGGCCGGCCTCACCCGCTCGGTCCTGGCCTTCCTGCTGGAGGCCTACGACGTCGACGAGGCCCCCAACACCAAGGGCGGGGTCGACAAGCGCACCGTCATGCGCTTCGACCCGCGCCTGGCCCCGGTCAAGGCCGCGGTGCTGCCGCTGTCCCGCAACGAGAAGCTCTCGCCGAAGGCCAAGGACCTGGCCGCGCGGCTGCGCCGCCACTGGAACGTCGACTTCGACGACGCCGGAGCCATCGGCCGCCGCTACCGCCGCGCCGACGAGATCGGCACGCCCTACTGCATCACCGTCGACTTCGACACCCTCGAAGACCAGGCCGTGACCATCCGCGACCGCGACTCGATGAAGCAGGAGCGCGTCGCGATCGACCAGGTCGAACGCTTCCTGATCGAGCGCCTCTGACGATCCGCGGAGGGCGGCGGGGGCTTCAGCTCCCGCCGCCCTCGCTCTGCTCTGGAAGCCGCTCGAACTCGAGATCGGGTTCGGCCAGCGCCTGACCGGCCATGTCCTCGTAGCGGTCGGCGCGCCGCATGACCCGCTGCCAGCGCGACTCGAGCGCCGGGTGGCGCTCGTGGCGCCGGTGGGCCATGGCGATGAAGTTGAACCGGGCCACCACGCGCGCGATCCCGCCGCCGACCCGGACGTCGGTCTCCCCGGCGACGCCTGCGACCTCGTAGCCGCCGATCCCGTCGATCTCGACCCGGAGCCGGTGCATCCCGGCCCCGGCCGGGATCCACCATGTGCCCCAGGCCGCGCCCAACTCGCGTCCGTCGAGGGTCACCCGCGGCGGCGCCACCCAGTCGACCAGCTCGTTGAAGTAGAACTCGTAGTAGGTCGCGCGCACGGTGTCGCGCAGCCGCTTGGTGAAGCCGATCATGTTCAGCGTGCGCGACCGCGGGCGCACCCGCAGCACGATCCCCGACCGCCCCGCGGGCGGGGACACCGCGGCCGGAAGCACCTGCGCGCCGCCGCCCATGGGGACCGGACCGGTGGCGACCTCACCGGCGTCGGGGACTTTCCGCCGCGAAGCCAGCCAGACGAGGAGCCCGCCGACGACCGCGACCGCGGTGGCCGCCACGAGCGCCCCGGCGACGGCCTGTCCGGGTTCGAGCCCGAGCGAGGCGCCGAAGACCCCGACGAGCGCGCCGACGACGGCCAGGGCGAGGAACCACAGCCCGACGCCGCAGCCGAAGGCTCCCCACCCGGCCGACCGGTTCACGGCGAAGGCCCGGTCCACGTACGGCTTGGAGCCGACGAACAGCCGGTCCTCGCCGCCGAGCCGGTCCCGCTTGTACGCGATCCGCAGCTCCGCGGTCTCGTCCTCGGCGAGGTCGACCAGCACGGTCTCGTACGTCTGCTTGACCATGACCTCGACCCGGTGCTTCCCGGGCCGCAGCGGCACCTCCATGCGGCGGTCGGACCCCCGCTCGGGATGCTCGTCGACGGCGCTGCCGTCCACGCGGACGGCCGGCGAGGCGCCGCCCCGCAGAACCACTCCGGTCACCGAATCAGGATCGATGTCCTCGGTCTCGACGCGCGGGGCGTGGATGATCAGGCGCGCGCCCACGTCAGCACCCGGGGTCGGGAACTTCGACGACGATGACGACCTCGATGCCGCTGAATATCTGCGAGATCTCCTCTTCCGCGCTGCCCCAGTCCTCGGCGGCCGCCTGAAGGTTGTCGGCCAGGAGATTCACCGTCTCCTTGCCGAACTGCATCAGCTCCTTGAGTTCGGCGACCTTCTGGTTGTACCCGTCGGCGAAGAACAGGCCGGTGATGCCCCAGGTGAGACCTTCCTTGGCGGCCTGGTCAACGACGTCGGCGACCCCGCCGGTGTCCTCGGCGATCTGCCCGAACACCGGGACCGTCGACTGGATCTCCTCGGTGTCGACCTGGAGCCCGAGACCCGGGCCTTGCAGTCCGCCCTGACCGGGCTGGATGGCCTGGAAGTCCCCTCCGGCGTTCTGGCTCATGCCGATCGCGTCGGGGACGCCGTTGCGGAGCGCGTCGATGGCGACCACGGCGGTGTTGCTGCTGCCGATCTTGGCCAGCACGCCCATGAGCCTGCCGAACAGGCCCGTCATCTGGCTGATCTTGCTGGCGACGTTGGTGGCCGTCTGGGCTGCCCGCACCGAGGCCCACGCGACGCCGGTCGCGGCCGTCGCGCCGAACGTGAACGCCCCGCCCAGGATCATCGGGGCGATCTCGGTGATGAAGTACTTGATGAGCTGGGAGATGAGGAACTTGATGACCGACTGGATCGCGTCGGCCATCATCTGGGCCCATGCCAGCGACTGGGCGATCTCGTTCGCCATGACCCCGGCCCCGTAGAGTCCGGCGCCGATCAGGTTGGTCTTGAGCGCGGCGGCCGCGCCGTCCCGCCCGACCCAGTTGCTCAGCGGCTGCATGTTGTCGACCACGGCCTGGCTGAGGTCGACGTCGGCCTGCGCTATCCGGTTCCACAGTTCCGCGGCGTCCTGCATGTCGCCCGGGCTGCCGCTCACCCAGTCGAGCGCGTCCTGAAGCGGCGTGACCAGGCTCAACAGGATGTCCAGACCCCAGGCGGCGAGTGTGCCGACCGGGTCTGCGACGAAGGCGCCGGCCTGTGAAGCGAACGAGGCCACGCCCAGGCCGATATCGGTCAGCCCCTCGCCCACGCCGGTGTCGCCCTGGACCATGTCCCAGACGGTGCCGGCCGCGTCCGCGCCCTGGTTGACGCCCTGGACCGCGTTGATGCCCGGCAGGTTGCCCATGAAGTTGTCCACCGGATTGTCCGAGGACACGTCCTCATCGACCTGAATCCGCTCGTAGTCGCCCATATGTTGTCGCCTTTCGAGGAAGCCGGGGGGAACGCGCCGGACTGATTCTACTGCGCCCCGGCACCCGGCTCTCTCGACCGACGGAGCGGCTCAGGACGCGAGGCCGATCTCGGTCCGGGAGAGCTCGGCCTCCTCCGGCACCTCGTCGTCGGGCAGGTCGACGTACTGGACCGAGGTCCCGGCGGGGAAGTGCCGCGAGTTGAAGGCGCCCTCCGCGTAGGCGAAGGGGTGGTCCGTCGCCGGAATACCGCCGACGATGTCGCCCTCCTCGTTTCGGAAGAGCAGGCTGACGCTGTGGGAGGAGTAGTCCTCCTCGCCGTCGATCGTGATCTCGTAGTTCAGCCGATGTCCCTGCGGAGCGACGGTGGGCTCCATCCCCAGCATCGTGATCTCGGGCGGCGGCCGGATCGCGTATCCGGGTTCCCCGGTCGGCTCGAGGTCGAACTCGAAAGCGGTCACCTCGCCGATCTCCAGCTCCAGCGAGTCCATGTCCACGAGTTCGGGTCGCAGCGGCAGCACGAGCCCCACGGTCACCTCGGCCCCGGGCGGGACCCTTCCCAGAAAGAACTCGTGGTCCGTGGCCTCACCGTCCGGACGCAGGCCCGACAGTCGCATCGACTCGATGTACACCTCGGCGTCGGTGGGGTTGCGTACGATCGCGCCGAGGCTGATCCGTTGCCCGCCCTGTGGGTCATCGATGGCCCCGAAGCCGTATTCGAGCAGCTCCAGCTCGATGCCGTCGACCTCGGTGCCCGAGAACTCGTCAACGGTCGCCGCGGACGACTCCTCGACGTCGGTGGTCCGTTCATCGATGCCCGACAGCGACTCGACCGCCGCGGCCAGCAGCACCGCAGAGGCCGCGAGCGCGACCAGGAACAGCGGCCTCGGCATGCTGTCGGCGCGGAGGCGCGCTCTGGCGGCCAGGTCACGCGCGACGGTGGTGATCCGGGCGAAACGGGACATGGAGTTCCTTCGTGAAAACGCTACACTGAGCCTCACGGTAGCAGTCTCGTTTTGGGAGCGCAGTTGTCCGATCCCGACAGTTCCCCACGGGGACCGAACTCCCAGGAATCGGAGATTCACCTCGATCTCGCCGGTCCGGCGCCTGATTCCGGGCCCGGACTGGATCCCGCCCCGCCGCGGCGTCGCCGGATCCCGAACGCCTACCTGGGCCTCGCCGCCGCCGCCCTCACTCTGGCCGCCGCGATCACGACCGCGTGGTCGTGGCTGCCCGGCCAGGAACCGATCGCGGAGCGGACCGTGCGCGCCTTCCTGGAAGCGGTCCGCGAAGGGGACGTCGAGACCGCGCTGTCGATGACCGACTCTGAGGACGACGAGGAGACTCTGACACCGGCGACCCTTGACGACAGCTGGGATATCACCGAGATCGCACAGGTCGGATACCGGGAGAACCGGGGAGGGTTCGACGCCACCGCCGATGTCTACGTCGAGATCGAGGCGTATGACGGCACCAGGCTCGGCGACCGCCTGACCGTGGCCATCGACGACGGCGAGCCCTTCGTGCTCTCCGGGTACAGGGAGACCGAGTTCTACCCGAACCCCGCCGTAGGCATGATCGAGATCAACGGCGTCACCACGGAAGTCGAGAACTCGGTGTTCCTGCGGCTCCTGCCCGGGGTCTACGAGTTCTACGGCTCGGCTCCGGACACGCTCGAATTCGACATGCCCGAGAGGCTCGTCCTCGGGCGCAGCTCGGTCGGACTGGGCGGGCAGGAGACGACCGGCCTGGGCGGGGCGTCGTCGCCGCGGATGTCCGAGGCCGGCCTCGGACTGCTGAACGAGCTCCTGCGCGGGTACTTCGACGCCTGCGCGGCCGACCCTGACGCGGAACGGTGCCCCTTCGCGCCCCCGTCCGGGGCCGAGAACATCGAGATCGAGCTCGACGCCGAATGGACGATCACCTCGTACCCCGAGGTGGTGGTCGAGATGTGGGAGTCGGTGGGCGACGCGCAGGCGCTCTCGACCGCCCGGCCGGGATCGGCCGAGGTCGAGGCGACGATAACGCAACCCGGTGGCGGAGCCCGCGAGACGACGCTGAGCTGTCCGCTGCTGGTCGAAGGGTTGCAGGCGTCGTTCCTCTACGAGGGCGGCGTGGAACTCGGGATCGGACCGACGGCCCCGCGGGAGTGCGCCTCGATGGTGGAGGCGGAGTGAAGGCCCGGTTCAGCTGGTTTCCTTCCCAAAGCAACCTAGGACGTTCATGGCCTAGAGGTATTCGGGGCGATTGCTTACTCGCGGTCCCGCGAAGCGTGATTGTGAGCAAGTTGTGGCCGAGTTATATCACTATTTCGGGTGCGGCTCGCGGTGTTGTTGTCGTACCCGGCTCCTACCGTGGGACGGGTGGGTAACCAGGTCGTGCAGGTGAAGCTCTCGCCGACGCCGGAGCAGGCCGAGGCGTTGGCATCGACTCTGCGAGCGGTCAACGAGGCGGCGAACTGGACCTCGGCCGTGGCCTATGAGCACGGAGTGCCCCGTGAGTACGCACTGCGCCAGCACACCTACACCGAACTGAAAGACCGTGGGCTCGGCTCCCAGGTCGCGCAGTTGGTCATCAAGAAGACCTGCCACGCCTACGCCGCCATCGCCGGACTGATCAAAGCCGGGCGGCTGCGCGGCAAGCGCGCTCGGATGTCGCAGTCGAAACCGGTCTTGTTCCGCGCCGATGCGGCCCAGGCGTTCGACGACCGATGCCTGTCCTGGCAGCACGACGCGCGGTCGGTGTCGATCTGGACCGTTCAAGGCCGGATGCGGGACGTCGCCTTCACAGGGCACCCCGACCAGCTCAAGACCCTCGAACGCTATCGGCGGGGCGAGTCGGACCTGGTCCTTCGCGACGGGAACTGGTATCTGCTGGCCACGGTCGCGGTCCCCGATGCCGAGGCGAATGCCGACCCGGCCGAGTTCCTCGGTGTGGACATGGGGATCGTGAACATCGCCACCTCTTCGGACGGCGTCAACTACGCAGGCGCCGGGCTCCGCCGGTATCGGAAGCGGATGGCGAAGGTCCGGGCCGAGTTGCAGGCCAAGGCAACCAAGTCGGCGAAGAAGAAGCTCAAGGCCCGCGCGCGTCGTGAGGCGCGGGCGGTCAAGGACAACAACCATCGGATCGCGAAGCAGCTCGTAGCAGAGGCTGAACGCACCGGTCGCGGGATCGGCATGGAAGACCTCGCCGGTATCCGCGATCGGGTACGGCTCCCAGCCGCCCAGCGAGGCGAGCTCAACTCGTGGTCCTTCCACCAACTCCAGGCCTTCATCGCCTACAAGGCGAAGCGTGCCGGGGTGCCGGTGGTGGTCACCGATGCACGGAACACCTCGCGGCGGTGCCCGCGATGCGGGCACACCGCGAAAGCCAATAGACCCAATCGAGATGATTTCGCCTGTGGCGGCTGCGGACTCGCTGGAGCCGCCGACCAGGTAGCCTCGGTCAATGTCAGGGACCGCGCACGCTTGACTTGGGCTTTCGTCAACACGCCCAATGTCGCCGATACGCCGTATCCAGCGGCGGGCACGAGCGACAAACCACCGGCCTCAACCAGTGGTAGTTGACTCGATATGGACCACGCAATCGCAGTCGATCCATGCGCGTGAGTCGCACTCGCCGGTGTGGGTGACCGAGTAGTGGACCGTGCTGACGGACGCCCACAGTGATGCGGGGCTTGCCGGCACCTCGACCTGCGACGGCTCGCCGGTCCGGTCCTCTGACTGCGACTCGCTCGAAGCGGTCTCCATTGTCTGGGCCATGACTCTCTTTCTCTCCTTTGTTCAAGGAGCTAAACGCACGAGTCCCTCACACCGTTCCGGTGCTGAGAGCAGTCTCACAACTCGTTCGCGCTCTAAGCGATGCTCGCGAGCCGTAAGTTCGCACAGCCTCAGAGTAGCCCTGTCCTGCGACGGCGGCGCCCCGCATTCGGGGCACCGCCGTCGTTCGAATCCGTTCGCTACCAGGAGGATTTGCGAATACCAGGCAGTTCGCCCCTGTGAGCCATCTCGCGGAGTCGGATACGCGACAGTCCGAATTTGCGGTAGACCGCCCGTGGGCGGCCGTCGACGCTGTCGCGGGTGTGCAGGCGGGACGGCGAGGAGTCGCGCGGCAGCTTCTGCAACCGCCGCACCGCCTCGGCCCGATCGCCCGGATCGGTGTCCGGGTGCGAGATGATCCCCTTGAGCTCGGCCCGCCGGTCCCGGTGCCGCTCGACCAGGACCTCCCGTTGCCGCTGCCGCTCGATCGCACTCTTCTTGGCCATCAGCGCTCCTTCGCTCCGTGCTCTGCTGTCGCGCTCGTCACTAGCGCTCCTCTCTGAACTCCACGTGCCGCCGGATGGTTGGGTCGTACTTCTTCAGCACGAGCCGGTCCGGGTGGTTGCGGCGGTTCTTCCTGGTCACGTACGTGTAGCCGGTGCCCGCGGTGGAGCGGAGCTTGATGACCGGCCTGATGTCGGTGGACTTGTTCGCCATCTCAGACCTTCCTTCCCTGCGCGCGGATGCGCTGCACCACGGCCTCGATCCCGTCGCGGTCGATGATCTTGATGCCCTTGGTGGAGACCCGCAGCTTCACGTGCCGCCCCTCGCTGGGCAGGAAGTACCGCTTGGTCTGCAGGTTGACGTCCCATCGGCGCTTGGTCTTGTGCTTGGACCACGGCACGTTGTTGCCGAATCCCGGTCCGGCGCCGGTCACGTCACAGCGTCTGGACATGTCCCGCCTCCTTTCGAAGCTCCCAGTATAATGACAATCGTTTTCAGTAAGATCGGAGGTCTCATGTCCCAGCTCGCCCAGCCCGGCGCCGACGCCGAGCACACCGCCGACCTGCGGCCCGCGCTGACGATCCTGACCGGATTCAGCCCGCGCGCCACCCTCGCCGCCGCCGAGGCGCTCATGGCCGCCGACACGACGCTCCTCACCGTCGCGCACGACCTGTCCGAGCTGCTCGAACACGGCCGCATCCGCCGCACCGTCCGCGACGGCTCCGGCGTGCTCGAGGACGAGACGATCCAGCTCGAGCACGGCTGCCTGTCCTGCACCATCCGGCTGGACGTCTTGCCCGCCCTGGTCCGCCTGGCCCGCGAACACCCCGGCCGCGACCTCGTCCTGGCCCTGCCCCCGGCGATCGAGCCCGATTCGGTCGCCTCGGTCTGCTCCTGGTGCCACGTCGACGGCCGCCCGGTGTCCGACGCGGTCAAGGTCGACTCGGTCGTGGCCGTCTGCGACCCGGCCACCGTTCTGGCAGAGCTCGACTCCTCCGAGGACCTGTCCGACCGCGGCCTGGCCGCGGCCGACGACGACAACCGCTCGGTCTCCGACGTCACCGCCCGCCAGATCGAGTACGCCGACACCGTCCTGCTGTGGGCGCCCGAGTCCGAACCGGACTTCGAGCACACCCGCCTGGCCGTCCTGCTCCAGCGGCTCAACCCCTGGGCCCGCCACATCGTCCTCGACATGCCCGAGTCACGATGGCTCGCCTCCCGGATCCGCCGCAGCGACGGCTTCGACCCCGACGGGCCCGACCCCTACGGCCGCGGTCTGGAGGGCTACGCGGTCGGCTGCCACGAGCCCGAGCCGGACTGCGGCGTCGTCGCCACCGTCTTCCGCGCCCGCCGCCCCTTCCACCCCGAGCGCTTCCACCGGGCCATGCCGGCCCTGGCCCGCCGGACCCTGCGCGGCCGCGGCCACTTGTGGCTGGCGGGCCAGCCGGTCTCGGCTGTAGCCTGGGAATCCGGTGGCGGAGGCGTCTCCATGGGCGACCTGGGCCGCTGGCTCGCCGCCACTCCGGACGCCGAATGGGACGAGGTCAGCGCCGAACGCCGCGTCAACGCCGACCTCAACTGGCACGCCGACTTCGGCGACCGCGACATCCACCTGGCTTTCATAGGGCTGCACTACGACCCGGCCGAGATCACCGAACTGCTCGACGCCTGCCTGCTGACCGACGCCGAGATCGACGCCGGCCAGGCGGCCTGGCGGGAATTTCCCGACCCGTTCGCGGGTTGTTTCGACACCACCGAGGACCACTAGGAGGAACCAATGAAGCAGGGTATCCACCCCGAATACGGCCCGGTCGTATTCCGCGACAAGGGAGCCGGAACCGCCTTCCTGACCCGCTCGACGGCCGTCTCGAACGAGACCGTCGAGTGGGAGGACGGCCGCACCTACCCGGTGATCGACGTCCAGATCTCCTCGGCCTCGCACCCGTTCTGGACCGGCAAGAGCCGCGTCCTCGACGACGAGGGCCGCGTCGCGAAGTTCTACAAGAAATACGGCAAGCAGTCCAAGTAGGGCCGCCGAACGAGACCGGGACGGGGCCTCCAGGCACCAGGGGCTCCGTCCTATAGGCGCTAACCGCCGGAGGTGTCGATCTCGGCGCCCTCGGGGACCGTGCAGTCGTCGCGGTCCTCCAGCCACCCCTCGGGCAGGGTCACCTTCGCGGGGCTGTTGGTCCGCCCGCGCGGCTTGCCGAGGGTCTGCTCGGGGAACGGGGCGTCGGCGTCGAGCTTGCCGAGCAGGTCGTCGAGCTCGGCCAGGCTCGAGACCATCGACAGGGACCGGCGCAGCTCCCCGCCGACCGGGAAGCCCTTGAGATACCAGGCCACATGCTTGCGGAACTCCTTGCAGCCGTGCTCTTCGGCCGAGATGTTGCGCCGCGACTCGTACGACTGGGCGCCTTCGAGCCACTCGACCAGCAGGGACGCGTGCCGGGCCATCACGGTCGCGACCTCGCCGAGGGTCGGCAGCAGGCCGTCCTCTCGCCCGGCGAACGCCGCTTCGAGGTCGCCGAACAGCCACGGCCGCCCCAGGCACCCGCGCCCGACCACGACGCCGTCGCACCCGGTCTGATCGACCATGCGCGTGGCGTCCGTGGCCTCCCAGATGTCGCCGTTGCCCAGCACCGGCACCTCCAGGGCGTCCTTGAGCGCGGCGATCGCGTCCCAGTCGGCGGTGCCGGAGTACCGTTCGGCGGCGGTGCGGCCGTGCAGCGCCACCCACGCGACCCCGGCGTCCTCGGCGATCTTCCCGGCCTCGACGTAAGTCAGGTGGTCGTCGTCGATGCCCTTGCGCATCTTGACCGTGACCGGGACGCCCGCCGGTGCGGCGGCCTCGACCGCGGCGGTGACGATCCGGCGGAACAGCTGCCGCTTCCACGGCAGCGCCGAGCCACCGCCCTTGCGGGTGACCTTCGGCACCGGGCACCCGAAGTTGAGGTCGACGTGGTCGGCCAGGTCCTCCTCGACGACCATCCGGACCGCGCGCCGCATCCCGACCGGGTCGACCCCGTACAACTGGAGGCTGCGGGTCTCCTCCTCGGCGTCGAACTCGATCAGCCGCATGGTCTTGGGGTTGCGCTCGACCAGTGCGGCGGTCGTGATCATCTCGCAGACGTAGATTCCCGCACCCCCTCGGCGAAGCTTGCGAGCCGTAAATTGGCCCAGCTCTCGGCAGAGTTTGCGGAACGGCAGGTTGGTGATGCCGGCCATGGGAGCCAGCACCACCGGTGGGTCGACGGTTCTGCCCGCGAGCGAGAGTTGCTTGGTCACGGCTCGATTATCCTCACCGGTGCGCCGGGGGCCAAGTACTACTCCAGGTCGACGGTGACCGAGGTCGCGAACGGGTTGCCGTCGACCTCGTAGGACCCGGCGTACGAGAAGCCCTCGCCGCCGACCGAGCCGCCGCCGGCGAGGTTCGCCTCGCCCATCAGGTACGAGTGCAGGGCCTGCCCGCCGTAGTCGCTGACCAGCAGCATCGTGGCGTTCCCGGTGTAACCGGAGATGTCGTAGCCCGGGGTCTCGCTCGCGCACACCGGGTCGGTCAGGCGCGTGTCGCTCAGTTCGTCGGTGACCTCGCCTTCCGAGACCCACCGGACGGTGGCGTCGGCGCGGCTGGTGACGACGAACTGCCCGCTCTGGGCGCCCAGCACCATGCAGGACGGGGCCGAGCCGAGCTCGGTCGTGCTCAGCTCGGTGAGGTCGCGGTCGAGTTCGCTGACGACGCCCTCGGAGGTGGCCACCGCCAGTGTCTCCCCGTTCACCGCCACGTCGGCGATCTCGCTGCCGCCGAAGTCGACCGTGTCGCCGGCGGAGGCGTCGAAGGAGAACTCGGCGCCGTCGTAGACCGCGTCGGCGAGCCCGACGAGGGTCGAGGTCAGGTCGACCACGGCCGCCTGGCCCTCGGCTTTGGAGCCGACCAGCGCGTAACCGGTGGTGGCGACCGTGTCCCGGTGCGGCTCGTCTTCGATCGTGGCGCGGCCCAGGCTCAGCGAACCCGACGAGTCCGACCAGGCGTCGACCGAGGTCGGCGCCGAGAACGGCAGCTCGACGGTTCCGACGATCTCGGCGTCCCCGAAGTGGCCCGGGTTCGGCAGGCCGAGGTAGGACTCGGACCAGCTCGAGTTGTAGGTCCCGGCCTTGTCGCTGAAGGCGATCACGATCAGTGAACCGGTCTGGGACTCCGGCTGCCAGGTCGTCACCAGCGCCAGCTCGTTGCCGTCGGTGAGCGCCACGTCGGTGGGCACCTGCCCGTCGGGCAGCTGCACGCAGGTCCCGCCCTGGGCGCTGCTGATCCCGGCGGTGGCGATGATGCCGCCGGAGAAGGCGATCACCGAGTGGGCGTCGGCCTCTTCGGACTGGTCGGGGCGGGCCAGCGCGACCGGATTGCCGAGGTCGCCGCCCAGGCCGGCGACGCAGTCGGCGGTCGAGCCGTCGGTCAGCTCCAGCTCGGGGTGCCCCTCGTCGGAGAACCGGCCGCCCGCGCGCGGGTTGAGTCCGATCAGGCCGTCATTGGCCTCGACGGCGGTGACGTGGTCGATTCCGGACAGTGCCGAGTCGTCGGTGACATAGCCCATCTGTCCTTGGACGCTGCGGTCGCCCTGGTCGTAGAGCGGCTCGGTCGCGACCGCGTCGCCGCTGAGCTCGCCGAGCTCCTCGGAAGCGGCGTTCTCCCCGGTCGGGCCGTAGCGCCAGTCGAACCATGCGGCGGTCCCGGCCGCTCCCGCCAGTTCGGCGTAGCGCTCGGCGCTCAGCGCGCCCTCCTCGGGCTCTTCCTGCCCCGTGGGCTCCTCGGCGGGGTCGTCGCCCTGGTCGGAGGGGTCTGAGGCGGGGGACCCGCCGAGCATGACGACGATCGCGATGATCAGGCCCAGCGTGATGAAGCCGCCGATGCCGTAGATCGCGTAGCGCACGCCCTTGTGGGTCGGGGGCGGGGTGACCTTCTTGGGGCCCTCGTCGGCGGCGGGCGGCGGCTCGCTCGGCGGCTGCTCCGTCGGCGGACCGGCGGGCGTCTCCCCGGGAAGCGGCGGCTGCGGCGCGGCCTGCTCGGGCCGACGCGGCTGCGGCACCGCCTCGGGCGGCGCGTAGGCCGACTCGGCATGGTAAGGATCGGTCCCGGCGGTCACCTGCGGGTCGGGGGCCAGGTACGGGTCGGGCGCCTGGTGCTGATCCTGGTACGCCCCCGGCGGGGGCTGCCGCTCCTGCGAGCGGTACTGCTCCGGCGGCAGGTAGGACTCGGGCCGGTAGGACTGGTCCGGAGCTGTCTCGGGTGCCGCGGCCGCGGGGGGCTCGGCCAGGTTCGGTTCGGGAGGCGGCCAGGAGCCGCTCTGATCGCCCCAGCCGCCGATGCGGGACTGCTGGCTGATCCAGTCCTGGTTCTCCGGCGGCGGCCACTGGCCGCCGGTCGGCGCGCCGCCCCGTTCGCCCTGCTGCGGCACCTCCGGAGCCGGTGGCTCGGGGGACTCGGGGAAGTAGTCGGACTGCTGCGGTGGCGGGATGGGGGCGCCACCGGTCAGCGAGCTGCCGGTCAGGTCGTCGTAGTCGTTGCCGTGCCCGGTGCCAGGAGGCTCCGGTTCGCGGTGGCGCGGCTCGGCCTCGCCTGCCGGATCCTCTTCCGTGGAACGGGAAGGGAGGTGCCCCACCCCGCGTGCTCTGATGCGGGGCGGATTAGTGGATTTGGCCGCGGAATCGCTGGCTGGGGGCCAGGCTGGCGGCTGCTCGGGCGATGGGTCCGGCATGATAGGCGACTCTAGCGGATCGTACGTTGTGGTCGCGAGGTGTGGTCGGGAAATGATCGATTAGGAAACATGCTACGGCAGCAGTGTCCGGCCCGTCGGACCTGGAAGGCAGAATGGAAGAGGTCTTCGACGGGCCTTTTCCGGGCCCGGGCGTTTCGTGGGAATAAGAGGTGATCAGTGGCGGGGCGGATCAGGGACGCCGACATCCAGCTGGTGCGGGAGCGGGTCGACATCGCCGATATCATCGGCGAACGTGTGACCTTGCGCAACGCCGGTGGCGGCAACCTCAAGGGGCTGTGCCCCTTCCACGACGAACGCTCCCCGAGCTTCAACGTCACCCCGGCCCGCGGCGTCTACCACTGCTTCGGCTGCGGGGCCGGCGGCGACGCGATCACGTTCCTGACCGAGCTCGACGGGCTCACCTTCGTCGAGGCCGTGGAGCGCCTGGCCGCCCGCGCCGGTCTCAAACTGACCTATGAGGACGTGGACGGGCGGGTCCGGCGCGGCCCGTCGGCGCAGCCGGGCCTCAAGCAGCGCCTGCTGGAGGCGCACACGGCCGCCGCCGAGTACTACACCGAGCAGCTGCTCACGCCGGGCGCCCAGACCGCGCGCCAGTTCCTGACCGGCCGCGGCTTCGACCGCGACGCCGCCGCGACCTTCGGCTGCGGCTACGCCCCCGACTCCTGGGACGCGCTCTCGAAGCATCTGCGCGCCAAGGGATTCACCGCCGACGAACTCACGAACGCCGGGCTGTCCAAACCCAGCCGCACCGGCAACCTCATCGACCGCTTCCGCCGCCGCCTGGTCTGGCCCATCCGCGACTCCTCGGGCTCGACCATCGGCTTCGGCGCCAGGAAGCTCTTCGACGACGACCAGGGCCCCAAGTACCTGAACACCCCCGAGACGCCGCTCTACAAGAAGTCGCAGGTCCTGTACGGGATCGACCTGGCCCGCAGGGAGATCGCCAAGACCGGGCGGGTGGTGATCGTCGAGGGCTACACCGACGTCATGGCCTGCCACCTGGCCGGGATCCCGGTGGCCGTGGCCACCTGCGGAACCGCATTCGGTCCCGAGCACATCCGCATCCTGCGCCGCTTCCTGTTCGATTCCGACGACGCGAACGGCCGCATCGTCTTCACCTTCGACGGCGACGAGGCCGGCCAACGCGCCGCGCTGAAGGCCTTCGACAACGAGCAGCGGTTCGTCTCGCAGACCTACATCGCCGTCACCCCCGACGGGCAGGACCCGTGCGAGCTGCGGCAGAACCGGGGCGACGAGGCCGTCAGGGACCTCATCGAGCGGCACACGCCGCTGGTGCGGTTCGCGCTCGACCGCGCGATCGCCGGTCACGACCTGGACACGGCCGAGGGCCGCCTGCACGCCACCCGCGCGATCGCGCCGCTGCTGGCGCGGGTCAAGGACCGGGGACTGGTGGACGAGTACCTGGGCGACTACGCCGGGCGGCTGGGCAAGGACAAGGCCGAACTGCGCCGCGCCGTGGCGGGCGCGGCCGCGGGCCAGGCCCCGGAGGCGGTCCCGGTGCAGCGCCGGGCCCGGGAGGCCGACTCGACCCAGCTGCGCGCGCAGCGAGAAGTCCTCAAACTCGCGCTCCAGCACCCGCAGATCGCCGGACCGTACTTCGACGAGGTCGACGCCACCCCGTACACCGACCCGAACTACCGGGCGGTGCGCGAGGCCGTGGCCTCCGCCGGGGGAGCGGCGAAGGCCGAGGCGGGCCCGAACTGGATCGCGGCCGTGGTCGCGGCCTGCGGCGAGATCGCCGCACAGGCGACGGTCAACGAGCTGGCGGTGGAGGAGCTGCGCATCGACCACGACCCGGAACCGGTCTACGTGCGCACCCTCCTGGCCCGGATCCAACGCCCGGTGGTCGAATCCGAGGTGGCCGACCTGAAACGCCGCCTCCAACGGGTCAACCCCAGCACCGACAAGGACGAGTACATGTCCCTGTTCGGCAAGCTGATGGGCTTGGAGCAGCACGTGAGATCCCTCAGAGACCAGGCCGCCAACGCCATCGAGTGACATAGAACAAATACGAGCACTCGCGACACACGTGAGTGAATACCGGGAAACCGCTCCATGGTTCGCTAATTTCGCGACATGGCGAAAGTTCCCCATGAAGCACTCCATCACATCTTCCGCGACGAACCGGGTTTGTTCTCCCGGGCGATGAGCCGGATCCTCGACGAGGATTTCCCCGAGGTTCGGGAAGTCTCGGTGATCAACGGCGACCTCACCGAGATCATGCCGGTGGAACGGCACGCGGACACCATATTGAAAGTCGACACCGACGAGGGCGAGCAACTCCTCGTCATCGAACCCCAGACGGAGGCTCAAAAGAAGAAGATCCGAAGCTGGGCCTACTACATCGCCTACCTCGAGAACAAGTACGAGCTCCCGGTGACGCTACTGGTGATCACCGCAAGCGAGACCACTGCCCGGTGGGCGCGAGGTTCCGTGACGCTCGGGCCGTCTGGCCGGCCATCAATGCGAGTCCTGCCGTTCGTGTTCGGTCCGGACAACACACCGTTCATCACCAAGTCCGAAGTCGCCGCCGCGGATGTGGTGTTCGCGGTCTTCGCCGCGCTGACGCACCGTCTCAATCCGGAGATCGAGCGGGCACTGAGCCCGCTCGCGTATGCACTGAGCACGACCGACATCGCGACGGCCCAGTTCCTGGCCGAGTTCACCGATGTGGGGCTCGGCGATAGTTGCGCACGTTCGACCTGGAAGAGGATAATCATGACCATGACATACCCGTACGCTTCCAAACTCCGGGAGGAGCTCGAATCGAAGGGGCGAGAAGAAGGGCTCGAACTCGGTCTTGAGCAAGGTCAGCTGCAGGGCCAGGCCAAGATGGTGCTGGCCGTGCTCGATCGCCGCGGCATCGTCCTCACCGACGCCGAGCGCGAGCGCATCAGCTCCTGTACAGACGAGGACCTGCTGCTCGAATGGGGCATGAAGGCCGGGCTCGTATCGAGGACCGAGGAGCTCTTCGGCGATTAGCGAGATCGCATGAGAACGGCCCCGCCTCCGGCGGGGCCGTTTCTGTTTCTGGTCTATGCCGCCTTGGCGGGGGTGCCCTTGCGGAGGGGCTCGCCGTTGCGGTGGAGTTCGGTCAGGGCTTCCTGCCAGGACCGGATCAGGCCGGTCTCGTGGTAGGAGATGCCCTTCTCCTCGCAGAACTGGCGCACGATCGGCTGGGACTTGCCCAGGTGGACCGAGGGCATGCCCGGGAACAGGTGGTGCTCGATCTGGTAGTTCAGGCCGCCCAGGAAGAAGTCGGTGAGCACCCCGCCCTTGACGTTGCGCGAGGTCAGCACCTGCTTGCGCAGGAAGTCCAGGTTCGTCTGGCCGGTGAGTGTCGGCATCCCCTTGTGGTTGGGCGCGAAGATCGAGCCCATGTACAGGCCCCACAGGGCCTTGTGCACCAGGAAGAACACGATCGCCTTGCCGGGCGAGAGGACGATGAACAGCGCCGAGAAGTAGAGCACGAAGTGCGCCGCCAGCATCCACGCCTCCAGGCCGCGGTGCTTCAGGCCCGGCTTCAAGACCGACTTGATGCCCGAGTAGTGCAGGTTCAACCCTTCGAGCGTCAGCAGCGGGAAGAACAGGAACGCCTGGTACTTGCCGGTGAAGCGCTCGATGCCCCGGGCCAGGCGCGCCTGGCCCTTGGACCACACGAGAACGCCCGGCTGCACGTCCGGGTCCAGTTCCTCGTGGTTGGGGTTGGCGTGGTGCCGGGTGTGCTTGTCGTTCCACCACCCGTAGCCCATGCCGTTGACCAGGTTCCCGGCGATGAAACCGACCCGCTCGGACGGGGTGCGGGTGCGGAAGACCTGCCGGTGGGCCAGGTCGTGTCCCAGCAGCGCCACCAGGCCGGAGACCATGGCCATGTACGCCGCGGTCAGCAGTTGCAGCCACGTGTCGCCCGCCATGAAGAACGCCACCCAGCCCCCGGCGAACAGCACGCCGACCAGGCTGAACCTGGCGATGTAGTAGCCGGGGCGGCGGCGCATCAGCCCTGCCTCGTTGACGCGGCGCGACAGCTGCGCGAAGTCGCTGCCGGTCTTCTGGGGTGGTGCACCGGTCTCACGGATTGCGGTGGCCGTAGGCATCGATGTTTCCGATCTGGTCGTCGGGTACGGTCGAACAAGTCCCCTTAATGCTCACCCCAGCAGGGGTGTCTTGTCGCTACCGCTGACCCGTCAATCCCGGGTAGTGCCAACCCCCCTATCGGGCCCCAGAAGTGTGTTCGAAAACTGCTGGCACTGTGTCGGTACCGCGATCTAGGCTCGCCTCATGCCGGCAGAAACCAACCAGACACTGGTGCGCGCCCAGGACCTCCGCAAGCGCTACGGGGACTTCGAGGCGGTCCGAGGGGTCGACTTCGAGATCCAGCGGGGGGAGGCCTTCGGCTTCCTCGGCGCCAACGGCGCCGGCAAGTCCACCACCATGCGCATGATCGGCTGCGTCTCCGAACCCACCGGCGGCGAGATCGAGGTCTTCGGCCTCGACCCGCGCCGGGACGGGACGGCCATCCGCGGCCGCCTGGGCGTCGTGCCGCAGGACAACACCCTCGACAACATGCTCACCGTCTTCGAGAACCTCACCGTCTACGCCGGGTACTTCGGCATCAAGCGGCGCGAGGCCAAGGCCCGCGCGGCCGAACTGCTCGAGTTCGTGCAGCTCTCGGGCCGGTCCGACGACAAGGTCGACGACCTCTCCGGCGGCATGCAGCGCCGCCTGGCCATCGCCAGGTCCCTGATCAACCGGCCCGACCTGGTCCTCCTCGACGAGCCCACCACCGGACTGGACCCGCAGGCCCGGCACCTGGTGTGGGAGCGCCTGTTCCAGCTCAAGCAGCAGGGCGTGTCGATCCTGCTGACCACCCACTACATGGACGAGGCCGAGCAGCTCTGCGACCGCCTGGTGGTCATGGACGAGGGCCGGATCATCGCCGCAGGCTCCCCCCGCGAGCTGATCGACACCTACGTCACCAAGGAGGTCGTCGAACTGCGCTTCAACGGCCTGCACACCACCGACCTGGCCGAGATCGCCTCCGGCCTCGGCGGCGTCGGCGCCCAGATCGAGCCGCTGCCCGACCGCATCCTGGTCTACACCGACGACGGCGACGACACCTCCGCCGCGCTTGAGGTCCGCGACGTCCGGCCCTCCTCGGTGCTGGCCCGACGCGCCACTCTCGAGGACGTCTTCCTGCGCCTGACCGGCCGCGCCCTGGCCGAGGACGAGGCGTGAGCGCGACCGCGGCCGACCGGGCCGCCGTCGCCTCTGCCCGCCCGGCCGAGGCCCCGCTGGGCTACGCGGCCGGAGCCTGGCGGGCGTTCAACCTCCAGCTCACGCTCTACCGGCACGTGTGGCACGGCACCGTGTTCACCTCGGTGGTCCTGCCGATCCTCTACATGATCAGCATCGGCATCGGCGTCGGCTCGTACATCGACTCGTCTTCGACCGGCGGGATCACCTACGCCGAATTCATCGCCCCCGGCCTGGTCTGCTCGGTGGCGGTCATGATGCTCGGCAACGACATGACCTATCCGGTCTTCGGCGGCTACCGGGACTGGGGCGGGGGCTACCTCGCGCAGCGCTCGACCCCGCTGCGGCCGGTCGACATCCTCAACGGCCACCTGCTCTACGCCATGGTCTTCCGCCCGATGACCAACTGCACGGTCGTGGCGATCGTGCTGGCCCTGTTCGGGGTCTACTCCTCGGCCTGGGCGGCCCTGGCGGTCCCGGCCGCCGTCCTGGTGTCGGCCGCGCTGGCCCCCTGGCTGTTCTTCTGGTGCTCGAGCCTGAAGAACGACGCGATGCTCAACGCGGTGTTCCGGTTCGCGATCATGCCGATCACCCTGTTCTCGGGCGTGTTCTTCCCGGCCGAGCAGATGCCGGGCTTCCTCCAGCCGCTGGTGTGGGCCTCCCCGCTGTGGCACGGCACCGAGCTGGCCCGCGCCGCCACCATCGGCATCGCACCGGCCCTGCCGCCGGCACTCCACGTGGCCTACCTGGTGGCGCTGTGCGTGGTCGGCTGGCTGCTGGCCCGCCGCGCCGTCGCCCGCCGACTGAACTTCTAGGAGCGAGTGTGTCAGTCATCGCCTACAGCGTCGCCCGAGCGAGCCTGAGCCGCTCCGGCTCGATGCTCGCGCGCAACTGGGTGGCCATGCGCCGCGCCTGGGTCCTGGTCCTGTCCGGCGGGATCGAGTCGCTGCTGTTCCTGTTCGCCTTCGGGTTCGGCGTCGGCGCCCTGGTCGGCGACATCACGCTGCCCGGTGGCGCCGAGATCTCCTACACCGCGTTCGTGGCCCCGGCGATCCTGGCCAACGCGGCCATGATGGGCACGCTGCTGGAGACCTCGATCAACGTCTTCGCCAAGTTCAAGTGGATGAAGGTCTACGACGGCATCCTCAACACCCCGATGCGGCCCTGGGACGTCGCGCTCGGCGAGGTGTGGTGGGCGCTGATCCGCGGCGGCATCTACGTGGGCATGTTCGTGGTCACGATGGCGGCCTTCGGGCTCGTGGACTCCTGGTGGGCGGTCCTGGCGGTCCCCGCTTGCGTGTTCATCTCGCTGGCCTTCGCCGGGCTCGGCCTGACCCTGGCGACGCTGTTCCGCGACTGGCCCGACTTCGACTGGATGATGGCGGTCGTGTTCGCCATGTTCCTGTTCGGCGGCACCTTCACGCCGGTCGAGTCGTACCCCGGCTTCGCTCAGCCTCTCGTCTACGTCATGCCGCTCTACCACGGCATCGAGCTGGTCAGGGGCCTCAGCCTGGGCGACCTCTCGCCGATGATGCTGCTCAACGTCGCCTACCTGACGGCGCTGGCGGCCGCGGGCACCTGGATCGCGCAGCGCCGGTTGAGCAGCGCGCTCTACAAGTGACCTCGCTCCGGCCCCGTGGCCGGGGCCGCTGCGGCCGACCGCGAGCGCCGTACCGATAGGGTGGGCCCGTGAGAATCGTGCTGCGACTGACCCTCGTCGCCGTGCTGGCCTGCGTGTCGGCCCTCGCCCCCGCGGCCGCCGCGGGGGCCGCCGACCAGCCCCGGGTGCTGGCCGTCACCGCCGGCAACGTCGATGCCGAGACCGCACAGTACGCCCTGGAGCGCCTGCACATGGAGGCGAGGCGCTGGCAGTTCGAGCTGGTCGAGGGCGAGCCGTCCGACCTGGCCGACCTCGGCGGCTTCGATGTGGTGATGCTCCTGAACACCTCGGGGGACATCCTCGACGCCGCCGAGCGGGAGTCGGTCGAGTCCTTCGTCGAGGGCGGCGGGGGACTGGTCGCCACCAACACCGCCGCGGTCACCGAACCGGACTGGACCTGGTGGCAGGAGGCGCTCGGCGCCACGGCGCTGGAGCCGCCGGTCACCCCCGCCCACGACGAGGAGGTCTCCTTCAACGCGGGCAATCCGATCACCGAGGGCCTCGACGAGGACCTCGAGCTCAAGGAGAGCTGGTACTTCTTCGACCCCGAACCGTCCGAGCCGGAGTCGACGGTCCTGGCCCGGATGGAGTCGGGCGACCCGGTCGCCTGGTCCAGCGAGGAGCACCGCCTGTTCTACTCGGCCGCCGGAGGCTGGTTCGACACCTGGGGTGAGCGCGACTTCCTGCAGCTGGTGCGCCAGGGCATCTGGTGGGCCGCGGGGGAGACCGGGCCGATGGAGCAGTTCACCGGCGACGCGGCCCCGCCGTGGCCGTACACCTTCACGTTCATCCTGTTCGTGCTCGCCGTCGCCGGGGGCGGGTCGATCGCCGTGTGGCGCCTGGACCGCGCCGAACCGGACGCCGAGGAGGCGGCCGCCGCAGGGGCGGTCTAGAGCCGCCCGGTGATGACCGTGGATACCTCGGCGACCCCGTTGCGGTAGGGCAGTTCCTGGTCTTCCGGTTCCTCGCTGGGCCCGCCCGAGCGCTGCTTGACCGAGACCTCGTTCAGCGGCAGCGCCAGGATCGCGACCGAGGCGTCTTCTTTGGCGCTCGGTTCGCGGGAGCGCTCGGCGCGGCCGTGGCCCATGCGCTCGACCAGGGTGCGCATGGCGATCCAGCGCTCGTGCGCGTCGCGCACGGGCAGCGCCAGGCCGTAGGCGACGACGCTGCGGAAGTTCATGGAGTGGTGCGCCCACGACTTGGCGTAGACCAGGCCGTCGACGAGGGTGGCCGTCACGCACACCCGCAGCCCGGATTCCCTGGACGCCGTGCCGAGGGCCGAGCCGGTCGAGCCGTGGAGGTACAGCGTGTCGCCGAGCCGGGCGTGGAAGACCGGCAGCGCTTTCGGGTCCCCGTCCGGGTCTGTGAACGCGACGTCGCAGTGCAGGGCCTCGTCGAGGACCTGGTAGACGCGGGCCTTCTCGTAGGAGACGCGGTCCTTGGCGCGCGTCGGGGCGGTGCGCTCGGTCGGCGTGAACAAGGTCGACATCGAGGGGGACTCCCATTCTGAATTATGTACTGATACAATATTTGAGTTATGTCGGTACATTATCAGATCACGGGTGCCAGCGCGAACGAGATTTCCGCGAGCATCGAGGTCGGCGTGCGCGACGGCCACCTCGAACCCGGCCGCACCCTCCCCTCGGTGCGCAAACTCGCCGCCGAACTCGGCGTCGCCCCCGGCACCGTCGGCGCCGCCTACCGCCGCCTGCGCGAGCGGGGCGTGGTCGAGACCGGTGGCCGGGCCGGCACCACCGTCCGCGAACGCAGCGCCTTCACCCCCTCCGGCTCCCTGGTCATCCCCGAAGGCATCGTCGACCTGGCCAGCGGCGAACCCGACCCCGATCTCCTGCCCGACCTGGTCTCACTCAAACCCCGGGTGGTGATCGGACACGGCAACTACCGCGACGGCGGTCCCTGTCCGGTCCTGCTCGACCTGGCACGCGACCGCTTCGCCGACGACGGCGTGGGCGGCGACCTCACCGTCACCTCCGGCGCGCTCGACGCCATCGAACGCGGCCTGGCCGCCCGCCTCGAACCCGGCGACACCGTCGCGGTCGAGGACCCCACCTGGTCCAACGGCCGCGACCTGCTCCTGTCGGCCGGCTACCACGTCAAACCGGTCCCCGTCGACGCCGAAGGCCCCGACCCGGCCGAACTCGACCGCGCCCTGACCGCCGGGGCCCGCGCCTTCATCCTCACCAGCCGCGGGCAGAACCCCACCGGAGGGGCCGTCTCCGAGGCGCGCGCCGCCGCCCTCCGCGAAGTCCTGTCCGCGTACCGCGGCGTGTTCGTCATCGAGGACGACCACTGGGGCGAGCTGTCCCAGGCCCCGCTCCACCTTGTCGCCGACGCCGCCGAGCGGTGGCTGTTCGTCCGCTCGGCCTCCAAACCGTACGGACCCGACCTGCGCTGCGCCCTGGTCGCCGCCGACCCCGACACCAAGGCCCGCGTCCAGGGCCGCATGACCCTCGGCCACGGCTGGGTCTCGGGCATCCTCCAGCACTTCGTGATCGCCGCCTGGGAGGACGAGGACGCGAAACGCGCGGTCGAGCGCGCCGGATCCGTCTACGCCCGCCGCCAGACCGCGCTCCGGGAGGCCCTGGCCGACCGCGGCCTGTCCGCGTTCGGCCGCACCGGACTCAACCTGTGGGTTCCGGTCCCCGACGAGACCGCCGCCGTGGTCTCCCTGCGCGACGCCGGCTACGCCGTCGCCCCCGGCCGCTCCTACTCCCTCCGCGGCGAGCAGGCCATCCGCATCTCCACCGGCCGGCTCGACGAAGCGCAGGCCGACCGGGTCGCCGAGGCCGTCGCGGCCTCGGCCGACCCCGCCTTCGGGCCGGCGTCCCCGCCGGTCTGACAACTCCAGAAGGGAAACCCCCCGTGGACACCACCACCCGACTCGACACCGCCGCCATCCAGCGCCGCGTACTGCGCACCCTGTTCGGCTCCCAAGTCCTCGGCGGCCTGGCCGTCGGCATCGGCGTGGCCGTCGGCGCGCTCCTCATCGAGGACCTCACCGGATCGAGCACCTACGCCGGGCTCGGCCAGAGCCTGTTCGTCGGCGGCTCGGCGCTGGTCGTCATCCCGGCCGTCCGCGTCACCGAACGCTACGGGCGCCGCGGCGGCCTGGCCTTCGGCTACATCGGGGCCGTCCTCGGCGCCTCGCTGGTGGTCCTGGCGATCCACCTCGCGAACGCCCCGCTCGTCCTGGCCGGCTACTTCCTGCTCGGCAGCGCCTCCTACGCCGGACTCCAGACCCGCTACGCCGCCGCAGACCTCTCCCCGCCCGAGAAGCGCGGCTCCCACCTGTCGCTGATCCTGTGGGCGACCACCCTCGGATCGGTCACCGGGCCCATGCTCGCGGCCGTGGCCAACAACCAGTGGCGGGCGTGGTTCGGCGGCCCCGAATACGTCGGAGCGATGGCCGCCATGGGCGGGTTGAGTCTGCTCACCGCGGTCCTCCTGCTCGCGACGCTGCGGCCCGACCCGCTGCTGACCGCCCGCGAGCTCTCGGGCGAGACCGAGGCCCCGAAGCGGTCGGTCGCCGACGGCCTGCGCATGGCCCGCTCCAACGCGGACGTGCGCACCGGCGTCATCGCCGCCGCCCTCGGGCACTTCGTGATGGTCGGCGTCATGGCCATGACCGCCATCCACATCCGCCACGGCATGGACGACCTCGACCAGGCCCTGACGGTCGTCGGCGTCGTCCTCGGCCTCCACATCGGCGGCATGTACGCCCTCTCCCCGGTCTTCGGGCGCCTGGCCGACCGCTTCGGGCCCCGCCCGATCCTGGTCGCCGGGGTCGCGATGCTGGTGGCCGCGTGCGCGATCGCCGGGTCGGCCGCGGTGACGAACCACACCCAGATCTCCGTCGGGCTCGTCCTGCTGGGCCTGGGCTGGTCGGCCATGACCGTCTCGGCGGCCACCCTCGTCACCGGCGCGGTCACCCCCGCCGAGCGGCCCTCCACCCAGGGCTTCTCCGACATGGTCATGGGCCTGGCCGCCATGGGCGCCGGCGTCGCCTCCGGCCCGATCGTGGAGTACCTGGGCTACGGGATGCTCAACGTCTTCTGCGCGGTCACCGCGCTGGCGGTCATGCCGTTCCTGCTCGCGCGTCGGGCCCTGCCCGCCACCTAGTCAGTACCCGTAGGGAGTCGGGGCGTTCTGGCCGGCGTCGACCGGGACGGTCGCGCCGTTGATCGCCCTGGACGCCTCCGAGAGCAGGAACGCGATCACCGGCGCCACGTCCTCGGGAGTCGGCAGCTCCCCGCCGGGGAACTCGCGGGTGAACTCCGCGAACCGCTGCGGGTCGTCGGCGCGCAGCCGGTCCCAGGACCGGTCCGGCACCAGCATCGAACCGGGCGCGACGGCGTTGACCCGCACTCCGAGCACGCCGAGCTCCTGGGCCAGGATCGCGGCGGCGTGGTTGAGGGCGGCCTTGGTCGCCCCGTAGGTCAGACCGGGGGCGGGCTTGGACCCCGAGATCGAGGAGACCAGCACCGCCGAACCCCTGGTGCGCTTGAGCTGCGGCGTGGCCGCCCGCAGGGCCGTCATCGCGCCGACCACGTTGACGCTGAGCGTGTAATCCCAGTCGATGGGGGAGGTGTCCTTCAGGTGCGTGCCGCGCGCGCCGCCCACATTGGCCACCAGCCCGGCCAGCGGGCCCAGCCGCCGCCCGGACTCGCCGATGAACTCGACCAGGGTCGGCTCGTCGGTCACGTCCAGGGCCCGCACGTGCACCGGCACGTCGTACTCCTTGCGCAACCGCTCGGCGGCCTCGTTGAGCGGGGCGGCGTTCCGTGAACACAGGGCCAGGGGCGCCCCGACCGAGGCGAGCAGCGAGGCGGTGGCCAACCCCAGCCCGTGGCTGGCACCGGTGACGAGAACGGGCTTGTCGGAGAAGTCGAAATCGAAGTTCACTCCTATATGATGGCCTGCCCTGTCACATCGGTCGCTCCAGCGGCTGCGGAGCGGGCACGGTCGACAGGAGGTGAATGTGTCGCTTCGGCGTGTTCATGTCCGGTTTTCGCTGTTAGCATCGATACCGTGAGGGGGTGAGCACGATGACCGACGCAGCACCTGAGGAGCATGTGGTGTCCATCCCGGGCGTCCCCGACAAACTCTACGAGCGCCTGCGCAGGCAGGCTTCTCGGCACAACCGTTCGATTGAAGACGAGGCGCGGCTACTTCTCGAACGAGGCACCACAGCGATAGACGAACCCATGGAGGAGAACTTCGCTGACGTGATCCGTCGCCACTTCGCGGACAGCGGTGGCCTTGGGGACCTGATGATTCCCGATCGCAAGGACCCAAGCAAGTTGAAGCCGATCACTGAATGATCGTCCTCGACACCAACGTGATCTCAGAGATAACCAAGCCGGACGCGGATAGTCGTGTGGTGGAGTGGTTCGGAATGCTTTCCATGCGGAAAGCCGCCATTACCGCCGTTACGGTCGGTGAGATCTGGGATGGCCTCGTGCGGATGGATGACGGCAATCGAAAGAGGAATCTGATCGAAGACACTGAGAGTCTGCTTCAGGAGTTCTTCTCTGGAAGGGTGCTGCCGTATGACTACGCAGCGGCGATGCACTTTGCAGTCCTCAGCCACCATCGGCGCACAATCGGCCGAGAGGTCGACAAGCCCGATGCTCAGATTGCCGCTATCTGTGTAGCTCGAGGGTTCGCTCTCGCGACTCGAAACACCAGGGACTTCGAGTTCACGGGAGTTAAGCTGATCAATCCGTGGGGTGACTAGCAGCCCGGATTGCCTAGAAGAATGAAGGCCGCTCGGCCGATCCAGGAGGACCGGCTGAGCGGCCTTTCTCATGTCGTCCGCATTGGACGTAAGATCGCGCGCCTCTTGCCGGTCAACGCCACTCGGCCAAGGGGTTGTCCAGCTTCCCGGCGTAGATCAGGCTCTCCTCCTGGTTCTCCAGGTTCACCATCTGCTGGTTGTTCTTGAGCTGCAACCGGTTCAGGCACGAGAGCGTGAACGAGTCCGCGAACAGCGGGAACCTGTCGAACTCGGCCCCGAGTTCGGGATGGGCGGCCTGGTAGTCCTTGACCGCCGCCGCCGCGATTCGCCAGAACTCCGACTCGTCCAAGACCCCGTCGGTGTGCAGCAGCGCGGACAGGAACCGCAGGAAGCAGTCGACCACATCGGTCAGGATCGACAGCGTTCGCACGTCATCGGGGACCTCGGCCCGGATGCGGCCGATCTCCTCGGGCACCGGCGTGGACTCGTCGAGCACCGCGCACTCCTCCCCGATGTCCTTGAGGAAGACCCGCTCCACCGCGCCGTCCTTGAGCGCCAGGATCACGTTCTCGCCGTGCGGCATGAACACCAGTCCATACCGGTAGAAGCAGTGCGCCAGCGGCACCAGGTAGGCGTCCAGGTACCGGCGCAGCCACTCGGCCGCGTCCAGCCCGGACCGCTCGATCAGCGCCGACGCGAACGACCTGCCCTCGGCGTCGACGTGCAGCAGCGAGGCCATGGTCGCGGCCCGCTCGCCCTCGGCGAGGAACGGCACCGGGCTCTCGCGCCACAGGCCCGCCAGCATCTTGCGGTACGGCGAGCCCTTCGGCGCGCTCGCGGTGTAGACCGGGTGCCGGTAGCCGACCGCGGCCCGCTCGCGCAGCACGGTCACTCCGGCGCCCTTGAGCGTCTCGTCGCCGTGCACCAGGTCGGCCACGAACTCGCAGATGGCCGGGGTGACCTCCATGTACTCGGCCGACAGGCCCCGCATGAAGCCCATGTTCAGCACCGACAGCGCGGTCTTGACGTAGTCGGCGCCCGGCCGGGTCCGGTTGAAGAACGTCCGGATCGACTGCTGCGCCTGGTACTCGTCGTGGCCCTCGCCGAGCAGGATCAGCCGCCCGGCGGCGATCTCGGCCGCGAACGTCACCGAGATCTTGTTGTGCCACTGCCACGGGTGCACCGGGATCAGGAACACGTCGTCGAACGACAGGCCCCGGTCGGTCAGCATCGACGCGAAGTACTCGCGCGAATCGGCGTCGAGCTGCGTCTCCAGCAGCCACGCGAAGTCCAGTCCCGGGGCGGCGGCGAACACCGCGTGCTCCCGCGGCGCGGCCACCCACAGCAGCCGTGTCCCCGCGCCCGCCTCCGGCGCGTACGCCAGGTAGTCCTCCGAGGTGAAGCCCAGCCGGCCCGACCCGGCCACGAAGCACGGATGCCCGCCGGTCATGGCCGCCTCGATCTGTTGGAAGCCCGCCTCCACCAGCTCGTCCGAGGTCGGCTGGTCGCCGTGCGCCTGGAACGCGCCCCGGTTGACGGTGCTGGCGACCTCCTCCAGGTAGACCGGCAGGACCTCCTCGCTCAACCCCAGCTCGCCCTGGAACGACACGAAGAACTCGGCCGCGTCCAACTCCAGCGGCGACCCGTCCGGCGTCTCGCGCCGGATCGAGTCCGGATCGACCGCCCAGTGGTCGAGCCGCAGCCTCGCCGCGGTGAACCGGTAGCGGTCGCCAGAGCCGGTCAGCGAATAGGCCGCGCCCTCGCGCACCGGCACCAGCAGCCGCTCGTGCGCGAACTCGCCGATCGCCTTCGCCAGCAGCGTCCTGGTCGCCCGCTCCCAAGTCCGCTGGTCCAGGTGTTCTATCGCGTTCACAGGTCGGCCCCCTTCGCCGCGGACGCCTCGAAATCGGCCCGAGTGCAGAAACTCAGCAGCGCCCGCTTGTCCTTCAGTTCCACGGTCCGCTCGGCGCGGAAACCGACGTACTCGTTCAACCGGTGGATCGGCCCGTTCTCCGCATCCGGCTCCACCACCGCCCGCTTCGCTTCGAACCCGTTGAACAGCAGGTCCATCACCGCGGTCATGACCCCCCGCGTGAAGCCGGGGATCGGCCGCTCGGCCGGGGCGGTCAGCACGTGCATGCCCACGTCGCCCGGCTCGGGCGAGTACACCTCGGCCAGCTCGGACCGGGCCGGGTCGTACACCTCCACCAGGAACCTGGCCCGATAGCGGTGCAGGCCCAGGTAGGCGAAGTGGTGATCGCTGGCGGCGATGGCCTCGTGCTCGGCCCACACGTCGGCGACGCCCGCATCCTGCATCATCCAGTACTTCGCCTTCGGATCGGTGACCCATTCGTGCAGCAGCGGGGAGTCCGTGGCCGGATCGACCGGGCGCAGACCGAAATCGCCGAGTGTCTGATGCAGATAGTAGTGGGATTCGGGTGCGCACATCAACGTCCGTCCTCCGGGGCGGCGAACTCCTGGAAGGCGATGCCGCGCTCGATCGGGTACACCTCGCGGCCGGTCATCGCCCGGATGATCCACGAGTTGCGGTAGGCGGCCATGCCCAGGTCCGGCGTGACGAACCCGTGCGTCGACAGCTCGGCGTTCTGCACGAACACCTCACCGGCCCCGGCGGCGTCCACACTGTAGTCGCGGGCCGCCTCCAGGCGCCCGCACGCGTCGAACCGCAGCCGGTCGCGGACCGGCTCCAGGAACTCCGGCACCGTATGGCTGTAGCCGGTCGCCAGCACCAGGCCCTCGGTGCGCAGCTCGAAGTCCCGGTCCTGCTCGTGCTGCCTGAGGCCGAGCACGATCCGGTCACCGTCGACGGCCTTCTCGACCGTGCAGTTGGTCAGCAGCCGCGTCGGCACCTCGCCGAGCTCGAACCTCTTGCGGTACAGCAGGTCGTAGATCTCGTTGATGTCCTCGGAGTTGATGCCCTTGTAGAGCGATTTGTGCGAGGCGTTCAACTCGTCGCGCTTGGCCGCAGGCAGCGAGTGGAAGTAGTCCACATAGTCCGGACTGGTCATCTCCAGCGTCAACTTGGTGTACTCCAGCGGGAAGAACCGCGGCGACCTGGTCACCCAGTCGAGCCGGTAGCCGGTCTCGATGTCGGCCAGCAGGTCCCGGTAGATCTCGGCCGCGCTCTGCCCCGAGCCGACCACGGTGACGCTGTCGCACTCGCGCAGCCGCTCGCGATGCCGCATGTACGACGAGGAGTGGCAGACGATCCCGCCCTCCAGGCCCCGGCACGCCGGCGGCACCCACGGCGGGGTCCCGGTCCCGATCACCAGGCGCCGGGCGCGGTCGACCCGCTCGCCGCCGGGGCCGGTGCTGCGGACCTCGTAGACCCCGCCCGAGTACTCCACGGCCACGACCTCGCGCTCGAAGCGCAGATTGTCCAGCTTCGAGGCCGCCCACCGCAGGTAGTCCTGGAACTCGGCGCGCAACTGGAAGAACGACTCGCGGATGTAGAACGGGTAGATCCGTCCGTGCTCCTTGAGGTAGTTCAGGAACGAGTACGGGCTGGTCGGATCGGCCAGGGTCACCAGGTCGGCCATGAACGGCACCTGCATGGTCGTGCCCTCCACGAGCATCCCCGGATGCCAGTCCACGTTCGCCTTGCGCTCCAGGAAGATACCGTCCAGGTCCTCGATCGGGTCGGTCAGGCACGCGAGACCGAGATTGAACGGCCCCAGGCCGATGCCGATGAAGTCGCGGATCATCGGTCCTCCTTGATGCGGGTCGCGTGGCGGTCGAGCGCGTCGAGCACGGGCCCGATGTCGGACAGGCGCGTCTCCGGGTTGAGCAGCGTCAACTTGAGCGCGGTGCGGCCCTCGACGCGCGTGGCCGCGACCATGCCCTCCCCGGCGGCGGCCACCGCCTCCCGCGCCAGCCGCTGCACCTCATCGTCGCCCCCGGCCAGCCGGAACAGCACCGTCGACAGCTCCGAGGCCGGAGCGGCGGTCTCGAACCGCGGATCGGCCTCCAGGTGCTCCCACACCTGGCCGGCCAGGTCGCAGGCCGCGTCGAACATGCCGCCGACCGCGTCGGGACCCAGCGCCCGCAGCGTCATCCACAGCTTCAGCGCGTCCAGGCGGCGCGTGGTCTGGAGGCTCTTGTCGACCTGATTGGGGAACATGCCCTCGGCCGGATTCAGGTAGTCGGCGTGGTGGGTGACGTGCCGCAGGCTCGAGCGGTCCCGCACCAGCACCGCCGACGAGCTCACCGGCTGGAAGAACGACTTGTGGTAGTCCACGGTCACCGAGTCGGCGCGCTCGATCCCGGCCAGCAGGCCCCGCCGGGTCGGCGAGACCAGCAGGCCGCAGCCGTAAGCCGCGTCGACGTGCATCCACACCCGGTGGGCCTCGCACACCTCGGCGATCGGCTCCAGCGGGTCGATCGAACCGAAGTCGGTGGTCCCGGCCGTGGCCACGACCCCGGCCGGGACCAGCCCGTCGGCCCGGCAGTTCTCGATGGCCCCGTCAAGCGCGGCCGGGTTCATCCGGTACCGGTCGTCGGCGGCGACGGTGATCACCGCGTCCTCGCCGAGCCCGAGCAGCCGGGCGGCCTTGACGACGCTGAAGTGGCTGTGCGCGGAGGCGAACAGGCGCAGCCGCGGCAGCGCCTCGACCGAGCGCAGCGGCTCGGCGCTGTTCTTGACGACGTTCTCGACCGCCTCGTCCCGCGCCAGCAGCAGCGCCTGCAGGTTCGACTGCGTCCCACCGGAGGTGAACACCCCGTCGGCGTCGGGACCGAGCCCGACCCGCCCGGCCGTCCAGTCGATCAGGCGCTGCTCGATGAAAGTGCCCCCGGCGCTCTGGTCCCAAGTGTCCACCGAGGTGTTGACCGAGGCGAGGATCGTCTCGGCGGCCACGGCCGGGAGCACGACCGGGCAGTTCAGATGCGCCAGGTATCGCGGGTGGTGGAACCAGACGGCGTCGCGCAGATAGAGCTCGCCGAGCTCGTCGAGGGCGGCCTCGAAGTCCGGCAGCGGCCGGTCGAGGTCGACCGCGTCGACCACCGGCCGCAGCTCGGCCGGGGTGATACCGGTCCAGGGCCGGTCGACGGAGGCGAGCCGCTCGGCGACGTGTCCGGACACTTGGGACACGAGGCGGCGGTACTGGGAGGCCGAGTCTCGGTTCAGGAGGGTGGGAGCGGCGCTCTTCGGCACGGAGGTTACGTCCTTTCATGGCCGGTTCGGTCGCATTCACCGGTGGGGTGCGCAGGTTAGCCTAACCTAATTGCCGCCTCGGCGGAAGGGCCGAACGCGTACCGTGACGTTCTCCACTGATCCGTGCGGAACGCCGAAGATCATTTCCTTGCGTGATCATCACGTCACCCGTAGCGTAGGCGGCAGCGGTCGGACCGCGCCAACCGGAAACTCCCCATTACCCTTCTCACGCAAGGAGAAACAGCGTGACAAAGCCACCCCCCGTCCGATACAAGAACCTGCTCCAGGACAACGCCCGCTGGGAAGAGGTCGAACTCCGCGAAGGCGACATCGTCATCACCACCCCCGCCAAATGCGGCACCACCTGGACCCAGATCATCTGCGGCCTGCTCGTCTTCGGCACCACCGAACTCCCCAGACCCCTCGACGAGCTCTCCTACTGGGTCGACGCCTACTGGCACACCATCGACCACATCACCGCCGCTCTCGAAGCCCAGGACCACCGCCGCTTCATGAAGAGCCACACCCCGCTCGACGGACTCCCCATCGACGAACGGGTCACCTACATCTCGGTCGGCCGAGACTCCCGCGACGCCGGCATCTCAATGGACTTCCACATGGCCAACATGAACTGGGACCGCGTCATGGAGATCCGCGCCGCCACCATGCCGCCCGACGAAGCCGAGATCACTGGCCCCGAGCCCGCCCCGACCCTCCACGAGCGCTTCTGGAACTGGGCCGAATCCGACGACCTCCTCATCAGCCTCGAAGGCATGCTCCGGCACGTGGGCGGCTTCTGGGAGCGGCGGAACGAACCCAACGTCCTCCTGCTCCACTACGCCGACATGAAAGCCGACCTCGAAGGCCAGATGCGCCGCATCGCCGCCGCACTCGACATCGAGATCGACGGCCACCTCTGGCCCGGACTGGTCGAGGCCGCCACCTTCGACCAGGTGCGCGCCAAGTCCGAGACCCTAGCCCCGGAGAACACCATCTGGAAGGACAAGACCGAGTTCTTCCGCAAAGGCTCCAGCGGCGAATGGAAGGACCTGCTCGACGAGAACGACCTGGAGCGCTACCGAGCCCGAGTCAACGAACTGACCACCCCGGAGATATCCGAATGGCTCCACCGCGGGCCGATCTAGACCCCTCGAAGCCCTAATCCACCAACCGGTAACCGTGCTCGGGGCGCCCGGCTCCTCCGTAACGCGGTTGCCGCTCGACCATCCCGCGGTCGGCCAGCAGCTCCAAGTAGCGGCGCGCGGTCACCCGCGCGATCCCCACACCCTCGGCGACCTCGCTGGCCGACCGCGGCTCACCGGCCTCCCGCAACGCCTCCACCACCGCCGAGAGCGTGTCCCCGCTGAGCCCCTTGGGAAGCGGCCCGCCGGAGCTGGTCCGCAGCGCCGAGAACGCCAGGTCCACCTCGTGCTGGGCCGTGTCCGAACCGGTCAGGCGCCCTCGGTAGGCCGCATAGGCCCCCAGCTTCTCCCGGAACGCCGCGAACGTGAACGGCTTGATCAGGTACAGCACCACCCCGTGCGCCACCGCCGCCCGCACCGTCGCCGCGTCCCGCGCCGAGGTGACCGCGATGATGTCCACCTCCACGCCGTTGGCCCGCAGTCCCCGGCACACCTCCAGCCCCGACATATCGGGCAGGTAGAAATCCAGCAGCACCAGATCGGCGCCCGTCCGATGCAGGAACTCCAGCGCTTCCCGCCCCGAATGGACCGACCCGGCCGCGACGAAGCCCGGCACCCGCTCCACATACTGCGCATGAGCGGCGGCCAGATGCGGCTCGTCCTCGACCACGAGCGTCTCGATCACGACCCGTCCCTCCCCTCCGGCCTCGGCAGACGGACCGTGAAGGCCGTGCCCGGCTCGGTCTCGACTGCGACCGAGCCACCGTAGCGGTCGATGACCTGCCGCACCAGCGCCAGCCCCAGGCCGCGCCCGTGCGTCCGGTCGTCGGTCTTGGTCGACCAGCCGCGCTCGAAGATCTCCTCGGGCCGGTCGGTGGCCAGGCCCGGCCCCGAGTCGCCCACGCGCAGCGTCAGCGCCCGCTCGTCCTGGTGGATCGAGACGGTCACCGCCCGGGGTGGAGATCCGGCCGTGGCCGCGTCCATGGCGTTGTCGACCAGGTTGCCCGCCAGGGTGATCAGGTCCCTCGGTTCGATGCCGCCGCCGTCGGCCGAACTGCCCTCGACGGCGAACTCGATGCCCTTCTCACCGGCCTGGTACGCCTTGCCGAGCAGCAGCGCGGCCAGCGCGGGCTCGCTGACGCGCGAGACGATCCCGTCCACCAGCTGCTGCGTGGTCGCCAGTTCGGTCGTGGCGAACTCGACGGCGCGATCGGAGTGGCCGAGCTCGATCATGGTGACCATGGAGTGGAGCCGGTTGGACGACTCGTGGGCCTGCGCGCGCAGGGCCTCGGCGAAGCCGCGCACCGAGTCCAGCTCGCCGGTGAGCGCCTGGAGTTCGGTGTGGTCGCGGAAGGTCGCGAGCGTGCCGAGGGCGCGGCCGTCCTTCACCGCCGGGCGCTGGTTGGCCACGAGCACGAGGTCGCCGTGGACGTGCAGCTCGTCGTCGGCTCGCCTGCCGGAGGCCAGCAGCTCGGCCACGGTCCCGGTCAGGCCCAGCTCCTCGACGGGCCGGTCCGCGTAGTCCTCGGGCAGGCCGAGCAGCCGCAGCGCCTCGTCGTTGGCGACGACGATCCGGCCGCCGTCGACCACGACCAGTCCCGAGCGCACCGAATGCAGCGTCGCGTCGTGGAGCTGGTACATGCGGGTGATCTCGGCCGGTCCGAGCCCGAGGGTCTGGCGGCGCAGCCGCCGCCCGATCGCCCACGTCCCGGCCATCGATACCAGCAGCACCAGCAGCGCCAGTCCCAGCAGCTGCGGCAGGCGGCGGCGCAGCTCGCCGCCGATGTTCTCCTGGAGGATGCCCACCGACACCAGCGCCGCGACCTCGCCGCGCGAATCCTCGATGGGGGCCACGGCCCGCACCGACGGCCCGAGCGTGCCGGTGTAGGTCTCGGTGTGGACCCGGCCTTCGAGGGCCGGGGCGATGGTGCCGATGTAGTCCCGGCCGATCTGCTCGGGGTCGGGGTGGGTGTACCGGGTCCGGTCGGTGTCCATGAAGACCACGAAGTCGACGCCGGCGGCCCCGTCCACGGCGGCGGCGATGTCTCGCAGCCGCGGCCCCGGGTCTTCGGTCTCGACGGCCTCGGTCACGTCCGGCAGCGCCGCCAGGGACACGGCCAGGTCCCGCACCTCGGCGGTGGCGGTGGCCTCGGCGCCACGCCTCGCCTCCAGATAGACGAAGGTGGCGCCGACGACCAGGAGGACCGCGACCACGGCCGCCTGGAGCGCGAGGATCTGGCTCGCGACGCTCGGTCGGGCCGGCTTGAACTTCACGGTCCCATTCTGCTAGAAGGCGATGCCCAGCACCGGGCCTCCGAGCAGGTACACCGCCGCGGTGATGAGCACGACCCCGACCAGGTTGAGCCAGAACCCGGCGCGGACCATTTGGCCCATCGCGACCTGGCCGGAGCCGAACACGATCGCGTTCGGCGGGGTGCCGACCGGGAGCATGAACGAGCAGGTGGCGGCGAAGGCCGCCGGGACCAGCAGCAGCAGCGGGTCGACCCCGATGCCGACGGCGACCCCGCCCAGGACCGGCAGGAAGGTGGCGGCGGTGGCGGTGTTGCTGGTCAGCTCGGTCAGCAGCAGGACGATCACGCAGATCGCGGCGACCAGCAGGATCGTCGGCAGCGTCCCGAGGCCGCCGACCTGGGCGCCGATGTACTCGCTGAGCCCGGTGCGCTGGACTGCGGCCGCGATCGCCAATCCGCCGCCGAACAGCAGCAGCACGCCCCACGGGATGCCGCTCTGGACGGTCTTCCAGTCCAGGGCGAACTCGGCCCTCCGCGCCTTCACCGGGATGAGGAACAGCGCGATCCCGGCGGCGATGGCGATGTTGGGGTCGCCCAGGTACTGGACGAACGGCAGCGCCGACGCGATCTCCTCCGAGCCCTTGATCATGTCCTGGAAGACCCACAGCAGCGCGGTGCAGACGAACACGGCCAGGACGATCCATTCGCCCCGGGACATGCGGCCCAGGCTCTTGAGGTGGTCGGTGATGACCGACCGGCCGCCGGCGATCTCGGTGAGCTTCACCGGGAAGATGACGCGGGTCAGCAGCAGCCAGGCGATGACCAGGAAGACCGCCGAGAGCGGGACGCCGATCTTCATCCAGTCGGCGAAGTTGATGCTCATGCCGTACTCCTGCTCGACGAAGCCGGCCAGGATCAGGTTGGGCGGGCTGCCGATGAGGGTGGACAGTCCTCCGATGGTGGCCGAGAAGGCGATCGCGAGCATGAGGGTGACGCCGAAGCGCTTGACGGCCGGGTCGGCCTCACCCTGTCCGTCCTCGTTCTCGGCGTCGGTCGGCTTGGCGGCCATGGCCAGGACGCTGATGCCGATCGGCAGCATCATCATGGTCGTGGCGGTGTTGGAGACCCACATGGACAGGAACGCCGTGGCGATCATGACGCCCAGGACGATCCGGCGGGGGTGGGTGCCGATCAGGCGCATGGTCAGCAGGGCGATGCGCAGATGCAGGTTCCACTTCTGCATCGCCAGCGCGATCATGAACCCGCCCATGAACAGGAAGACCGTGGGGGAGGCGTACGGGGAGGTCGCTTCAGCCAGCGGCATGATGCCCAGCAGCGGCAGGGCGACGATCGGGACGAGCGCGGTCGCCGCCAGCGGCAGCGCCTCGGTCATCCACCACACCGCCACCAGGATCACCACGGCGGCGGTGGCACGCCCGGACTGGCTGAGCATGGGGTCGGCGGGGATGAGGAAGTAGGCGGCGAGCGCCAGGAGCGGGCCGAGGGCGCGGCCGACCCAGATGCGGGTGGTGGGCAAGTGCTTCTCGCCTGCACCGGGGCGGGGACCGGCGGATTCGCTGATCCGCTCCTCGGTCCGCGGAGAGGTGAGGGACATGGATCTTTCTCCTTCGAAACATCACGTTCAATCGGCCGCAACGCGGCCGCTCCGAAAGAGTGGCAGCCCTCACACGGGTTGTCGCCGTTTAGTTCGTATTGGTCTCGACGAATATCAGAAGGTCACGCGGACCGCCCGGCCTCGGCGATCCAGTCCTCCACGACGCCGGTCATGGTCTCCAGCGGAATGGAGCCGCTGGAGAGGATCCGGTCGTGGAAGTGCCGCAGGTCGAACGCGGCACCAAGTTCGCGCCGGGCCCGCTCGCGCAGCTCGCCGATGTGGCGGCGCCCGATCATGTAGGCCAGGGCCTGACCCGGCCAGGCGATGTACCGGTCGACCTCGTTGGCGATGTTCACTTCGGACAGCGCCGTGTTCCCCCTCATGAACGCGATGGCCTTGTCGCGGGACCACCCGAAGGCGTGCATCCCGGTGTCGACGACCAGGCGGCACGCCCGCCAGGCGTCGAACGAGACCATCCCCAGCCGCGCCAGATCGGAGCTGTAGAGCCCGAGCTCGTCGCACAGCCGCTCGGTGTAGAGCCCCCAGCCCTCGCCGAACGCGGTCACGTACGAGAACCGCCGGAACATCGGCAGCCCGTCGAGGGTCTGGCCGAGCGCGAACTGGAGGTGGTGGCCCGGCACGCTCTCGTGGAACGCCAGCGCCTCGTACTCGAACCGGGTCCGCGTCTCGGGCGCGTACGTGTTGACCCAGTGGATCCCCGGCCTGGACCCGTCCAGCGCGGGCACCGTGTAGTAGGCGAGCGTGGAGCCCTTGGCCGCGGCCTCGGGCACCTCGCGGACCTCGCAGGGCGCGATGTCGTAGTCGAGGAAGGCCCGCGGCAGCGCGGCCTCGGCCTTCCCGAGCGCGGCGGTCACGTCCGCCAGGATCTCCTCGCCGGTCTCATAGCGGAGCGACGGATCCTCGCGCAGCCGGGAGACGACCTCGCCGGGATCACCGGTCCCCAGGGCCCGAGCCCCGATCTCGGAGAACTCCGCGCGGAGCCGCTCGACCGCCTCCAGACCGATCTGGTGGATCGCCTCAGGGGCCAAGTCGGTCGTGGTGAACTGCCGCGCCGCCGCCAGATACCCCGCCTCTCCTCCCGGGACATGGCACACCCCGACCTCCTCATCGGACCGCGCCGAAGGCAGCAGCTCCGCCTCCAGCGCCGACCGCAGGCGGGCCAGCGCCGGCCGCACCCGCTCCTCGACCAGCCCCGCCGCTTGGGCGCGCCAGGCGTCGGCGTCGACTTCGGCCGGCTCGGGCCGCAGCAGCGAATCCGACGCCACCGGACTGTCCAGGTAGTCGTCGATCTGGGCGACGACCGCGAGCACCCCGTGCCGGGTCTGATGCCGGCCTTCGCCGTCGGCGGCCCGGTACCGCTCCAGGACTGCGTCGAAGTAGTCCCCGAGGGCACCGAGCCGCACCAGGTAGTCCCGGCTCCGCCGCCCGCTGTCCAGGCTCACGTTCGGAACCGCCGACAGCATCCGCGAGACCGGCCCCGCGATCGAAGCGGTGGCCCCGACCTCGTGCAGCGCCGCCTCGATGGCACCGGACTCGTCCCGTACCAAGCGGTCGAGCATCGAATAGGTGATCCGATCCTGCCCGACCAAAGCCTCGGCATCGACGCCTTCCAACGCCTCCCGAGTCTCCGCCAGGTGCGCCGACCGCACCCGGGTGCCCTCCTTGCTCGGATCGGGCAGCCGGTCGTCGTGCCCCGGAATCCCATAGAACGAGGCCGACAGCGGACTGTCGGCCAAATACAGATCGAAGTAGCGCTGAGCGATCGAAGCGAGCGACGGATCGGCCATAGGAGTCCTCCCAGAATCTCGCCTGAAACCCTATTTCCCGACCGGCCGACAGGCAAGCCCGATCTCCTGCCGGACACTAGCGGTGCTTCTCGCCGGTCCCGGCGACCTCGCGGGCCGCGTCGGCGACGGCGCGGAAGTCCTTGCTGAGGATCGCGCCGTGGTTGCTCGGGACCTTCGCGGCGACCTCGATGTTCGCGTTGCGGGCCGTCACGCCCTCGAGACTGGTGCGGATCCGCTCCTGCTCCTCGCCCTTACTGCCGAACGACGTGCCCGAGGCGACCACGTACCGCGTGGGAACCTCGACGGCGTCCAGAACCGGACCCAACGTGTCGGCACGGGAGAGCCAACCGAGCTCGATGTTGCTCTCGGCCTGCTCCTCGGCATTGAGGCGCGGGGTCAGGCCGGTCGGGCGCAGCAGCGCCATGACCGGGCGCATCCGCTTGAACAGCTTGCGGATCCGCTGATCCATCGCCTCGTCCATCCAGTCGTACGGGAAGCAGCCGTCGACCAGGACCGCGCCGATGGCGCGATCGGGATTCCGGTGGACCCAGTGGGCGGCGACGACCGCCCCGTAGGACCAGCCGACGACCACGGCCCGTTCCACGCCGCGTGCGGCCAGGACGGCGTCCACGTCGCGGACGGCGGCCTCGAAGGAATAGTCCGAGGAGGTCTTGGACTTCCGTCCGCGGCCGCGCTCGTCGAAGGTGATGTGGCGCCACTCGGGTCCGAGTTCGTCGATGGTTTTGCGCCAGTAGCCCTGAGTGGCGAACTGGCCGTTGAGGTAGATGATCGGCGTGCCGTCGCCTCCGGTGTCGGTGCAGGCCAGGGCGGTGTCCTCGGTCGGAATCAGGCCGGTCCAGGGTGCGGTGCCAGTGGTCATGATGCGTGTCCTTCGTCGTCGTGTCGCGGGGGCGTTCCCCCTGATGACGACAACTCTCACCGCCGGACCTGTCGCGGCCCTGTCCCGGCGCTGACACCGTGTCAGGGGCCGGCGTCAGCCGCTGAAGGGCCGGGGCCGCCGGTTGAAGTAGATGTGGAAGGTCCAACCCAGGAACGCGGCCTTCCAGGCGGTAGAGCGCTCGGACCAGGACCCGCACCAAGCGGCGTCCACACGGGGTGTGCCGACTTCGGTCAGCACCACCACGAAGTACGCGGCCGGAGGCGCGCCTACGGCGTGGACGCGGACGGTCCCCGGATCGGAGCTGGCCGAGCGGACGCTGAACAGGTCGCGGTCATCGGTGAAGGTGCCGTGCTCCCATGCGACTGGGTGGCTAGGCGAGTCCATAGTGCTCCTCCAAGCGAAGCGAGTAGGAGAATCCGGCAGCGCGCCAGAGCCACAGGACTTCCCGCATGACGGCAGGGTCGTCGACTGAGGACCAGGCTCGGTCGCGTTGGAGGCTGGGTTTCAGGTAGTCGGAGAAGAACCCGGCGACGAAACCGACCGAGAGCCGGTCGCGGTAGATCCAGGCGATGCGCGGCGGATCACCCGGATAGAAGCGGCGCACCTCCAGCCGGAACAGGACGGTTCCGGCCGTGTCCTCGTATTCGATCTCGCCGAAGGTCTCGCGCCGGACGGCATCGAACATCGGATTCGGGGAGCCGTGCCCGGCGGTCATCGCGGCGGGCCCAACGGGATCGGTGAGGCAGATGCCGACCGGTCCCGGTCGGCGCTCCCGGCCGTGGTGTCGGTCGGAATCGCGTGGTCTGGCGGTTTTCGGGCAGCGTCGTCTACGCTCGGTGTACCCATGAGAAGTCATTCCCTTCTCGTGCGGTCCAGACGGCCCACCGGGATCACATCTCCGCCAAGAGTCACGCGATCCCGGAGGGCCGTCACCTTCACTGCCGGAAGCGGATCGGTATGGGACCCGCCGCTCCGGCCGACCGGGCCACCAGGTCAGTCGCGATAGTGGCCTCGGTGTATTCGAAGGTAAGCGACCAGGTTGCGGCGGAGCAAGACCAAACACGCGAACGCGCCGGTTCCAGTATTCGGGGGTAATACTGGAACCAAGTCCCCATAGTGACTCGGTGTTTCGTGGCATGTGACACTGTGTACATGGCGGATCGAACGTTTCTTCGCATCCAGTTGGGGCGGCGCCTGGTCGAAGTGCGGAAGCGGGCGGGCAAGACCGCGCTCGACGCGATCGAGGCCGGGATCGTGCGCAGCAAGGCCCAGATGTCCAGGCTTGAGAACGGCTACCGGGTGCAGTTGACCTTGGCCAACATAGCCGCGCTGTGTGATCTGTACGGTCTCGCCGGCCAGGACAAGTACTACCTCCAGCAGATGTACCTCAAGGCCGAGAACGACGAGGAGTGGTGGGAGCCGTACTCCGAGGTCATGTTCCGGGACATCTCGCTGCTGTTCAGCCTGGAGCGGTATGCGAGCCGCATCTACATCTTCGACAACCTGGTCAACGGCCTATTCCAGACTGAGGGCTACGCGAACATGATGCACAAGCTGGAGAGCCCAGACCGGGCTCGCAAGAAGGTAGCGCTTCGGATGGAGCGCCAGGCCGACTTCTGGTCACTTGCTGAGATGCCGCAGGTCCAGCTCATGATGCCGGAGACCGGCCTGCTTGGAGGCTGCGACGAGGAGCAGATAAATCTGCTGGTAGAGCGAGATCAACTACCGGGAATCTCGATCAAGTTCCTCCCGGCTTCGGACGGGCCGCAGCCCTACTTGCTAGGACCGTTCACCGTAATAGAATTCGAGGGGGACGACCCGGACGTGGTGTACTCGGAGAACATCTCTGGCGCTCGATATGAGGACCAGCCAACGGCAGTCGAGGCGTACCTGGCGAGATTCACCTCACATTTCGAAGAGCAAGCACGATCTATTAAGGAGTTCCGACGTGACTGACAACGCATGGCGCAAGGCCAAAGCCAGCGGAGCTGACGGCAACAACTGCGTCGAAGTTCGGATGCAGGACGGGAGCTTTCAGGTGCGTGACAGCAAGCTCGGAGACGCCAGCCCGGTCCTGGCCATGACTCCCGATCAGTTCACGGCCCTGCTGAACGAGGCCGCTCAGCGCTTACCGAATCCCGTCCGCGCCGTGCAGCGCGGACCATTACGACCTCTACTGAGCGCAGCGGTTCCCGAATCCCCACAGGGCCGCTGCGCTTCCGCTTGCCACAGGGATCGTCGTGCGGGGCCGGTCGTTGTTCGTGGCCGGGCGGCGGTGGGCCCGACTTCAGGCGATCAGCGACGAAAAAGTGGAGGGACGGTTGGGGCCCGTAGCGTGCCTCGGGCTGATTGGCCCCGGGCTGCTGCGATTGCGGTGTGCCGGATGTCGAGCGTGAACGGTGCCGAGGGCACATCGACTGCGCCGCAGGGAGAATGGTGGACTTGGCGTGGGCAAAACATGAAACCACTCCAACCTTGCGGGTGATGGCAAAGCCCTTCTTGTCTGGGACTATTGATGTATCGCACAAACGAGCCAGATCGGCAGGATTGATCGAAGGGAGGCGCATCATGACGGCGGATTCGAACCCCACATCCCGCACCGGCCCGAAGGCCCATGATGGCGCCGCAGCCATGCGCTCCCGGATTGAGACCATCGCCGGAGGCCTCCGGGAACTCGAAGCGGCCGCTCTGGCCGAGGCGATCGCCTACACGCGCGCCGGATACCACCGCACCCAGGATGGCTACTCGGGTCTGCGGGACTGGGTGACCTCGTGCTTCGACTTCAACTACGCCCTGGCCGGTCAGGTCGCTCGCATCGCGCGCCTGGGGGCCAAGTTCACGGTCCTGGCCGAGGCGGCCCTGTCCGGCAGGGCCCGGGTGGACGCGGTCGCCTATGCGGTCGCCAAGCTCGATGTGACCGGCCTGCGGGTGTGGGCCCGGGCCCCCTACGCCTCCCCGGTGCCCTCTCCCTACGATGCGAC
>NZ_JAELXW010000050.1 GCF_016428645.1 Glycomyces salinus | reverse complement strand
CACCAACACCCCAGCCCTAACCGAACGGCATTGCGTCTAGGCCCTTCGCCTCCGCTCTCGGGCGGGGTGGGCGGAAGCGGATCGGTTCGGGCGCTCGCAGGGGTCAGTGGGAGGAAGGAAACCGGCCCGGGGCCGCCGGTCGCGCGATCGGGGTGTTCACAGCAGGTCGGTCAGTCCGGCGACGGCGTCGGCCAGGCGCCGCTCCTCCTCGTCGGCGTGGCCGACGACGTAGGCGCCCTGGATGAACACCAGGACCGTGCGGGCCAGCCGCCTGGGGTCGGCGATGCTGGCCTCGCCGCGGTCGGCCGCCTTGGCCAGGATCGAGGTCAGGTCGCGTTCGAGTTCGGTCCAGGCCTCTTGGACGCGGCGCATCGTCGCCGGGTCGTCCGCCAGCTCGACGGCGGCGCGCACCACGAAGCCGCCTTCCTTCGAGTGGCGGGCCACCACTTCCAGTATGTCGCCGATCACTCTCGGGGCGTCCACGGCGTCGTCGGGGTCGCCGTCGAGCGCCCGTCTGGCGAGGGCCCGCATCTCGGGTTCGGTGTCCTCGCGATATCGGTTGAGTGCGGTGATGTAAAGCTGATGCTTCGATCCAAAGGCCGAATAGAGACCGGCCCGGTTCATTCCCGTGGCCGCCACCAGGTCCGACATGGAGGTAGCCGTGAATCCGCGCTCGAGGAAGGTTCGGGTGGCGGCGCGGAGGACTCTGTCCAAATCGGCATTCTTATTTCTGCTCACATTTGCACCGTATCGACACTCGGCGCTACCGGTCAATAACCGGGAGGTGGAAGGTGCCCGAGTGGCTCCAGTGAACAGCTCCACTCAGCGCTCGACCTTCTTGACACCCCGTAGCCCCGCGCAGCAGAATGAACGGAAACTCAACAGGCGCCCTGCGGGGGAAGTCCGGTCGGAAGCCGGCGCTGACCCGCAACGGTAGTCGCGGTTCGTTCCAGAACTCCAGCCGAGCAGACAACCTCTCGAACGATGGCTCGGCCCGCCCGCGTGAGCCCGAATGCCCGCCGGACGCCACTGTCCATAATCAACGCCTGTCGCGGTCTACAGGCGCTTGCGGCGTAGCCGCCTGCCCGAGACCTCGCGCGCACCAGGAAAGGTCAGGCAATGCGCCAAACGTCGACCTGGCGGAAGCTCACCGCTGCCGCCGCGGTCCTGCCCATCGTCGCCCTCGCGCCCGCTTCCCCCGCCGGGGCCCAGGACGAGCCGTTCGGCGACCCGTCCGCCGCGGCCGCCGCCTGGCTCACCGCTCAAGCCGAAGGGCCCTCCTGGGAGGACATCGGCGTCGGCGGCACCATGGACGCCGTCATCGGCCTCATGGCCGCCGGAGTCGGCGGCGACCAGGTGCAGGACACCCTCGAATGGCTCAACGAGCCCGACGTCCTGTCCTCCTACATCTACCAGCCCGACCCCGAGACCGACGAGTCCGTGCTCGCTCCCGGAGCGGCCGGCAAGGTCATGTACGTGGTGGCCACCGCCGGAGGCGACCCGACCGACTTCGGCGGCGTCCGCCTGGCCGAGGAGGTCGCCGACGCCCCGCTCGAGGGCGTCGCCCCCGACTCGGTCGCCTGGGCCGCGCTCGGGCTGGCCCGCACCGACGACGGCGTCACCGACGAGATCACCGAGACGCTTCTGGCGGCCCAGTGCGACGACGGCGGCTTCACCTACGACGCCCTCGAAGGCGGCGACTGCACCGGCAGCCCCGACACGACCGGAGTGGCCACCTCGGCCCTGGCCGCGATCGGCGGCGACGCCTCCGACGCCTATGAGGCGGCCCTGACCTGGCTGGAGGACAACCAGGGCGAGGCGGGCGACTTCGACGCCAACGCCAACTCGACCGCGATGGCCTCGCAGGCGATGCTGGCCTCGGACGGACGGCCCGAGGCCGCCGAGACCTCCTTGACCTACCTCATCGGCCTCCAGGTCGGCTGCGGCGACGAATCCGCCGGCGCCATCCGCTTCTCCGAGGACGACGACGGCTCGGACCCGCTCTCCCTCCAGTTCGCCACCACTCAGGCGCTCGTTCCGCTGTCGGGGCAGAGCCTGGCCGAACTCGACGCGAGCGCCATCGAAGCCGAGATCCCCGCCGTCGAATGCGGCGCCGAGGACGACCAGACCACCGAGGCGGCCGCCGATGACGAGGCCGACGACGAAGGCACCTCCTGGCTGCCGTGGGTGATCGCCGCAGCGGTCGTGCTCTTGGTCGCCGCGATCGCCTTCGCGGTCGTCCGCGGCCGCCGCGGCTCCTCGACCGAGAGCGCCGCCGGGGCCGGTTCCGCCTCGTCGTCGGACGAGGCCAAGGACGAGGAGTGATCCGACGCCTCGCCGCCCTCGCCGGGGCCGCCGCGTTCGCGGTCGTCCCGGCGTGGGCGGCGCCGGTCTCGGCCCAGGACGGCGAATGCGGCGGCGTGGTCGTCGTGGTCGACCGGCATGACGAGCACGACCCGGAGGTCGGCTGCGCCGAAGACCCCGCCACCGGGATCGAGGCGCTCACCCAGGCCGGGTTCGAGGTCGACGAGGTCGCATCGTTCCCCGGCGCGGTCTGCCGCATCGACCGGTACCCGCGCGCCGAGTGCGCCGACATGCCCGAGGCCGGCGCGTCCTGGTCGTACTGGCACGGCGACGGCGAGAAGTGGACGTTCTCCAGTGTCGGTGCCGGGACCTTCGAGCCCGATCCGGGCGACATCGAAGGATGGGTGTTCGGGGACGGCTCGGCCCCGCCGTCCATCGAACCCGGGCAGGCCGCGGTCGCGGCCCGGGAAGCCGAGGGCGAGAGCGAATCCGAGTCCGAGTCGACCCCGTCGTCGACGTGGCTGATCGGCGCGGTCGCCCTGGTCGCGATCATCGCCCTCGCCGTCTGGCGGCGGCGACGCGGCTCCGCCTCATGAGGCGGGCGCACCCGGTCGCCTGGTGGGGCTGGGCGCTGCTGCTGGCCACCGCCGCCAGCCGGACCGGCAACCCGTGGCTGCTGGCGCTCATCGTCGCCGTCTCCGGCCTAGTAGTCACCTGGTGCCGCGGTGACGAGCCCTGGTCGGGCGCCTACCGGGTGTTCCTGCTCATCGGCGGGACGGCCATCGCCGTCAGGATGGTCTTCTATATCGTGTTCGGCGGCGCCGACGGGGCCACGGTCCTGTTCACGCTGCCCGAGGTCCGGCTTCCCGACTGGGCGGCGGGCTTCCGACTCGGCGGCGCGGTCACCGCCGAGGGCGCGCTGGCCGCGGCCTACGACGGCCTGCGCCTGGCCACCCTCCTGGTGTGCGTGGGCGCGGCCAACGCCCTGGCCAGCCCCAGGCGGCTCCTGCGGTCGATGCCCGCCGCGCTCTACGAGGTCAGCGTCGCCGTGGTCGTCGCGCTGTCGGTGGCCCCACAACTGGTCGCCGGGGTCGCGCGCATCAGGCGCGCCAGGGCGCTGCGCGGCACCACCGGGAGGGGCCCGGCCCACTTCATGCGCACCGTCGTCGTGCCGGTCCTGCACGACGCGCTCGACCGGTCCCTGGCGCTGGCCGCGGCCATGGCCTCGCGCGGCTACGGCCGCGCCGCCGGCATCCCCTCCCGCGACCGCCGAGCCACCTCGGCGATGCTGCTGACCGGCCTGCTCGGGCTGTGCGCCGGGGCGTACGCGCTGCTCGGGTCCGCCACCCCCGCGCCGCTCGCGTGGAGCGTGCTCGCGCTCGGGGCCGCCGCCGCGGTGTTCGGGATCGCCTTCGCCTCGGCGCGCGTCCCGCACACCCGCTACCGCACCGACCGGTTCAGCGGCCGCGACTGGGCCGTCGTCGCCTCCGGGGCCGCCGCCGTCGCCGGGACCGTCGCGGCCGCCGCGCTCGATCCGGGCGCGCTGTGGCCGGCCGCGAACCCGGTCTCGATGCCGCCGGTGCCGCCTGTCGCCGCCGCCGGGATCATCGCCGCCGCCGCGCCGGCCCTGCTCGTCCCGTCCGCCAGAACCGCCGCCGCTGGGAGGCCCGCGTGATCCGCTTCGACCAGGTGACCTTCCGGTACGCCGACCGGCCGATCCTCGACGACGCCTCCTTCACCGTCCCCGAAGGCGAGTTCTGCCTGCTGGTCGGCGCCACCGGCGCCGGGAAGTCCACACTGCTCAAATCCGTCAACGGCCTGGTCCCCCACTTCACCGGCGGGACCATGAGCGGCGAGATCACCGTCGCCGGGCGGCCGGTGCGCGGCTCGACCCCGGCCGACCTGGCCGATGTGGTCGGCTACGTCGCCCAGGACCCCCTGGCCGGGTTCGTCACCGACGACGTCGAACTCGAACTGGCCTACACCGCCGAGCAACTCGGTATCGCTCCGGCCGCGATGCGCAAGCGCGTCACCGAGATCGTGGACCTGCTGGGCCTGGCCGAGGTGCGCGACCGCACCCTCGCGGCGCTCTCCTCGGGGCAGCGGCAGCGGGTCGCGATCGGCGCGGCCCTGGTCGCCGGGCCGCGGGCGCTGGTCCTGGACGAGCCGACCTCGGCGCTCGACCCCGGCGCGGCCGACGAGGTCCTCTCGGCGCTGCACCGGCTCGTGCACGACCTCGGCGTCACCGTCCTGCTCGCCGAGCACCGCCTCGAGCGCGTCGTGCAGTACGCCGACTCGGCGCTGCTGCTCGAAGGCGGCGAGGTCCGCGCCGGTGACACCGGCCGGATCCTGGCGGACTCGCCGGTCGCGCCTCCCGTCGTCCACCTGGGCAAGCTCGCCGACTGGCCGGGCCCGCCGGTCACGATCAGGCAGGCCAGGCGGGAAGCGGGCGGGCTGCGCGAGCGCCTGGCGGGGCTCGCCCCGGCCGAGAGGGGCGGGCCGAGCGCCGGGCCGGCGCTGCTGGTGGCCGAGGCGGTGACCGTCGACTACCCGGGGGTCCACGCCGTCGACGGGATCGACCTGGAAGCCCGGCGCGGGGAGCGGATCGCTCTGATGGGCCGCAACGGGTCCGGCAAGTCCAGTCTCCTGTGGGCACTCCAGGGCACCGGGAAGCGGTCGGGCGGCGCGGTCGCGATCGAGGGCGCCGATCCGGGCGGGCTCAAGCCGGTGCGGCGCCGCACCCTGGCGGGCCTGGTCCCGGCCGAGCCGGCGGATCTGCTGTACGCCGACACCGTCGCTGCCGAATGCGAAGCGGCCGACCGCGACGGCGGCGCGAGCGCCGGGGCCTGCGCGAAGATCCTCGCCGACCTGGCCGAGGGGATCGGGGCCGACACCCATCCCAGGGACCTGTCCGAGGGGCAGCGGCTCGCGCTGGCCCTGGCCGTCACCCTCACGGCGGCCCCGCCGCTGCTGCTGCTCGACGAGCCGACGCGCGGCCTGGACTATCCGGGCAAGGCGGCCCTGGCTCGCCGCCTGCGGGGACTGGCCGAGGCCGGGCACTGCGTGGCGGTGGCGACCCATGACGTCGAGTTCGTGGCCGAGTTCGCCGACCGGGTGGTGATCCTCTCCGACGGGCAGGTGGTGGCCGACGGCCCGGCGCGGGAGATCGTCTCGGCCTCACCGATGTTCGCCCCGCAGGTGGAGAAGATCCTGCCGGGCTGGCTGACGGTGGCCGAGGTTGCCGCGGCGCTGGGCGGGGCCGATGGCGGCCGCTAGCCCTCGTCCGGTTCTGCGCCTGCGCGGTGGTCTGGCCGTGGCGCTGGCAGCCGGGTTCGGGCTGGTCGCGATGGGGTGGCCGCTGCTGGCCGAGCCCGGAGGCGTGCTGACCGAGACGACTTCGGGCCCTTGGCTGTTCGCGCTGCTGCTGCCGCTGGTGACGGCCGTGGCACTGGTACAGCTGTCCGACGGCGGCATGGACGCCCGGGCGGTGGCGATGCTGGGCGTGCTGTCGGCGGTGGTCGCGGCCGTCCGTCCGTTCGGGGCCGGAGCGGCCGGAGTGGAGACGGTGTTCTTCCTGATCGTCCTGGCCGGCAGGGTGTTCGGGCCCGCGTTCGGGTTCATCCTGGGCAATACGGGCCTGTTCGCCTCGGCGCTGCTGACCGGCGGGGTGGGGCCGTGGATGCCGTACCAGATGTTCGCTTCGGCGTTCGTCGGCCTGGGCGCGGGCCTGCTGCCGGGGCGCGCCCCGGCAAGCCGGGGCGGGCGCGCCGCCGAGCTCGCCATGCTGGTCGCCTACGCCCTGGTGGCCTCGCTGGCCTACGGGCTGATGCTGAACATGTCGCTGTGGCCGTTCGTGTTCACCCAGGGCGAGCTGGCGTACGTCCCCGGCGCCGGTCCCGGGGAGAACCTGCCCCGGCTCGTCGCCTACACGCTGGCGACCTCGCTGGGTTGGGACATCGGCCGGGCGGTGACGACGGCCGTCCTGATCGCCCTGACCGGGCCGGTCCTGCTGAAGGTCCTGCGCCGCACCGCCCGCAAGGCCCGGTGGCTGTGAGGGCCCCGGCCCCCAGAGCGAAAGTTTCGGCCGAAATACCTGATCGACTGCAGCAGATCGAGCACCATCACTGAATTCGTCCGATCACGAAGCCTCATTCAGCTCTCTTACCAGCTATTATGACCGGAAGGCGGGCATCCGATCCTCCGGAAGATATCGGTATTTTTCCGGAAGTCATTGACACACCGTTGGCACGGACATATCGTTGCGAACGAAACAAATCGACTCTCATCAATACAAAGTGATGGGGGCTCGAACTCCGGTCGCCCGACGCGCGGCGGCCGCACCAGGCCGAATCGATCGAGGAGGATCCATGTCCGAAGAGAACGCCCCCCAGAACCCCAAGAGCCGCAGGAGCCTGCTGCTCGGCGGTGCCGGACTCCTGGGGCTCGGCGCGTCCGCACTGCTCATGCCCGGTACCGCTCACGCGGACCAGACAGTGACCTCGAACCAGACCGGCACCCACGAGGGCTACTTCTACTCGTTCTGGACCGACGCTCCCGGCTCCGTCTCGTGCGTGCTCAAGTCCGGCGGCAACTACTCCGTCGACTGGTCCAACACCGGGAACTTCGTCATCGGCAAGGGCTGGAGCAACGGCGGCCGCCGCACCGTCAACTGGTCGGGCAACTTCAGCCCGTCCGGCAACGCCTACCTGTGCGTCTACGGATGGACCTCGAACCCGCTCGTCGAGTACTACATCGTCGACAACTGGGGCTCCTACCGCCCCACCGGCGAGCACCGCGGCACGGTCAACAGCGACGGCGGCACGTACGACATCTACAAGACGACCCGCTACGACGCCCCGTCGGTCGAGGGCACCCAGACCTTCGACCAGTACTGGAGCGTCCGCACCTCGAAGAACTACTCCGGCGGCCAGATCACCACCGGGAACCACTTCGACGCGTGGGCGGGCGCGGGAATGAACCTCGGAAGCTTCGCCTACTACATGATCACGGCGACCGAGGGCTACCAGAGCAGCGGCTACTCCAACATCTGGACGAGCTGACACGCTCGGGCGCCGGTGAGCGGGCGGCTCACCGGTGCCCGACCACCGGCTCGTGGCGCACCGGGAAGTTCACCGAGCGGGCGATGAAGCACCGGGCCGGCACGTCGGCGTGGAGGCGCTCGGCCTTGGCGACCATCCCGGCCTCGGCCACCGTCACCTCGGGGCGCAGGACGACATCGGTGAACGCGCCTCCACCGCCGCGCTCGTCCATCTCCATCACGCCGCGCGGCCGGTCGACGTAGCCGACCACCCGCACCCCTCCGGCCGAGCAGAGGTGGAGGTACCAGAGCATGTGGCACTGGGACAGCGAGACCACCAGCAGCTCCTCCGGATTCCAACGCGAGGCGTCCCCGCGGAACGCGGGTTCGGAGGAGCCGTCGATCGACGCCTTGCCCTCGGCCGAGGCCACGTTGTCGCGGCTGAAGGCGCGGTAACCGCTGGTTCCCGAACCGAGGTCGCCGGTCCATTCCACCGTCACTTCATAGCTGTGCTGCCTGTCCATCCGCGAACCCTATCCTCCGCGGGCCGGATCGTCCTCCTTCCGGGCGGCGCAGGCGATCCCGGCCCGGTCACGGGCAGTCGTGGAGCCCCCAGTAGGCGATCCTGACGGGATCGTCGTACTCGACGACCGTGTCCGGCTTCGGGTTCTGCGACACGACCTCGCAGTCCTCGGGCTGGGACTCGCTGAGCAGGAGCGTGGACACGATGCGCACGTCCGTCCAGCCCAGGGAGTTCAGGTACTCCTGCGCCTCCGAGACGTCCACGCCGAGCACGTCGGGCAGCACGTCGCCCGTCGCGGGCGTCGCGTCACCGGTCTCGCTCGGCCGCGGGGACGCCTCGTCGGTCTCGGACGGGGTCGACGGCTCGTGGCTGGAGGCGGCCGGCTCGGCGGACGGCTCCTCGGCCTCCTCCGGCGATCCGGACGCCGCGGCGGGCGCCTCGGAGGTGGACCTGTCGATCCCCGCCGCTCCGGCCTCGGCCGGAGGTTCGACCTCGGACACCGAGAACTGCCGCAGCAAGAGCAGGCCGACCGCGGCGAGCACCAGGGCCACCGCGATCAGGAGCAGCGTCGGCCGCGAACGCCGCCGGTGCCTCCCGGCCGAATCGCCGCCGTCCTGGCCGGTCCGGGCGGCGACGACCTCCGTGGGGTCCCCGGCGTCGGCGGCGAGACGGCAGGACGCGGCGAGCGCGGCCGCGGACGGCCAGCGCTGCTGCGGGTCCTTCCGCAGGCAGCGCATCACGATCTCGACGACGGCGGGCGGCAGGCCGTCCGGCAGCGGCGGCGGTTCCTCGTACAGGTGCATCCGCACGACACCGAGCGGGTCCTCGGCGGCGAAGGGCGGGCGTCCGGCGAGGCATTCGTAGGCGACCGCGCCGAGCGAGTAGAGGTCGGCACCGCCGCCGACCTCCCGCCCGTTGAGCTGCTCGGGCGAAACGTACGAGGTGGTCCCGAGGATGCCGCCCGGCCGTGTCAGGCGGGTCCCGCCGTCGGTGAGCGAGATGCCGAAGTCCACCAGGCGCAGCCGGCCGTCGGGCTCGATGAGCAGGTTGGCCGGTTTGATGTCCCGGTGGACGACGCCGCCGCCGTGCGTGACTTCGAGGACTTCGGCGGTGGCGGCGAGGTACCGCAGGGTCTCATCGGGCGGGAGCGGGCCGCGCCGGTCGAGCACGTCCGCGAGCGAGGTGCCCTCGACCAGCTCCATGACGATGTACCGCACGGGCCGCCCGCTGGAGGAGTCCCGGCCGTAGTCGTAGACCTCCACCAGACCCGGGCCGCGGAGGCTGGCGAGGATCCTGGCCTCTCTGAAGAAGCGGTCGCCGAGGCGGTCGGGGTCGCCGTCCGATCGGTGGAGGATCTTCACCGCCACTCGGCGTTCGAGCAGCGTGTCGAACCCCCGCCACACTTCGCCCATGCCGCCGGCCGCTATGGGGCGGTCGAGACGGTAGCGCTCGGCGACGAGCGATCCGATGTCCACACGGTCTCCTTTTGAGTGCCGGGTTCGGCGCGGCGATCGACCGTCCCCACGCGCTTGGAAAAGGGCACCTGCACCTTACCGAGAGTGATCTGAGAATCTCTTTCCGAGCATGTCCATCAGATGGAAACGAATGCCTACTCGCCCAGGTGAACCCGCGTGCGCACGTTCTGGACGCGCAATTCCGGGCGCGGCGAATTCACTCATATTGAGGATTGCGAAGCACGACCCGGAACGCGAGCCGGGAGTCGAATGCAACCCGGCGGCCGATCAGTTAGGTAGTCGTCGAGGCGGGCGGATGCTTCGAGCATGGCCAGGCCCCGGTCGGTCAGCCTGCGCCGCCAGTCGTCCAGGGCCGCCGAGAGGGATTCGGTGCCGCCCGCCGTGCGGAGCTGCCGGACCACGGTCGCAATGTGGTCGAGGGGGTAGCCGCCGCGCCGCAGCAGGTGCGCCAGTTCGGCGTCGCGGACGTCGGCGGCGCGGTAGCGGCGGTAGCCGGTGGCCCGATCGCGCTCGGGCGCGAGGATTCGGGCCTCCTCCCAGTTCCGGATGGTCGCGGGGGTGACGCGGAGCCGGCGCGCGAGCTCGCCGATGGTGAACGGGGTCGGCGGTGCCGCCCGGTCCGGGGCGGCGTCGGGCTCGGACGCGAGGCGTCGGATCGCCGCCCGCACCGAGTCGAGCGTGCTCCGGTCGCGCAGCAACTGCTCGTGGCCGCGGTCGATGACCATCAGGGCGCCGTCGAGATCGCCGTCCCCGATCGCGTGCATGATCTCGCGGGCCGTCGAGTGGCCGTAGGCGCGGGCGAGGGCGAGGAAGGCGCGGAGCGCCGCCGCGTGGGCCCGGGTGTAGACGCGGTAGCCGCTGCCGGTGCGTTCGGCGGGTGGGATGAGGCCGTCGCGTTCGTAGTTGCGGACCGCTTGGGTCGAGAGGCCGTGCTCCCGCGCCAGATCCGATGGTCGCATGTCATCCCCTGTTGAGACTTCAACCCTTATTTCCGAGGCCGGATGCGATGAAAGTATCAACCGCTGTTTCAACGATATGTTTGAGGCCATGACTCAGTACATCGGAGACTTCGTGAGCATCTCGTGCGACCTGGTGGGGCTCGGCGAGCCGACGCATCGGGAACCGGCCTTCGCGCACGTGCGGAACGAGCTGTTCGCGCAGCTCGTCGACCGCGGCTTCCGGTCGATCGCACTCGAGACCGGCCGGGCGGCGGCGCTGGTCGTGAACGACTTCGTGCAAGGAGGACCGGGTTCGCTCGACACGGTGATGCGCGAGGGCTTCTCTCATGCCATGTTCGGCGTATCGGAGGGCAACCGGCGCCTGGTGGCGTGGATGCGCGAGTACAACACGGGCCGCTCCCCGAAGGAGCGGCTGGCCTTCCACGGTATGGACGCCCCGATGGAGTTCAGCGCCCCCAGCCCGCGGCCCTATCTCGAATACGCCCGCGATTTTCTGGGGCTCGATCTCGACATCGCGGGCCCGGCAGGCGAGGACGAGCGCTGGGGCCGCGCGGAGGCGGTCATGGACCCGGCCGAATCGCCCGGCGACACCGCCGGGGCCGAGAGGCTTCGCGCGATCGCCGACGACATGCTCGCCGCGCTCTACGCCCGTGCGCCCGAACTGATCGCGGCCACCTCGCGCGACGACTGGCAGCGGGCCAAGATCCAGCTCACCTCCGGTATCGGGCTGCTGCGCTACCACCGGCAGGCCGCGGAGCGCATCGAGAACGGCCTCAGGTGGTCGCGCCTGTCGGCGGTCCGGGACGCGCTGATGGCCCGGAACCTCCTCGACATCCGCGACATCGAGGCCCGCCGGGGCCCGACACTGGTGTTCGCGGGCAACGTGCACCTACAGCGGAATCCGAGCCATATGAGCATGGCGGGCATGGACCTCACCTGGTTCGGGACCGGCGCCATCCTCGCGTCCCTGCTGGGCACGCGGTACGCCTTCATCGCGGGCAGCCTGGGTCGCAGCGAAGGGCTCGGGCTCGCCGAGCCCGACCCGGGCACCCACGAGGGACGACTCCAGGCCGGGGCCGCCGCTTGGCGCCTGGAGGTGGCAGGCGCCGACCGCTCAGCGGTCTCGCGCACCGACACGAGGCCGGAACAGGGATACTTCCCGCTGGACCAGGAGACCCTGGACGGAGCCGACGCGGTCCTGCACATCGGCGAAGCCGAGCGTGCTCGGCAGCGGACCTGAGCCCACTGGTCCGAGGCTTCGACCCCGAGGAGTCGGTTGGTGGATCGAGGTGCCCTCGGCCGCTTGGATTCTGGTAGAACTTAGCGGTGACCCCCCGTCGCAGATCACTCGCCCGCTCCACGCCCGCCCGGTCGGCGCCGCTGTGGCTGCACGTCCTCGGCATGGTCGGTGTGGCCGTGGTGTTGGTCCTCGTCCTGTTGTGGCTGTTGACCAGCGACCGGACGTCGCCGTTGAGTCCGAGCCCGGACGACCGTTCGGTGCTGGAGGCGATCCGGCTGGCGTTCTACGCCGTCGCGGGCATCGGCGGCGTGGTCGCGCTGACCGTCGCCTACCGTCGGCAGCGCCTCCACGAGGCGGCGGACGAACGCGAAGACACCAAGCTCTACAACGAGCGGTTCGCGGCCGCCGCCGAGCAACTCGCCTCGGAGCAGGCCGCGAACCGCCTCGCGGGCGTCTACGCGATGGCGGCCCTGGCCGACGACTGGGACGCGGGCCGCCAGACCTGTGTGGACGTCCTGTGCGCGTACGTGCGAATGCCGTACGAACCACCGCCCCACCGGGCGGAACGCGACGCGGCCGAACCGGGGCGCTTCCAATCGGTGATCGAGGAGCGGCTGGTCCGCCACACCGTGACGGACGTGATCGGGGAACACCTGCGCGCCGAACCGGTCGAGGGGCGCACGTGGCACTGGTGCGACTTCAACTTCAACGGAGCGACACTCGACGACGGCGACTTCCGAAACGCGAGATTCTTGGGCTTTGCCTCGTTCGCCTACGCCCGCTTCCCGAGATCGATGGTCAACTTCACGGGCGCCGTCTTCGCGGGCCCGTTCAACTTCCGGAGGGCGACCATCGACGGGGGCGACGTCGTCTTCGATTCCGCCGAGTTCCATCGCAACTCGACCTTCGCCGAGATGACGGTGTCCGACGGCGGGCTGTTCTTCCGGAGCGCGAAGTTCCTGGGACCTACCTGGTTCGACGGGACCAAGTTCATCGGCGGGAGGGTCGAATTCAAGATTGTGCCGAACGATCCGGCCGGAGAGACGGACGCCTTCGGTCCTTCCATAGGCTTCGCAGATGCCTGCTTCTCCGGTGCGGAAGTCTCCTTTGACGGTACCGCTCTCGGATCGGAGTATCTCGACTTCACCAAGGTCGAGGACTGGTCGCGCCCGCCCAGGCTAGACGTCTCAGTCTATGGCGATGGTCGAGTACTACTTCCAGAATCCGATGCGCGAGAACAAGAAAGAGAACCAAGCCACACGGAGGACTGACGCCTATGCCCGAGACGATACGAGCCGTGAGCCAGTCGGTCCTCGGCGGTCCCGAAGTCCTCGAGCTGGCCGAGACCGAACGGCCCGAACCCTCTTACGGCGAGGTGCCAGTGCGGGTCTGCTCCTCCGGGGTGAACCCGGTCGACCCGGCCGCCCGCGAGAGCGGGTTCTACACCGGCAAGATCGTCCTCATTGTCGCCGATGAGGCACGAGGTCAGTGACTGCCCAGCTCGACGAGCAGGACTCCGGCGGAGATGAGTCCGATTCCCAGGGCCATGAGGCGCGTGAAGTGCTCCTTGAACAGGAACTTGCTCGCGACGGCCGTGATGGCCACGCCCGCCGCCGCCCAGATCCCGTAGGCGATGCCGATGCCCAGGCCCTCGCCGAGCGTCAACACCAGGAATCCGAAGGCCGACAGGTACCCGGCGATCACGGCGGCGTACCAGATGCGGCGGCCGTTCGTCGCCGCCTTCAGGGAGAGCGCGGCCGCGGTCTCGGTCAAGATCGCGCCTGCCAGATACACCCATTCCATTACGCCGTCTCCTCCCGTTCCCTGGCCTTCTGCGATCCGAACTCGACGGTGAGGACGCCGAGCGCAATCAGTGCGATCCCAAGTCCCATTACCGCGGTGAGCGCCTCGCCGTAGATCGCCGCCGCCAGGATCGCGGTCAGGGCGACTCCGGTCGCGCCCCAGATGCCGTAGGCGACCCCCAGTTGCATGCCTCGGCTCAGGACGGCGGCGAGGAGCGTGAAGGAGGTGAGATAGCCGACCGCCACCGGCGCGTACCAGGCCGGATGATCGAGGGCGGCCTTGAGCGAGAGCGAGCCGGTCACCTCGCTGGCGATCGCCCCGGCCAGCAGGAGCCACGGTTTCCACTTCATTCCTTGCCCTCCATGATCGATGCGGCGACCTCGCGCAGCGGTCCTCTCAGGTCGGCGGCGGGCGAGTAGGCGCCCAGCGCCTCGTCGATCCAGGCGCCGTCGGCGATCAGTCGGACCGCCGTCAGCCGGGCCCGGTCGGCGGCCGGGAGGTCGTCGGGCAGGTCGAGCCACGGATGCATCCGCTCGCACCAGCGCGCCGTCAGCGGTTCGCGCAGTCTCGGGTCGGCGAGCATGACGAGGTCGGCCCGGTCGACCTTCCCGGAGAGCGCCCAGTCCAGGTACGCGTACGTCCGCTGCTCCGGCGTGGCCTGTTCGAGGGGCCCTTCGAGCTGTGCGTTCAGGTCGCGTTCCCAGCAGTCGACCACCCAGTCGAGCAGTGCGAGCATCAGTGCTTCCTTGGTCGGGAAGTGGTACATCACCCCCGGTTTGGTCAGGTTCGCGCGCCGCGCGGCCGACTCCAGCGAGACAGCCTCTCCCTCCCTGAGGAGGTCCAGCGCGCCTTCGAGGATCTGGGTTCGAGAACTCGGTTTCACATTCGATACTTTACCAACCGGAAGGTAAATTATCGAACCGGATGTGACCGACCCGACTCGAAATCGCGCCGACCGGATAATCTGTACGTCCCTCTCCCCGAACCGGAGCGCCATGGCTTTTCTGGACCTTCCCGCCTGCCGGAACGCCCGCGACGTCGGCGGCGTGCCACTCACCGGTGGCCGCGCGGTCGCCGAGGGCGTGCTGCTGCGGACGGACAACCACGACAAGCTCACCCCGGCCGGGATCGACGCGGTCCGGCGGCTCGGGGTCCGGCGCATTCTCGATGTGCGCCACGCGTGGGAGGCCCGCGAGTTTCCCAGTCCGTTCGCCTCCGATCCGATCTACGCGAACGTGCCGCTCGACCGGGACCGGCCCGAGTTCGATCCAAACGCGCAGGACGACTACCGGACTCTGACCGACACGCCCGGCACCATCGCGGCCGCGTTCACCGCGCTCGCGGAGGCACCCGACGGGCCGGTCATGGTGCACTGCCACGGCGGGCGCGACCGGACCGGTGTCCTGGTCGCGTTGGCATTGGCTGTCGCGGGCGCGTCGGACGAGGCCATCGCCGCCGAGTACGCGCTGACCGATGGCACCGACCCCGAGACCATGACGGCGTTCCTCGCCGACCTCCGGGAACGGCACGGCGGCGCCGAGGGGTTCCTGACGGGGGCGGGCGTCGCCGCCCGGCACTTCGAGGCGGTCAGGCGGCGTCTGGACGGGGGCTGAGGTACTCCTTCGCCTCCGGGCGGTGCAGCAGCAGCGCGGCCGCGATCGAGCCGAGGACGAGCAGTGCCGCGGCGGCGTTGTCGGCGATGACGGTCCAGGTCGGGACCGCCGCTCGGACCCGTTCGGCCACCAGGGAGTCGGCCTGGTTCGAGGCGCCGATGGCGATGATCCAGCCCAGGTCGATCAGATTCGGCACGGCGCACAGGACGATCGCGATGCCGCCGCCGACGACCGCCACCGCTCTCGACTCGGATCGGGCCCGGCCGACGGCGATCGCCGTCGAGAGGAAGAACACTCCGAACAGGATGAAGCCGGTGGCCGAGGCGAGGTAGGCGGCGTACATGGGGACGCTGCCGAACTGCTCGCCCGGTGAGGAGGCGTCGTCGAAGCCCTCCTCGGGCATGCGCTCGAACACGGTCTGGACGGCCTCGCCCACGGAATCGTCGAACTGGTCGTACATCGCGATCTTCGCGGCCCCGGCCGCCAAGAGCGCCACGGCGACGACCCACAGGATCGCGCTCGCCGCGGCGATCGAGCGGGGTCGGGCGGTTTCGGCGGCGCTCATCGTGGACCTCGACTCAATGGTGGTGCTGCCGGTACAGGGCATCCTAAGCGATCCGCGGGCCTCCCCGGGGAGCGTAGCCGCTACGCGAAGCGCGATGGGCGAGGCCGCTGAGTCCGTCCCGTTCCGCAACCTCGCCGAGGGCCACTACTTCGGGCGCTGACCCGGCCGGGCCGGGTCAGTCCGCGTGGCCTCCGCTGACGCAGAACTCGTTGCCGTCGGGGTCGGCCAGGACCGTCCAGGAGAATCCGACGCCTGGGATCCGGTGGTCGGCCAGGCGCTCGGCTCCGGAGGCGACCAGGCGCTCGACCTCGCCGGCGTGGTCGGTGGCGACCAGGTCGACGTGGATGCGCCCGGGACTGGTGTCCTCGACGTACTGGAAGGCGATGCCGCCGCCGACCATGACGTATTCGCCCCAGTCGGTCGTGACCCGCTCGCCCAGCGCGTTCGCCCACCAGTCGGCGAGCTCGCGTGGGCGGGCGGTGTTGACCGTTACGTTCGCGATCTTCAGGCTCATGGCTCGAAGCGTAGGCGCCACCTGTGACAGTCTCGGGCCCTAAGCGCGGCCGTACTGGATCGGCAGGTGGTGCTCGTCGCCGAGTTCGCGGGCGGCCTGGTGCGGCCAGTACGGGTTGCGCAGCAGCTCGCGGCCGAGCATGACGGCGTCGGCTTCGCCGTTGGCGAGGATCTTCTCGGCCTGCTCGGCCTCGGTGATCAAGCCCGCGGCCGCGGCCGACAGGCCGGTCTCGCGCCGCACCCGCGCGGCGAAGGGGACCTGGTATCCGGGGCCGACCGGGATCTTGGCGCCGGTGAGGTTGCCGCCGGTGGAGATGTCGAGCATGTCCACGCCGCGTTCGGCCAGGTGCGCGGCAAGCCGCACGGTGTCGTCGCCGGTCCAGCCGTCGGGCTCGATCCAGTCGGTGGCCGAGACGCGCACCAGCAGCGGCCGGTCGGGGCCGATGGTCTCGCGGACGGCCTCGACCGCCTCGGTCACGAACCGGGTGCGGTTCTCGAACGAGCCGCCGTAGGCGTCCTCGCGGTGGTTGGAGACCGGGGAGAGGAACTCATGGAGCAGGTAGCCGTGGGCGGAGTGGACCTCGATGACGTCGTATCCGGCCTCGACGGCGCGGCGGGCGGCCCGCGCGAAGGCTTCGACGGTCCCGGCGATCTCGTCGGCGCTGAGTTCGTGCGGGGTGCGGTGGCGCTCGGAGAAGGGGATGGGGCTGGGGCCCTGCGGTTCCCAGCCGCCTTCGTCGTCGGCCAGTGGCTTGCCGCCGTGGAATTCGATGTCGGTGGAGGCTTTGCGGCCGGCGTGGGCGAGCTGGATGCCGGGGACGGCGCCCAAGGAGCGCATGAGCTCGGTCAGGCGCCGGTGCCCGGCGGCCTGCTCGTCGTTCCAGATGCCGAGGTCGGCGGGGCTGATGCGGCCTTCGGGGACGACGGCGGTGGCCTCGGTGAGGATCAGACCGGCCCCACCCGCGGCGCGGGAACCGTAGTGCTGGACGTGCCAGTCGTTCGGCGCGCTGGTGCCGGGCCCGGAGACGGCGGCGCTGTACTGGCACATCGGGGCCATCCAGGCCCGGTTGGGGATGGTGATCCCGCGCAGAGTGATCGGTGCGAACAAGTTGCTGGACATGATGGTTGTTCCTCTTATGCGATGAGTTCGAGCAGCGCGGAGGCGGCTCCGGGGGCGGAGGCCGGGTTCTGGCCGGTGACGAGGTTGCGGTCGACTTCGACGTGGGCGGCGAACGGCTCGTCCGCGACGACGTCGATCCCGGCTTCGGTGAGGCGGTCCTGGAGCAGCCATTTCGCCCGCTCGGCGAGCCCGGCGGCGTGCTCCTCGGCGTTGGTGAAGGCGGTGATCCGGTAGCCGGCGAAGGCGTTCTTCCCTTCTCCGGAGGCCGCGAGCAGCGCGGCCGGGCCGTGGCAGACCACGCCGACGGGCTTGCCGCCTTGGAGGGCGGCGGCGAGCAGGCGCCCGGAGTCGGCGTCGGCGGCCAGGTCCTCCATGGGGCCGTGCCCGCCGGGGATGTAGACGGCGTCGAAGTCGGCGAGGTCGACCGCGTCGAGCGCGACCGGGGAGGCGAATTCGGGGGCGGTCTCGACGATGGCGCGGACGCGGGCGGCGTTGTCCTCGCCGCCGTTCGCGTCGGGGCTCAGCGACCCCTGGTCGACCGGCGGGACGACGCCGCCGGGGGTGGCCACGGTGACCTCGTGTCCGGCATCTTTGAACGCCTCGAGCGGGATCACGGCCTCGTCGGCCCAGTACCCGGTCGGGTGCGCGGTGCCGTCGGCGAGGGTCCAGGTGCCGGAGCCGGTCATGATGAACAGGATTTTCGCCATGTCGTTGGTTCCCTTCGCTATCGGTCGAAGCTGGCGTAGTAGCCGGCGGCCATGTCCTGGTCGCCGTGGCCCTGGTCGGAGGCGCGGCGGAAGCGTTCCAGGCCGGCCTCGGCCAGGTCGAGGCGGACGCCTCCTTCGCGGGCGGCTTCGAGGATGAGCCGGGTGTCCTTGGCGGCGGTGTCCAGGCCGAAACTGGCCGGGTCGAGGCCGCCGTCGAGGATGAGGGAGCCCTTGACGCGGGCGTATCCGGCGTCGAGCGGTCCGCCGTCGATGAGTTCGAAGAAGCGGGCGGGGTCGACGCCGAGCCCTTTGGCGAGCGCGAGGACTTCGCCGATGCCGTGGGTGAGGATGAACACCCAGCTGTTGGCGACGAGTTTGAGGGCCGAGGCGCTGCCGTCGGCGGCGTCTTCGCTCGTCCGCACGGTCTTTGCGCCGACGGCGTCGAACACCGCCTGGGCTTGGGGGTCCTCGGCGGGCCCGGCGGCCAGGACGGTGAGCTTGCCGGCCTCGGCCGGTTCGCGGGTGCCGAGGACGGGCGCGTCGAAGAAGACCAGTTCGTGTCGGGCGGCGAGGTCAGCGAGGGGGCCGACGGCCTCGATGCCGACGGTGGTCGACTGGACCCAGCGGACGCCGGCGCGCAGGCCGGGCGCGGCCTCGCCCATGACCTGGCGGACGGCCGGTCCGTCGTGGAGCATGGTGAGGACGACGTCGGCGCCGTCGACTGCCTCGGCGGGCGTGTCCGCGATGTGCGCGCCGTCATCGGAGAGCGGTTCGGCCTTGGCCCTGGTGCGGTTCCAGGCCCGGACGGCGTGTCCGGACCGGGCGAGGTTGCGGGCCATGGCGGCCCCCATGATGCCGGTGCCCAGCACCGCTACGGTCAGCTGATCTGCCATTTCGCCGTTTCCCTTCAGAGGCGGTCGTTCCGGCCCGAAACCGAGATTACTTGCAGACGCCGACTAATGCAAGCGACGACTATCGTGGTGTAATGCATATCCCGGTACACTGAGGTGAACGACTATCGGACCGGGACGGAGGAGCACGGTGTCGACCACGCCGCTCGCGGGCACGGAACTGGCGCAGCAGTGGTGCGCGCTGTCGGCCCTGCACGAGCGCATCGCCGGCCGCATCGAGAAGCGGTTGCAGGCCGAGCACGATCTGAGCGTGCGCGAATTCTCCCTGCTCACCGTCCTCAGCCGCCAGAGCGAGGGCCGCCACCTCCAGATGCGCCAGGTGGCCGAGGCCGTGGTGCTGAGCCAGAGCGCCACCACCCGCCTGGTCGCCCGGCTCGAGGACCGGGGCCTGCTGGCCCGCACCATCTGCAAGTCGGACCGGCGCGGCATCTACACCGACGTCACCGCCTCCGGAGCGGCGCTCTTGCAGGCCGCCCGCCCCACCCACGACCGGGCCCTCGAAGAGGCCCTGGCCGAGGCCGAGGGCGAACCCGAGTACGCCCCGCTGGTCGAGGCGCTGCGCAAGATCCTCTGAGGCCGGTCACCGCGGTCCGAGCCCTTCGGTGGCCAGTTGCACGGCCCGCTCCAGCGGGGTGCCGTGCTCGACCATGACGACGCAGCCCATCATGATGCTCTTCAGGTCCGAGGGCGTCAGATCGGCGCGGACGCCTCCAGCGGCCTGGGCGTGGCCGAGCAGCCGCGCCTCGGCCCGGCGCAGTCCGTCTGCCAGCGCGTGCAGGTCGGTGCCGGATACCTCGGCGAGGCCCTTGTAGATCGAGCGGTCGCGCATGGTCCAGTCCACGATCCCGTTCAGGTACTCGCGGAAGGCCGCCGCCGGATCGTCCGATTCGGCCAGCGATTCCACATACTCCCTGACCTGGCCGATCTTGTCGGTCAGGATGGCCCCGAACAGGGCCTCCTTGGTCGGGAAGTGGCGGTAGACGGTGCCCACCCCCACCCCGGCCTCGGCGGCGATCACACTGACCGGCACCTCGAACCCGCGCTCGGACACGACCTCCTCGGCGATCTGGAGAATCCTGGCGCGGTTGCGCGCCGCGTCCGCCCGCAACGGCCGCTCGTCGCCCATTGCCGCCCCCTCGCTTGTAAACGGAATGATGATTCCGTATATTGAAAGCGGAACCAGCATTCCGCTTCATTCTCTCACGGCAAGGAGCCTATCCATGACCGCCATGAACGACTACCGCCTCCTCGGCGGCAGCGGCCTGCGCGTCTCCCCGCTGGCCCTCGGCACCATGACCTTCGGCAGCGAGCAGTTCGGCAGCGACGAGGCCGACTCGCGGGCCGTCCTCGACCGCTACCTCGAATCCGGCGGCAACTTCATCGACACCGCCGACGTCTACTCCTCCGGCCGCAGCGAGGAACTGCTCGGCAAGTTCCTCGGCGAATCGGGACTGCGCGACTCGGTCGTGCTGGCCACCAAGTTCTCCCAGGGCGACCGCAGCGCCGACCCGAACCGGTCCGGCAACGGGCGCAAGAACCTGATCGCCTCGCTCGATGCCTCGCTGCGGAGGCTCGGCACCGACTACATCGACCTGTACTGGGTCCACATCTGGGACACCGTCACTCCGGTCGAAGAGGTCATGTCGACCTTCGACGCGCTGGTGCGCGCCGGGATAGTCCGGGCGTTCGGGTTCTCCAACGTGCCGTCCTGGTACGCGGCCAAGGCGCAGGTGACCGCGCGCTGGCGCGGCTGGGAGCCGGTCGCGGCGCTCCAGATGGAGTACTCGCTGGCCAACCGCTATATCGAGACCGAGTACGTCGGCGCCGCCCTCGACCTCGGCATCGGTCTGATCCCCTGGGGGCCGCTGGCCAGCGGGTTTCTCTCTGGCAAGTACCGGCGCGAAGGCGACTACGTGACCGGCACCGGCCGCCTGGAAGACGAGACACAGCGGATGATCGCGTCTATGACCGGCGGCTTCGGCGACCGCCACTGGGCGGCGCTGGCGGCGGCCGAAGCCGTGGCCGCCGAGATCGGCCGCCCCATAGCGCAAGTCGCGCTCAACTGGGTGACGCGGCGATCCGCGATCGCTTCGACCATCATCGGCGCCCGCAATACCGACCAGCTCGAGCAGAACCTGGCCGCGCTCGAATTCGAGCTGACGGACGAGCAGATGGCTCGCCTGGACGAGGCGAGCGATGCGGTGACCGAGAAGCTCCACCTGATGTGGCGCCCAGAGATCCAACGCCAGTTCATGACCCCCGATTACACCGTCGCGAAAGAACCGGCGACGTACCGCCCGCGAACGGCCGCATAGGAAAGGACTCCCCAGCGACCGAGAAGGCCCGGGCGCGGCGGTGCCGCGAGGGAACGACCTCACGCCGCACCGCCGCGCCCGGAGAGCTATTCGGCCGGGTGCTGGACGATGTTGCGTGCGTCGGTGAGGATGCCGGGGCTGAGCCGGTCGCCGTCCCAGGCGCGGGCCCAATGGGGACTGTGTATTTAACAGGACAGTCCCGGTCACGGCATATAATCACATTAGGTCCACCGCGCTGAGCCCCGAGCAATCGGTGAAGCTACTGAAGCAGCGAGCCCAAAGCCTAAAGGATTGACATGACCAGCGCCAATGACTTGAATTCAGCCGTCTGGCGGAAGTCCAGCCGGTCGTCTACCAACGGTCAATGTGTCGAGGCCGCTCCCGTAGGCGGAACCGAGTCCCCGGCGTTCGCGATCCGGGACTCCAAGCTCCCCACCGACGGCGACTTCCCGCACCTCCTCGTCTCCGCCGCCACCTGGACCGCCCTCATCACCGCCGCCAAATCCGGCACCCTCACCTAGACCGCGACCTCCGAGCGATCGAGCGCCACTCCGCAAACCCCTGCGCACCTTCGAACCGAACCTCGGCTCCTTCCCGGGGCGACTCTGGGTGCGGCGTGAAGCCCGATCCGTCCAAGGCGCGGATACCGGCAAACACCTACGTGCATTCCGTGCAACCTGCCTGTCAACGGCCGCAGGGAACCTGAGTCGCCTCAGTGCAGGCAGAACTCATTGCCTTCTGGATCACGCATGACATAGGTCGTCGGCCCGCGATCACTATGCGTCGCCATGAACTCCGCCCCAAGCCCGATCAACCGTTCGACCTCGGCCCGTTTCTGACCCTCCTCGACATGGATATCCAGGTGCACCCGGTTCTTCGCGGTCTTACCCTCCGGCACGCGCTGGAAGAACAGCCGTGGCTCGATGCCCTCAGCGTCCCGGCAAGCCGCGACATCCCGGAACGCCGAGCGGCCACCGACGATGATCCGATCCTCCACGGGCAGGCGACCATCGGCCACCAACTGATCCACGAATGCCGAGTGGTCTTCGACGTCGATGCCGAACACCTGAGCCCAGAACACGGCCTGCGAGTGCGGGTCGGCGCAATCGAACGTGACTTGAGTCCTCATGGTCACGAACCTTGCCACACCACACCGACAAGATCACCGCGTCCGCAAGAACGCGCATCGGATCGGACCCGACCGAACTCGTTACCACATGCTGTCTCTCCCCTACATTCCAGGGAGGATCGCCGATGAAGCCGCGGGAGATGTCGGCGGCAACGCCGAGTCCGCCCGAGACCTGGCCGGAAGCATCGACTCCTCCAAGCCGACGATCCCGAGCGGCGGCTCCTGCTGTGGTCGGCCGAGCCGGATACGGCCTCGCACGAGGCGTTGCAGCTCCTCGGCTCGTGGTCGGCCCCCGAGTTCGGCGCCTCGACCGCGCAGCCGGAAGGCCGGTCCTCGCAGGCACCTTGGTATGGGCGGCGACCTCAGTCTCCTCCAATCCGTTCTCCAGGGTCGAATTGGACTTCCACTTCCTCACCGCCGTCAGCACGGCCGGCTACATCTGGAAGTTCCCCCGAGACACACCGCAGGAAGTACAGATCACCGCGGATCCCGATCGCCCGTAATGCGCTCCAGGTGCGTTCGCGGTCCGGTCATTGAGCAGGGTTCGCGGCCCGCCATCATGGGCCCAGAGCTTGACCGATTCCGGCGACGATCGTGCGCAGGCCGTCTTCGAAGGCCGCCGGTCCGCCGGGGTCGCCGCCTTCTCTGATCGCCTGCCCCAAGGCCGGTGTCGCACTGAGGAGCTGCTCTTGCTGCTCCGGTGACATGTCCTCCGGTGGGGTCTCCCCAGTGTCGGCGTGCCGCTGGCGGTCCGCCTGTTCCTCCAGGACGAATCCGGTGACGTAGGAGTTGATCGTCGTCAGCGCCCGCAACGCCTGGACGGCGGTGAACCCGAGCCCGATCAGCGCGGCGATCGTGGCGTCGAGGTGAGACAGCACGTCCGCGCTGCCGCGGCTGCCCGCGATCAGGCGGGCGCCGTCGCGCCGCGACAGCAGTATCCGGCGGCGCGCTCTCGCCTGGCGGGTCATCCAGGCGTCCCACGTCTCGTCCTCACCGGGAAATTCGCGGTCCTGCTCCGATTCGAGGAGCCGAGCCATTTCGTCGAGCAGTTCGTGCTTGCTCTTGAAGTGCCAGTAGAGCGCCGGAGACTTCACCTCCAGTCGCGCCGCCAGCTTGCGCACGGTCAACCCGTCCAGCCCGGTCTCGTCCAACAGGTCGAGCCCGGCGGCGGCGATGGTGCGCCGGTTCATGGTGCCGACCGCCTTCCCCGAGTTGACGGCTCGTTTCCGCCGGGATACCTTAGCACCGCACAGTCCTTAGCAATGCTAAGGAAATTCTCTCAGGAACGGGAGACCACCCATTGCTCTACGGCATCGACACGCCGTTGGCGCTCCTCGCGTTCGCGCTCTGGTTCGCCGCCGGAATCCAGTCCGGTCGACTCGCCCACCCCACCGCGCCGCAGCGCTACCGGCGCCGAGTCCGCAACCTGCTGGGGACCTTCGTGGCGGCGATGGCCGCGACGGCCGCATACGACCTCGCCGCACTCACCGACCAAAGCTGGTTCATGACCCCGGACCTGTTGTGGCTGCACCTGGCGTTCACGGCCGTCCCAGGCGCGGCCGCCGCCGCGGTGAGCCTGCCGCGGATCGTCGCCGCCCGGCGCACGGATGAGCCCGCCGCCGGCCCGCTGCTCGTGGTGCCACCGCAGGCGGCGGCTCTGGCGGCCGGGGCGAACCTGTACTTCCTCTTCGCGCCGCACCCGATCCTGCGCCCGTCCGATGTCGCCGTCCCGGTCGCGCTCCTGGTCGCATGGACGGCCGCCTCGATCTACCGGCATTCGCGCCGGAGAATCGAACCCGGTGCCGCTGTCCGCGGACGCGTCAGGGCGACTCGGGCGGCGGTGAGCGCGGGCATGACGATCGCGTTCATCGTCGCCTGGGCGACCACCGCCGCGGCGATCGCCCCGAGCATCGGCCAGGCGGCACCCGAGGCGACGCATCCGGTGACCCCGAGCTCGGTGACCACCGAAGGCGACGAGCTGTACTTCGAGGTCCGCGGCGAGGGACCGCCGCTGCTGATGATCTCCGGCGGCGGTGGCGACGCGGGGTTCTACACCTACGTCGCCGACATCCTCGCCGACGACTACGAGGTCATCACCTACGACCGGCGCGGGAACTCGCGGAGCACCCGCAACTTCCCCGACAGCTTCGACATCTCCCAGCAGGCGCGCGACGCCGAGGCCGTGATCCGGGCGGCGGGTCACGAGTCGGCACACGTCTTCGGCAACAGCGCCGGAGCCATCATCGCCCTCGAACTCGCCGCGAGCCACCCCGAGGTGCTGCGCACGGTCGTCGCCCACGAGCCGCCGACCCTGCACGTCCTGCCCGACGCCGACAAGTGGCTGGGGATGTTCGCGAGCGTCTACCGCACGTCCTTCGCATTGGGCCCGCAAACCGCGAACTTCCAGTTCTCGATGTCGCTCAAGGCCGTGCCGTTCAGCGCCTTCGGTCACACACCGGAAGGTTTCGCCGAACGCGCCGACGGCAACCACGGGTTCTTCATCAGGAACGAGATGCTGCCGTTCGTCAACTACCGCCCCGACACCGACGCGATCGAGTCCAACGGAGTGGACCTGATCATGGCCGCGGGCCGACTCACCCTCGACACCGGTGACTACTACGGCCGCACCGCCCCGATCCTGGCCGCCGAACTCGGGCATGAGACCGCCGTCTTCCCGGGCCACCACATCGCCTACTTCGACCAGCCCCAGGCGTGGTCGGCGGCATTGCGCGGCCTCCTCGAAGACGCGTGACGAAGAGAGCCGGGCACGACCGGCGGTCCCCGCGCGGGATCGCCGGGTCGTTCAGCGAGGACCTCCGCGGGCAGTGACGCTTCCCTCTCGATACATACCCCGTAGGCATCCTGGTTTCGTCGAGGCGAGAATACGGAAATGACCGAAACGACCCCGAATCCGACTTCACCGCCGGCGGCCCTGGCGTGCTCCCTGGCAGGCGGTCTCGTCCTGGGGGTGCTCACGAACCTCGCTCAGGGCTGGCTTCCTGGCGCGTGGAACCAGATCGCGAACTCCGGGGCGGTCTGGGCCGCGTTCGCCTTCGCGGCCGGAGCCGCGCTGGCCGGGCGCTGCCGGTACCCGACGATCGCCGCGGCGGGCGCGTGCGTCGAGATCGGCCTGGTCGCCGGGTACTACGGGTACGCCGTCCTCGCGCGGCACGACGATGTCGACTCGCTGCTGGGCTGGCCGCTCATCTGGACGGCATTCGCCCTCGTCGCCGGCCCCCTCTTCGCCGTCGCGGCGGCCTGGTGGCGGCGGGGCCGGACCGTATGGCACCGTTCGGCCGGCCTCGGCGCCCTCGGCGGCGTCTTCGGCGCGGAGAGCATCCACTATGCGGTCGTGCTGCACTATCCGGCCCAGGCATGGGCGTGCGCCGCGATCGCGATCGCCGTGCCGCTCCTGGCGGTGCGCGGCGAACGGGCGCGCACCTTGGCCGTCGTCGGCGTGCTCGCGCTGCTCGCCTACGGCGCAGTATTCGTGTCGCTCGACGCCGTCTCGACGGGTCCCCATTGAATCCGACGTCAGCGGGACGGAACTTGATCGTGCAGTCCTCGTTCTCGTAGTCGAGGTGGACCACCACTTCGGGCGCGGCTCGGGCTACTCGACGATCAGGGGAACTCCAAGGTGCTGGCCACGCGCCTACTTCTCGATCCCGTAACGCAGCAGTGCCACGCCTTTGTCGAACCCTGCGGCCTCGATCAGCTTCAGGTCGTGCCGATCCTCGAAGACGGGCGTGCCCTTGCCGATCGCGGCCGGGCAGACCAGCATCCGGACTTCGTCGACGAGGCCGTCCTGCAGCAGCGAATGCATGAGCTGCAAGCTCCCCCACAGCCAGAGGTCCTTGCCGCCCTGCGCCTTGAGTTCCCGGACGGTGGCGGCCGCGTCGCGCGTCACGGTCGCCGCGGGATAGTCGCCCCACGGGGCTTCGTCCAGCTTGGAGGAGGCGACGAACTTGGCCAGGCTGTTGAGCCTCCGCCCGTACTCGCCCTGGTCGTCGGCGGTCGGCCAGTAGCCCTTGGCCATCGCGTAGGTGTTCGCGCCGAGGATCATCGTGTCGACCGAGTCGATGAAGGCCATCATGCTGTTCTGGAACGGGTCGTCGGTGACCGCGTCGTCGAACGGCTCGCCCGACACGAAACCGAGCCCGCCGCCCTCCTCCGCGGCGAAGTTGTCGACGGTGACCCACTGCTGGACTACGAGCTTCCGCATCTTCGATTCCTATCGTCCTCCGCACCCTGGTACGGGCGCGATCGTTGAGCTGCATTCGGGATCCGAGCCGTGATTCGGCATTCGGTCCCACTAGATCAGACTCCTTGCGGCGCCGTGATTCATCGGAGTGCTTCGACCGGGCCGAGTCATCTCGCCCAGGGGTCGGTTCCGCTTGGATCGCGTGAGGCGGCATGGGCAACGACGGCACGCGAACCGACGTATTAGGGGCGACAGCGGCTTACCGCCGAAATCCCCCACATGGAGGTTCCATGCGCAAGCGATACCTGACCGCGGCCGGGACGGCGGCGATCATCGCCGTCGCCCCCGCGGCCGCCTTCGCCGATCCCGCATACGAAACCGACCCGCCCGACATCGGGGCGCCACCCGAAGCCCCCGCCGACGCGGCGGTCCTGCCGACCGGCGAGACGGTGCGGGCCCTGGCCGACGGCACCCTCGCGTTCGACTCGCCGGACGGCGACCAGACCGCGTTCACCACCGGATTGACCGCCGACGGCGACCGCATCGCGGTGCCGCTCGACGCGGTCGACGAAATCGCCTCCGGCGAACTCAGCACCGAGCAGTTCAACGTTGACGCCCTCCTGAGGGGCGAGGCCACCGAAGAGGAGGTGGAGCCGCCGTCCGAGACGGCCGTGGACCTCACCGTCAAGGGCCGGTGGCTCGACGGCACCGGCGCGACCGTGATCGGGATCTCCCTGGTGGACATCGACTCCGGCGAGACGTACGGCCCCGACTTCACCGACGGGAAGGCCGCCACCGTTCAGTTGGAGCCGGGCACCTACCATCTGCTCACCCAGCTCTACGAGAACGAGGGCGACGGTGACGTCATCGTCGCCGTCGACGAAGTCGAGGTGGACGAGAACGGCGCGGCCGTCACCGTCGACGGCACCGAGGCCGAACGCGTGGGCTTCGACCTCGACCGGAAGGCCGTCCAGCAGTCGGTCGCCCTCGACCTGATCAGCTACGAGCCCGGTACCCAGAACGGCGCCTGGGGCGGCATCACGACGTTCGGCGACGAACTTCTGTACGCGATCCCCTCCGACGGCCTCGATGCGGACCGCGACGCCGGATTCGTGCTGCGCCAGGGTTACGCGAGCCCCGAAGGCGGCACCGACCCCTACAGCTACAACCTCTTCCGGGCCGAGACCGACGGCATCCCGAGCGATCTGAGCCCGGTCGTCCACGACGACGAGCTGGCCCGCATCGACGCCGACTACCAGAGCTTCGGCGTCGAGGTCCCCATGGAGCGGCTCGACCTGGTCGAGCACCCTGTCTACGAGGCGTGGTGGTGGACCGACTCCGGCGCGGTCGACCTGCCGGGGCGGCGCACCGAGTTCTACACCGCCGATTCGGAACTCTCCTGGTCGCACAAGGGTTCACTCGGCTTCGAGGGCATCGGCGTCCCCTACGACGAGGTCTACCACTCCAGCGGCGTGCTCGAACCGGGCTCGAAGCAGTCGATGACGTGGAACAACGCCCCGATATCGGTGAGCCTCGACAACAACGCCCGGGACTGGCCGCCGGCGCAGATCCTGCGCTGGGACGAACTGGATTCGTTCTACGCCAACCCGTGGCTGTTCTCGACCGTCAACGGCGGTGAGAGCGTCTACAGCGATTTTCTCCCCGGCAGCATCCGGCTCAGCCTGGACGGCGAGATCGTGGCCGAGAACAACGACGGAACCGGAGTCGGCGTCTATCTGGACGAGCTCGGTGACGGCGGCTCGATGAAGGTGGTCGCCGAGTCCGAACGCGAAGCGGACTGGACGACTCTGGGGACGAAGTCCGAGGCCGAATGGGAGTTCGACTTCGACCCGGACGCCGAGAACCCGATCATGCCGGTGTCGGTCGTGACCTTCGAACCGTCCGGCATCGTCAACGGCTACGCCGAAGCCGGGACGACCCAGCGGATCGACCTGGAGTTCGCCACGCAGCCGGGTGGCGACGACCAGGCGTGCGCGTCGATGACCTTCGAGGTCTCCTTCGACGACGGCGCCACCTGGCAAGAGGTCGAGATCGACCGCGAGGGCGACCTGGCCTCGGCCGAGCTCGAACTGCCCGACGAGCCCGGCTTCGTCTCGGTGCGCTTCACCGCCGCCGACGAGTCGGGCAACTACGTGCGGCACCAAACCATCCGGTCCTACGGCATCCAGTAGGACGGACCTCTCCGCCGCCGGCTCCGTACCGCCGGTCCCTCGGCCGACTCGCGACCGCGGGGCCGGCGGCCCTCTATTCGGCCTCCGGGCTCGGAACGTGACGATTCACGCGCGAGAAAGGTCAGCATCGTTGTCGACGACATCGAGGACACTGTCGCGCATCTCCACTCGCACGGCGCCGATCTCGTCAGCGCGAACGAGCCGAGGACCGGGCTACGCCCGGTACAAATCGTCGAGACCGACCAGAACCGCCTCTCCAGCCTCGGCCGCTTCCTGGAGTGTCGGCATGAAGCCCGCTCCGCTGAAGCAGGCCAGGCGAGTGCGCGACGTGTCGAAGCGACCGCCCTGCGACAACAGCTCGCGTATCCGCCGCAGTCTGTCGAGATGACCGACGCCCATGACGTCGTTCCATTTGACCTCGCCTATCGCGAGCAGGGTCTCGCGCCCATCGCCGTCGGTTCCGAAGACGGCCAGATCCACCTCGTGGGTGGTGCGTCCCCGCGGGTCGTTGACGGTGCCGGAGGCCACCCGGGCGACCCTGCCTCCGAATACTTCGCGTGGGGCGTAGTCGATCGACCAAGCCCGGCAGATGTCCTCGAAATGCGGGCCGATCACATTGCCATCGAAACGGTGTCGCAGCTCTCGCCACAGCCCCTCCGGGTCGCGGCCGTGCTCCCATTCACGCCAATCGGGGCGCATGATCGCCTGGTAGAAGGCGATCAGGGGCTCGGCGATCCGGTACAGGGACCGGTTGGCCCGGAAGGCGTCGGTCTCTCGACGCAGGAGGCCGCTGTCCTCCAGCACCGACAGCGGATGGGTGATATCGCCGCTCTTCCTGCCGACATAGGTCGCGATGCCGCCAGAGGTGTGCTTGCCGAACGCCACCGCGGCCAGCACCGAGTGGTAGAGCCCGGGATCGCGCACTCCCGGCTCCTCACTCAGCAGGTACCTGGCTTCACGGAACATCGGGCTGGCGGGGTTGAGCACGGTCCGCAGCACCCAGGCGTCGAAATCCTCGCGTGCTGCGGGAACATCGTCGGCGACGAACTCGCGCCGGTAGGCGGGGGTGCCTCCCACGATCGCGTTGACCTTGACCGCCAGTTCGGGATCGCCGATACCCCAGAACTCGGCGGCGAGCCGGTAGTCGAGTGTGTGGACGATGAGCTCCAATCCCGCCCGGCCGCGCAGCGGAGCCGAGCCCGACAGGAGCGACCCCATGAACGACATCGCGGATCCGCACAGCAGCAGTCGTGCCCGGGATTCCAGCCGTTCGGGTCGTCGCGGTGACAGCGCCGCTTGGACGACCGACGGCAGCGAAGGGCTCGACCGCACCAAGTAGGGGAACTCGTCGATCACCACCGGGATCTCCCGGTCGTCGGCGAGGGCCAATAGCGCGTCGATCGCCTGCCTCCAATCGGCGAAGCTGATCGGCAGGGGCGTGCCGGTGAAACGCATTACGGCCTCGGACAAGCTCCGCAGCGATTCGGCCGCGGTGGCCTGTTCGGCCGCGAAATAGAATCCGCCGGTGGCCTCGCACAGTGCTTCCAGTAGAAACGTCTTCCCCTGGCGCCGCCTGCCCGAGACCACCCCTAGCGTCGCGTTGCGCTGGCCAGTGGAAGCGAAACCGGTCAGCGCCCGCCATTCGCGATCACGATCGAACATGTCCTGAGGCTTCTCGAGCATCGGCCCACCTTCGCTGGGAATCCACGGAAGTACACTTATGGGAAGTATAGTTCCGTGCACTCTCGAGTGCGAGGAGGCGACTGAGGCTACCAACCCTCGGCCGTCAAGGCGACTTCGGCGGAGAAGGGGGCCGGGCTGGTCAGCCCACGACGGCTCCGGCTCCCAGCAGTGCCTTCAGGTCGGCCGACAGCTCGACCGATGGCCGGACCCGCCATTCGTCGCCGAGGGCGAGCATGGTCGGCTGCGGGCCGCCGTTGAGCTGGACGCGCACTTGGGCCTCGCCGCGGTGGGTGCGGAAGGTGTCGGACAGCTTCGAGATCAGGTCGCGGTTGACCACCGCGGCCCGCAGCGCGAGCGTGACCGGAGCCGAGCCGGCCTCGGGGCCCGAGGAGGTGTCCAGGACGGCCAGGTCCTGGGCGATGAGCTGGGCGGTGCCGTCGCGCCGGTCGAGTTTGCCCTTGACGCAGCAGATCAGGTCGTCGGCCAGGGAGTCGGAGACCAGCTCGTAGGTGTTGGGGAAGAACCGCACCTCGATCGACCCGGCCAGGTCCTCCAGGGTGGCCGAGGCCCACAGCTTGCCCTGCTTGGTGACGCGTTTGGCGACGTTCTGGAGGATCCCGGCGACCTTGACGTTGGCGCCGTCGGGCAGCTCCTCGCCGTGCAGGGCCGCCACCGGGCGGTCGGCGTTCGATGAAAGCAGTCGCTCGAAGCCGTTGAGCGGGTGGTCGGAGACATAGAGGCCCAGCATCTCCCGCTCGAAGGCGAGCTTGTCGCGCCGGTCCCATTCGTCATCGGAGATCGTCAGGTCGACCCCGATGGTGTCGGTGGTCTCGGCCATGCCGCCGAACAGGTCGAACTGGCCGCGGGCCTCCTCTTTCTTGATCGAGACCATCGCGTCGATGGCCTTCTCGTGGACCTCGGCCAGGCCGCGGCGGGTGTGGCCGAGGGAGTCGAACGCCCCGGCCTTGATCAGCGACTCGATGGTGCGCTTGTTGCACACCTGCGCCGGGACCTTCTGCAGGAAGTCCTTGAAGTCGGTGAAGACGCCATCGCTCTCGCGGGCCTCGATGATGCCCTCGACGACGTTGGCGCCGACGTTGCGGACGGCCCCCATGCCGTAGCGGATGTCCTCACCGACCGGGTGGAAGACGTGGCGGGAGTCGTTGACGTCCGGGGGCATGACGGTGATTCCCATCTTGCGGCACTCGGACAGGTAGACGGCGGACTTGTCCTTGGAGTCGCCGACGCTGGTGAGCAGACCCGACATGTACTCGGCCGGGTAGTTGGCCTTGAGGTAGGCCGTCCAGTAGGAGACCAGGCCGTAACCGGCCGCGTGCGACTTGTTGAACGCGTACCCGGCGAAGGGCAGCATGATGTCCCACAGGGTCTTGATGGCCTCCTTGGAGAAGCCGTTGCCGAGCATGCCCGCCTCGAAGTCGGCGAACATCTTCTCCAGCACGTCGACCTTCTTCTTGCCCATGGCCTTGCGGAGCACGTCCGCTTGCCCCATGGTGAAACCGGCGACCTTCTGGGCGATCTTCATGATCTGCTCCTGGTAGACGATCAGGCCGTACGTTTCGGCCAGAATCTCCTCCAGCGGCTCGGCCAGCTCGGGGTGGATCGGGGTGATCTCCTGGCGGCCGTTCTTGCGGTCGGCGTAATTGTTGTGCGAGTTGGCCTCCATCGGGCCCGGCCGGTACAGCGCCAGCACGGCGATGATGTCGTTGAAACCGGTGGGCTTCAAGCGCTTGAGCAGTTCCCGCATGGCCGTGCCGTCCAGCTGGAACACGCCCAGGGTGTCGCCGCGGGCCAGCAGCTCGTACGCCTTCGGGTCGTCGACCGGAAGCGTGTCCAGGTCGATGTCGATGCCCTTGTTGGCCTTGATCGCCTCGATCGCGTCGCCGATGACGGTGAGGTTGCGCAGGCCGAGGAAGTCCATCTTCAGCAGGCCGATGTCCTCGCAGGACGGATAGTCCCAGCCGGTGATGATCGAACCGTCCGGCCTGGCCCACATGGGGATGCAGTCGACCAGCGGCTGGGAGGACAGGATCACCGCGCAGGCGTGGACACCCGCGTTGCGGATCAGCCCCTCCAGGCCCAGGGCGGTGTCGAAGATCTGGCGGACCTCGCCGTCGTTCTCGATCAGACCGCGGACCTCCCCGGCCTCCTTGTACCGCTCGTGTTCGGGGTCGGTGATCCCGGCCAGCGGGATGTCCTTGGCGGCCACCGGCGGCGGCAGCGCCTTGGTGATGCGCTCGGCGATCGAGAAGCCCGGCTGACCGTGGTGGACGCGCGCGGCGTCCTTGATCGCGGCCTTGGTCTTGATGGTGCCGAAGGTGATGACCTGGGCGACGAACTCCTGGCCGTACTTCTCGGTGGCGTAGGTGATCATCTCGCCGCGTCGGCGGTCGTCGAAGTCGATGTCGATGTCGGGCATCGAGACGCGCTCGGGGTTGAGGAACCGCTCGAACAGCAGCCCGTACTCGATCGGGTCGATGTTGGTGATCTTGAGCGCATAGGCGACCAGGGAGCCGGCGGCCGACCCGCGGCCGGGGCCGACGTAGATGCCGATGGAGCGGGCATGGGAGATGAGGTCGGCGACGACCAGGAAGTAGGAGGGGTAGCCGGTCTTGATGATGACGTCGAGCTCGAACTTGACCCGCGCGAGGTACTCCTCGGGCACCTCGCCGCCGCTGAAGCGCTCATTCAGGCCGTCCATGACCAACTGGGTCAGCCAGGTGCCCTGGTCGTGGCCCTCGGGGACCTCGATCTTCGGCATCCGGTCCTGGACGGCGAAGATCTCGTCGTAGTCCTCGACCATCTCGGCGACCAGCAGCGTGTTCTCGCAGCCCTGCTGCCAGATCTCGTCGCCGCGGACGCCGTACATCTGGTCGGCCGAGCGCAGGAAGTAGCCCTCGCCGTCGAACTTGAACCGCTTCGGGTCGTCCAGGGTCGAGCCGGACTGGACGCACAGGAGCGCGGCGTGGGTGTCCTTCTGTTCCTCGGTCACGAAGTGGGAGTCGTTGGTGACCAGCGGCGGCAGGCCCATCTTCCTGCCCATCTCGTACAGCTCGTCCTTGACGCGCTGCTCGATGGCGTTGCCGTGGTCCATCAGCTCCAGGAAGTAGTTCTCCTTGCCGAAGATGTCCCGGTAGTCGCTGGCGGCCTGGTAGGCGGCCTCCATCTGGCCCAGGCGCATGCGGGTCTGGACCTCGCCGGACGGGCAGCCTGTGGTGGCGACGATGCCCTCGGAGTGCTGGGAGATCAGCTCCCGGTCCATTCGGGGCTTGTAGTAGTAGCCCTCGAAGGAGGCCTGGCTGGAGAGGCGGAAGAGGTTGCGGGCGCCCGCGGAGTTCTTGGCGACCATGGTCATGTGGGTGTACGAGCCCGCGCCGGAGAGGTCGTCGGACCGCTGGCTCGGCTCGCCCCACCAGACCGGTTTCTTGTGGAACCGGTCGTGGGGGGCCAGGTATGCCTCGATGCCGAGGATCGGTTTGACGCCGGACTTCTTGGCGGCGTGGTAGAAGGAGTAGCCGCCGTACATGTTGCCGTGGTCGGTCATGGCGATGGCGGGCTGCCCGAGCCGATCGGCCTCCTTGAACAGGGGCCCGAGTTTGGCCGCTCCGTCGAGCATCGAGTACTCGGTGTGGACGTGAAGGTGAACGAACTGCTTCGACACGAGGTACTGCTCCCTGACTCTGCGCCCTATTCAACCCGCGGCCTCCGACACCGCCGCGAGGCGGCTCCGCCGGGCTTCAAGTCACCTAGCCTAGTCCCCGCCGGAGGCCGTCCGCGCCGACTCCGGGGCCTGGATGGGGTCGGCCTCAGCGGCGCTCCGGAACGCCTCGGCGGTGGCCTCGTCGAGCGGGAAGAACAGTTCGATCGACAGCTCGGAGACGGTGACGTCGAGGGCCGCACTGAACGTCACGATGGTCGTGAACAGGGCGAACTCTCCGCGGCGGGTGGTCAGCCGCAGCGGCAGGGTCACCGGGTCGGCTTCACGGGCCGGCTCGGAAGCGGCGGTGCCGGGCGGCGGCTCGGCGGCCGCGATCTCGTCGTAGAGCGCCCTGAGTTCGGGGTCGTCGGCGTAGTGGGCCGGGAGCCGGTGGAGGAAGTAGTCGCGGACCTCGGCGAAGTTGCGCAGGCGCGGCCCGAGGCCGTCGGGATGGAGAGCGGCGCGGGCGATGTTGGCCGGCGGGGCCAGCAGCTCGGGTGCGACCTCTTCGGTGAGCACGGCCAGTCCCCGGTTGGCCGCGACGATGTTCCAGCGGCGGTCGACCGCGACGGCTGGGTAGGGCTCGTGGTTCTCCAGGATCATCTCGACGGCGCGGTCGACGGGCGCCAGGCGCTCGTCTCCCGGGGCGGACTCGGTCCAGGCGGGCGCGTACCCGGCGGCCAGGAGCAGCGCGTTGTGTTCGCGCAGCGGCACGTCGAGCGCGTCGGCGAGGCGCAGGACCATCTCGCGGCTGGGCTCGGACCTGCCGGTCTCGATGCAGGACAGGTGCCGCGCCGAGACGCCGGTCCGCACCGACAGTTCGAGCTGGCTGAGTCGGCGGCGGCCCCTCCAGCGCTTCAGGAGGACGCCGATTGCGGGCCGGGTTCGATCGCTCACGGCGGCCAGCTTAGCCACCGGCGTGTCGCGCGGCCATGACCTCGGAGGTCATTGCGGTCATGACCGGCTGCGGCCAGCATTGACCGCATCCGGGGGATCGGCCCCTGGACCCGACTCTCCCTGGAGGACACCATGACTGCTCATTCACTTTCCGCAGAGGCGATCGGCGCGGGCCAGGCCGCGGCGCGGCTGCGCTCGGTGCTGCGCTGGGACGCCGCCGCCTGCGGCGCGCTCGGCGTGGTGATGGCCGCGGGTGCGCCGCTGGTCGAGGCGCTGCTGGGCCTGCCGGTGGCGTGGGCGCTGCCGTTCGGTGTCTACCTGCTCGGCTGCGCGGTGGCGTTGCTGCTGGTCGCTGGCTATCCGCGGCTGGTGGCCGGGCAGGTCGCCGGCGTCGTGGTCAACAATGTCGTGGCCGCCGCGGCGCTGCTGGCGCTGCCGTTCACCGGGTTCGTGGACCTGAACGCGGCCGGGGTGGGCGTCATGCTCGCGGGCGCGGCCCTGGTGGCGGTGTTCGTCGTGCTCGAAGAGGTGGGGCTGCGGCGACTCAAGGCCGCTTGAGCGGCTCGCGGCCGGATGCCTCACAGGCATTCGGCCGCGAGCACCGCTCATGTGAGTCGGAGTTATCCACAGGATACGGGAAGTTATCCACAAGAAGAAGACTTACTTTTGGTGTGGATGCGTCGTCGGCGGACCCTTGAGGCATGAACGTCACCGAAGCGCAGATCAAGCTCACAGGACCCACCGATCTCATAACCACAGTTCCGCTGCTCCTCGGATTCAAACCCGAGCACAGCCTGGTCGCGGTCGGGCTGGTCGACGGACACGTGCAGTGCACGTTCCGTGTCGACCTGCCCGGCTCGGCCGAGCACATCGAGCACCTGCCCGACCTGACGCCCCAGCTCTCCCGCAACGACTGCGACGGCACGGTCCTCATCGCCTACGGCGAGCAGGAGGTCGCCGAGGCCGCCCTGGAGCGGTCGGCGGTGCGGCTCGCGGCGGCCGGCGCCGAGGCCCTCGACCTCCTCCGCGTCACCGATGACCGCTGGTACAGCCTCAGATGCGGCCGGGACTGCTGCCCTCCCCAGGGCCGAGAGGTCCCCGAGACCTCTGCGGCCTCGTGCGAAGTGGCCGTCGCGGGCGGCTACGCGTTCGGCGACCGGGCGCAGGTCGCCGCGCTCCTGGACCCGGCCGGGTCCGGGGCTCGCGCCGCGGTGGCCCGCGAGGTCGAGCTGTCCCTGGCGGCCGAGGCCGACAGCGACTGGGCCGCCCAGCGCGGGCGCGACCTGCACGCGGTCGACCACTGGCTGGAGTCCGAGCGCCTGCCGGGCCCGTCCGACATCGCCACGCTCGGCCTGGCCCTGGGCGATGTCGACATCCGCGACTACGCGCTGCGGCGGGTGGGCGCCGGCGGCCTCCCGGACGGCCGCGCCGACCTGTGGATCTGGCTCGCCCGCCACCTCGAGGACGACCTGGTCGCACCGGCGGCGACGGTGGCGGGCTTCGCCGCCTACCGGAACGGCAACGGCGTGCTGGCGCTCGAGGCCTTCGAGCTGGCGCTGCGGGCGCAGCCGAACTACCGGTTGGCGCAGATGCTGATCGCCGCGCTCCAGGCCGGAATGCCGCCGAGCGCGCTCGACAGAATCGGCGGCGGGGACCACGCGGAGTCGCCGAATGGATAGTCTGGTCGCATGGCTGACACCCCATCGAGGCAAGGTGTCCACTCCGGTTCGGAGCCGCCTGCGGAGCCGGGGGCGGGCGGTTACGCGGCGATGTTCCTGGTCGGCGGCAGGGCCAAGCGCCTGGGCGGCATCGCCAAGAGCGAGCTGGAGATCGGCGGCGCCACCATCCTGCACCGGATGCTCTCCGCCTGCGGCGACGCGGCGGCCCGGGTGGTGGTGGGGACCAGGCCCTCCTGGGCCGAGCCGCTGCCGGCCGGGGTGGTCTCGACCGTCGAGGACCCGCCGGGCTCGGGCCCGGCGATGGCGGTGGCCGTCGGACTCGGACGGATCCCGGACGGGATCGACCGGGTGGCCGTCTTCCCCGGGGACCTGCCGTTCCTATGCCCGACCGCGATCGGTCTCCTGCTGGGGGCCTCCGGGCCGGCCGGCGACGGAGTCGGGGTGGTCTTCCACGACGACGCCGGGCGCAGGCAGTGGCTGTGCGGCATGTGGCCCGCCGCGGCCCTGCGCGCGGGCGCCGCCAAGGTGCGGCCGGGCGACCCGGCGCGGCGGCTGTTCGACCGGATCAGCACCCGGAGTGTGTGCTGGGACCTGGACGGACCGCCGCCGTGGTTCGACTGCGACACCCCCGAGGACCTGGAGCAGGCCCGCGGGTGGGCGGCGGAGCTGAAGGAATAGCCGGGATCAGACGAGCCCGTACTGGGCTTCGAGGACGCCGGTGCGCCATACGGTCAGGGCCGCCATCAGCGCCAGGAACGCGGCGAAGCCGATCCAGTGCAGGTAGCGCTTGTTCCGGGGCGTGAAGGAAAGGATCGCGCCGGTGATCGCGCCGCCGACCAGGCCGCCGAGGTGCCCGGTGATGCTGATCGAGGGCACCATGAATGTCAGCACCAGGTTCAGGCCCAGCAGCACGTACAGGCCGGAGTTGTCCCGGCTCAGCCGCCGGTTGATCATGATGAGCGCGCCGAACATGCCGTAGATGGCCCCCGAGGCGCCGGCGCTGAGCGTGGCGGGGTCGGCGAACAGGTAGGTCGCGACGCTCCCGGCAAGACCGGAGAGGAGGTAGACCGACAGGAACCGCAGCGAGCCGAGGTCCTTCTCCAGGACCCGGCCCAGGATCCACAGCACCACCATGTTGAACAGAAGGTGGATGACGCCGTAGTGCATGAACGTCGAGGTCAGCAGCCGGTACTCGCCGCCGGTCGAGACCCCGGGCAGTGAGAGCGGGTTGCCGAACAGGTCGATGTGGGCGTCGGGGCGGGCCACGGTGCCGCCGGTAGAGGTGTTGTAGAAGAAGAAGCTCGCCTGAGCGAACGCGTAGTGCAGCTCGGTGGCGGCCCCGCCGACGGCCCTCATGCCGCCGACGGCGAGCGTGAGCACGAACATGGCGACGTTGACGCCGATCATCGTCTTGGTGACGACGCCGGCCGATCCGCCCGCGCCGCCACCGAAGGCGGTGGTGGCGCGGCCGCCGAAGGCCGTGCGGGCTCGGCGGACCGACTTCCGGCCTTCGGCGACGCAGTCGGGGCATTGGAACCCCACGGGCGCGTCGATTCGGCAGTCGGCGCAGATCGGCTTATCGCAGCGGACACACCGCAGGTAGGTCTGGCGGTTCCGGTGGCGGTAGCAGACCGGGGGCGACTGCTCCTCGCTCATCTACCGCTCGATGCTCACCGAATTGATGACGATGTCGTTCACGGGCTTGTCCGACGGTCCGGTCGCGGTCTTGCCGATCCGGTCGACCACGTCCTGGCCCTCGGTGACCTCGCCGAAGATGGTGTGGCGGCCGTTGAGGTGCGGGGTCGGGCCGAGGGTGATGAAGAACTGGGAGCCGTTGGTGCCGGGCCCGGCGTTGGCCATGGCCAGCAGGTACGGGCTGCCGAAGTGCAGGTCCGGGTGGAACTCGTCGGCGAACTGGAAGCCGGGGCCGCCGCGACCGGTGCCGGTCGGGTCGCCGCCCTGGATCATGAAGCCGTCGATGACCCGGTGGAAGATGACACCGTCGTAGTACGGACCCGAGCCCGGCTGCCCGGTGTTGGGGTCCTTGTACTCCTTGGTGCCTTCGGCCAGGCCCACGAAGTTCGCCACGGTCTTGGGCGCGTGGTCGTCGTAGAGCTTGATCTTGATGTCACCGACATTGGTATTGAGAGTCGCCACAGTCATGCCGTCCATGGTGCCATGTGCCGGATGTCGTTCCAACTTTCTCCCCCGTTTCCCTCGACGGGTGTCACAAGGCGGGGCAACATGAGACGTACGGAAGCACCTAGAGGAGGCAATCACGATGGGTTTCAGCCGGAAATCGACCGCACCGGCCCGGGAGGTCAGGGATAACCTGAGCCAGGGGGTCTCCCACCTGAAGAACGCCGGGGTGGCCGCGGCGAAGGGCACGCGCGACGCCGCCGGACCGAGAGTCGAGGTCATGCTCACCAAGGTCGGCATCAGGAAGAAGCAGGCCGCCAAGTGGCCGTGGGTGGCCGGCGCGATCAGCGTCGGTGTCGCCGCGGGCGGGGCGCTGGCCTACCTGATCTACCGCCGCCGCACCGAGTCGATGGGCGAGGCGCTGCTGGCGGACGAGCTGCTCGACGAGACCGAGGAGCCCTCGCGGGACGACCCGCGGCTCCAGGACCCGCAGCTGGGCGAGGAGCTCGTCGACAGCGTGACGCGCTGAGGCCGGAGCCGAAGGCGGCCCGATGACCCCCGGCCGAACGGATGGATCGCTCGGTGCACGGCGCCGCGCGCGGGGCCGGGGGCATGGTGGAGGCTGCTCGAAATCCGCTCTGCCCGTTCGTGATGAGAAGTTGAACGCCGGACCGGTGCCTCGCCCCGGGGGGGAGTGGGCGAGTTCACCGATCCGGCGCCAATGGGGGCGGGAATACGGTCATTCCGCGCGGCCGGCGGCTGAATCCGCGGTCTCACCGTGTCTCTCGGTGAGCGTCGCAGCCATCCGCCGCGTTTCACGAGACCGATTCTCGCGCCCCGCAGGCCCTATGTGAAGGGTTTTCCGGTGGCGGTTATACGCCATGTCGCATAACCGCCATCCCGTTTCCACACAAAGTGTTTCGACCGCTACGTGAAGTAGTGGTCAGGCGCGGGAGGCCTCGACTGCCTTCGCCAGGCGCCGCACCCCTTCGTCGATCCGGTCGGCGTGGACGGCCGAGTAGGCCAGACGCAGGCAGGACTCGCCGCCGTCGACGACGAAGTCGGTGCCCTTGACCACCTGGACCCCCTCGTCGGCCGCCGCGGCCGAGACCTTGGCGCAGTCGACGCCCTCGCCCAGGTCCACCCACAGGAAGTATCCGCCGTCGGGCACGACGAACTCGGCGTCCGGCAGGTGCGCCCGCAGGCTCGCGGCCAGCTGGTCCACCCGCTCCTCGAGCGCGGCCTTGACCGTGGCGATCGACCGGTCCAGCGCCCCGGAGGCGGCGAACTGGTAGATGGTGGCCTCGGCGAACATGTTCGGGGCGATGTAGGTGTTGGTGGCCGCCGTCGCGATCGACTTGATCAGGTCGGGCGGGCCGACCAGGTAGCCGGTGCGCAGCCCCGGGCAGACGGTCTTGGAGAACGAGGAGGCGTACACCACGCGCCCCGAGTCGTCCTGGGAGAGCATGGTCGGGAACTGCTCGCCGCGGAAGCGGATGTCGAGGTACGGGTCGTCCTCGAAGATCGTGAAGTCGTACTCCTCGGCGAGCGCCAGCAGGCGGGCGCGCTTCTCGCCCGAGAGCGTCACGCCGGCCGGGTTCTGGAAGTTCGGGATGATGTGGGCCAGCGTCGGGCGGACGCCGCCTTTGAGGAGGCCTTCGAGCTCGTCGACGTCGAGGCCGTCGGCCTGGACGGTCACCGGGTGGAGCCGACCGTGCCGGTTGCGCAGGCCCAGCAGGGTCCGGTCGTAGGTGGGCCGCTCGACGATCACCGGGGAGTCGGGCTCGACCAGCTGGTCGAACAGGAACGCGTCGGCCTGCATCGAGCCGTTGGTGACGAGCACGGACTCCACCGGAACGTCGTGCTTGGCGGCGATCCACTCGCGCAGCAGCGGGTAGCCGACGGAGGTGCCGTAGCCGGTGACCCGCGCCGGGTCCTTGTCGATCGCGGCTGCGGCGGCGGCCTTGATTCCTTCGGTGTCGACGATGTCGAGCGACGGAGCGCCCCGGGAGAATGAGATGACGTCGGTGTTCGGCATGCCCTCAGGGTATGCGGCCGCCGACGGCTCCGTCGAGCGGCTTGCCGGTGGCGCGGTGCACCTGACCGGCGCGGGCTCGGCGCGATACGGTGCAAGTGAGGGGCTCTCCTTTGGGCCCCAGAGGCTTCGCCACTAGGAGGAAATCGATGACGCTCGACCGTCCGCAGGCTCCCTGGCCGTACGACTTCCTGCCCCGGATCCCGTCGTTCGAGGTCACCTCGACCGACGTCGTCGACGGCGAGACGCTGCCGCAGCCGCAGGTGGCCCCCAACGACGTCTCCCCGCAGCTGTCCTGGTCCGGCTTCCCGGACGAGACCGCCGCGTTCGCCGTGACCTGCTTCGACCCCGACGCCCCGACCGGGTCGGGCTTCTGGCACTGGATGCTGCTCAACCTCGACGCCTCGGTCACCGAGCTGCCGACCGGGGCCGCCGACGCCCCGCCCGCCGGGGCGGTGCAGCTGCGCAACGACGGCGGGAAGGTCGGTTACATGGGCGCGGCCCCGCCCGCCGGCGACTACCCGCACCGCTACATCTTCGCCGTGCACGCCCTGCGCCAGAAGGTCGAGGTGCCGCCGGACGCCTCGAACGCGGTCGGCAGTTTCAACCTGACCTTCGCCGTGCTGGCGCGCGGCCTGATCACCCCGGTGTACCGCAATGCCTGAGGCGGTGGTCTTGGCGGCGGCGCGCACGCCGCTGGGCAGGCGCGGCGGCGGCCTGTCGGGGGTGCACGCGGTCGATCTGGCCGCGCACGCGCTGAACGCGGCTCTGGAGCGCTCCGGCCTGGAGCCCGACGCGGTCGACGACGTGCTGTTCGGATGCGTCACGCAGGTCGGCGAGCAGTCCTGGAACATCGCCCGCAACGCGGTGCTGGCCGCCGGGTGGCCGGAGACGATCCCGGGCGCCACGGTCGACCGGCAGTGCGGCTCCAGCCAGCAGACGGTGTCGAGCGCGGCCGCGGCGGTCCTGGCCGGGCACGCCGACGTGGTGGTGGCCGGGGGCGTGGAGTCGATGAGCCGGGCCCCGATGGGCTCGAACGTCTCGACCGGGGTCGGCACTCCCTACGGTCCGGCGGTGCGCGTGCGCTACGCCGACCGGGTGGACGCGGGCGAGGCGGTGCTGTTCCAGCAGGGGCTGGCCGCCGAGCTGGTGGCCGAGCGCTACGGAATCGCCCGTGAGGCGATGGACGAGTTCTCCCTGGCCAGCCACCAGAAGGCCGCGGACGCGACCGATAAGGGCGCCTTCGCGGCCGAGATCGCGCCGCTGGCCGGGGTGGAGGCCGACGAGGGCATCCGGCGCGACACGGACATGGCCAAGCTCGGCGGGCTGAAGCCGGTGTTCAAGGCCGACGGTTCGGTCACTGCCGGGTCGTCCTCGCAGATCTCGGACGGGGCCGCGGCGCTGGTGATCACGACCGACGAGCACGCGCGGCGGCTCGGGGTGGCGCCGCTGGCGAGGATCGCGGCGGCGACGGCGGTCGGCTCGGACCCGGTGACGATGCTCGACGGTCCGATCCCGGCCACGGCGAGGATCCTGGACCGCGCCGGTCTGGATCTGGACGAGATCGACGTCTTCGAGGTCAACGAGGCGTTCGCCTCGGTGCCGCTGGCGTGGCTGGCCGAGATCGGCGCCGACGAGGACCGGCTCAATCCGCGCGGTGGCGCGATCGCGCTGGGTCACCCGCTGGGGGCCTCGGGCGCCAGGCTGGCGACGACGCTGCTGCACTACATGAGGGACACCGGCGCGCACCGGGGGCTCCAGACGATGTGCGAGGGCGGCGGTATGGCGAACGCCACAGTCTTCGAGCTGCTGCGGTGACCGCGAAAAGTGAAACCCGATTTAAAGCGATAAATACGACATAAAGGAACCCCGCCTCGGCGAAGCTTGCAAGCCGTAAATTGGTCCAACGACAAGTCTAAGTCCGGGGTCCGACATATCGTGCGGGAGCGGTGGCCGCCTCAGTGTGAGTGCGGCCTCGCTATCGCCACTTGGAGAGCACCAGCAGAGACGCGACCATGCACGAGAAGCCGACCGCGAGGTTCCAGTAGCCCCATGCGGCCACCGGGTAGGCCTGCCCGGACAGGTAGTAGAGCACCAGCCAGCCGATCCCGATCACGATCAGCGAGACCGCGGTGATCGGCACCCACAGCGGGCTCGGCTCGTAGCTGTCGCTGGTCTGTGAACCCGTATTGGTGGGGTTCGAGTAGACCTTCTTCTTGCGCACACGTGACTTCGGCATCGTCGAATCTCCAACTGAGGGACAGGTCCGGCTCTAGCGTACCGTGAGCGCCGGTACACACCGCTTTGCCCGTTCGGGCGATACTTGAACTTGAGTCGTAACCATAGGCTGGGTTCAGACGTTAAGGTTTCGGAACCTTCTCTACGAGCCGATCACTTGCACCGACGGAGGCGAGCGCCCCAAGTGAGCAACCAGGATTGGTCGCCCTTCCCCGGCTCGGAGCCGCCGAGCGGGCAGCCGGGCGGCAACCCGAGCTCGGGCAGGGCCCGTGTGCCCGGTCCCGGATCCGAGGCGCCCGGCGGAGGCGACGAGCCTCCGAGCGACCAGACCACGCCGCTGCGACCGCCTTCGGCCGGAAAGGACCGGCCCGGGCTCATCCCGACTCCCGACGGCACCGCGATCCTCCCGCAGATCCCTGGCGGGGAGGTCCCGGCCCCGGAGGGCGCCGGCAGCGAGGTCCGCAAGAAGCTCACCGTCAAGCGCCACCGCGGCGAGGGCGGCGGCACGGGCCGCAAGGCCGTGCGAGGCATCGGCGAGATCCTGGTGACCTTCGGCGTCATCGTCCTGCTCTACGCCGTCTACGAGGTCTACGGCGTCGCCGCGGAGGTCAACGACCACCAGCAGGACCTCTCCGGCGACCTCGACATCATGTGGGACCAGGCCGAGACCGGCGAGGACGAGGTCGACGGCGCGCCCGTGCCCGAGCTCGGCGACGCCTTCGCCCGCATGTGGGCCCCGGACATCCGGCCCGAGCCCTGGATCCTGGTCGAGGGGACCGACCTGTCCGACATCGAGTACGCGCCCGGCCGCTACCTGGACGGCGCCTACCCCGGCGAGCAGGGCAACTTCACCCTCGCCGGGCACAACGTGCCGATCATCTTCCAGAAGATCCGCGAGCTCGAACCCGGCGACAAGGTCGTCATCGAGACCAAGGAGAACTTCTACGTCTACGAGGTCACCGATCACGTCGTGGTCGACGAGACCGAGGTCGACATCACCGCGCCGGTACCCCAGCAGCCCGGCGTCGAGCCCGGCGACGACGACTACTGGATGACGCTGTTCACGTGCCATCCGCTGTGGGACAACTTCGAGCGGTACGTCGTCTACTCCCAGCTGGTCGACACCGTCGAACGCGACCCCGACAGCGACCTGCCCGACGCCGCGGTCGATCCGGAGGTCTGAGATGTACGGATGGATCTGGCGAAAACTTCCGCTGGGCTTGCCCGGCAAGATCATCGGATCGCTGGCCCTGACAGCGGGCGTCTTGGCGCTGCTGTGGTTCGCGATCTTCCCGGCCGTCCGCCCAATCATGCCCTGGAGCAACATCCCGGACGAGGGCGGATCGCTGGTCGAGAACGAGGAGGGCGGCGATGACGAGCCCGCCGGAGACGAACCCACCTGCACCCCGGGAGTTGACTGCAGGCACAGCGACGCCGATCCCGAGGACTACGAGACCGCGGAGTCGCCGGAGCCGGGCGAGGACGATCAGGAGGGCGATGGGTAGTGTCCTGGTCGTCGACTTCCGGGACTCGTTCGTTCACACCATCGTCAGCTACCTGCGGGCCCTCGGCGCCCGCGTCGAAGTCCGCCGCTCCGACCAGACCAGCGTCGACGAGGCCGTCGAGCTCGGCCCGGCCGGCGTGCTGCTCTCTCCGGGCCCCGGCCGCCCCGAGGAGGCCCGCCTCGGCCACGAGCTGCTCGACCGCTTCACCGGCCGCGTGCCCATCCTCGGCGTGTGCCTGGGCCACCAGGTCATCGCCGAGCACTGGGGCGCCTCGGTCGTCCGCGCCCCGCAACTGCGCCACGGCGAGACCTCCGCGATCATCCACGACGGCTCCGGCCTGTTCGCCGGCTGCCCCAGCCCGATGACCGCCACCCGCTACCACTCCCTGGCCGTCGAGCCTGATACCGTCTCCCCTCCGCTGGCGGTGACCGCCTCCACGGCCGACGGCGTGGTCATGGCGCTGCGCCACCTCGACGCCGACGTCGAGGGCGTGCAGTTCCACCCCGAATCGATCCTCACCGAGGACGGCAGCGCCCTCCTGGAGAACTGGCTGGGGAGGCTGCCCGAATCGGCTCGTGAGGCCATTTAGGAACCGAGGCGGTCGATCGGGCCGCGGCGTCCGGTCGATCCGCACCGATCCGCACACCCACACGGACGCGGGGGACTGCTGACACGTGACTCGAGAGGACTGGAATCCTCGCCCCGGGCCCCGGCCCGACGGCGGTCTCGCCTTCGCGTCGATGCTGCTGCTGCTCACCGGGGCCTGGCAGGTGCTCATCGGCTACTCGATCGCCACCGGCGAGGCGGCCGCGTTCTCCGGCGACGGCTACTGGCACCGGGCCGACGGCCCCGGCTGGGGCTGGCTCAACCTGCTCCTCGGCCTGGCCGCGATCGTCCTGGCGGTCGTGATGACCGCGTCCGGTCGCGGCGACCGGCGGCGGCGTGCGGGCGCCCTGCTCGCGTGCGGCGTCGCGGCGGTCTCGGCGATCGGCCAGTTCTTCCTGGCCCCGCAGTACCCGCTGTGGTCGACGCTGGCGATCGCGGCCGACGTCCTCGTCATCTGGGTCCTCGCCATCCGGATCGAGGCGGGGCCCGAGGCCGACGAGCGGGACCGAATCTCCCGTTTAGGCCCACACCCGGCGCACCGCCTGGCACGGTGAAACGATGGCGGGACGTTCAGTGGTGCGGGCGGCGAAGCGGTTCGGTGCGGAGAACCGCTCGGACACCGCCGCTGCCCTGACCTATTACTCGGTCCTGTCGATCTTCCCGGCGATCCTCGTCGGCACCTCGATCATCGGCATGCTCGACGACGACGCCACCGCCGAGCTGCTGGACGGCGCGCGCGATATCGTCCCGGCCGACGGGTTCGACATCGTCGAGACCGCCGTCGACGGGCTCCAGCGGAATCCCGCGGCGGCCGGAGTGCTGGCCCTGGTCGGCCTCGCCGGCGCGCTGTGGGCGGCCTCGAACTGGGTGGCGGCCTTCTCCAGGGCGCTCGACGCGGTCGACGGGGCCAGCCGCACCCGCAAGTGGTGGGCGGTCCTGATCGTGCGCGTAGTGCTGACGGTCATCGTCGGGACGATGGTGGCCGCCTGCGCGATGGTGGCCGCGACCGGAGGGGCGCTCGCCCGACAGATCGGCGGCGCGGTCGGCGCCACCGATACCGCGGTGACCGTGTGGGACTGGGTGAAGTGGCCCGTCGTGCTGGTCCTGGTGGTCGTCATCGTCGCGCTGCTGTACTGGCTGGGCCCGGCCGAGCGGCGCGGCTTCGGCTTCCGCGCGCCCGGCGCGGCCCTGGCCGTGGCGCTGTGGCTCGCCGCCTCGGCCCTGTTCGGGCTGTACGCGGCGAACTTCGGCAGCTACGACAAGACCTACGGCACCCTCGGCGGCGTCATCGTGTTCCTGGTGTGGCTGTGGATCACCAACGCCGTCCTGCTGTTCGGCTCGGAGTTCAACGCCTCGGACCGGACCGAGCCGGACGAGGACGAGGCCGCCGTCGACTGAAGATCACTGGCCGGTTCTGGGCTGCACCATGCCCGATTCGTAGGCGAACACCACCAGGCCCGCGCGATCGCGCACCCGCAGCTTCATCATCGCCCGGTGCACGTGGGTCTTGGCCGTGGCGGGACTGATGAACAGGCGCTCGGCGATCTCGGTGTTGGTCAGGCCGCGCGCGACCAGCGCCACGATCTCGGATTCGCGCTCGGTCAGTCCGTCGACCTTCCCGGCCAGCCGCGAAGGCGGGTGCGCCACGTACTCGGCCACCAGCTTCGAGGCGATCGCCGGGGACAGCAGCGTCTCGCCCGCCGCGGCGGCGCGGACGCAGCGCAGCAACTCCTCCGGCTCGGTGTCCTTGACCAGGTACCCGGCCGCTCCGGCGCGCAGCGCGTCGAACACATAGGAGTCGAACGAGTAGTTGGTCAGCATGACCACGCGCAGGTCGGCCAGCCGCGCGCACTCGGCGATCTCGCGGACGGCGCTGATACCGTCGCCGCCGGGCATCTCCACGTCGACCAGCGCCACGTCGGGGCGGCTCTCGAGCGCCAGCTCGACCGCGGCGGGCCCGTCGGCGGCCTCGGCGACGACGGTCATGTCGTCCTCGGCCTCGATGAGCGCCTTGAAGCCGCCGCGCATGAGCGGCTGGTCGTCGGCCAGCAGCACCTTGATCACTGCTCGATCCTCTCTAGGTCCACGGCCTGGGGCTCCAGGACGTCGGCGCGGGCCGGGAGACGCACGCGGACGGCGAAGCCGCCGGCGGTGGGTCCGACCGCGAGCTCCCCGCCCAGGGAATCGACGCGCTCGCGCATGCCGGTGATGCCGCGTCCTGGTTCGAATCCGCCCGGGGTGCCGTTGTCGAACACCTCGATGGCGAGCTCGCCTCTGTCGTGGGCGACGGTGACGGTCACGCGGTCGCCGCCCGAGTGCCTGACGGCGTTGGTCAGCGCCTCCTGCACGATCCGGTAGGCCGCGTGGTCGACCTCGGGGGCGACGTCGACCTCGTCGCAGGCGAGGCAGTCGATCTCCAGGTCGAAGCCCAGTCCCTCGTATCGCGCTGCCAGCTCCTTGACCCGGGCGAGGCGGGGCCCTTCGTCGCCGCGCAGCATCGTCAGGGTCTCGCGCAGCTCGGACGTGGCGTCCTTGGCGGCCTCCTCGACCACCACCAGCGCTTCGGGCGGTTGCTCGCCGCGCTTGCGCGCCAAATGGATCGCTACTCCGGCCTGGACTCGGATCACCGAGATCGAGTGCGTCAGGGAGTCGTGCAGCTCGCGGGCGATCCGCACGCGTTCGTCCGCGGCCTTGCGGCGTACCGCTTCTTCCTTGGTGTGCTCGGCCTCCTCCATGTAGGCGTCCCGCTGGCGCCGCGACTCGCCGGTGATCATCGCGACGTGGAGCCAGCCGACCACCAGGAGCGTGTTCCGGACGACCTCGGCGTTGAGCTGCCGGTCGGCGCCCTGCCAGAAGCTGAGCGCGGCGAACGCGGAGACGGCGAAGACCGCGCTGATGGTCCAGGCCCGGTACCCGGTGTACATGGCGGTGCCGATGGCCACCAGCGCGGGCAGGATCGTGAGGGCCCCGAACTGGAGGTGGGCCAGGACGAGCATGCAGCCGATGGCCACGCCCATCACGGTGCGCGGGAACGCCCGGCGGAACATCAGGGCGACAGGGCTGATCCCCAGAACGATCCAGGCCCACGGGGGCAGGGGCTCTCCGCGGAGGACGGCGAGCGTCTCGATGAGCACCGCGAGGGCGATGGCGAGGGCCAGGTCCCTTCGTCCGATGGGCAGGCGCTTGAACATCGTTTCATCCTAGGCCGGGGAATCCGAGGCGGCGTCTACCTGCGGCTCCAGGCCGGGCGTACTACCCGGGGCGTATGCGGGCACGTCACCTGCGGCGCTCGGCGAGGGCGGGATTGCCGCCGCCGGGACGACGACGCGGGGGCCCGCGGCGGGGAGGCTGGATGGCAGGCGGGGCATTCCCCTCGCCGCGAACCCATCGAGGAGAAGTGTCATGCCACCCTCCATACGACACATCACGCCGGTCGACCCCGGTGACGCCGAGGGCGTGATAGCCGAGGTGTACCGCCAGGCCCGCGCCGAGCTCGGGGCGGTCGGCGCCACGTTCGCCATGCTCACCCCTTCCCCCGAGACGCTCGCCGCGATGTGGTCGCTGCTGCGCGAGTCCCTTCTGGTCGGCGGTCCGGAGGAGCGGGCCGCCAAGGAGGTGGTCGCGTTGTCGGTCGCGGTGAAGAACTCGTGCCGGTTCTGCGTCGACGCCCACAGCGTGCTGCTGCACGCGCTGGGCGAGCAGGAGTTGGCCGATACTCTCAGCGAGGGACGCAGGCCGCGCACCCACGCCGAACTGGTCGATTGGACCGAGCGGCCGGGACCGGTCGGGCCGTTCGAGGCCGAGGCCGCTCCGCGTTTCATCGGGACGCTGCTGGCGTTCGAGTTCATCACTCGCATGGTCAAGGTGATGGCCACCAATGCACCTCCGCACCCGTCGATGTCGACCAGGCTGGGCCGCTCGGTGGCCTCGCGGATGGTCCGGAACGCGGTGGGTCTGCGGCTGGAGCCCGGTTCGAGCCTGGCGCTGCTGGAGGACCGGCCCGCGTGGCTCGAGGAGCTCTGGCCGGGTCTGGACCTGACCGTCCCGGCCTGGGCCGGGGACTCGCCGAGCGGGCGGGCGTACGCGCAGTTGCGCGCGGTCGCCTCGTGCGGGCGGGGCCTGCTGAGCGAGCGGGCGGCGCGGGCCGTCGAGGCCACAGTAGACCGGGAGCTGGGCCTGCTGTCGTGGCCGGTCGAGATCGAGGGGCTGGACGGGCTTCCGGCTCGGGCGGCGCTGGGGGCGCGCGTGGCGGCGAAGGCGGCCCTGGACCCCGGGTCGCTGACCGACCGGGAGGTCGAGGATTGGCGGGGCGGGGAGATCTCCGATCACTGCGTGGTCATGCTGGCCTCGTTCGGGGCGATGAGCGCGGTGGACCGGATTCAGGCTGAGTGCGAGCAGTTGGGAGCGGTCGATGCTTAAGTTCTTCCGAGTCTGGATGGTGATCCTGGGGATCCTGCTGGGCCTCCAGTTCCTGCTGGCCGGCTACGGCGTCTACGGCGGCGGTTCGATCGGGGACGACTTCGAGCTGCACATCCTGAACGGCCGCCTGATCACTGTCGTGACCCTGTTGGGCATCCTGTTCGCGGCGCTCGCCAGGGCCGGTGGCCGACTGGTCGGGCTGGCCGCGATCCTGCTGGGGATGGTGGTCCTCCAGTCGGTCATCGTACTGGTCAGCACCGAGGGCACTGTGGTCGGCCAGGTGATCTTCATGCTGCACGTGGCGGTCGGCATCGGGATGATGGAGGTCGCCGGCAAGGCCGGTGGAATCGCCAAGAAGAAGCTCGCCGAGCGGTCCGAGGGCGCCGAGTCCGCGGTCGAACCGGCCCCGGCCTGACGGCGGACTCGTCCGGTCGGAACACCCGAACAGAACACCAGGAAACACCCGTTCGCGGCACCGGATCCCCGGTGCCGCGGACTCCTGCTACGCGGGCCGGTCTGGTGAAATCTCTGTTGCCGCCGGTCGGTTCCGTTGCGAGACTGGGCTGGTGCCGATGCTCAAGAACGTCCTCGAGTTCCGCCAGCGCGCCGCTTCCTATGTGCTCCGACGAGCCGCCGACGGCGAGATCGAGGTCCTGGTAATGCTCCACCTCGACGCCCCGGAGGCGGGGACCCAGATTCCCGGAGGCGGAGCGCACCCTCGCGAGACACCTGGTGAGGCCGCGATCCGCGAGGCGGTGGAGGAGACCGGCGTGCGCGGTCTGAACTTCGGGGAGGTGATGGGAAACCTCCTGTTCCTGGAACCGGAACTGGTCCAAGGCCACCAGGTCACCACCTACAGCTGGCTGGCGACCAGGGACGACCGGGACGCCTGGGACCACGTGGTCTCCAGCGAGGACGGCGACAACGGCATTCGCATGCACTGCGAGTTCCGCCCGGCCAGGGCCGCCGGGATCGACTGGGAGATGGACTGCTTCCTGGACCGGGCGGTCGAGCGCTTCGCCGCGACCCGGTGAACCGCCGGCCCGGCGCCAAGGGGGGATCACGGCAAAGTTTGTTTCCGATCCGGTATGGCCGTCCGCCCGCGACTGTGCCAGGATTCGAACTGGAACCCTTTGCCCCCCTGAGAGGAACTGAATCAGATGCGCCGTGTCTCCAGAATGGTCGTTCCGATCAATGCGATGCTTCAGTCCTCGTCGCGCAAGCAGCGCTCCGACGCCGACGCGGCGTTCGACAAGATCGTGGCGCGGGCGGAGCAGGACTCCGGAGGCTCGTCCGCGGGCGACGAGACGTTCCTCGAGGAGTACCGCACGCTCCTGCGCGAGGTCGCGACGGTCCCGACCATCTCCGGGCTCGGCTGGACCGGCATGCTCACCGATCTGCGCACCCGCATGGCCAACCGGTTCCGGGTCCGCCGCCTGATCGCCGAGCACCCCGAGATCGCCGACGAGCCGATCGACCGGCCCGTCATCGTCACCGGGCTCCCCCGCACCGCGACCACGCTGGCGCACAAGATCCTCGCCCGTCCTGAAGGGAACCGGGCCCCGCTGATGTGGGAGCTCCAGGCCACCGACCGCTTCGACATCGACGAGCGACTCAAGCGCAAGCGGCGCAAGGTCGCCGCGCAGATGTCGGCGTTCGGCCACCGGTTCGCGCCCTCGCTCAAGCAGATCCACCCGATGGAGCCCGAATCCCCCGAGGAGTGCGTGTTCGCCCTGCCGCACGGGCGGAACCTCCTGGTGTGCTTCCGGCTCCCGGAGTACCGCGCGTGGCTCGACGAGCACGACTACCTGGCCGACTTCCAGTACTACAAGCAGGTGCTCCAGGTCCTCCAGACCGGCGCCCCGCGCAAGCGGTGGGTCCTCAAGTCCCCCTATCACCTGGAGAACCTCGACACGATCCTGAAGGTCTTCCCGGACGCGAAGATCCTGTGGACCCACCGCGACCCGAACACGGTCATGGGGTCCTGGTGCTCGCTCATGGAGTCGGGCACGGCGCTGGCCAACCGCGAGTACGATCCGCACCACATCGGCGCCGACTGGATCGAGATGCTCTCGCGGATGGTCGACACGGCCCGCAGCAGCCGCGCCAAGCTTCCCCGGAACCAGATCGTCGACGTCTCCTACCACCAGCTCACCGGCAACCCCTACGGGGAGCTGCCGGGGATCTTCGAGCGCCTGGAGATGGACTGGACCGACGACGACCACGACAACCTCGGCCGCGTCCTGGCCCGCCCGGGCATGAAGCGCGGGCACGAGTACAGCCTGGCGCACTACGGCCTCGACGAGGACGCGGTCGACCGAGCCTTCGGCGACTACACCCGCATGGTCCACGCCATGCGCTGAACCACACTCGCCGCCGAGTTCGCGGCTTGGGCGCGACTCCTCATTGGACTCCGGTTGGCGGGTTCGATTGCCGGGGCCCGCTATGCTCCCTTCGATGAGCGAAGCCACTGGAGCCGATACGGCCGAAGCGACCGCCGAGCGGTCAGATGAGCGTCCGCGGACTGCCTGGTATCGGCGGCGCCTCGTTCGCGGTCTCTCTTGGTTCTCGACGTTCGGCGTCGCCGTCTACGCGGCGGTGCGGCTGTTCGGGATCGATTCAGGTTGGCCGCTGGTCACCTCGATCGCGTTCGTGCCGTATGCGGCCGCCGCGGCGGCCGTCTGGGCCGGGGTCCAGGCCGCGGTCAGGCACTGGCGGGCGGTCGCCGCGACCGCGCTGCTCGCGGTCGCGATGGCGGCCGCGGTGGCCCCTAGGGCGATCGCGGACGAGCAGCCGTCCGCGTCCGGTCCCGAACTGTCGGTCATGAGCGTGAACCTCTATGTGGGATCGGGGAACCTGGAGTACGTCGTCGACCTGGTCGAGGAGCACGAGCCCGACCTGCTGAGCGTCCAGGAGATGACCCCGTACGCCCAGGACGAGCTGGCGCGGCTCGGGCTCGAGGACCTCATGCCGCATTCGATCATCACCAGCGGCTGGGCCGCCGAGGGCACCTCCCTGTACTCGCTGCATCCGCTGGAGCGTCTGGAGGAGGCCGAACCCGACGGGATCTTCTACCAGGTCGCCGCCGAGGTCGACCTCGGCGGCGGCGAGACGGTCCGGTTCCTGGCCGTCCACGCCGCCGCACCGTACGCGCCGCACCGGATCCCGCACTGGGAACAGGACTTCGCCGAGATGCCCCGCCCCGACGACGGCGCCCCGTGGATCCTGGCCGGCGACTTCAACGCCACCCTGGACCACCATCTGATGCGCGAGTTGATCGACGACGGCTACACCGACGCGGCCGACGCCACCGGGGAGGGCCTGGCAATGACCTGGCGGCCGCTCGAGGGCTACCTGCGGGGACTGGTCAGACCCCCGGCGGTCGCCCTCGACCACGTCCTGGCCGACGAGCGCGCCGCCGTCCTGGACTTCCAGGTCCTGCCGAAGGACGGCAGCGACCACTCCCCGGTCCTGGCCACGATCCGGCTGCCGTAGCGGACGAGCCGCCGACCGATCGGTCTCAGGCGGGAAGCGTCAGGTTCTCGTAGAACGGGCGCGGGTCCAAAGCGAGGGAGGACTTGACTCCCTTGCTCCAGTCGTCCACGAGCACCTCCCAGCGGTCGTCCTCGACGCCGTCGAGGGCGGCGCGTGCCACCTGCGACGGCGGCAGCTTGGGTCCGTCGATGTCGGCGACCAGGTCGGTGTCGGCGAGACCGAGGTGGAGGCCGGTGACGAGCGTCCCCTGGTCGGCGAGTTCGAGGCGAACCCCGTTGGTCATGGCCCACTGGGCGGCCTTGGCCACGTGGTAGGAGTCGACGCCCCGCAGCGCGAACCACGAGCTGGCCGACAGGACGTTGACGATCGCTCCGCCGCCGCCCGCGGCCAGTGCCGGCGCGAAGGCGCGGATCATGCTCAGCGACCCGAACAGGTGCGTCTCGAGGTCGAGCCTGATCTTGTCGAGGTCGCCCTCGACCAGGTCCTGGAAGGTGTTGATACCGGCGTTGTTGACCAGCAGCGTCACGTCTCCGGCGATCTCGGACGCGCGCCGCACCTGCTCGGAGTCGGTGATGTCGAGGCGGATCGGTTCGACGCCGGGGAGGTCGACGGTCTCGGGCCGGCGCGCCGCCGCGTAGACCTTCGCGGCTCCCCGCTCGAGCAGGTGCTGGGCGAAGGCGCGCCCGATTCCGCGATTGGCTCCGGTCACGATTGCTGTTGCTCCGTTGATCTTCATACGGACTACGCTAGAACCTGACGTTGACGTCAGAGGCAAGAGCGAATCGAAGGGGAAACTGTGATGCGCATCGGCGAACTCGCCGGACGCACGGGTGTCAGCGTGCGGGCTCTGCGGTACTACGAGGAGCAGGGCCTGCTCGAGCCCGAGCGCAGCCCGTCCGGGCAGCGCCTCTACTCCGAGAGCGCGGTCGAGCGGGTCACGTTCTTCCAGGACATGTACGCCGCGGGCCTCTCCAGCCGCCGCATCGTCGAGCTACTGCCGTGCATCGACACCGGGCTCACCGACGAGGCGCAGCGGCGGATGCTCCGTGCCGAACGCGACCGGATCGGCGGCACCGTCGACCGGCTGCGGACCGCGCTGCGCCGACTCGACGACGTCATAGCGATCGCCGAGGCGCGGGCGGCCGCACGATGACGCACCGGGCCGGGTCCCGCACTATCGCGGGACCCGGCCCGGTGATCGCCTGGGCCGACTCGCTCTAAGCAGGGCAGGAGACGTCCGAGTCGGGCATCCGGCCGTCCACGAGGTACCGCGTGGCGGTGTTCAACGCGCACGGGTTGTCGCCGTACACGTAGACGCCGTGGCCGTCGCCGTCCACGGTGACCAGGCGGGCCCGGTCGCCGAACGCCTCTCTCACGAGCTGTCCGCCCTCGAGCGGGGTGGCCACGTCCCGCTGGTTCTGGAGCACCAGGACGTTCCGCGGCCCTTCATCGGCGATCTCCACCTGCGGCTCGGCCGGGTCATTGTGCCAGAACGCGCACGGGTTGATGTTCGCGGCGGCGGCGCCGAACATCGGGTACCGCTCGCGGTCGGCCTCGACCGCGTCCTGGTAGGTCTGCACGTCCTTCGGCCATTCGGTGTCGTTGCACGTGACGGCCAGGTGCGCGGACCAGGTGTTGTCGTAGGGCGAGAGCTCAGGCGTCGTCTCGGCGGCTTCGAGCGGCGGTGCCGACTGAAGTTCGTCGAGCCGGGTGCGGACCTCCTCCTGGTCGGATGCGGTCAGCGACTGCCAGAGCCTCGCCATCGGAGCGTACGACGCCTCAGAGTAGAGCGCGAAGAACATCTGGAAGCGGAACGACGCGCCGTCGACGCCCCCGACCGGCTGCTCGTCGAGTTGCTCGGCCAAGGCGAGGAAGCCGTCCCGCACCTCGTCCGCGGTCTGCCCGAGCCCATAGCTGTCGTGCCGCTCGGCCGTCCAGGCCGCGAAGGTCGGGAATGCCTCTTCGAATCCCGGTCCCCAACGGCGCTGCGCGTCCCAGTCGAGCGCGGTCCCACCGAGGTTGCTGTCGATCACGATCCGGTCGCTCTGCTCGGGGAACATCGAGGCGTAGGCCGAGCCCAGTGAGGAGCCGTACGAGGCTCCGAAGAAGCTGATCTCGTCCTCGCCGAGGGCTTCGCGGATGAAGTCCATGTCGCGCGCGGTGTTGGCCGTGGTCATGTGCCGCATGATCCCGTCGGGGTCGTTCGCGGCGCACTGGTCGGCGATCGCCTCGGCGGCCTCGGCCCGGTCGGCGACCGCCGCCGCGTCGGCCGCGTACGGGGGGACATTGCCCCAGTAGTCCTGCTCGACGGTGAAACCGCAGCTTACTGGCGAGGAGTGCCCGACGCCGCGCGGATCCATTCCGATGAGGTCGTAGGCGTCGGAGACGGTGGACGGCAGCCCCAGGTCGACCAGCTCGGTCGGCTGCGAGAGTCCGGAGCCTCCCGGCCCGCCCGGGTTGAGCAGCAGTACGCCCCGCCGCTGTTCCGGGTTCGGGCTGGCCAGCCGTGAGATCATGATGTCGATGGTGTCTCCGTCGGGCCGGCCGTAGTCCAGCGGCACATCCAGCGTCGCGCATTCGAGGCGCTCGCCGCCGGTCACGTCCTCCGGGCACGCGGTCCAGTCAACGTTGTCGCCGTCGTCGGCGGCTGCCGGCAGGGTCGCCGGCGTGGCGATGGCGGCCGCGGCCGCCATCGCCACGCCGGC
>NZ_JAELXW010000005.1 GCF_016428645.1 Glycomyces salinus | reverse complement strand
GCCCCCCCCCCCCCCCACGTCGGGCTAGCCTTCGATCAGCTCGTAGTTCTCGTCCAGGACCGCTCCACGATCCGGCTTGTAGAGGTCGTAGCCGCGCGAGTCGCACTGGAGGCCGCCGTTGATGCAGTGCGCCACCAGCGCGGCGAGCGTCTCCGGCTCCCAGGCGTTGATGAAGTCGTAGTGCCACGACGAGGCCCCGCCGCTGGCCAGCGTCACCTGCGACATGTCGCCGTCGACCGGGAAGTGGATCTTGAACTCCAGCATCGGCACCGGGACCGGATGCGAGGCCGGGCAGGCGCCGTCGACCGGGTAGGCCATGTGGCTCTTGTGGTCCGGCGAGTCCAGGTCCACCCCGTTCCAGCAGCTCGGAGCCTGGTAGCGGATGTTCAGCCACGAGCCTTCGGGGCAGTGGTCGGGGAAGGTGTAGTTGTGGAAGCTCTCACCGCACTCCCAGCCCTCGACGGCGCCGGGGGCGTTCTCGAACTCCTCGGCGGTGGCGTGCATGTCGCCGGCGATGAACCTCAGTCCCTGCGGGAACGGCTGGACCGCCGTGTAGTCCTCGATGCCGGACTTGTAGTAGACGACCTGGTGCCAGGTCGTCAGCGCCGGCTCGTCGCCGTCGAACAGCGTCGGGAACCAGTAGGCCGAGTGGTCGGCCGGCACCAGGCAGGAGGTCTCGCCGCTCGAGAGCAGCGACTCCGGGGTGGTGTGGGCGTCGGTCCCGGTGTTGCCCAGGAACGTGTGGTCGTGCGACGCTCCGGGTTCGCCGGGGAAGACGATCGGGTCGTCACCCGCGGTGTGGCTGACGGTGCAGTTGGCCTGGAACTCGTGGTGCGTCACCAGTTCGTCGGCGTTCGCGGTCGTCTGCGACAGCGCCGCCGCCGACGCGGCCAGGGCCAGCGCCGCGGCGGCCGCCGCGGCGAGTTTTCGCTTCATGATCTTGCTCCTCTCTATGGGTGGGGCGGGCCGGGCGGGCCCGCCCCGGGATCGCCGGGTCAGGCGTAGACGCCGAGCTCGTAGAGCGAGTAGCCCCACGCGGTGGCGCGCTCGGTGCACAGCACCCGCACGTACCGGCCTGAGGCGGAGACGTCGACGGTGTCGGCGCCGCCGTCGCCGTCGGTCACCTGATGGACGGTGGTCCAGCTCTGGCCGTCGTCGGATGCCTGGATCTCGTAAGCGGTGGCGTGGGCGGTCTCCCACACCAGTTGGACGGTGCCGAAGTCGGTGCGCTGCCCGAGGTCGACCTGGATCCACTGCCGGTCGGACCATTCGCTGGCCCAGCGGGTGGCGAGGTCGCCGTCGGTGGCCTTGCCGGGGTCGAGGTCCTCGAACTCCTGGTACGTGGAGGCCGTGGCGGGGCGGCCGAGCGCGAGGTTCTCGCCGCCGATGTCCGGGACGACCACCTCGAACGAGCGCGTCTCGACCCCGACGTTGCCCTGGCCGTCCTCGGCCCAGACGTAGACCTTCCACACCCCGAGCAGCTCCGGCGCGGTGACGGTGATGGTCCCGTCGCCGTTCACGGTGTAGTCGGCCGTCGCGAGGCCGCCGGAGTCGTTGACGTACTTGCTGTTGAGCATCACCACGTACTCGATGTCGTCGCCGTCGGGGTCGGAGGCGTCCACGTCGATCGTGAACTCGTCCCCGCCGGGGACGCCGCCGTCGGCCTGCACGTCCATCGAGGAGATGACCGGCGGCGTGTTCGACGGCGGGGCGGCGCCGTACGCCTCGGCCACCGCGTAGTAGGACAGGCGCTTGTTGCCGCCGGGGGTGAGGTTGAACCAGACGCCGCCGAAGTCGCCCTCGGTGCCGTAGTGGAACATGGTCGCGCCCAGTGCCACCCCCTCGTGCCCGGTGATGCACTCCCATGCCCGCGTGTAGCCCTCGGCCTTCTCGAGGTCGGTCGGTTCGTCCGGCACGCCGTTGGCGTCGTCGGGCACCTCCCATTCGCCGGACGGTCCGGTCTCGGTGATGACGTACGGCAGGTCGTAGCCGCCTTCGATCCATGCCTGCTCGACGCCGCAGACGTCGTCGTAGGCGTTGACGGCGAGCAGGTCGAGGTCGGGGGCGTTGGCCTGGTAGTAGGGCCAGGCGCCGGTCCAGGCGTCGGTGGAGGTCACCGGGTGGTCGGCGTCGACGCCGTGGATCGCCACGGCCACGTCGTTGACGAAGGAGGTGTAGGCGTTCCGCTGCGCCTCGAGTTCCGCGCCGCCGTAGCAGTTCTGGAGTCCCAGCACCGACTCGTTGCCGACGTTCCACATCAGCACGGCCGGGTGGTCGCGGTAGGTCTCGACCCAGCTGACGATGTCGTTCAGCGTGCCGGTCTTGTAGTCGTCGTCGCCGGTGTAGTCGATGCAGCCGCCCGACCCCGGGCCGCCGCCGGGCAGCAGCCAGAAGCCGAGCATGACCTTGATGTCGTGGTCGGCGGCGGCGTCGAGCAGCGGCAGGGTGGAGGCGTCGGTGCCCCAGGTGCGGACGGTGTTGACGCCCATCGAATCGAGGTCGGGCATGTGCTGCTCTGCCTCGGAGGCCGGCGGGCCCCAGGTGAGGCCCTTGACGGTGAACGGCTCGCCGTCGACGGTGAGCTGCCAGTCCCCTTGGCCGCCGGTCACTTCCACCTCGCCGCCGTCACCGGTGCCGCCGCCGTAGCCGTAGACGTCGAAGGACCACAGCGAGTAGCCGTAGCCGGTGGCTCGTTCGAGGCCCTGCATGCGGACGTGGCGGCCGGAGGCGTCGAGGGTGATCGTCTCGGTGCCGCCTTGTCCGGAGTCGGTGCTGTGGATGGTGGTCCAGTTCTGGCCGTCGTCGGAGATCTGGATCTCGTAGGCACTCGCGTAGGCGGCTTCCCAGGCCAGTTCGACCGTGGTGAGGTCGCGGATTGATCCGAGGTCGACTTGGATCCACTGGTCGTCGCTGAATTCGCTTGCCCAGCGGGTTCCGGGGTCGCCGTCGAAGGCGGCCGCGGCGGGCGTGTAGTCGGGGTTCTCCTCGGATGAGGCGGTGGCGGGCCGGTCGAGCGAGAGCGGCTCGGCCGGTTCTTGTGCCTGGACGGTGTTGACGGCGACGGCCCAGGTCGATATCGCGGTCACCGCGGCGAGCGCGAGCACGGCGGCCCGGCCGGCCCTCCGTGGCAGTGTCGGTCTCATCGGTTGCTCCTAAATCGGGGTCAGGCGGCGCTGCCGTAGACGTCGAAGGACCACAGCGAGTAGCCGTAGCCGGTGGCTCGCTCCAGGCCCTGCATGCGGACGTGGCGGCCGGAGGCGTCGAGCGCGATCGTCTCGGCGCCGCCCTGGCCGTCGGCGGTGCTGTGGACGGTGGTCCAGGTATGTCCGTCGTCGGAGACCTGGAGTTCGTAGGCGCTCGCGTAGGCCGCCTCCCAGACCAGTTCGGCGGAGGTGAGGTCGCGGATCGATCCGAGGTCGACTTGGATCCACTGGTCGTCGCTGAATTCGCTTGCCCAGCGGGTTCCGGGGTCGCCGTCGAAGGCGGCCGCGGCGGGCGTGTAGTCGGGGTTCTCCTCGGATGAGGCGGTGGCGGGCCGGTCGAGCGAGAGCGGCTCGGCCGGTTCTTGTGCCTGGACGGTGTTGACGGCGACGGCCCAGGTCGATATCGCGGTCACCGCGGCGAGCGCGAGCACGGCGGCCCGGCCGGCCCTCCGTGGCAGTGTCGGTCTCATCGGTTGCTCCTAAATCGGGGTCAGGCGGCGCTGCCGTAGACGTCGAAGGACCACAGCGAGTAGCCGTAGCCGGTGGCTCGCTCCAGGCCCTGCATGCGGACGTGGCGGCCGGAGGCGTCGAGCGCGATCGTCTCGGCGCCGCCCTGGCCGTCGGCGGTGCTGTGGACGGTGGTCCAGGTATGTCCGTCGTCGGAGACCTGGAGTTCGTAGGCGCTCGCGTAGGCCGCCTCCCAGACCAGTTCGGCGGAGGTGAGGTCGCGGATCGATCCGAGGTCGACCTGGATCCACTGGTCGTCGCTGAATTCGCTTGCCCAGCGGGTTCCGGGGTCGCCGTCGAAGGCGGCCGCGGCGGGCGTGTAGTCCGGGCTCTCGACCGACGACGCGGCCGCGGGCCGGTCGAGCGAGAGCAGTTCGGCCTCGCCGCCGGAGCCCTGTCCTCCGTACTCGGTCACGTAGCTGGTGAGGTTCGCGTCGTCGACCTGGTCGCCGGTGTCGTTGACGACGCGGGCGATCGTGCCGACGCCGCCGAGGGAGACGGTGACCAGGCTGGTGAGGCGGACGCCGTCGCGCTGGGGGACTTCGAAGCCGCGGTCGGCGACGATGCTCGGGTCGTCGAGGAAGAGGCAGTAGCTGCCCAGCCCCCACGCCTCGTGCTCGGCCACGCCGTCGTCCACCTTGTAGCCGGCCCACCCCAGGGCCGGTCCCGCGCGCCAGGTCTGCTGGTCCGGCGGGTCGTAGGGCATCTCGTTCTGGAAGAAGTAGTTCCTGCCGCGCTCGCCGGACCAGACGACGTTGTGCTCCTGGTAGTGCTCGGCGAACAGGCCGTAGACGGTGACGTCGTCGCCGTTGACGACCAAGCCGTTGGCGGCGGGGTTCACCGTCCAGCCGATGCCGTCCCCGTGGTCGCCGCGCCACAGCCACAGGTGGTCGGCGATGACGTCGTGGCTGTTGATCTCGACGCTCACCGCCGCCCGTCCGGCGTGGGCGCCGCCGATGCGAGCGAAGAGGTCGTGGAGGGTGGTGGGGTCGGCCGAGTGGTCGGCGGCCGAACCGGCCGGTCCGATCCGGACCAGTGACTCGGATTCGCCGCTTCCGGCGTCGATGAGGATGCCGGCGATCGAGACGCCGTCGACGTCGGCGACCGCGATCGCCGTCTGGCCCGCGGTGGGGACGATCGTGGCCAGGCCCAGGCCGAGCACGATCGTGCCCGGGGCGCCGACCTGGAGGGTCTGGTCGAATTCGTAGACGCCGGGGGTGAACAGCAGGTGCCTGCCCTCGGCGAGTGCGGCGTTGACGGTCGCCGCGTCGGTCCCGGGCACGACGACCAGGAAGTCGGCCAGGGAGACCGAGGTGCCCGCGGGAGTACCGGCGGTCCAGCTCGGGCCGCTCGCCGAGTCGCGGAGCGCGGGCCTGAACACGCGGTACTCGCCGTCGGGGGCGACATAGAGGAACGGCTTCTCGCGGATCACCGGCGCGGCGTCGACGACGGTGTGCGACGGGTCGGGGAAGTGGTGGGCGGGCGCGCCGTGGACGCCGACGAAGACCATGTTCCACACCGAGCCGGACCAGCCGCCGTCGAGCGCGCTGTTGCGGGTGAAGAACTGCTGCTGGGAGCCGGAGACGACGGTGCCCGAGATGCGGCAGTCGGCGAAGTACCCGCCCGAGGCCCAGCCCTGGTAGCCGTCCCAGAGCTGCATCTCCAGCGTGGTGAGGTCGACGCGGCGGTAGGGCGCGGCCTGGGAGACGGCCCAGCGTTCGATCTGGCCGCCGGGGTTGGCGACGGTGAGGTTCTCGGCCGAGCGCCAGAAGTTCTGGGTGGCGTTGCCGAGGTAGTTCGGGTCGTCGCCCTGGCTGAGCCAGTCGGCTTCGACGCGGACGTGGCCGTCGAGGACGACGTCGCCGGGCAGGAGGCCGAGCCCGGCGACCTGGGTGTAGAAGCGCAGGTCGATGTCTGCCGTGTAGGAGCCCGGCTTGAACAGCAGGGCGTGGCGTTGGGTCCCGAACTGGTTGGTGCGCATCTGGTCGGTGATCGCGTCGGCGGTCTGCTGGATCTGGGAGGCGGGGGTGGACGGGTCGAACACGTGGGTGTTCGGTCCGAGGTCGGGGTCGTACGGGTCGGTGGCCGGGGCGGACTGGGCCCGGGCGGTCCCGGGCCCGACGCCGGCGGCCAGGGCCACCGCGGCCGCTCCGCCGAGGGCCGCGCGCCGCTTGAACGCGCCGCTGGGCGGGGAGTGTTCTTCCTGCATGGGAGGCTCCTGTGAGGGTCTCGACTGTGGAGTTCGGGAGGAAACTGAATGGGAGAGCGCTCTCCCATTTCGGCCATCCTACGGCGATGATTTCGAAGTTGTCAAGAACTTCGATATAGTCGAATCTCGATGCCGGATCGGGCATCGCCGAGATGAGCTCATGAAATCACAGTTCAATGGCTATACAGATCGAGACGCGGTCTCCGGGTCGGGGCTGCCGACTCCTCGGTTCGGGACGGGCCGGATCGCAAGTTGGTGAGCGCTCTCCGAGACGTGCTATAACTTGCCAATGAGCGCAGAACCCACCCCGACCTTGGAAGACGTCGCCCGCGTCGCCGGCGTCTCGCGTGCGACCGTCTCCCGCGTGATCAACCAGACCCGCAACGTCGACCCCGAGATCCAGGAGGCGGTGCGCCGGGCCGTGGCCGCGACCGGCTACGTCCCCAACCGTGCCGCCCGCTCGCTGGTCACCCGCCGCAGCGACTCTGTCGGCGTGGTCGTGGCCGGGGCCGGTCCCGGCGACAACGTCGTCGCCAGCCGGGTGTTCGCCGACCCGTTCTTCGGCCGGATCCTGAACGGCATCATCTCCTCGCTGCGGCCCCGCAGCATCTACCCGGCACTGATGCTGGCCGAGAACGAGTCCCACGAGACCGAGATCGCCGCCTACCTCAAGCAGGGCAACGCCGACGGCGCCCTGCTGATCTCGACGCGCGCCGTCGACCGGCTCCCGGCGCTGGTCTCCGCCGCCGGGAAGCCCGCCGTCCGGTTCGCCCGCCCGCCGCAGCCGGCCCCGCTCAGCTATGTGGACCTGGCCAACGCCGACGGCGGCGCGATGGCCGCCGACCATCTGGCGTCCCTGGGGCGGCGCCGCCCGGCCGCGATCACCGGACCCCTCGACGTGCCCGCGGCCAGCGAGCGGCAGGCCGGGTACCTCGACGCGTGGGCCCGGCGCGGGTGCGCCTTCGTCCCGGCCGCCGAGGGCAACTTCACCTACGGCAGCGGTGAGCGGGCCATGAAGGGCCTGCTGGCCGACCACCCCGAGATCGACGCGGTCTTCGCCGCGAGCGACCTGATGGCCCAGGGCGCCGTCCACGCGCTCGTGGACCAGGGCCGCGACGTCCCCGGGGACGTCGCCGTCGTCGGCTTCGACGACAGCGCGCCGTCATGGACCAGCCGCCCGACGATCACGACCGTGCGGCAGCCGCTGGAGGGCATGGCCGCCGAGATGGTGCGCCTGCTGCTGGAGCGGATCGAAGACCCGTCGCTGGAGCCGGCCTCGGTGATCTTCGAACCGGAGCTGATCATCCGCGAATCCGCCTGACCCAGTCCCCGGCGGGGCCGTAAGTCGGCGCGCCCGAGGAAGCGCTCGATCACCAGGGTCGCCGCTCCCTTGGCGACCGCGTCCGGGCCCAGGCGGCCGGGCACGATCCGCGCGGTCTGGAACGGCTGGCGCAGGGAGTAGGCCCCCGCCGAGGCCACGATGTCGTCCATCCGGCGGTGCGCCAGCATCAGCCCGGCCCAGCCGCTGACGACGATCAGCTCGGGGTTGAACAGGTTGAGCAGGTCGGCCAGGCCCGCTCCGAGGTACTCGACGGTCTCCTCGACCACGGCGCGCGCGGTCTCGGAATCGGAGTCCAGCAGCCGCTCCAGGGCCGACTCCTCGTCGGCCTCGGGCAGTTCGACCGCTCCGCCCGCGGCCAGGTACCGCTCCAGCACGCCCTCGGCGCCGACATAGGCCTCCAGGCAGCCGCGGCAGCCGCAGCGGCAGCGCCGCCCGGCCACCTCGACGGTGGTGTGCCCCCATTCCCCGGCGCTCGAGGCCGAGCCGCGGTAGAGCCGCCCGTCGGCGACGATGCACGAGCCGACTCCGGATCCGACCAGGGCGATCACCGCGTTGTCCGCTCCGCGCCCGGCGCCGAACCACAGCTCGGCCTGGCCCATGGTCATGGCGCCGTTGTCGACGTGGACCGGCAGGGGGGCCAGACGCTCGGCCAGCATGCGGCCGAGGGGGACCTCGTCCCAGCCGAAGGTCTTGGCGTGGACGACGGCGTCGGGGCCGTACTCGACGATGCCGGGCATGCCCACGCCCACGCCCAGCACCGGCGTCCGATCCGAGGAGTCCAGGACCGCGCGGACGCCGGAGACGATGTGCTCGATGACCGTGGCCGGGTCGTGGCGGCCGGGTTCGAGGGCGTACTGGGCGCTGGCCTGCTCGCCGAGCTTGAGGTCGAGCAGCTCGACGCGTACGTGGGTCTCGCCGACGTCGACTCCTACGACGTAGGCGTGGCCGGGGTCGACCTCGAGCAGGATCTGCGGGCGCCCGCCGTCGGACTCGAGCTTGCCGGCCTCGCGCAGGACGCCCTCGGCGAGCAGTTCGGAGGTGGCGTTGCTGATCGAGGCCGTGCTCAGCCCGGTGTCCGGGGCCAGGTCCCGGCGGGTGAGCGGACCGTCGAAGTACAGCGTGTGCAGCAGCCGAATCCGGTTGCTCCGCTTGAGGTCTCGCGTCGTCTTCTGCCGGGGCCGTTCCATTGCTCCACCGTTCGTCGTTATCGTTCCGCGACATTCGTGTTATGAGTCCGAGATTGACTACGTCACTGTCGCTACTTAATATAAGTCTTACATGGAAGTCGTGTACGCCCACTCAAGCGTACAGCCGGGCCGCCCCTCGGCACCCCGGGCGGCGGGCGGCCCCGGCGGCCGAACCGCCGCGGCCGCCCCAGTGTCGGCACCGTCAAACCACAAAGGAACCTTCCCGAAAATCCCTCCCGAGCCGCCGATCCCTTCGGCGGCCTGGACCTAGGAGCATCCTATGAGGACCAAACCTCTCACCCGCGGCGCCGCAGGCGCACGCTGGTCCGCCGCCGCCCGCACCGCCGCAGTCGGCGCCTGCGCCGCCCTCCTGGCCACCGCCTGCCTCGACGGCGGCGGTGGCGGCACCGCCTCGGGCCGCACCGAGATCCGCTGGTTCGTCGGCATGGGCGCGGGCTCGGACGCCCCCACCATCCCCGCCCAGGAGCAGATCGTCGAGGAGTTCAACGCGAGCCAGGACGAGATCGAGCTGGTGCTCGAGATCGTCGACGCCGACCAGGCCCCCGACATCCTCTCGACCCAGATCGCCACCGGCGACGCCCCGGACATCGTCGGCCCCATGGGCATCCGCGGCCGCTCCACCTTCCCCGGGGCCTGGCTCGACCTGACCCCCCACATCGAAGAGAACGACTACGACCTCACCGACTTCGACCCGGCCCTGGTCGACTTCTACCAGATCGAGGAGGAGGGCCAGATCGGTCTGCCCTTCGCAGTCTTCCCCTCCTTCATGTACGTCAACCTCGACCTGTTCGACGAGGCCGGACTGCCCTACCCGCCCCAGGAGTACGGCGCCCCCTACGTCGACGCCGACGGCGCCGAGCGGCCCTGGGACATAGAGACCATGACCGACCTGGCCATGCGGCTCACCGTCGACGCCGAAGGCAACGACGCCACCGACCCGGCCTTCGACCCCGACAACATCGTCCAGTTCGGATTCGGGAACGTCTTCGCCGACATCCGCGCCCAATCGACGCTCTTCGGCGCCGGATCCCTGGTCGACGACGCGGGCGACGCCCAGATCCCGCAGCACTGGGCCGACGCCCAGCAGTGGTACTACGACGGCATGTGGGAGGACCACTTCATGCCCAACGGCCCCTACGGGGACTCGGACATGATGGGCGCCGGCTCCTGGTTCGAATCGGGCAACCTCGCGATGGGCTACACCCACCTGTGGTACGCCACCTGCTGCATGGCCGGCTTCGAAGGCAACTGGGACACCGCCGCCGTCCCCTCCCGCGACGGGCGGACCACCGCCAAGCTCCACGCCGACACCTTCTCCATCACCGAGGACACCGAGCACCCCGACGAGGCATTCGACGTCCTCACCTACCTCATCGGCGACGCCGCCGAGACGCTGACGCAGACCTACGGCGGCATGCCCGCCCGCATCAGCCTCCAGGACGGCTACTTCGACCGCATCGGCGAGGGGAACTTCTCCGGCCAGGACATCAACTGGGACGTCGCCGTCCAGGGCATGGAGTACGTCGACAGCCCCTCCCACGAGGGCGGCATGCCCAACTTCCTGGAGTCCGAGGCCGTGCTCGCCGAGTACGCCACCAGGTTCGCCCAGGAGGAGGGCCTCGACATCCCCTCCGAACTCGAAGCGCTGCAAGGCGACCTCCAGGCCGTCTTCGAAACCGAGTGACCTTACCGCTGCTCGAAGCGCCGGGCGGGCCGAACGCGCTCTGGGCCCGCCCGGCTCGCCCCTCAAAGGAAGGAAGCCATGTCCGACCTCACTGACGCGGTGCTCACCGCCCGGCGCGGCAGGTCCCGCGAGGGCAGACGCCCCGCCACCCCCATGGAGCGACGCGAAGCGCGCTGGGGATTCGCCTTCATCTCGCCGTGGATCGTGGGCTTCGTCCTGTTCTGGATGATCCCCATGCTCGCCTCGCTGGTCTTCTCCGTCCTCGACTTCCAGCTCACCGACCCCGACCAGACCTCCTTCGCCGGCCTCGGCAACTGGGAGCGCGCGCTGTCCGACCCCCACACCTGGTCCTCGCTGCTGGTGACGCTGCGGTTCACCCTGCTGTTCCTGCCGCTGAGCCTCGCGATCGCCCTCGGCCTGGCGCTGCTGCTCAACTCCAGGTACCTGCGGGCCACCGCGTTCTTCCGGCTGCTGTTCTACGCGCCGTCGATGATCCCGCTGGTGGCCGGGGTCCTGATCTGGCAGCAGGTGCTCAACCCCCAGACCGGCTGGCTCAACCGGCTCATCGACCTCACCGGCTACCAGGCCAGCGGCACCTCCGGGCTGCGCTGGTTCGACAACCCGGTCCTGGTGCTGTTCGCCTTCAGCTTCATCGGCCTGTGGGGCGTCGGCAACGCCATGATGATCAACCTGGCCGGACTCCAGGGCATCCCCACCCAGCTCTACGAGGCGGCCGCCATCGACGGGGCCGGATGGTGGCGGCGCCTGCGCTCGATCACCCTGCCGCTGCTGTCGCCGGTCATGTTCTACAACCTCGTCATCGGCGGCGTGCTCATCATGCAGTACTTCGTGGTGCCCTGGGTCCTCTTCGGCGCCACCGGACACCCCGAGGGCGGCAGCCGGTTCCTGCTCGTGCACTTCTACCAGCAGGCATTCGTGTTCGGCAACATGGGCTACGGCGCGGCCCTGGCCTGGTTCATCTTCATCGTCGTCGCGGCCCTGACCGCGCTCCTGTTCGGCACGGCGCGCTACTGGGTCCACTACGGATCGGAGCGATCTTGACATCCTCGACCTGCCTGAAGGTGGCCGATTCCCGGCTTGCGGTCCGCGCGGGGCGGCCCGTCTACGGGTGGGTTCCTGTTTCGACGGGCCGTGCCGGGTCTCCCCGGTCTTACCGGCCCTCCGCAGGCGTTTCAGGTCTCCGCGTGTCCCTCGGCGACCGATCGTCGGCCTTCCCGACGAATGTTGATCTCAGCGTTCGCATCACGGTCATGCTCGGCTCCGCACCCGCACCGCCAGGTGCGGTGGCGCAATCCGTCCAGGCCCTTCGGGCCGGTCAGTGCACCGCAGGCCGAGCACAACTGTGTGGACGGGAAGCACCGGTCCGCCCGAGCGAACGTGCGGCCGGTGCGGGCCGCCTTCGACTCCAGGAGGGTCAGGAACTTCCCGAGCGCGGCGTCGTGCATCGACTTCGCTGCCCGGCCGCGACTGAGCCCGCGAACATTCAGGTCTTCGACATAGATGCCTTGGTTCTCGCGCACCAGTGTCGCCACCTGCTTGTTCAGCCAGTCATCCCGTCTGGCTCTAGTCTTTTCGTGGATCTTGGCGACCTTGAGTCGGGCTTTCTCCCGGTTGGCCGACCCGCGCTGCTTGCGCGAGAGGGCCCGCTGGGCCTGCTTGAGTTTCCGCTCCATCTTGCGGAAGAACTCGGGGTTGTCGATCGTCCTGCCCCCGCGCAGGACCGCGAACGAGGTGAGCCCGAGGTCGATCCCGGTCTCGGTCTCGACCGGTTCCAGTGTTTCGTCGTCGTCCACGGCCACCACGAAGCTGGCGTAGTACTTCCCGGTGACGGTCTTCACGATCGTCACCGAGGTCGGCTCGACCGGAAGCTCCCGCGACCAGGCCACCTTCAGGTCGCCGATCTTGGCGATATAGAGCCGCCCGTTGCCTTTGAGTCTGAATCCGCGTCGCGTGTATTCGGCCGTCTGGGTACCCGAACGGCGCTTGAACCGGGGCGGCCCGACCCTGCCGCCGGCGCGCTTGCCGGACAGGGACTCGAAGAAGTTCCGGTAAGCCCGGTCGCAGTGTCGCAGGACCTGCTGCAGAGGCACCACCGATACCGAGCCGAGCCAGGCTCGCTCCGGCGTGCGTTTGGCGTCCGTGATCAAAGTTCTGGCCAGGGCGACCCCGGACGGGTACTTCGTTCCCGCTTTGTGTGCGGCTCGGCGCGCGGCTACGGCGTCGTTGTAGACCGTCCGAACACACCCGAACGTCCGCGCCAGCGCCTGCCGCTGCGGACGGGTCGGATAGACCCGAAAGGAATACCGGAGATGCACAACGGAAACCGTATCGGGCGGGTACGACAAGCCCGATGCCCACAGCCCCGCTGCGCGGGACCACGAGGAGCCGATCACTCGCGTCTCCTCCCAGCCCTCAACGGCAGGGCATCCATACGGAGGGACCGATGACCGTCGCAGCCCCCGAACGGACCGAAGAGGACCGGACCGCCGCGCCCGACCCGCGCGAGGCGGCGCTCCGGCGCCGCCGCAAGCGCATCCTGTGGGCCGGCTGCACCACCCTGGGCGCGTTCCTGCTGGTGATGCTGTTCCTGATGCCTCTGGGGTACGGGGCCGTGACCTCCCTGAAAGACAAGGACCAGGTCTCCGACCCCGACGCCGGAGTCCTGCCGGTGGCCGAGGCCGCCTTCGAGTACGAGGGCGAGGAGTACGACGTCTACTCGGTGCCCATGCCCGACGGCACGGTCCGCGAGCTGGCCCTGCTCGAACCCGGCCGCGAGTCGAGCCTGGTCATCGACCCGGCCGACCCCGAGGCGGGCCCGATCACCTGGGAGGGCCGCTGGCGCACCCTCGACCCGGTCGTCGAGTTCTCCCCGCAGTGGGGCAACTTCGCCGAAGCCTGGGACACCATCGACTTCCTGCGCCTGACCGGATGGACGCTGTTCTACGCCCTCACCACCGTGGTCGCCACCGTCGTGTCCTCGGCGGTGGTCGCCTACGGATTCGCGCGGTTCCGGTTCCCCTTCCGCGGCGTCCTGTTCGGCGTCCTGATGGCCACGATCCTGCTGCCTCCGGCGGTCACGCTGGTCCCCAAGTACGCGGTGTTCCTCCAGATGGGCTGGGTCGGCACCTACCTGCCGCTGATCGTGCCGCACTTCTTCGCCAACGCCTTCAACGTGTTCCTGCTGCGGCAGTACTTCCTGACCATCCCCAGGGAACTGGAGGAGGCCGCCCGCATCGACGGCGCCGGTCCGATCCGGACGTTCCTGAAAGTGATCGTGCCGCAGGCGGTCCCGGCGCTGACGGCGGTGAGCCTGTTCCACTTCTTCTACGCCTGGAACGACTTCTTCGAGCCGCTGCTGTACCTGGCCGGGAACCGCGACATCGTCCCGATCGGCGTCGGCCTCAGCTACTTCAGCGGTGTCTACAACACCGAACCCCACCTGATCCTGGCCGCCGCGCTCCTGGCGCTGGCGCTGCCGGTGGCGATCTTCCTGGCGGCCCAGCGCGTGTTCGTCCGGGGGATCGTCGTGACCGGAGTCGACAAGTGAACCACCCGACCGAGGAGCAGACGCATATGAGTCCAGCCAGCCCGTTCCCCGAGGACTTCCTGTGGGGCGCGTCCACCGCCGCCTACCAGATCGAGGGGGCGGCCAAGCTCGGCGGCCGCGAACCGTCCATCTGGGACACCTTCGCCTCCGTCCCCGGGAACACCAGGGACGGCGACACCGGCGAGGACGCCTGCGACCACTACCACCGCTGGAGGGAGGACTTCGGGCTGGCCGAGGACATCGGCCTGCGCTCCTACCGCATGTCGGTCTCGTGGGCCCGCCTCCAGCCGCGGGGCCGCGGCGAGCTCAACCCCGAGGCGGTGAAGTTCTACCGGGAGCAGCTGGCCGACCTCGCCGCCCGCGGCATCCGGCCGGCGGTCACCCTCTACCACTGGGACCTGCCGCAGGTGCTGGAGGACGAGGGCGGCTGGCCCGAGCGCGAGACCGCGTTCCGCTTCGCCGACTTCGCCGCGCGGACCGCTGCGGCCCTCGGTGACCTGGTCGAGGACTGGATCCCTGTCAACGAGGCGTGGTGCTCGTCGTTCCTGGGCTACTACCGGGGCGTGCACGCCCCGGGCCGCAGGGACCTGACCGCCGCGATCAGGGCCGCCCACCACCTCAATCTCGCCCACGGGCTGAGCGTCGCGGCCATCCGCCAGAACGCCGCCCGCGCCCGGGTCGGCACGGCGGTGATCATGACCGACGTCGACCCGGCCGGCGACCACCCGGGCGACCGCGCGGCGGCGCTGCTGTCCGACGGCGAGGGGAACCGGATGTTCCTCGACCCGCTGTTCAAGGGCATCTACCCCGAGGACGTGAAGTGGCAGCTCCGGCACACCGGCGGATTCGACGCGGTCGCCGACGGCGACCTGGAGGCCATCGCCGCGCCCTTGGACTTCGTGGGCGTCAACCACTACCACCACATGCGGATCACCGCCGACGAGACCGATCCGCTCGGCACCCGGGCGCTGCCCCCGGACGGGCCGGTCACCGGTTTCGGCTGGGAGATCAACCCCGAGAGCCTGAGCAAGGTCCTGCTGCGCCTGCGCGGCGAGTACACCGAACTGCCGGTGTACGTCACCGAGAACGGCGCGTGCTTCGACGACCGGGTCGGCGAGGACGGCGAGATCGACGACGCCGAGCGGATCGACTACCTCGCCGGGTACCTGCGCGCGGCGGGGGAGGCGATCGAGAAGGGCGTGGATCTGCGCGGGTACTTCGTGTGGTCGCTGCTGGACAACTACGAGTGGGCCGAGGGCTACTCCAAGCGGTTCGGCCTGGTCCACGTGGACTACCGGACCCAGAAGCGCACGCCCAAGCGCAGCGCGGGCTGGTACCGCGGCGTGATCGCCTCCGGAGGGGAGGCCCTCTACGGAGACTGAGCGTTCAGGCGCCCATGAGCCGGGCGTGGAGGCGCCGCCTGGCCTCCGGGTCCGGTTCCAGCGCGCCCGCCGCCAGCCAGGCGGCGCCGCGCACCGGCTGGGCGCCGGTCGGCATCGGGGCGTCGGGCCGCTCGGCGGCCAGGCGCTCCCGCACGCCGCGGGCCAGCGGCGTGTCCGCCGACAGCAGGCCCCCGGCCAGGACCAGCGGCAGGCCGGGCTCGGCCACCGACCGGGCGGTCTCGGCCAGGTGCCCGACGGCCCGGTCGACTATGGATCCGGCGAGCTCGTCGCCGCCGTCGGCCGCCTCGCAGACCACCGGCGCGAAGCGGGCCAGGCGGACCGGCGAGTCGGCCATGCACCGCCCGACGACCGCGCCGGAGGTGCGGGCCGAGGGAGAGAGGTCGGCGATGACCGCCTGGACCATCCGGCCTCCCGGGCCGTGCCCGTCGAGGTGTCGCAGCGTGGCCGCGACGGCCTCGCGGCCGAGCCAGAATCCGGACCCGGCGTCGCCGAGCAGCCAGCCGTAGCCGTCGGCGCGCGACGCGATCGCGGTGTGGGAGCGGATGGCGAAGGCCGAGGCGCCGGTCCCGCCGATCACGACCGCCCCGTCCGGTTCGGCGGTCCCGGCCGCGAAGGCGGTCGCCGCGTCGCCGATGAACGAGACCGGGCAGTCGGTGCCGAGCACCGCTCCCAGCTCGCGTCCGAGCATCTCGCCGGAACCGGGCAGCGCGAGCAGCCCGGCCGCTCCGGCGCAGACCGCGCCGATCCGCTCGGGGCCGATCGGTCCGCGGGCGGCCGCGGCCGCCTCGCCCATGCGCAGGATGGCCTTGTCCTGCTCGGGGCCGACCACGTTGGCCGCTCCCGACTCGCCGGTGCCGAGGATCCGGCCGTCGCCGTCGGCGAGCACCGCGCGGGTGCGGGTGCCGCCCGCGTCGATGCCGAGGAACAGGGGGGAAGTCATGGGTTCATTCTCCTCGCGGCGCCGCGTTACACAATCGCAACTCGATCGCTTGTAAAAATAATTCTTGTGATCTTGACACTAGGGTCTCCTGGATAATAGTTTTTCTTGACATATCCACGTGAGGGGGACCACAGATGGTTCGCAGTGCCGCCGAGGCCTCCGATGACGCCGAGCGCGCGCCGTCCGGTCCCGGGGTGCTGGAGCGGATCCGCCGCCAGTCCGGGGAGCTGTCCGAGGCCCTGTCCCGAGTGGCCGAACAGGTGCTGGCCGACCCCGAAGGGGCCGCCCACGCCACCATCATGGACCTCGCCGAGCTCAGCGACACCTCCCCGGGCACCATCACCAGGTTCTGCCGCCACCTCGGCTACGACGGCTACGCTGCGCTGCGGGTCGCCATCGCCACCGAGACCGGCCGCAACTCCGCCCGCAGCGAGACCGGCTGGGACATCAACATCGGGGAGGAGATCTCCCCGAACGACCCCCTCGACCGGGTCCTCAAGCAGCTCATGACCGTGGACGCGGCCATGCTCCGCGACACCGTCGACACCCTGGACCTGAAGGCGGTCGAACGCGTCGCCGCCGCCGTCTCCGCGGCCCGACGCGTCGACGTCTACGGCGTCAGCACCAGCGCCGTCGTCGCCCGCGAACTCCAGATGGGCTTCTACCGCACCGGCGTGGCCGCCTGGGTCTGGACCGAGGTCCACGAGGCCCTGGCCAGCGCCGCCCTCCTGGGCGAGGGCGACGTCGCGATCGCGATCTCCCACTCGGGGACCACCGTGGAGACCATCGAGATGCTCAGCGAGGCCAGCAGCCGGGGCGCGCTCACCGTCGCCGTCACCGCCGGCCCCGAGTCGCCGCTCGGCGAGGTCGCCGACGTCAGCCTGGTCTCGGCCGCCAGGCGCGCCGGCCACCGCGCGGACCTGCTGGCCTCTCGGCACTCCCAGCTCCTGGTCGCCGACCTCGTCCACGTCGCCGTCGCACAGCGGCGCTTCCCCGAGGCCATGGAGGCTCTCGAATCCCGTGCCCGAGCCGTGGTCGGCCACCGGCCGATCCGACCGAGCTCCAACTAAAGACAACCTCTCTAAGGAGCGAATCCATGAGGAACTCACGACCCAGCACCAACTTCAGCCGCCGCCGGCTGCTCGGAACCACGGCGGCGGGAATCGCCGCCTCCTCGCTGGCCGCCTGCGCGACCAGCGGCGGCGACGAGGACACCGAAGACGTCTCGGTCGGCGGGGACGCCGAGAACCCGTTCGACGTCGACCCGGCCGCGCCGCTCGACGTCGTCATCTTCGACGGCGGCTTCGGCGACCAGTACGCCGTCGAGCACCAGAAGCTCTACCAGGCCAAGTACCCCGACGCCGAGATCGAGCACCTGGCCACCCAGCAGATCTCCGAGACCCAGCAGCCCCGCTTCGCCCAAGGCGAACCGGCCGACGTCATCGACAACTCGGGAGCCCAGGAGATCCCGATCGACTCGCTCATCAACGACGGGGAGCTCGCCGAACTCACCCCGCTGCTGGACGCGCCCTCCTTCGACGACCCGGACGTCCCGGTCCGCGACACCCTCCGCGAGGGCTCGCTGGCCAAGGGCACCTTCAACGGCAAGGTCTACGCGCTCAACTACGCCTTCTCGGCGTGGACGATCTGGTACGACAACAAGCTGTTCACCGACATGGGCTGGCCCGTCCCCGAGACCTGGGACGAGATGCTCGACCTCTGCCCGGACATCCAGGCCGAGGGCATCGCCCCCTGGGTCTACACCGGCGTCCACCCGGTGTACCTGTACGACATGTTCCTGATGCTGGCCGGCCGCCACGGCGGCGTCGACGTCCTCAAGAACCTCGACAACCTCGAACCGGACGCCTGGAGCCAGGAATCGGTCGGCCTGGCCGCCGAGGCCATGTACAAGCTCTGGGAGGACGGCTACGTCCTCGAGGGCGCCCCGGGCCTGGACCACATCCAGTCCCAGACCGCCTTCAACGAGCGCAAGGCCGCGTTCATCCCCGTCGGATCCTGGCTCCCCAACGAGCAGAAGAGCATCGCGCCCGACGACTTCGAATACGCCCCGATCGGCGTGCCCTACCTCGAAGGCAGCGCCCAACCGGGCCTGATCAGCGCCGGCGGCGAGGAGCCGTTCATCGTCCCCGACAAGGCCCAGAACAAGGCGGGCGCCTACGAGTACCTGCGCATCATGCTCTCCCAGGAGGGCGCGCAGATCTTCGGCGACACCGTCTCGGCCGCCACCGTCGTCAAGGGCGTCGAGCTCGACAACCTGGCCGCCCAGCTCACCGACGAGCTGGTGTCCAACCCGGACGACCTGTTCCAGCCGCAGTTCCGCTTCTGGTACTCGAAGATGGACGAGGAGGTCCGGCCCGCCCTAGGCGCCCTCATGTCCGGCGAGTCGAATCCCGACGAGTTCCTCGACCGGATGCAGACCGTCGCCGACGAGACCGCCGCCGACGACTCCATCGAGCACTTCACCCACGACGAGTAGCAGAGAGCAGAGGGCCTGGGAGAGCAGAGCACTCATGAGACACGGCAAGTACCCGTTCATCCTGAGCTTCCTGGTGTTGCCGGTCGGGCTGTACGCCTGGCTGGTCATCCTGCCGTTCGCCCAGGCCTTCCAGATCTCATTCACCGACTGGAGCGGATCGACCAACCAGTTCGACTACATCGGCTTCGACAACTACATCAACCTGTTCAAGGACGACCGGTTCGTCATCCCCGCGCTCCAGCACACCGGGATCATCCTGGTGGTGCTGCCGATCGTCACCATCGCCATGGGGCTGTTCTTCGCGTTCATGCTGAACGTCGGGGGACGGTCCCGGCAGGGGCGCATCGAAGGCGTGCGCGGGGCCGGATTCCACAAGATCGTCTACTTCTTCCCGCAGGTCCTGTCGCTGTCGATCATCGGCATCCTGTGGAAGCAGGTGTACGCCCCGCCCAGCTTCGGCGGCCTGTTCGCCAGCGGCCTCCAGGCGCTCGGCCTCCCGGCCCCGGTCAACGGCTTCCTCGCCGAGAAGGACCTGGTCCTCGCCTGCGTGATCGGCGTCCTGGTGTGGAGCTCGGTCGGGTTCTACCTGGTGTACTTCTCCTCGGCGATGGCGACGATCCCGCGCGACTTCTACGAGGCCGGCATCATCGACGGCGCCGGACGGTTCCAGCTGTTCTTCAAGATCACCCTCCCGCTGCTGTGGGAGTCGGTCCAGACCGCCTGGATCTACCTGAGCATCATCGCCCTCGACGTGTTCGTCCTCATCTACGTGATGACCCCCGACCAGGGCGGACCCGACGGCGCCAGCGAGGTCGTCGGCGGCGTCATCTGGAAGTACGCGTTCAAGTTCGCCGACCAGGCATTCGCCTCCGCGCTCGGAGTCGTCCTGTTCTTCGCCGCCATGACGCTCGCCGTCGTGACCCTGCGCGCCGGCCGACGCGAGCAGATCGAATTCTGAGGAGCGAGTGATGGCCACCCAGACCCCCGAGACCGCCGGCCCGGCCCGGCCCGCCGAGAAGCGGACCCCCCAGAAGGAGCCCAAGCGCGAGGGCGCGATCATGAACGTCTTCTCCCAGGGATTCCTCTGGCTGTGGGCGGTCATGATCATCGTCCCGATGGTGTGGATCGTGCTGACCTCGTTCAAGTCCGAGCGCGAGATCGCCTCCGATCCACTCGGCCTGCCCTCCGTGTTCCGATGGGAGAACTACGTCAGTGCCTGGAACAACGCCCACATCGGCCAGTACTTCTTCAACACCCTCCAGGTCATGGTCTTCTCGGTCACCGGCACCATGCTGCTGGGCGCCATGGCCGCCTACGTCCTGGCCCGCTACCAGTTCCCCGGCAACAAACTGCTGTACTTCGGCTTCGCCAGCGGCATGATGTTCCCGGTGTTCCTGGCCCTGTTCCCGCTGTTCAAGACCCTGGACAACGTCGGCCTGCTCTACACCTACCCGGGCCTGATCCTGGTCTACATCGCCTACTCGCTGCCGTTCACGGTGTTCTTCCTGACCGCGTTCTTCAGGACCCTGCCGAGCGGCGTCGCCGAGGCCGCGCTCATCGACGGCGCCGGACACTACCGCCTGTTCTTCCGGGTCATGCTGCCGATGGCCAAGCCCGGCCTGATCGCCATCACCATCTTCAACATCATCGGCCAGTGGAACCAGTTCCTGCTGCCCCTGGTGCTGCTCAACCGGGACCCCGACGACGCGGTCATCTCGCAGGGACTGGCTAACCTGGCACTGCGGCAGGGCTACGAAGGAGACCCCGGGGCCCTGTTCGCCGGGACCGTGCTCGCCATGATCCCGATCTTCATCGCCTACGTCATCTTCCAACGACAGATCCAAGCCGGGCTCACCGCCGGAGCGATCAAATGACCCGAGGAGAGAAGACACCCCATGACCAGAGCCGGAACCGCGCTGGCGGCAGCCCTCGCGGTCGTCGCGCTGGCCGCCGGATGCACCTCCGAGGCCGAACCCGAACCGCCGATCCCCACCGATGACCGACCCTTCGGGCCCGCCCCCGACTACGAAGACCACAGCACGAGCCTGATGACCGCCGCCTCCGACAAGGACATCGAGACCCTCTGCGCCGACCTCGAGACCGCCCTGGGCGAGGCCGGACTCGACTCCGTCTCCTCCGAAGCGGGGGACCAGTGGTGCGGCCACCTGGTCGACGGCGCCGATTCGGCCCGAGGCGACGAGCGCTCGGCCTCCGGCGAAGGCGCGGCCGAGCCGGTGCGCGTCCACGCCTGGAGCGACGGAGACACCACCCACGCGGCCTACTTCGACCCGGCCCCGCTGCTGGTCGCCGTAGACAGCGAGGACGAGAGCCTCGCCGAGCACGGCACGGCCCTGTCCGCCGCAGTCGCGGAGGCCGTGACCGAGGCGACCGGGACCGAACCCGAGGAGGGCCCCAGCGCCACCGCCACCTACACGGAGATCAACTCCGAGGTCCCGGCGGAGGAACTGGCCGAGTCCCTGGCCCAGGCCGCCGAGCCGGAGGGCCTGCGAGTGCTCGATGAGCTGCCCTATGAAGAAGGCACTGCCACGCTCCTCCTCGCGTACGAGGGTGAGGGCCCGACCTTCGAGGACCGGCTCGCCGAGGCCCCCGAGGCCGGCATGTTCAACCCGGTGCCGCTGCACGTCTGGGCCGACGACTCCGGCAACGGCGTCATCAGCTACTTCGATCCGATGCCCCTCTCCATCGTGTTCGGTGAGGGACTCGGCGACGTCGGCACCGAGATGAGCACGGCCCTGTCCGAGACCGCCTGGGCGGCCGCGCTGCCCCAATAGGCGAGGGGGCGGTGCGGGAGAACCCGCACCGCCCCGTCTCCCCTTACCCCTAAGTCGAGGACACCTCGACCGAGTCGAACACGGTCGTGTTCGGTTCGCCGCCGTCGTGGGAGGTCACGAACAGGCCGATCGTGGCCGGGCCCTCGACGGTGGTCGTCGCGAACTCGGTCCACGCCTGGCCGTCGTCCGAGTGGTACGCGGTGACCGTGCTCCCGCTCCGGACCAGCCGCAGCCAGACCGGTGCGGCCGCCAGCGGATCGCCCTCCACGTCGGTGTCGAAACCGACCTGGAGGCGCACGCCGTTGGCGGGGGTGAGCATCAGCGCCGCGTAGTCGGCGCCCGCGGTCGCGGCGGACTTGACCATGACCCCCGATTTGGCCCAGTCGTTCGTGTCCTCCTGGGAGACCACGCGGGCGATGATCTCGCCGTCGCCGG
>NZ_JAELXW010000049.1 GCF_016428645.1 Glycomyces salinus | reverse complement strand
CCCCCCCCCCCCCCCCCCCCACGCCGGCTCCGACGATCCGTCGTCGTCTCATCTTGGGTCCCTTCTGTCGTTTCGCCCCGGTTCGGGGGGTGGCAGGGGACAGTTCAAGCCATGCCGTAGCGGCACAGTCAAGCACTCGGAGCGACCTCGTGAACGAGATCACAACAGGCGTGGAGCGGGCGCCGGATCAGTCGGGACGCGGCGGAGCGTTCATCATGTCGTGGACGCGGCGCAGGACGTCGAGTTGCGCGGGGTTGTAGAGGTCTCTGAGGGCCTGGCCGATCGAACGTTGGATGAAGTCCTCGGTGTGCGGTGCGTCGGCGAAGTCGTTCAGCTCCGGGCGCTGCTCGTGGAGTTCACTCGCATACGGCGCGAGGCGCTCGGCCAAGGCGATGCGCGTCTCCTCATCGGCGTCAGCGGGCAGGTCGTCGAATTCGGGTCCCGCGGGACCGGGAGGCGGGTCCCGCAGCAGGTCGTTATATGCGTGAAGGGTGCGCGGTCCGACGAGGCGGGCCATGACCGCCACGAAGGAGCGGTCGGCCCCGGACAACCGGGAGTCGGTCGCCGCCTGCGCGAACTCGGGCGGCAGGTCGGTGGGCGCGGACTCGCTCAGGATCAGGGCGAGTTCGGCCCGGATGCGCCGCAGGCGCTCGATCGTGGCCGCGAGTTCGGCGTCGAGGGTGCGCAGGGCCTGTTCGGGGTGGCCGTCGGCCTCGCCCATCTCGGCGATCTGGGGCAGGGAGAACCCGAGGTCGACCAGGCGCTTGATCCGCAGCAGCCGGACCAGGTGGGCCACGCCGTACTGCTTGTAGCCGTTGGGGAGCCGCTCGGGTTCGTCGAGCAGACCGATCTCGTGGTAGTGCCGCACCGCCCGGAGGCTGGTGCCGGCGAGTTCGGCGATCTCGCGGGTGCTCCATGCCATGTTCGCCACCTCGTTCTCCGGCTCAGGGCGGCACGGCCGCGCCGCCCGGACCCAGTCAAGACCATGCCGTCGCCATCCGGCAGTGGGGCGGCGATGAATTCGCGGCGGTCGGGTCGTCTCTACCCATGTCGCACATCGGAGCGTGGAACTTCCAGGGAAGGAGACTCATGGTGAGCGTCATCGTCGCCGGATCTTTCTATGTCGACCCCGCCGAGCGGGATCGATACGTCGACGGCTGCCGGAACCTGGTCGAGCAGGCGCGCGGGGCGCCAGGCTGCCTGGATTTGGCGATATCGGCCGACCCGTTCGAGCCCGGCCGTATCAACATGTTCGAGTACTGGGACTCGCAGGAGTCCCTCGATGCATGGCGGGCGCGGGCTCCGCATCCGGCCGTCCAGACGGCACTCGGCGAGGTCGAGGTGTTCAAGCACGACATCGCGCGATCCGGGCCGCCGTTCGATTGAGTCCGGGCCGCGCAGTCCCACGGAGTGAGGCGCCGGGCCGGATCGTGGCTAGGCTTGGCGCATGCCTTTCAGGGATAGCGGAAGCGACGCGGAGCTGGCGATGGCGGCGGCTCTGGCGGGCGCAGAGGTGGTGCGGGAGATGTTCGGCGCCCCGCTCGAGCGCCACGACAAGGGGCGCGGCGACTTCGCCACCGACGCCGACCTCGCCTCCGAGGCGGCCGTCCTCGAGGTGCTGCGCTACGCCCGCCCGGACGACGCGGTCCTCGGTGAAGAGACCGGCCGGATCGGCGAGTCCGAGTCCGAGCGGATGTGGCTGGTCGACCCGCTGTGCGGGACGGCGAACTACGCCGCCGGGCACCTCATGGTCGCAGTGAACGTCGCGCTGCGGGAGGGGACCGACATCGTCGCGGCGGCCTCGGCCGACCCGTCCACCGGCGAGGTGTACTGGACCGACGGCGCGAACCCGCTGGTCCGGCGCGGCCATGTCATCCGGGCGCTGCGGCCCTCGGCCCGGACCGGGCTGGTGGACGTGAACCTCGAGTCCCCGTACCCGACGATCGGGCTCGACCACGGGTCCGCGCTGCTGGCGGACTCGGTCTTCACCGAGCGGTTCCGGCCGCGCGTGGTCTCCACGACCCTCGCCGTCGCGTTCGTGGCGGCAGGGAAGCGCGCGGGCTACATCACCGACGGCGAGATGCGCGACAACGTCCACTTCTCCGCGGGCGTGGCGCTCTGCTTGGCCGCTGGATGCACGGTCACCGACCTGCGCGGCGAGCAGCTGTCGTCCGAGGCCGCCGGCCTGATAGCCGCGGCCGACGAGGAGACCCACGCGGCGTTGCTGGACGTGATCGCACGCCAGGCAGAGGCCGGCGTTTAAGGCCACACCGCCCATGAGTTGCGGCACAGGCAGAACGGGTGCCCGATCGGGTCGGTATAGACCTGCCAGCCGTATCCCTCGGCGTTGATGAAATTCTGCTGGAGGGTCGCGCCGAGGTCGATGACGCGGCGCTGCTCGGGCTCGAACTCGTCCACTTCGAAGTCGAGGTGGTACTGCTTGGGATGTTCATTGGAGGGCCAGGTCGGGGGGACGTAGTCCTCCACGCGCTGGAATGCCAGTTCGACCTCGCCGAACGGGATGCCGGCCCAGAGTTCGGTGCTGTCCTCCTTGGGCGCTCGGCCCGTCACCTCGGCGTAGAACGCCGCCAGCTTCATCGTGTCCGGGCAGTCGATGATGAAATCGGTGAGTTTCAGCATCAGCCGATCTTTCCACGGAGCAAGGCGCGGACGAAAGTGCTTTCCCGAGTGGCGGCTCGGTAGCCGACGCCGCGGCGACGTGGCGCCGGTGGGCGGTGGCGTGCTGCTCGGGCATGACCACGCGGAGCGCCTCGACGGCGCGCAGGCCCGCAGAGACGCCGCCATTGGCCGGCGGGGGTTGCGTACCTTTTCTAGGCTGTTGGTCGTGACGTGATCCCGATTCGAGGATGGTGGACGTGGCGACACGACGTGCGGGCATCGCGGTGGTCGTCCTCTCGGCAGCGGGGTTGCTCGCCTTGCCGGTGGTCAGCGCGTATTCCGAACCCGCTTCGGAGGAGGCGCCGGACCCGAGCGCGGCAGAGCAGGTCAGTGCCGCTCAGCGGCAGGGCGAGGAGCCCATGCCGTTGCTCGAGCTGGTGTCGGCCGGTGGATCGGGTCGGCTCTACACCCTGGACCAGCGTGAGGCGCAGAACGCCGCCGAGAACCACGGCATGGATTTGCAGTCCGGGCGCGTCGGATACTTTCCGCGTGGGGGCGCCGACGGCACGACGCCGCTGTACCGCCTCAAGCCCGCCTCGGACTCGACCGCCTGGCTGTTCACCGTCTCGGAGGCCGAGCGCGACTCGCTGATCGACGACGGTTGGGTCTTCGAGGGCACGGCCGGCCACGTCTACACCGATGCGGCCCCGGACCGCGAGGTGCTCAATCGCCTCAGCAACGGCCGCGAGTGGCGGCTGGCGCTGAAGTCGGAGACCGATGAGCTGGTCGAGGCCGGCTACACGCTCGACGGACCGGTCGGGTACGTGTACCCGCAGTGGATCCGGACCGGCGCGGTCTACTTCGGCATGTTCAACATCGATGGGCACCAGCGCATCATCCAGCGCACCGAAGAGGTCTACGGCCGCGAGGGCGACTGGTGGGGCGGCGTGCGCGACTTCCGCGACGGAACCGAGTACGCCACCGACAACTGGCCGGACCAGGACTGGAGCGACCTCAAGCCGTCCATCGGCTACTACGACGACTCCGACCCGCACACCCTCGAGCAGCACATCACCCAGGCGACCTCGGCGGGCCTGAGCTTCTTCTCCTTCTACTGGTACTGGAACACCGAGGCGCAGGAGCCTTCGGTGACCGACGCGTCGCTGGACGCCTTCCTCCAGGCCGAGAACCGCGACGCCATGGACTTCACGGTCTCGCTCTGCGCGCACCCCTTCGGCGAGCTGGACGTCCCGACCGACCAGTACGACCAGGTCGCGTCGCTGATGGTCGAGAAATACCTCTCGCAGGACAACACCTTGCGCGCCAACGACGGCCGCAAGATCTTCAACATCTGCGACGCGCGCGGTCTCGGCGACGGCAGCCCCGAGCAGGTCGGCGACTTCGTCGAGACCGTCAGGTCCGAAGCGGACGAGCAGCTCGGCGAGGACATCTACGTCCAGATCAACCAGGCCGGATTCGCCCAGAGCGATGTGCCCGCGGCCGGCGCGGACTCCTCCTACTGCACGACCGACGGTCCCGGCGTGGAGAGCCGGTCCTACCAGAGCTACCTCGACGGCATGCTCGACTACTTCAACAGCGGGCCCGCCGCGGCCTCCTACAGCCGCTGCCTCATGTCCGACTTCGACGAGCGGCCGCGCTACCCGATCGAGAACACCGACGCCTCGACCATCCGCTACTTCCCCGACCATTCCATGGAGCGGTACCGGGAGGCCGTCTCGACCGTCTTCGACGACATAGAGGACTCGCGGCGCCCGCAGGACGTGGACAACATCGTGTACGTCTACGCCTGGAACGAGTGGCACGAAGGCGGCTACATCGAGCCGAACGAGCGCGACGGCTGCGCCTACCTCGACGTCCTCACCGAGGAGTTCCGACTGCCCTCGGACGGGTGCCAGGCTCGTCCCGAGTGACGGCTCTCCGAGGTCAGACCAGTTCCTCTACCACTCTGTCTGCCGGCAGGGAGTACCGGACGATCGGGTAGGGCCGTCCGTTCACCTCGAAGTCGGTGCGCTCGCCGTCGGACACGAAGCCGTAGCGCTCGTAGAAGCGCGTCCCGACCTCGTTGCCCTCCAGGACCCACACGCGGATCGGGTAGAGCCCGAACTCGTTGAGGGACTTATGGGCCTCGCGCATCAGGGCGTGGCCGACGCCGCGGCCCCAGTAGTCGGGGTGAACGTAGAGCATCCAGACCTCGCCCGGCTGGCCGGACTCGACTTCGTCCTTTGCGGATTCCCTGGTGTCCCAGCCGATCGTTATGGTGCCGACGACTTCGGGACCGCGCTCGGCGAGGAGGGTGCGCCAGAACGGGGGCGGGGAGGAGAGGTTCATGACGAAGGCATGCGAGGGCTCGCGGCGCAGCGACGCCAGGGTGGCGTCGTCGATGATTCCTCGGTACGCGGCACGCCAGGAAGCGTTCCTGACCTGCACTATCTCGTCAGCGTCGGCTGGGCCGGCCGTGCGGATCTTCATGTCTACCAACCGTGCCCGAAGGTCCACAAGAAAGCAACCTCCACAACGGTCGGAATTGCGACTCTATTCGCGGCTGTAGCGTCTAGGTCACCGGGGATTCGAGGAGTCGCAGTTCGTGGTCGTCCGCATTCACGCTGGCTCTCAGGCCGATCGGCATCGGAAGGTTGGGGCCGGTGTGTCCGAAGTCGACGCCACCGAGTACCGGTATCTCGATCCCGTCGAGGACGTCGAGTACGACCTCTTTCACCGTCACCGGCCCGTGCCTGTCCGCCGGTCCGGACAGGTGGATGGGAATGCCCACGACCATGGCCGAGATGCGGTCGAGGATCCCGGCCGAGCGCAGGACGTGCAGATCGTTCCAGACGTGCCCGATGTTGCGGCCGACTTCCTCCCAGAACAGGATTGCCCCGTCGAAGCGCTCGGGAGCGAAGGCGAGGGGCCCGACCTGGAGGCGGATGAAGCGGTCGAGCAGGCCGCCGACGAGACGGCCGGTGGCCTTGCCGGGCTTCCACGTCTCCCAGGTGTTCTCGGCCGGCAGGGCGACGTCGTCGATCTGGCCGGTCAGCAGGTCGCGGACGAGTTCGCGGATCTGCTCGAGCCGTTCGGCGTCGGCCGAGGCCCAGAATTTCCCGAAGCCCGGGGCGAAGTCGGCGTGCATGCCGATCAGGCCGGTCCGGGAGTGGAGCGCGAGGTGGATCGCGGTCATGTCGGAGAAGCCGAGGATCGGCTTGGGGTCGGCGCGGACGGCCTCGAAGTCGAGCCGGTCGACGTATCCGGTGGTGGCGTTGCCCCCGGCGAAGGGGACGATGGCTCGCACCCGCGGGTCGGCGAGCAGTGAATTGACCTCGGCGGCCTGCTCGGCGGGGGTGCCGGAGCGCCAGAAGCGGCGTGCAGCGGATTCGACGAGCCCGGAGAGTTCGACCTCGAAACCCATCGCCCGGACCGCTTCGATCCCGGAGTCGAGCTCGTCGCGGCGGTCGGGCGTGCACGGCCCCGAGGGGGCGGCGATGACTACGGTGTCGCCGGGGTGGAGTCGCTGGGGCCGGAGCGGCTGCATCGGTCTGCCTCCAAGGTGATCGGAGCCGGGCTGGCCCAGCCTACGGCCGCGCCGGGCGCGACGCAACAGGCAAAGGAAAGCGCTAGCCCGGATCGGGCTCCGCCGTTACGATCCGGGCATGGCCTTGGTGCACATCGTCCAGCACGGCGAGAAGGAGCGGGCCCCGGGCGGGGCGGTGACGGTCGTGGACGGTCTCGAGGTCGTCCAGATCGCGTCGGTGACGCACCTGGATGGGCCCGAATCCGGGCATCGGCGCTGATCGGGTGCCGTCTCGGGCGTGCCGGACGGTGGCTTTGAGAATTCTTTGGATTTTGCGGCAACCTTTCGGGCCGCGGCGGCAACTACGGGGTGGTGCGGCAACCCGGCTCCGCCGCACCCACAAACGACCGCTACGCGGAAGGGCAAGCACATTTCGCTCGTCGAACCGGGGCGGGCGCCTGCAACGCTGCTCGACGAGGCGTCCGTCCCCTTGCTAAACTCCGGCTCCCCGATACCTATCCTTGCCCGGAGGGTCGATTTGCACGTCCCGGCCTCGCCCGAGGAGGACGCGTTCCGCGACTTCTTCGAACTCCACCACGCCGAGCTGGCGCGGTTCGCGTGGCTGCTCATCGGCGAGCGGGCGACGGCCGAGGACATCGCCTCCGACGCGATGCTGGCCGTCTGGAAGCAGTGGACCGGCCCCGACAGCGCCGAGAACCCCCTGGCCTACGCGCGGGGGGTCGTCGCCAACCTGGCCAAGGGCCGCATCCGCTCGGCGGTGCGGGAGCGGCGGCGCAACCTGCTGTTCTGGCGCGGCTCCGGCGAGGCCGCCGACGGGACCGACGTGGCCGGAGTGGTCGACGTCCGCCGGGCCCTGGAGCGGCTGCCGTTCCGCAAGCGGGCCTGCGTGGTGCTGCGGCATTCGCTGGACCTGACCGAGAGCGAGACCGCCGAAGCGCTCGGGGTCGCGGTCGGGACGGTCAAGAGCCAGACCTCCAAGGGCCTGGCCGAGCTGCGGAAGATCCTTCGGCCCGCGGACGGGCCCGACGACAGGGAGCGACTAGGGAACGGGGTGCGGCTATGAGGGACGACCTGCCCGATCGGCTCAGATCCGCCGGCGACGATTTCGAGCCCGACGGCGATCGCATGTGGGAGCGGATCTCGGAGGGCATGGACGGGCCGACGCCGGTCGGTGCCCGACCGGTCCGCGGCGGCTTCCGCGTCCCGCATCTGGCGATCGCGACCGGCGCGGCCGTGATGCTCATCGCCGCGATCGTGGTCATCGGCTACCGCACCTCGGGCGAGCCGTCCGTCCCGCCCACCGGCCCCGGCCAGGTCACCTCGTCCGAGCCGGACGGGGACGAGTATTCGCACGAGCCGATCCCAGAAGCGGTCGACGAGGTCGAGTCCCTCGACGTCCAGGCCGGTCTGGACCCCGATGGCAGCATCGACTACTGGTCGCAGGCCGAGCTGCTGCTGGACGTCACCGAGCCGGTCACCGAGCTGACCGTCGAGCTGCGGGTGGCGATGCGCGACGACCTCCGCGAGACCGGCTCCTGGGTGACCGCCGAGCACTACTTCGACCCGGCCGAGGTGTACGAGCAGGACGGCTACCTGGTGTTCCGGTGGACGCTCATCGACGGCGAGACCATCGAGGAGGGCCAGTACACCCTGGCCGGGCAGTACAACCACGGCGACGGCCCGCGCACCACCGAATACGACTACTTCGAGCTGGAAGCAGGGGCCGAGTCCGGCTCCGGCCGGATCGTCGGAGGCATCGCCGACCGGTAACGCCGCTCCTCAGACCGAGACCAGCTCGAACGGGGTCGCGTATCGGACGCCGAAGCGCTCGCCGGTGGCCTCGGCGAACGCGGGGAGGAAGCCCCGCGCGTACTGCTCGGGGTCCTCGTCGGTCAGCGCCGAGATGTAGGCGCTGTGCGCGGTCAGGGAGGCGACGGCGTCCTCCATCGTCTCGGAGATGTCGACCGCATGCGTGGAGACCGGGGACGCGGCCAGCGCGACCCACCGCACCCCGTTCCACGGCTCCAGGCCCTGCTCGGTCAGTTCTGGAAAGATCCAGCGGTTCCCGGCGTCGGCGGCGGCGTCCAGGACCGACTCGCCGACGGCCCGGTGGTCGGCGCTGTTCCAGCCTCCCGGCTGGAAGTACTCGCGGCGGTTGAGGGTGACGACCAGTTCGGGCCGGTGGCGCCGGATCGCGGCGGCCAGGTCGCGGCGCAGGTCGAGCCCGGCCTGGATGACGCCGTCGCGGTGGTCGAGGAATTCGACGGTGTCGACCCCGACGAGGGCGGCGCTGGTGCGCTGCTCCCGTTCGCGGACGGGAATGGCCGCCTCCGGCGAGAGGGTGTCGATCCCGGCCTCGCCGCGCGAGACCATCAGGTAGGAGACTTCCTTCCCGGCCCTGGTCCAGGCGGCCACGGCCCCGGCCGCGCCGTACTCCATGTCGTCGGGGTGGGCGACGATCGCCAGTGCCCGCTCCCAGTCGTCCGGCATCGCAAGCAGTTCGGTCATGCCCCGAGTATGCCGGTCTCAGCAGTCGCAGGAGACTCCGGACACCGGGACGGTGCGCGGGTCCGGCTCGCCGCGCGTGACGCCTTGGGCGTCGGCTACCGGCAGGCCCTCGCGGATCCAGTACTCCATGCCGCCGATCATCTCTTTCACCTGGTATCCGAGGCGGGCGAACTCGACGGCGGCGCGGTAGGCGCCGTTGCAACCCGGACCCCAGCAGTGGACGACGACCGGTTTCGATCGGTCGACAGAAACCTCGGCGGAGGCGGTGATGTCGTCGGTCGGCAGATGGACCGCCTGCGGGACGTGCCCCTGCTCCCAGGCAGCCTGTCCGCGGGTGTCGACGAGCGTGAAGCCGGGCTCGCCGCTCTCGAGTGCGGAGTAGACGTCGGAGACGTCGGTGCGAAAGGTCAACTGGGAGGTGAAGAAGGCCAGCGCCTGGGCCGCCGGGGCCGGAGCGACGCCCAGGACCGGGTTCGTGTTGTCGTCCATGCGCTCAGGCTAGGACCCGGTACAAACCGCGATCGCGGCGGCACAATCGTCCGGTCTCCGCTCGTGCGATCGGCGTCGGGAGTGCCTCGGCGTCAGCGTTTTCTGACCAGGAAGCCGCCGTCGACGGGAAGTTCGACGCCGGTGATGTAACCGGCCTCGTCGGAGGCGAGGAAGGCGATGGCGGCCGCGACCTCTTCGGGCTCGCCGAGGCGCCCTGCGATCGTGCGGTCGGCCTCGGCTTCCCGGGCCGGACCTGGTGTGCCATCCCAATGGGTGGTCAGTATGGGGCCGGGGGCGACCGAGTTGCAGCGCACGGCGGGCCCGTAGGCGGCGGCCAGTTGCCGGATCAGCGCCGACAGGCCGCCCTTGGCGGCGGCGTAGGCGGTGAAGTCCGGATAGGACAGGTGGGCGTGGACCGAGGAGACGGCCACGACCGAGCCGCGGGCCGCGGCGAGCTGTTCGGCGAAGGTCTTGACGCCCAGGTAGGTGGGCTTGAGGGTGACGTCGAGGGTGCGGTCCCAGTCGGCCTCCTCGAGCTCGTGGGCGCGGCCGAGGAGGTTGGCGAAGGCGTTGGAGACGAGGACGTCGAGTCGGCCGTGCTCGGCGCTCACCTTGACCGCCAGCGCTTTCCACTGGTCGAGCCGGGAGACGTCGCAGTCGACGAAGCGGGCCTCGCCCTCGATCTCGGCGGCGAGCCGCCCGCCGGCCTCGGCATCGATGTCGACGACGTAGACGGCCGCGCCTTCGGCGGCGAGGCGCGCCGAGGTGGCCGCCCCGATGCCCTTCGCGCCGCCGGTGACGATGGCGACTTTGCCTTCGAATCGGTTCATCGCGTTACCTCCCTGCTCATCTGGCCGAGCGTACGCGCCGGGCCGGAACGCTCGCCCGCGATGAGTTCGGTTTCGCCTGCCGGACTCGGATCGGTGCCGGTGCGGGTCCGGTTGGCAGCAGCGCGTCATGCGCGATTCGCGCCGGTTCGGTAACGTGCGCGCCGGTCGCATCCGGTATGCGGAACGCGACCGGTTCATCCCCTGAACTCCCAGTTAGGAAGGGCCACCCCACCATGGCCAGTGTGGACGAGCTGTCGGGGCAGATCGAGGCGTTGAAGGGCGAGATCGACCAGACGGCGGCCAGCGCCGGTGCGTCGATGAGCAGCGCGGAGGAGTTGAGCAATCAGACTCAGGCGTTGGGCATGGAGAGCAAGGCCGCCGAGGCGATGGCGGTCAAGGACGCGTTGGGGCAGTTGCAGACCGGGTTGCAGGCGATCGGTGAGCAGGCCGAGGGGGTGCGGGCTCAGGTCGAGGCGATGAGGACCTTACAGGGCGGTACCGGCGGAGGAGTATCAGCAGAGGGCGAGCAGGATAACGCCCCAACCCCCGCCGGAGGTTCGGGCGGAGGCCAAGGCCCGAACGAGCCCCCGACAGGCGGCCCACCGGCCCCGGGTGCACCCGAATCGGAGGAGAACCCGAGCTCTGAGCTCTCCTTCCGCACCGGCGACCAGGTCGAGTCTTGGGAGGCGGCACCGGAATCGCAGCAGGTGATCAATCTCGAAGATGAAGATGACGATTTCGAGAAGCTCCTCCGCCGGGCGGACGATGCCAAAGACTCGGTGAAGACGACAACAGAGTCGGCCATGAACGTCGCGAAGCTCATGCGCGAACCCGGACCGACTGAAGCCCACACTTACACGGCAGAAACCATCTATACCGCGCCCCCTGAACCGCAGACAAACGTGCCGGACATCGTTTCGTCAGCTTCGATGACCGTGCTTATGACCGCGTATGGTATTCGGGAGGCCGTGCGGCGCTGGAGAGGACGGGAAACATGACCGATGTGAAGCGAATCTACGGCGAGCATCTGAAGGCCATGCTCCGGAACGACCCCGAAGAGGCTCAACGATGGCACGATCAGCTTCCCGATGGAAGCCTTGAGGGCACTGGGCGCATAAATATCGCTGTGCTGAGTCTCGTCCTGAAAAAGAGGTTCAGCGAGAACAAGAGTCACGATGCAATCCTGGCATTCGTGGCCGACTTCATGAACAGCCTGCAAGGCTCTGGGCAGCAGGTGAATCCGCTCCATGCCGAGTTGCTGGTTCGTTCGGTGCTTGGTGAGTCCGCTTTGTTTGCGGAGGTACCGGGTGAGGTCGCCAACCTGTTGATGCCTTTGCTGGCGGTGCTCGCCGCCGATCAGAGCAGACTCGATGCCGAGGACGTCAATGAGCTAGTCGAGAAGGCGATTCAGAAAGCTGCCTGACCAACGGCGTAGTGCCGCCGGGCCTTCGGCCCGGCGGCTTTCCGCTTTCTGGTG
>NZ_JAELXW010000048.1 GCF_016428645.1 Glycomyces salinus | reverse complement strand
TCACCACGTAATCAACCCTCTATCACAGCCGGGGCGATTCATTGCGCAGCATCTTGTGGACGCCGTTGATGCTCATCGGCTTGGCCGTCCACTTCCGCGTCGCGCGGGTCTGCAGCCCTCGGGCGTTGAGCGCGTCGACCAGTTGGCGGATTGCCCAGTCGCCGAGGGCGTACTGCTCGAACGCCCACTTCACCAGCGATGCGCGTTCGGGGTCGATGATGACCGTGCGGATGTCCGCGCCGTCCTTGAGCTCGCGGTGGTTGAGGTAGCCGATCGGTGCCCGGTACGGCGTGCCACCAGCTTTCGCCTTGGTGGTCATGCCCTTGAGGACTTCGACGGCCAGGTTGTCCGAGTGGTATTGGGCCACGTCAGCCATCATGTTGTAGAGCAGGCGCCCGGCGGGTGTCTCGTCGACCGGTTCGGAGACCGAGATGAGCTTGGCGCCCGCCCGGGCGATGGCGGCGTTGATCTCGACGTCATCAGCTCGGTTGCGCGCGAGCCGGTCGATCTTGTGCACGACCACGTAGTCGATCTTGCGAGATTTCAACTCGCGCAGCATCTTTTGCAGCTCAGGGCGGTTGGCGGACTTGGCTGATTCGCCCGCGTCCACGTACTCCTCGACCAGGATGCCGCCGAGCTGGCGCACCTTGATGAGGCAGGCTTCGCGCTGGGCCGGGATCGAGTAGCCTTCCAACTCGCCCCCGACACGGGCTTGCTCTTCGGTGCTTACCCGCAGATAGATCACGACACGTCGCAGGCGGTCACTCGTCTCCTGTTCCTTGCCCTGCAACTCGCGGAGCATCGAGCCCAGCCCGCTTGAGGGGTCGTTGAGGCGCCCGATCAGCTGCTCGCGCTTGCCCTCGTAGCGAGCGGTCCTGGCGTACCGAATGCTGGTGCTCTCTGCGGGTTTAGTGAGATCAAGATCCATTCCTTGATCCTCGGCCGTGTATTCCGTTGAATCGTCTTTCCGCATGCCGTTCCTCCTTTCGTCCGTGCGGACGCGCCCACGCGCGTCTCAGCGCAGGCAGGGTACACCTGGGAAAACGTCCCCGCCAATCCGATCACGTCTTATATAAATGCATTCCCATATATTTATTATTTCAGCTTTTTCAACCTCTGGGAGCTGCGGAATTTTCAGCATTTGGCGAGCCTGTTAGAGTTACTGAGTTTGGGATGAATCGAGCGGGCATTCTACATGGAGATCTGCTCTCCGCAAGTCGGATTGCTGAGAATCAGTTCGTCTCGCTCATCGGACAGGTTTGATGCCATGTATGACGGGTTCTGCAGGCAAGAGACGCAACGTCGTGCTGATCTGGCTGGTGTGGCCGCTGATTACGCTCGGCATCTACTCCTTCGTCTTCTGGTACAAAATCAACCGTGAGGCGCGCGATTTCGACAAACGCATCGAAGTCGATCCGGTCGTCTCGCTCATGGCGGTCCTGTTCGGGCCGCTCATCATCGTCCCGCCGTTTGTCTCCATCTACAACACAGGCAAACGCATTGCCCGAATGCAAGATGCGGCAGGACTCAACTCGAGCTGTAACCCTTGGATCGGGTTCATCCTGATCTTCTTGTTCGGACTTCACACTCTCTACTATCAGATGGAACTCAATCGGATCTGGGACCACTATGACAACCCGACCGAAGGTAGCCTCGTCACCCTCGCCAGGTGACAGCTTCGAGACGGGCCAGAACGGTCAAATGGGAATGAGGGTGAAGAGCGGCAGTAAAGCCTGCTCTTCACCCCGTGAGGCAACCGAGCCAGTCGTCTTCGACGTTCAGCTCTGGTTGCTCTTGCGACGAGGCGTCGCCTTCGCCGTCTTAGCGTCCGCTTGAGCGTCGCTGCCGAACAGCGCTTGGATGGCGTCGCGTCGAGCCGCCGCTTCGCGCTCGATCTCTTCGAGTGCGGCAGCGGCACGGTTGGCGAAGTCGCCCTCCTCGCGCTTGCGGGCCACGTACTCCTCGACCGCCCTCCTGAGCGCATCGGCCAGGGACAGGCCGTCCAACTGCGCCACCAGGGTGAACTGCGCGTGCAGCTCGTCCGGCAACTTGATACCTAGCGTCTTTACGCCCGAATTCTTGGGCTCCATAACGCCCCTCCTCGGTGTGGTGCGGCTGGCCATCTCCGTATGAGATGACGATCGTCAGCCGCAGTCCACCGGCGAGCCCGGCCGTAGTTCATGGGCTCCGGCTCTCCCTCGCGCTCGATGGGCGGTGCTCCGCTCGCCACTCGGCCAGGCGGCTTCGAGCCAGCGCCACATACACCGGGTTCAACTCGCAGCCGATCCAGTCCCGCCCGTGCATCTCAGCTGCCAGTGCTACCGTGCCCGAGCTCATAAACGGATCGAGGACAACGCCCGGCACCGTCCCGGCGTCGCAGGTGCAGGCTGGGCGCAGCTGGCCGAGTCGCGGCGGGTGCTGGCTGCGGTCTACCTTTTCCCGTACCCACGGTGTGCCGCATTCCGCGCACGCCTTCTCGGGGCAGGTGGCGAGTAGCGGTGTCTCGACCAGCCCCAGTGGGAAGGTGGCGAAATGTTCACCCCGATAAGCCGCAGTAGACAGCTGCCAGACGTCGGTCGGGTTCTTCCCTAGGGGGTGTGCCACCTTGCCCGAGCCCTTCATGCGGTTGAGCCCGCGGTTGTCGTCGACGCCGCCACCTTCCGGCAAAGCGTCGTCTGGCAGGTAGCGATACCCCTCTACGTCGGTTCTCCGGCCGGCCATGGAGCGTGGTGGGACTCGGACGGCGTCAAGGTCGAAGAAGTAGCGCCGTGAGCGTACTAGGAGGAACAGCACCTCGTGGCCGCAGCTGAAGCGGTCGGCCACGCTCGAAGGTATGGGGTTGGTCTTGGCCCAGATGATCTGGTTGCGCATGATCCACCCGTCCTCATTCAAGGCCAGCGCTAGCCGCTGCGGCCCGAGTAGGAGCCCTTTCGGCGGTACGCCTTGCCTGATGTGGTTGCTGTAGCCGTCACCGACGTTCAACCACAGGGCGCCACCCGGCTTGAGAACGCGGGCGAGCTGGCGGCAGATGCCCACGAGTGCGCGCACCCAACCGTCCACGTCGCTCTCCAGGCCGAGCTGCCCGGGATGGCCGTAGTCGCGCAGGGCGAAGTACGGCGGGCTGGTGATGACGCAGTCCACACTTGAGTCCGGCAGCTCAGACAGACGCTCGCGGGCGTCGCCTTGGAGAATCTGCCCGAGCGGCAAGCGATCGCGTCGGGTGCTCATCGCTCGCCCTCCTCGGTAGAGAGGAGTTGTATAGCGTCGCCGAGCAGCGCCACCCGAAACAGCGCTTGAGCATCGTGCGGCAGGTGACGAATCACGTCCGCGAGCTGTTCGGCACGACGCGTGGCCTCGACCAACCACAGCACCGCTGGAAAGACGTCGTGCGCCTGCTGCTCGATGCCGCTGCGCCAGTATGAAATGTAGGTGTGGCATTTCTTGGCGATGGTCGGCGCGCTCTCGGTGCCCATGTCCACCTCGACGAACGCCACCAGTTCGACGGCGCGCACGCCAAGGCGGATATACGCATCGGGTTTGAGTGTGACTGTCTGCCCGCTGATACCAGCGAACCGACGCCAGCAGGCCGGTTCGGCATCGAAGGCGAGTAGTTCAACGTCACCACCTCGACTCGCCTCGACCACCTGCACGTATAGCTCGGCCACCGCCAGGACATGCCGCTGGTGCGGCGGGCTGGTCTCCCACACCCGCCGTCGTCGCTTGCCAGTCGGGCCGTCGACCTCGAGGACGGCTTGCCCGTAGCCGGAGAGCCCGTAGACGAATCCGGCTGAGCCAGCCCGTACGCCGCCGACTCTTCGGCCGAGACGCACCACGACCTTCAGCTCACTCAGGCGCTGAAGCAACGCCCGTGCCCGTCGCGCTCTGGTAGCGGTCGAACCGTCCGCGACGTGAAGCCGAGCGAGTTGGACACCGGTCAGGAGGCGCAGCTTATGGAGGGAGCGCAGAACCGCGAAGTCCCGCTCGCTGAGTTTCTGTCGCAGTCGTTCTACACGGCCGCGCGCGGGGCGAGTCGTCGGTGAGTGCTCACCAGACGGCTCAAGAGTCGTTGCGTCCTGCGAGCTGATTTCGCACGTCGGGGTTGACCCTTGCTCAGCTCGATCGGTAGGCCGACCGGCAGCCTCAGTTTCACCCCTGTTGGTAGGCCAGCCGCTCATGCCGACCTCCTTGGCTTCGTCCCGATGGGACCGACAGGCGGCAGGTCACCGCCTTCCCAGCGGGCGAGTTGCGCTTTGTCCAGCTCGGCACCGTCGACGCCGTAACGGCGCTCGCTCTCTCGGCGCAGCTCGTTCGGGTCGCTGGTCCACGGCGGCAGCGGCTGAGTCTGTACGGAGAACGGCATGGTTGGACGACGATCGAGGAGAAGTTGCGCGCAGGCCTGGAACGCGCGCAGTCGCAGGAGATCGTCGCCGGTGAGGTCACCACCGAGGCTGGAAGCTAGCGGTTTGGCATCGTCCGTCGCTGGTCGAAAGACCACCCGAGAGCGGGCATTGGCGAGGACTGCGGCCCGCTGGTTCGCGTTGAGTTGGCCGAGGTGTTGATGTGCCAGCGTCCACCCGACGCCAAGGCCCCGGGACTGCGCCAAGGCTTCGCCGAAGTCGAGGCCGCCGGAGAGGCGTAGGTAATCCTGGAACTCGTCGACGACCATCATCACGGGATGGCGCTTCTCGTCCGGAACTGCCGCGCGGCGCTGGGCCGCCGACCACACCTGACTCAGCAGCAGCGCGCCCAGCAAGTTTGCCGCTGGCGCTCCGAGGAGCCCGCGGTTGAGGTTCACCAGCACGATCCGCCGCTTGGTGAACAGCTCCTCGAGGTCGAACTTCGGTGTGGCCTGGCCGAGCATTCGGCGGGTGGTCTCGCGGCTGGTCAGGGCTCGAAGCTTGTTCAGCAGCGGCGCGATGACCTGAGCGCGTTCGCCCTCAGAAAGGCCGTCGAACCAGGCGAAGAACGGTGCGAGGGTGAGCGGGTCGCCGACCTCCCTCAATACCCGCCGCCTGAAGCTTGGATTCGTGAGCAGCATGGGGACATCGCAGATAGTCCCGTCCTTGAGACGGCTCGCGGCGATAAGTGCATGTAGCGCCACGTCAGTGGTGCGCGGCCCGAAATTCGTCCCGTGCATTTCTGAGAGTAGGTGCACGATCTGGTCCGCTCGCCGCTCGGCCTGTCCTCGGTCTCCGCCGAGCACGTTGATGCCCACACTGCGCTCGCTCGCTGGGTCGATCACCACCACGTCTTTACGGCTCTTAGCAGGAATCCGAGCGAGGATGTCTCGCACCAGATCGCCGCGCGGATCCACAACAAGGACCGAGCGCCCTGCTGCGATATCCGCAAGCGAAAGCCCACACAGGAGTGTGGACTTACCTGAACCTGTCGGCCCGATGAGGTGCAGGTGATGCAAGCTCGTTCCGGGCGGCACCGTCACCAGTCGGCCGCGCTGGACTGGGTGCAGGCTCTCACCGAGCACCCTCTGCTTCGACGTCGCAGCCTCACGCTCGTCCACCAGCAGCTTCGCCGGGACCTCGTTGATGTGCCCACCGGTAACCGGCAGCGACTCTGAAGGCGTGTCCTGAACAGGCCAGCCCAGCAGTGCGGCCAACTCATCGGCATTGAGCAGGCAGGACCAGCGCAGCGCTGACCCGGTTGGCTTGTTGATCCGCCGGGCTCGCGCTTCGCTCGCACGGCTCATCATCAGCGCGGCGTGCTGGCTGTTCGCCAGCTTCACGGCGCTCCCGATCCTCTGGATAATCCCGCGTGCCCGCTGCGGACTCTCCGCACTTGCCCCGATCCGACCTTGCACGGCGAACAGCGCCTCAGCGGCCTTGAGTTGCCATGAACGCGATTCCCGCGAGTCGCCAACGGACGGCGCCCGAAAACCCATCGCTTCAGCCAGACTCAACGGCGAAGGTGGACGCTCGGAGGGTTGTGCGGGGCCGAGCACCCATTGCAGAGAAGCGGCCTCACCCTTACTGAGATGAGAAAGCACCTCACCGAGCTGCGTGCCGATCGCTCCCGCGGTATCTGATCTGAGCGTCGCCGCCAAGGTGGAAAGCCGAACGTCCGCCGCGAGGTGCAGTGACTGCCGATGCGAGGTCGAGGCCGCCATACCCAGACGCGGCAGGTGGGCGTGGAAAGCTTCGGCTATCTGCCCGACGATGCGGGCGTCTACCCCAAGCCGCCAGCCGACTCGGCCGTTCTCACCCCAAAGTTCGAAGACCACGAGCGGAGTCGAATACGTCCAGCCGACTTTCGGGCGATGGGCGAGCGGGCGGAGGAGTGTGGTCACGTCCGCGAGGTCGATGTCCCGCGGCGGCGTGAGGTCGAACCAGCGCAGCTCACGCATCGCCGGGCTCCTCGTCCTCGGGACCGGAGGGCGGCCGGACGCCTGGCTCGCTTGGCGGTTGCTCTTGATGGTGCCGTGCTTCGAGCTCCACCCTTGCCAGCTCCAAGCACGCTCGCGCCAGCTTCCGTATTTCAGGGCGCTCGCGCTCCTCTCCAGTGACGTGAACCGATTCTGACGACGTTTCGCTCATACCCACCCTCCTTTCTGAGATGACGTTGACCTTGGACTTGCCAGGCGATTCGAGGCACCACGAAACCACCCCGCATACAAGGCATGGCCTATCGCTGAACCCAGGAAACGACCGACAATCGATGACGCGGGGATGATCCGGCGCGCTCATATCCAGGCGAATTGGCCTGTGGCGCTTTGTCTTCCCGCTACTTTCATTGTGGGGGAAAGTGATTGACTGGTAAACGGCTTTGCCTTCTTTGACAACACCGACCGGCAGGCGCTCACCGCTGGCGTTGCCACAACCGAAAGTCCAGCCCTTCACCGCGACCAGCCCCGCGTGATGAAGAAGTACACGACACCCATCACCACGATCGCGACCAGCAGCGGCACGAGCGGCCGCAGCAGCTCCCATACCAGCCGCGCACCGTACGCCAGTGCCACAACCACGACGATCCAGCCGACGATCCGGCCGGCTGCGGGGACTCTTGGCCGATCACTCATGAAAGCACCGCCGCTTGAGCGACCTTGTACCAGCTCACCTGGCATTCCTCCTCTCACGAAGTGGTGGGCAGGCACGAGACCGCACCTGCCCACCGGCTACTACCTGTTGTCCTCGTCCACTGCAGAATCGCGCTGCTTCAATCCGTCCCAGGCCGCGTTCAGCTCCTGGTCACGGTGAAGCTCGACCTCGAGATCGCTAAGCTGCGCTTCACGCTCGAGCTGCTCGTGGTCCTCGCGCTTGCCGACGATCTGCTTCCGAGTCCGCCTCGGCACATGAGTCCTCCTTGGTTAGTAGTTGATTCCTTGGGACCGGCCGCCTCCGCACGCGGGGCGGCCGGAAGGGTGAGACGACGGGCTACGTGGCGTCCCCGTGCATGTCTCGACGGGCCTTGATGGCCTCGTCTCGCATCAGGTTGCGCGCCCGCCAGAACGCGAGATGAATCCGCTGCGACTGCTCCAGCGCCTGCCACCGTTCCTCGAGGACGGCTTCACGGGCACCGAGCTCGCGTTCTCGCTCTTCGTGCCAGTACTGGTGCAGGATCCATCCGCCGACGACACCGCCGACGATGAGGAGAAGGACGAGCACCACGATGAAGGTGGTCACGGGCGACCGACCTCGTTCGCGGCGTAGAGGGCGTAGGCATCGGCGATTGCTTTGTACCGGGCCTCGCCTAGCGGTGCGGCCTGAAGGTACAGAGCCTCCTCGTTGCTGAGAGCGGCGGCGTTGGACAGCGCCACGTGTGCGACGAGAGCACGGCCCTCAACCCGAGCGGCCTGGACCACGGCATTGCCGCGCTCCCGCTCGACGGCCTTGGTGACCTCGCGCGGAACGCGGCTCACGGGCCGGTCTCCGCGCAGGGATTCGAGCGCGTCGCTGAGACGCGGGGTGAGTTCTGACATGATGGTTTCTCCTCTCTTGGAGTTGGTGGAAATGAGACCTGGATCCGCCGGGCCGAGCTGTAATGCCCGGCGGATTCGGGAGCTACTTGACGTTGCGCCAGTGCCCTTGTTGCCAGAGGACTTCGATCTCGAGCTCGACGTCCGACTTGTTCTTGCCGTCGCGGATCAGGTGCTCTGCATCCTTGGCCCACTTAGAGCGGCGCGGCCTTTTCGGCTCTCTGCGGTTGTCCCTCGGTTGTTTGGCGATGCGCTTTGGCATGTTTTCTCGGCTCCCGTTGATTGGGAGGTCGAGAACCCGGGTTTCGAGCTGTAATGCGATGTCAGAAGCGACGCTAATAGCTGACGATCGAAACATGAACGCTTCACCCTCAGAATTGACCATCAATTCCCACCTCATTCCACCCTCACGGCTGATGGTGGAATGAGGGTGAGGCTGGACAGCATGATGCAATGCATATTGCAATGTGTGCAGATTCATGCTTAACTGTTAAGCAGAGAAATGCTATGGAAAGAACACCTAGAGAACCCGGCAAGCACGACTTTCAGCGGCCGTATGGCGTCGCAAACATGTCAGTTCAGGAGCTACTTCGACTCAGCCAAGAAGTAGGCAGAAAATACCAAGAATCACGAGAGCAGCTTCACCCAGATAATCTCGAACGGCATGGAGCATTAGACAACCTAAATGCCCTCACTGAAGAGTTGCGACTGCTTCCACAAGACAATCCGGAAAGATCTATCGAGTTTTTTGTTAAGCTCTCAGAGAGCAAGAATTCGTTCGACCGGGAACATGTGGCTGCTGCAATTGATGAGATTGCTAAAGTCAACCCGGAACTTGGAACATCACTGTGGGTGAAATTGATACGCGATTCGGAAGGAACCGTTTATGAATATGCACACGGGGCTATAGAGCGCGCCGCCGAGGATAGCCATTTCCCAAAGGAGATTCTGGGAGTCCTGGCAGCCGATCTAGCTAACGCTCTTTGGGCTTCTCAAGATCGCTACGGCGAATAACCTGAACCTGCGGCATGGTCTCCACGTCTGATGTCGTATATTCGTCCTGTGACGGACGAGCAGGAACAGGAGCAGGCAGAAACGCTAGCGCAAGGACTCTTGAGGCTCGCACAGCTCGGCCTAGTCGGCGCCCTCAAGGAAAGCAATGAGCGCGGGCGAAAGGCTGACTCCGGCGGACTAGGTCGTCTCTTCAGAGTTGTCCAGACGCTTCATCCGGACAAATGGAACGATTCGGAAATAAGTCGAGTTCAAGCAATCAGGGCTGTCTTGCACCAAGCCATTTCGGGCAGCGAATTTGATGTGCGGGTGAGGCCCAACAGTACTGTCACTTTTCGCGACGCAGTCAGTTTGCTCTATGGGCTGACCTCAGCAAGCGAAGATGAACTCAACGCATATCCACGAAAGCAGTATTACTCGACCCTGATAGCAATTCTTCAGTCGAGAATGTCCTATCAGGGCGACAAGAATTTTTACAGAATAACTAATGAGGTAAGAAATCGCCTCGCATTTGCATTGAAAGACCTCATTGACGCTTCCAAAACTGAGGTATCTCCTCGTTCAAATCTATCACCGCTGGGCGAATTCCATCCGCAATATCAAAATGACAACGACAGTGAACACTATTTCGAGCCTTACTTTCGGCGCAACAATAGAACATCGCTCGATACGACGGCCAAAGAAGTTACTGAGAAAATTGCTGACAAGATGCGCCAGGAGCTGCGCGCCGAGGAACGACTCCGACGTCTCCAGGATCCATTTCCGCTTCCCGTAACTGTAAAAGGGTCTGATAATCTGATTATCGATCACTGGGCCAACATTAGGATGCAACCTAACCACGACGCTCCCATTGAACTTTCGGGGAAAGCCGCTAATCTCAAGCAGATCTTCGACCGAATACCTTCAGGTCGGATGGTCGTATTGGGTGAAGCTGGGTCGGGAAAAAGCATACTCGCGAATCAATTTGCACTTGCCATACTGGAAGATCGAGAAAGGAATCCTAAAGGCACATCAATCCCGATAGTGTTTCAGCTGTGGTCATGGAACCCCATGAATGAAAATCTGCGTGACTGGATGGCAGATACGATTGTTCGAGATTACTTCGGCAGAGCTGAATCCCGACGACGGAAGCGCGCAATTAAGTTTGCCTCGACATTGATAAGCAGCGGCTGCGTATTCCCCATACTCGACGGGCTTGATGAAATAGCTCCATCTTCACGACAGGACGCAATTGCAGACATCAATAGGTCCTTCAGTTCTGACGAAGGTTACTTGCTCACGAGTAGGCCGGAGGAGTATAAGGCCGCAGTGCAGGATGATGTGCTAACTGCGGCTGCTGTTGTTGAGGTTCAAGAGCTCTCCTTCGATGAAATTGCCGCCTATCTTCCGCTCACAGCCAAGTCGCTCGATACTGAGACCCGTCTCACTAAGTGGGATCCGGTGCTTGACTATATGAGAAGCAATCCGAATGACGCTCATTGCAAGCTTCTGCTTGAAGCTCTATCCACACCACTGATTGTGTCACTTGCGCGTGCTAATTACAGTGAAACGGACAAGGATCCCGGGGAAATGCTGGACTCCACGACCTTCCGTAGTGTAAGCGAACTTAAGAATCACTTGCTGGATATACTTGTCGATTCATTGTACTCACAATTGCGAAATGACAATAGTCGGGTGACATATGGGAGCCGGCCACACAAGCCCAACGATGCCCGAAAATGGTTCTCCTACCAAGCCGCTCAGCTCCATTTTCGCCAGACGCGCACATTGCACTTGTGGGACCTCGGCGCTGGATCTGCAACTCCCTTCGTACTCTTGGCGATCGCTTCAGCAGTAGTGGTTGCCTCGCTATCGAGTACATTCATTGCAATTGCCATGATCATGCTCCTACTGCCGCATTTGTTTATAAAGCCAGAAGCCTTTGCTAGTCGACTACGAACTGGATTGATTCCCAATTACAAGACTGTGCCACCGGCCACTCGACATCGAGACTCTCTTCGCCGAACCCTTGATAGGCCTCCATCCATATACTTGATTTTCGCTTCTATGTATGTAGTTGCCTACACCCTCATCATAATCATAAATTCCCTCGAGCCATCGCCAGCAGGTACTATCTATGTCCAGCAATTGGGTGGTGTGATAATTGTTGGTTTCATTTTTCTCACGACTCTTTCTAAGTTGGCTACCGAAAGTATCCATAACTCGCCATTCCGAAGTATGCAGAGATTTCGGATCTATCAAGCTGTCTCCGGTGTACTTGCCGTCATACCTCTAATCGCTGTGACGGCCATCGAAGTCCGCAGCTTCGAGCCTATGTTGATCGCCTCTGTAATTGTTACCGCATATTGCATTATTCGCCTCATAATTTTTGACATTGTAGGTCAGTGCTGGCTCGCTCTTACGAGGCGAGGGCCGCTCCCTTGGAATACTAATAAGTTCGTGTCTGGTGCTCATCGGATGGGAATCTTTCGGGTATCTGCGGGATCCTACCAATTCCGCCATAGTCTTCTTCAGGACCGACTGGCGCGATGGCACCTAGCTAGAGAGCGAAGGTTTCTGAAATATGGTTCTTGGCACTTCATTGCCTGTGTGAATCTTTGTGTCGAGCTTATAGGTTCCGGAAGATCAGAACTTGCCGGACTTGTGATCGAGCCATTGCGAAGTTCCAAAATTCCGAGATTCGTCTCGCGTCAAACGAAGTTCGACTACATCCTTGTGTTGCGAGCCTGTGGAAAGGAAACTCAAGCCGAAAGTGAATTGCGACGTTTCATAAAGAAGCTACATTCTCCAATTTTTACTTGGCGTCTTTCGTACCCAGGAGTTTCTCTGGATCTACAAGTGCAGATCGTGCTAGACACACTAATTCCAAAGAAAGAACTTGCCGATCTATTTCTCCAAACCGATAGGCATGGAGAGGCGCTCGCGACTTACAGAGGGCTCATACGTGAGATTCGTGTGGCAAGCCGCAGGTTGAGATGGGTAGGGCGCTCGAGGAGGATACAGGTAAGGCAACTCCTTGACGCGGAGCGAATTGAGGTATCCCGGCTAATTGGCTCTGCACGGAAAAGGCAGAAGCCTCGCTGTTGATATGATGGGACCGCGGATGTCTCCCATCAGTTCCCGTATTATTAGTGCATTGCTTCCCTCAATTGTGGTTCAGTGAGCTGATTGTTTGCGTAACTTTCGGTGTCGAATGTCGACGATTTCCTTCACAGTCGCCTCCGGGTTGCCTGAAGCCTCTTCGAGGGCCTGGAGGTCCACGACCTGCGCCCCGCGTGCGTCGTGATGACGTGGCAGGCCCAGCCCTCGGCCTTCGCGGCCGTGATGAACTCCGTCGCGTACTGCGCGGACCCAGCTCCGCAAACGGTGAGGGAAACGACTCGCTCATTCTGTTGGAGAGTACTTTGACCAGCCCGTGACAACTGAGATGTGGCCGTGCCCAAGAACTACACTCTCCTCATGACCTCCACCCGCTGGACCATCCACGGCGAACGCATCGTAGACGACTCTCGCCGAGCCACCTGGTCGATCGCAGACGTTGAACTCCCAGACGGCGTGCGCTTCGAGCAGTACGTTTATCGTGCGCCCAAGGCTGCCATGACTTTGCTCGTCGAGGGTGGCGCTGTGCTGCTCATGCGCCGCCACCGCTTCGTCATCGACCAGTGGGTGTGGGAGCTGCCCGGCGGCTACTGCGACGACGGCGAAGATATCGCTAGTTGTGCCGCCCGCGAGGTCGAAGAAGAGACCGGCTGGCGCCCGACCACCCTCGAGCCGCTCGTGACCTTCCAACCGTGGGTGGCTACAGCTGACGCCGAGAACCACCTCTTCGTCTCGTACGGCGCTGAACAAGTCGCCGAGACTCCGTCAGACATCAATGAGGCCCAGGAGTTGCGCTGGATTCCGCTGGAGGAGGTGCCCAAGATGATCGCTGCCGGCGAGATCATCGGTTCAGCCTCGATCATCGGACTCCAGGCTGTCATGTTGCAGCGGAGTCAAACGCACTCCGATCGCTGAGACCAGCTCGCCCGCCTGCTGGTGGTCGCGGTACGGCAGCAGGCGCAGTGCGATCCGCCGCAAGTATTCGTCGGCTCGTGCTGAGCTGATCCCTTCGGCCAGCGACAGAGCCTCTCGCCCTACTCCGCACCCTTCGTCCAACTGGCCCGCGTCCAGCAACGCGGTGCTGAGCAGGGCCAGGTTGAACATCTTGCCGCGTACGTAGTTCGGGTCCATGTTCAGCGAGCTTCGAGCGTTCTCGACGGCGTTCACCAGGTCGCCACTGGCGAGGAGACTGTGTCCGGTGCGCGCGTCGAGATACGCCGTACTGAGGAATCCGGCCCAGCCGGGATCGTTGCGCTGGTCGGCGCTGTCGAGGTCGCGGGCCGCTCTACCCAGCAACCGGGCCGTCATGCGGGCGTCGCCCTCCAGAGCGGCACCGTGTGCGGCAGACATGTGGGCTTCAGCCATCAGCGCGGGCATGCCGCTCCGGACCGCTGAGGACAGCGCCATATCGGCGAGCTGGATCGCTTCGCCACCTCGGCCGAGGAGGGCCGCTTGGTGACTCATGGCGGCCAGTACTTCGCCGGTCAGGGCGTGGTCTGAGCTGTCCGTCGCAAGACTCTGTGCTTGCCGGAAGTAGGAAGCGGCGCTGGCGTGCTCACCCCCGTCGTAGGCGGTCCAGCCGGTGAGCAGCATCAGTTCAGCTACGGCCGTTCGAAGATCGTTGCCGCCCTTGCCGTCGCTGCTCGTGCGCAACAGCGGAATACAGACGTTGTGGAGGTAGCCAGAGATGCTGTGGTGAGCTTGCAGGCCGCCATGCAGGTTGTCGAGCTGTCGCAAGCTCGCAGTCATTGAGCGAATGGTGGTTGCTTGGGGAGTATCAGTGCGCGCAGGCGTGACCGGCACCAGGCCAGGCACGCTGGCGCCCATCAGCGCCAGGCTCTGCAATATGGTTCGTCGGCGCACGTCGTCATCTCCACAAGCGATCAAGTCCTTGAGCAGTCCGCCAGTGCCAAGGACTTCTTCCAACCGGTCGAGGTCGCGAGTGTTGGGCAGCCGGTGGCCGTTCTCGATGTTCTTGAGCTGAGACAGCGAGATATGGCACTGATCGGCCAACCAGGGCCGCTGATGCCCGGCACGCTCGCGGAGGGAGCGGACTATGCGGCCAACGGTAGGTCGCGACTCGGCCGGTGTCATCCCTTGATCCCCATTTGAATCGATCTGAATCGGTCGGGTGGTGGAAACGGATCGTGCCGTGTCCCACACTACAGACATGGCCGCCGGTCCTCAAAGGCCCACAACGTGGGCAAACGAGACCGTCCGGCCGTGTTCTCACCGCGTCTCCCAGAGCGGTGGGACGGACGCACGGGACGTCTCCGACTGATCCGCCGATGTCACGGACCGGATTCTCTTCGGGATTCGGGACGGACACGGCGAGACGGTCTCGCGCGTCCGTACAACCGAAACGCGGGCCGCCGCCTCAGTGTGAGAGCTAGCGGCGGCGGCCCGCCCTTACCGACACCCGAAGGCGAGCAACTGATGCCAGATACCAGCCTACGAGTCGAGATTTCCGCCGATGCAGACCAACCTGATTCGCCCGAGGTCATCGGTGAGTGGATCACCGAGAGCGGCTCCACGCTGTCGCTGGTCGGCAAGCCGCACGGCCAGTACGCCTCAATCTGGATGCAGCGAGGCGGCGGCGACCCGCGGAAGATCGGCAGAGCCGAACACGCCGGAGGTGTCCTCCGTTCAGTCAGCTGGGACGAGCCGTGGCGTGAGCAGACCGACGCCTGGAAGGAGATCCAGCGCCGGAAGGTCTCAGCCGTTCTGGCTGAGCGGTACGCCGAGCAGGCAGCACCATGACCATGACCGTGGCGAACGTCGAGGTCGAGATCAGTGCGAGCGCGCAACGCACACTCGCTTTCGCCGTCGAATTCGACGAGACGACGGCAGTGGTGCGCTACCGCTCGAGCTTTGTGGTGAGCGAGACCGACGAGGTGCTCACGATCCAGCATGAGCGCGGCCAGCTGCGCCAGGTGACCTGGAACGAACACTGGCGTCGGTATCTAGTAGCCACCATCCGCACCAAGCTTGTGGGCCGGGTGCTGGAGCTGCTCAAGTCGCATCACCGAAAGTCCACTCCGGATAGCTGATCCTGTCCCGAGCAGCGCCGCGTGGTTTCCTCGGCGCTGCAATCCTCCTGGCCGGAGTTCTGGTGCTGCGGTGGGGTAGCCCTCCGGCCAGGAGAAGGCCCGCTACGTCTCACGCGCTGGCGGGCGCGCCCGGTCGCACTCCCGATGCGGCCGGGCATCTCTCAGCTCTCACCCACACGACACCCCGGAAACGTATGAATCTTCTCGAACTCCTCAAGCGTGCCGCTGCGCAGGCCGTGCAAGCATTTCGTGATCCCGGCGGTCTGCTCGCAATGGGCGATCTGTGGTGGGTTGCCTTGACGCTGGCCGGCCTCGGGTTGTATCACGTGATCCATTCGTTGGCATACCCGTGGCGACGGTGCCTGCGGTGCAAGGGCTCGGGCAAGAAGCACGCGGGAATCTGGCCGAGGCGGGTGTGGCGGATTTGCCGGTGTTGTGGTGGGTCGGGGCGGCATGCGCGGGTGGTGCGGAAAGTCCTTAAGACCGACCGAGAATAGGCCAGTAGCCGTCTAACTTTACACGTTCCATGTTTTCTGCTATTAATTAGTCAGATCGATGGGTGTTTTTCGCCTGGACATGGCGAAGCTACGATTTGCCGATCAGATCACCTTCTTAGGTAAACAGCGCCAGCCTAGCAAACAGTATTGTGCTGAACGGATCGTACCGATACTTCGACTAGAATGACATCGCACTGCCGTGCCACATAGGAATGTGCATAAATGTCCGCTTTATTCCGAAATATCACTAGCAGGGCAGTTGACGAGAGGTACCCAGATGACAGATATATCTATGACGGTCGGAATCGTTCTCGCGGGCCTGATACTCTTGCGAATTTTCTATAAGGCGATTGAGATCAATTGGCCTATAAATTACATTACTCTGAACGATTCAATCGACTTGATCGCGAGTCGATCAATTTGGAAGTATTTTGGGTTCACCCTCGTGCCTGTGTATCTAGTTGCATTGCTATTGGCAGTGAACGCTGGCCGCATAGGGCTCCCTAGCCTGGTGGTAGGAATATCGATCGCCACGATTCATGCCCTAACTCACCAGGGACGTGGACTGCTAGGAACAATTAGAAGGTTTCAGGGAAGGATCGCAGAGGCACAATCATTCTGGGTCTATATCACACTAATCCCGGCCATGATTTTTTCTGGCTTTGCCGCAGGCAGTTGGGGCGTTCCCACTCGTCTTGATTTTATGATTCCGGAGCCAGATGAATTCTTCAAGGCGCTCTGGACAACGGCACTCATTGCAGTATTTGGCGCATATCTCGTTAAGAAGTACAAACGCGCCCAGAAGATAGATGATGTTGCTTTGATTTCGATGAGAGAGGTCTCTGAAAATCTTTCCAATTTGGCATACGAGAGGGCAGCGGAGTATAGGACCGAACATAGACTCGTGCAAGCGATTCTTTATACAGAGAACCTGCAGCGCCCTCGATGGTTTCGAAGGATTGAACACATTAAGGGATGGTTCTTCAAGTCTGGCACCTACGGAATAATGCAAGTGAAGGCTCCGGGGCCAATCTCTGATGAAGAGTCGATCGAGATTGCGATCAGAGACCATTTGGCGGGTGCGAACGTTCGTACTGTGGACGGGTTTCCCGATCGAGAACAGCTCCGTGAAATACTGCATGCATATAATTCAAACCCAAAATTCGTGGATGCCGCCGAAGCAATGTACGACTTCCTTTGGCAGCAAGAACGAGAGCTTTACTCAATGTAGTAGAGAGTTGGGCAAAGGATTACAGTCGTGCTGTTCTTGACAGAAGCCGACAAGCAGCCTTTGCAATGATCGCGAGATCAAAGGGTGTTGGGCGTTCAGGTTGGGCCCTAGAGACCTCATCAGGTAGCGAGGTTCTCCCCTGGCGATGTGGAGCCGCCCACCTTGCATCTCGCTGCGATGTTCTCGGTCCGCAATGCTCCGAGATCGCAAGGTTCTCCGAAGGCTCCTCGAGCGCTTCGGCATCGTCTCGATTGCAAGAGGCGTTTCGACAAGCCTTCTCTGACGAGCTCGCCTAGCCGAACTCGGGATGCGGCCAGGCGAGCTATTTGACCAATGAGTAATCGAAGGCAATCCCGTCGGAGACAATCTCGCCCGCTCGGTTATCGTCTGGAGCAAAAACCCAGCAGGCAAGCTCACTATACTGCTCCTGCTGCTGGGACGCGCGAACAGTCACTTCGGAACGCCTTCGTCTTCCGAACACCGCCCAAGGCTGTGGTTCCCCGGACCCAACTGCAATCTGACAATTCCAGTACGGATCGTAATATGCCTCAGATCCATCAACGTAGGTTGCACGGCACTTGAAGAGGACTTCGCCGACCTGCAACTTGAAGGGGTTCGAAACTGCCTCGCCGTTCGCATCGACGATTGTCAGGCGAGTGATCAGAACATGGGTCTTCTGAAGGGGCTTAATCGGGTTATCTGAATCCGGCATTTCTTATCCGATCATTCCGAGATTTGCCCAAGTGGCAGTGAAGCCCTTCACTGTAACTCGGATGGTGAGTTGAACGTTCTTGGAATCAAGCCCGGGCGTGAGCAGACGATCCGTCTCTACGTTGACTCGTGTAATCAGCTTGTCGTCTTCAAGAAGACAGTGCAAGGGCTCCTCGTTCTCGTCTGGTGTCCAGCCTCGCGGAACCTCGTTTACATCCGCGGGCCGCCGGAGAGCGTCGAATAGTGTTTTGATCTGATTGTCGATGTCGCCTGCATGGGTAATCAAGGCACCGGGAGGCTCAGGGCGCAGAACAAATATGTCAAGTTCCGCATGCAACCTCAGGTATGGATGCACCAATGAGGCAAAATCATTCCCATCGATCGACGTCAGCAGTCTTCCAACATCGCTGTCGGGGTCGCTACGATCTGGGCCGGATTCTATGAAGGTACTATGGCCCACGAGGGCCGGATGGGTTCGCCACAGTTCCTTCACCTGAGGGTGAAGCTCTCTTCGAATATGATGTTTCGTCTTGGCGTTGCTGGTAGCGGGTAGGCGGCCGTTGTAGGTAAGTGTGAATCTCATATATTATCCCAAATAACAACAGATTTTGAGGAATCCTGGAAATAAGACAAATGCCGTTAGCGACTTAGCGGGAACGGACATTCGTCCTTACCGCCGTCTCCAGCTCCCCTGCGGCGAGCGTTCCGGCATGATACTCGGAGATCCAAGCCGGTTCTGAGACGCGTCTGCAAACCAACCAGCCCATCGACTGATGAACTCGTCCAGATCTTCTATTTCCAAGACCTCAAAGGGCCAAGCCAACTGAGTTGTAGCCGTTCCGGGCGCCAATGCCTCCGCAGCCTTTTGGCTTGGATTAAGGGCAAAGGGGGCACGACTCGATCCCTTCTGGAGAAGTGGCGTGAACATGAACGCGCTCTCGAACCAGTGATACTCATCTTCGACCTGTGCATCACAGAACCAGAGAGAATGACTTCTCCCAGAATATCCACGCCGATCCCGAGGAAACTCAAGGGCTATACCTGTATGTGCTATCACTCTGAAGGCGGGAGGAGGCACAGACCCCCACAGCCCAATCTCGGTTTGGGTTGGAGGACTGAACATTAGGGTGGCATCTCCCAGGTGAAGTTTCCAACCTACATCTCCCAGTTCTCGAGCCTCAACGCTGGGAGCATTCTCCAGGATCTGTTCGCTAACGAAACGAGAAATATGCAGCCATTTACCTTGTGCAGCCTTGAACAGCCCTGCTCGGAGTTCCGCTTCCGAACGGGCTCGAGACTCCTCACGCGCCATCTCCGAGCGGCGTTTGGTTTCGGCATGGTTAGCTTCCTCAAGCCGGGCCAGGCCACCGGCAGGCGCGGATTTGGATATCTTCTCAAGTCGGGCAACAATGTTCGCCGCTTGAGGTCGTGCTTCTGGCTGCTTATTAAGGCAATCTTCGATCATCACCGTCATTTGGAGACGCACCCCCACAAGAGGCTCGGGATCATCATGGAGATGCTGATCTCGAAAATCTGGTCCGGGAAACGGTAGTGCGCCAGCAAAAAACTCGTAGGCAATCACACCGAACGAATAGACGTCGGTAGATTCTGTCGCATGCTGAAAGCGCCACCGCTCCGGTGCAGCGTAAGGCTGAGACATAGAGAACTTATGAGTCTCCGCAGCTGTAGCTGCTTCCGCATAGCGAGAGATCCCAAAGTCTGCCAGACACCATCGTCCCTGATGATGCAAAATGTTCTCAGGTTTAAGGTCTCGGTGCACGACCCGACCTTCGAGGTCCAGCAGCGCAGTCGCGATATCCGAGAGTATCGGGAGCGATGCCTCAAGATCGAAGGGAGCCTCGGTATCCATGAGTTCCCGGAGAGACCTCTCGGCTCGGGGCATTACGAGAACCCAGCTCTCTTCTGTCTCCCCGCTGTCGAGAATCGGCATAACGTTTCGAACATCTTCGAGTTCTACGAACAAGAGTTCACGCTCGGCACCGGGCTCCTTCGGCACAAACTTAACTGCCGCCTGTACACCCGCTTCGGACTGAGCAGCGAAGACCTGTCCGAAGCCTCCGCCCCCGATCCGGTCGCCGAGAATCCACTTCTTACCCAACACGAGCTCGCGTGGAGAGGGTTGGCCGTTGGTCGTCATCCGCTCACGATACAGAGAGCTACCGACAGAACTGAGGCTGCTTCAACCGTTGCACTATTTATCCGGATTTATTCTGTTTCGCTCGGTGTCCAAGAGGCGACGGGCGGCCGGAGCGGGCCTCGAAAGACCCCCGATTAGGTGCACGTAGAGGTTCTTATCCGAACCCGGATATTTTTGAACATCGTTTTCAATGGCGTTACCTGTAGGGGTAGCGCCATTCGTGTCTCTACGATCGCACACCCATCGGACCAGTGGCTTGACTGTCTCGGCGTGTTCGGTCCGTTTCACGGTAGGTCCGTGGTCGCCTCGGTCGAGGAAGAGCCTGTCGAAGCAGACCCGGTTGAGCATCCGCCGGACATCATCGGCAGCGTCACGATAGAACCGCTTCGGATCACTGAGCAACTGCAACAGCAGCTCAACGGTCTCCCAGCCTTGTCAAGCCGCTGCGCATGGACATCAGCGAGCCGGGCATTGATCGCCTCGCGCTGGTCGCGGAGGCGGCGGATCTTCGTGGTGAGCTTGTCGGCGGGCCAGTCGGGATGGCCGATGAGGTCGACACACTGATCCTCGGCGGTCTCGAGGCGCCGCAGTTCGCGCTCCAGTTCCCGCCGCATCGCCTCGGTCACTGAGCCTTCGGCTTCCAGTGCATCGGCAAGTCCGGAGCGGATCTCATCAGCCTCGCTGTGACTTATCGTGACGGTGGCCCAGTGGGTGACCACATGATCCTCGACGGCATCGACGGCCATCCGGGGAAGGTCGCACTCGCCGCTGGCTCTTCCGAGGCACAGGAAGTAGAAGTAGTAGCGGTCGGTCTTGGACTTGGCGCGCTCCAGGGTGAGCCGTCGCTTGCATCGGGCGCAGTGCACCAGTCCTTTGAGGTAGTGGTCCCACTTACGGTCCCGCACCCCGGCGTTGCGCTGCACGTACAGCACCTGCTGGACCTGCTCGAACAGTACGGGCGTCACGAGCGGTTCGTGGCGGCCGTCGTACTCGCGTCCTTTGTAGGGGACCTTGCCGAGGTAGTAGCGGTCCTTGAGGATCTTCCCGATGGCGTGAATCGACAGCTCGCATCCGGCCGGGTAGCGCTTCGTCGGCCGGGTCCGCAGTCCGGCGGCGGTGACCGTCTCGCGGAGCTGTTTGAAGGTGTACTGGCCCGTGGCGTAATGCTCGAACAGCATCCGTACCAGCGGCGCGCGTTCGGGATCAGGGATCACGGTGCGCACCGGGCGGCCTTCGACCGATTCGGTGGCGTTCAGGTATCCCAGCCGCGCCCGGTTGGGTGTGCCGCCGCGCTGGGCCTTTGCTTCCATCTTGTAGGCGATGTCGTCGCCAGCGGCACGTGATTGGTACTCGTTGACCACGTCGAGGATTCCGGCGAGCATGTCGCCGGAGATCGAGTCGGTGGTGGGGTCCTTGACCGACAGCAGCGAGACACCAAGCAGTTTGAGTTCGCGGCGAGTCATGGCGGCGTCGGCGGCATTGCGGAAGATCCGCGAGCGCGTGTAGATGATGATCGCGTCGACATCCCGGTCCCGGCGCACCCGCTCCATCATCGCGTTGAAGCGCGGCCTGCGGTCGATCGTCTTCGCCGAGCGTCCTGGTTCGACGTACTCCTCGACGACCGTCAAACCGAGCTGGCCGGCCAGCTCGGTGCACGCCTTCCGTTGCGCGGGGATGGAGTTGCCCTCGGGGTCGTAGTCGGTGTTGACCTGCTTGGGGTCCGAGACCCGCAGATACAACACCGCGCGTCCGCTACGGAGCGGCTTATCGCCCTTGCCTTTGCTGGATGTCATTCCTCGAACTCGCCTTCGTCCTCAACGTCGATTCGCCTGACGCCCTCGCGCGGGGCTGGCTCGGCACCGTCGCGCTGGCGGCGGGCCATGCGAACGAGCAGGTGAGCGAGCTGGCGGGTATTGAGCGTTTCGCATCGTTTCCCGGTGACCCGGATCGAGTCATCACGGCGGCTCACCAGGGCCACCACCCTGTAAAACCCCAGGCCATGGCATCAATAGCAACGCTAGAGGAACTCCGTGACGGCGTCGAGCGGCCGTGAAGCTCAGGCGTCGTAGGGCTTGTGAACTGCTGGGCCGAAGACCCGCAGCCCAAAACGGCGATACTGGAGCGGAAGCTGAAGGTCAGCGAGTTCAAGCTAACTTCGAAGAAGACCGACCGTTCGCGGGCAGCCACTGGAGCAGTGGGCGGTGGTAGATACGGCACGATGCGCGTCCCACCGGACATCGAACAATCCAGGCTCGCCTCCATCGTACGGGATTCGGCCAGATCGGGTCTTGATGCGGAACCGGGACACCGTGCAGGTGGTTACTACGCAGGTCAGGGGCGGTTACCCTCACTGGGACGCGGCGGGGGAAATTCGGGACGGTGACGGCGTGATCGTGGCCGACCATCAGAGGGTAACCAGGGTAGTCAGGAGCCCAGTGCAGCTCAGGCAGGGTAATCAGGGCAGGAGACCGAAGCTTCGGCGCTCTGGACGGAGGCACTGCACGCCGAACTCGCCGCCGAATCGATAAAGACGGCCCACACGCATCCCTCAAGCTGGCCCCCAGTGGCTGGTCCCCACGGATGCGTTCCCAGCATGGGCCTGAACGAAGCGAGTCCCGGTTACCCGCCGTCTGTGCAGGTAGCGCGTGAGGATCTTCCGAGGCCCTCAAGCCCGACAATATATCTTCCCCGGGGACGCTGGGGTACGCAGCGCTGGTCAGGCCACGAGTTCGACCCGGGGCGGTTGCCGCGATCCTGGTCGGGTACGCCCGGTCCAAGTCCGGCAGTTTGGTCCAGGTCCTCGGTCCCGCTGCATCGCGCCGAATTGCATCGGCCGCGCTGGTCGGTGTTGCGTGCGGCTGGACTGGTGGGAGCGGCGGACAGGTGTCCGGACAGCTGGATCCCGCAAGCTGGGTCCCGCACGGTGTCCGGCACATAGGCCCCGCACGTCTCAGTAGCGGACTACCTACCGTTGTTGCAGGTCAAGGGCGGTTATTCGGAGGATTGCGAACCCCGACAATATATTCTGCCGTGGGCGCCTTGGGGCAGGTGCGAACTGATAGTCCGGCCTGTCATGCGTGGGCCAGGTGATCGAGAAGGCGGCAGGCGTCGTCGGCGATCGCCTTCAGATGGGGCCTGCTCTGGTCCCGCTGGCCGAGCCAGGCCCACATCCCGGTGGCCTCGATCAGGACCGCCGCTGCGGTCGTAGTGTCAAGAGATCGGCCCGGCCTGGTGCTTTCGAGCCAGGCGAGCGCGTCGGCGGGGGAGTGCCCGGCATCGACCAGGCGGACGGTGAACAGAAGCGCGTCGAACCAAGGTGGAGCGGCCCTGGCCCACGCCCAGTCCACGATCCGAACCCGATCGCCGCCGATGAGGATATTGAGCGCGTGCAGATCGGTGTGGGCGAGCGTCTCGGCCTCCAGCACCGACAAGCGGCCCTGTTCGCCCGCTGCGGCCCACTCGAGCCGCGAGGCTATCCCTGGTGGCAGTTCAGTGTGTGGCAGGGCTTGAAGGCGCCGCCACGGACTCGCCCGCCGCCACTGGTCAACGAGTCGCGGCAGCGAGTCGACTCGGAGCCCGGCGGCAGTCGCATGGAGCTGATCGACCATCGCGGCCAGTAGCTCCAGGTCGGGGCTGCCTGGGCTGAGGTCGGCGTGACGACCGGGAACATGCTCGGACAGCAACACACGCCACCCGCGCGCCTCGACGTGCGCTACCAGCTCCGGAGCAAGCGAACCGAGCAGCGCGGCCACCCGCGCCTCATCGGCGAGCATGCGCGAAAGTCGTGCATCTGCCATCGGTGTGGCCTTGCAGAACCACACCTGCCCGGCCGCTTCAACAGTGCCGGTGAAGGCCGCGTGCACGCCCTCCTCGATCGGGCGCGCCTCGACCCCGCTCCCGAACCGGTCGACGAGGACAGCCCGGAGAGCGGGATCGAGGAGGTCATCGGCAGTTGCGCTCAAAGTCGCCTACCAGTTCAGGCTCGGTCGGGTGGCGGGTCGTCGGCGCAGCCATTGTGACACTGGGAGCACTTGACGCCAACGTCGACGCGCCACAGCTCCTCGTCCACCCACATCCCGGCCGCGCGGATCGCGGCCATGGTCTGATCGAGCACCGCCTGGACTGTCGCTTTATCTTCCTCGGCGGTGGGTTCCTCGTGCGGGACGTGGTGGATGAACCCGCCTGCGACCGTCTCGCAGAAGGCGGCGTAGTCGCGGGTGTGCAGGATGAAGGCGTGCCAGCCCAGGTCCACGGCCGCCGAGGGCGCCAGCGGTGCGCTGGTGGCCGCGCACGCGGCGAGGAAGGCCGCCGCTTGATCGACCACGCGCTCGGCGGTGTTGGAGTCGAGTTCGTGATCGCCCGTCAGTCGGCCGGTGAGCCGGTCGAAGGTCTCCGGCGCGATCAGGTCGCGCCCGTGTCTGGTTCGGATGGAGTGCATGGGTATCGGATTCCTGTTCTGCCGGGACGATCGTTGCGAGTGCCGTCCCCCGGCTGGACGGCACCTGGATCAGGACGGACGTGGTTCGGATGCGGGCGCGGCGGGTTGGGAGGAAAGCGGGTCAGCTGCCCGCCGCGCCCGAGCCGTGGAGGGTGCGGGGCGCGCCGCCCACCCGGCGGCCCCGCCAGAGGGGTCTATTCAGACTCGCCCGTGCTCGGCCGCTCGGGTCAAGATCGCCTCGGCCTCGCGCCGCCAGCGGCGCTTGCGATCGTCGGGGGTCGACTGCCAGCCCGGCCGGGTGACCATCCCGCAGATGCCCCCGGCATCGTGGAGCAGGTCGGCGACCGGCGTCAGGCCGCCCGCGACGTTCAGGACACTGAGCAGTGCCTGATCAGCGGCGACCTGCGGCTCGACGGCGAACCGGAATCCATCGACGTCGAACGTTCCGACCACCGAGGCCGGCAGTGGATCGGGCTCGGTCGGGAGCGGTTGTTCGGCATACCAGGCGGCGATGAGTGAGGCGATCTGGCGGCGCTGTTCGGCCTTCCATGCCTCGGTCTGGTCGCGCCAGGGCTCCTCCCAACTGACCGAGCGGACGACGCCGCCGGAGTGCAGGGCGTAGCCGATCTTGACCGGCTGCCCGCGATAGTTCAGCCAGGTCGAGGCGTAGCCGGTGCCCTTGCGGGCCATGAGCGTGAGCCGGTTGCCGGTGCCGGTCGTCCACTCCCCGAGGACTTCCGGTGAGGTCTTGCCGCCGGACTCGGCGGCTCGTAGGCTTGCGGTCGTCACCAGGACGCTCCTTTCAACGAGTTCTGGTGAAGCGGGCCGCCGCGCGTGTGGAATCGGGACGGCGGCCCGTTGTGCAATGCCCATCGTCACGAACCGCCTACCCGGCCCGCTAGCCCCAAGTGGGTATCTCACGATGAGATGTATTGTAGATGGCTATGGACACACCGATGTTCGTTCCCGTGGACCTGCCCGACGACCTCTGGGGCCGCGACACCATGCGGCAGGCGCTCGCCGCCAGAGACATGACCGCCGTCTTCCGCCTGGTCCAGCAATACGGCGGCCTGACCCAGTCCCGCATCGGCATCGCCACCGGACTCGGCCAGGGCCGCACCAACGAAATCTTCAACGGCAAACGCAAGATCGCCAGCATCGAAGTCCTCGAACGCATCGCCGACGGCCTCGGCATGCCCGACCGAGCCCGCCACCTCCTCGGCCTCGCCCCAGCCATCGGCGAACCAGAAGACTCCCAAGCTCAAGCGGCGCGCATTGGCATCACGAGAGTCTTCGCCTCCCAAGCCTCCGCCGCCAAAGAAATCCGCGACGCCGCCTGGCAAGCGAGCAAGGTCGACCTCCTGGCCGTCCGCGCCCTCGGCCTGATCGGCCTCAACGACTCCCTCCTGCGCGAACCCCTGACGGCCGACCGCCCCGAGCCAGTCAAAGCCCGAGTCCTGCTCCTCGACCCCGACAGCCCAGCCGCAGCCCACCGAGCCCAGGAGATCGGCGAGTCAACAGAATCCTTCACCGCCGGCATCCGCCTGTCCATCACCCGCCTCCGCGAGCTCACCGACCACCAACACCTCGACCTGAACGTCGCGCTCTACTCGACCCTCCCGACCTGGCGAATCATCCGACTCGACGACCTCATCTACCTATCGATGTTCAACAGCACCACCGAAGGCCACCAATCCAGCATCTACCGCCTCACCGCCGCGCAGTACAACATGCTCCACGTCGGCTTCACCCGCCAGTACGACGACCTCTGGACCACCGCCGACCGCCTGATCTGAGAAGCTGATACCCGTGATCGAAGCCGAGCTCAAAGCCCGAGTCCGCAACGTCGAAGCCGTCCAACACTGGCTCCGCAAACGCGCCACCGAAGAACCCGCCACCTACCACGACACCTACTACGACTGGCCCGACCACCGCCTCGACCATGAAGGCCGCGAAATCCGCCTCCGCACTATCACCACTCTGACCGGCACGAAGCACCTGCTGACCTATAAACAACCCCCACTCGACCCGGAAAGCGGCTCCAAACCGGAACACGAAACTGTTATCTCCGACCGTAATCCAGTTGAGGTGATGCTCAGAGATCTGGGCCTAGTTGAATTGGTTAGCCTCACCAAGCAATGCCGGAACTTTCGCTTCAATTACCGAGGGCGGCGCATCCTGGCAACCCTCGTGACTGTGCCAGAACTTGATGGAACGTTTCTTGAGGTCGAAACGGCAAGTGACCAAATCGATATTGAAGATGCTCTTACGGTTGTTCGGCACATTCTGGTTGATCTCGATGTAATCACCGATCTTGATTCGAGCAGCTACACTGGGTCAGTCTTGGCTGCGCGGACAGAAAGGCCAGGATAGACGCTGAACGGTCTACCCCATTTGACTTGCTTTGAGATGATTGTATACGTGGAGCTGAAAGTTGATTCCTTGATTATGTACGAATACTGGATCTGCACAAGATTTGGAGAGACCTATGGCAAGTGACTTCTGTCTTGAAGAACTGGGACCGCGAGCTTTTGAGCAATTGACGATGGCACTTGCTATGGCGGAATTTGGACCCGGAGTGCAGGTGTATGGCTCGGGCAAAGATGGCGGTCGAGAAGGTACCTTTGACGGTACAATCAATTGGGCACGCACTTCCGAAGGGTCGCAAGATAGTTGGAATGGGTACACAGTCATCCAGGCTAAACAATGTGAGCACCCATCCAGTCCAAGCTCTAATCTTACTTGGCTGGCGGGTCAAATACGATCGGAGTTCGCAAAGTGGATGGTTCCGGATAGCAAGCGGGCTCGCTTTCCTCAGTACATTGTTTTCGTGACAAATGTTCGGCTCTCGGCGGCGGACCCAGGGGGAGGGATCGACAAAATAGACCACTTTATAAGTGAGCAGCTCGATCACAATTTCGGTGACCCGGAAAAGCCTGACACCCTACGTCGCCGAGGACTCCGCGATGCCAAGGTATGGCATCGAGACTATCTAAATAGCCTCATTTCGAATCAAGATGCAGTCCGTAAGGCGTTTCCGGCGATTCTCACGGTGGGAGATATCCTCGAGCGTCTGGAATCCCTCGATGGATCCCTCGACGCCGATCGGTTGGCGCCGATTCTTAAGGCACATGCCCAGAGCACACTTCACCATGACCGCTGGGTCAAGTTCGGCGAGGCAGGCGGATCAGCTAGGCAGTCACTAGAGTTGGCCATTATTGACGTGCGGGCGTTGGACCACGATCGTGTGCGGCGGCCAGTTCTCGAGACCTGTCTCTCGCAAGGTGAATCCGCGATGCGACGATCGCTATGGGAGCGAGGGGGGCCGCGTCATCTTGTGATTACTGGGGCGCCAGGAAATGGAAAAAGTACTTTGACGCGATACCTGACTCAGGTGTATCGATCCCATTTTGCGAAGGCTGAACAGAATACACCGACGGTCTCGGAGGTGATTGAGGGTACGTCGAAATCGCTGGAGCGACTGGATCTTGGTAGCTTGAAGAGCCCTCGTTGGCCACTCTGGGTCAATCTCGCTTCGATGGCTACTGCGCTGGGGCCAAGCGGCGGCCCGTCGCTAATGAAATGGCTTTCGAGCGTTGTATCTGAAAGGGCGGATATTGAACTCGCTCCTGCCGACCTGAAGAAATGGCTTAAAGTGTGGCCATCGGTCATCTTCTTCGATGGGCTCGATGAAGTGACATCTCCGGAGCTTCGAAATCGAGTACTTGATGAGATTACTGAACTAGTGGAACAGGCTGACGAGCTTGATGCCGATTTGCTAATCGTAGTGACAACTCGACCAACAGGGTATAATGAGCGTATTCTCCCAGAACACTTTGCGCAATACGACCTGGACTATTTCACTAATGAAGAAGCTCTCAGATATGGTCGCCATATTACGAGCCAACGACTTCATGACGATGAGGAGCAATGCAAATCCCTCCTTGGTCGATTTGCTAATGCGGCGGCAGATCCACGATCGGATCGCCTACTTAAGACGCCTCTGCAGGTGCTGATTCTGACCTTTATCTTGGAAGAAGCAGGAACTCTGCCAGTCAACCGCTTTCATCTCTTTTCAGAATATTACAAGACTGTGTTTAAGCGCGAAGCAGCCAAAGAAACAACTCTTCGAGATTTCTTCGCAACGCATAGTGACGAGATCACTGAGCTTCACGAGCGTGTAGGACTGTTCCTGCAAGTCCAATGCGAAGCTAGTGGCGAAGTGCGTGCCAGATTGCCTAGGGATAAACTAAAGGACCTGGCGCTTGAGCGAATGATTGAAATTGGCTATGAAGCTGGTGGTGAAGCTGCGAATGTGGCGACTCGTATGCTAGAGGTAGCTACAAAGCGCTTGGTCCTTCTGACTCCGGATCAAGGAGATACTGTTTCATTTGAGGTTCGAAGTCTTCAGGAGCTTATGGCGGATCGGGAGCTCGTGAAAGGTAACGATGATGCGATTCGTAGGCGCCTTAGTCTTGCTGCTCGAAGCCCTCATTGGCGTAATGTGTGGCTATTCGCGGCGGGAAGTCTTTTTACAAATGATGACCATCGCCGGAAGTTGGTAGTGGAGCTTATTGAAGAGTATGACAATTCTGCCGACTGGCCTGGATGGCTCTATCCTGTTGCGCCTGAGCTTGCCTCGCATCTGCTAGATGACGGTCTCGCTTCGTCCAAACCAATTTGGCAGAAGCGCCTCGTGGATTGCGCGCTTCGCATTACAGCTGGACCTATGCCAGAAGAGCCTCGTGCGGTAGCACTAGGGCTCAGTCTGGCAGCAGCTCACCAACTTCACTCTCGCCGAATTCGAAATGCGCTGAAGAATGCGTTTGCGGGAACCCCCGAAGCTTGTGCGATCGCTTCGGTGATTTGCATAGAAGGCGACTTTGGATCTCGGATTCCCGGGCAACCTTCCGATATGCAACGATATTTGGAAATGTGGGTGTCTCCACTTGGCAAGGGCAATTCCGTTTCGGTTGGAGAGCTGCTGCGGCCGCGCGTTGAATCATTCCTGGAGGGAGATAGTGGGGCGGATGCCCAGTTGCTTTCTCATGCACTCGAGGAATGCGACGAGCTCACTCTTCGAGTGGCGCCCGAGGAAGACCTATGGCCTGAGCAGATTCCGAAAGACTTCGACTGCGGTCATGTAATTCGAGTCTTGCAGAATCCTGATCTCGCTGAGATCCTCGAAGTATGTCTCGGTGACCTGGCTCCGAAGCAATGGGCTGCACGGTCGCTCGTCGCGCGTGCAGTCTGGTCGGTACTTTCGCGGCAGCCGGTAGGCGACCAACTAAAAGTACGTCAGTGATGTGCGCTATAAGTGCGGTGACCTGGGGCGATGGGTTCAGGTAGGCGGTCGCTAGGTGCACAGATTTTCTTATCCGGACCCGATGGGCTTGCCCACCGCGTCCGTTTCATGTCCCTCGTAGCCAGGAGCCGAGAACTTCGAGATCGTTGTCGGTGAGTCCTTGAGAGGCGTCAACTGGGAGGAGGAAGGCGCGGCCGTGGTAGTTGGCGGCTGCCCACTCGATGTCAGCTTCGGTGATTTCGTCGTCGACCCAGGCGAACGAACGTCCGGCGGCCCATTCCACCAACGCGCGCGTCTTCCAGTGCAGGTTGAACCATTGGTCTTCGAGTTCGCCCTCGGTCGAGGGTTCCGGCCAGTACACCACCGGCAGCGATGGTAGATCCAGCCGAGGAGCCACCTCGGTGTTTGCTTCATCTTCCCAGGTTGAAGCCCAGACCAGTTGGCATGGCAGTACTGCCAGGCGCGGTCCTAGCTGCGGATTGAGTCGTGCGACGTACGAGTTGTTTATGGCATCTTCCGGTACTCGCGGTTTCCGTTGGCCGAACGGGATGAGGGTCCCGTCGACGTCGAGGAACAGCAGCTGTTGCTCGCCGTGATCGATCATGCCGCGGCCAACGTCTGTCGGTCGCTGAGGACTTCGCGCTCAAAGTGGGTTCGGCAGAGGACAGTCGTGGTCGGGTGTCTAGTTGCTCTGACCAAATGCGGACCTGAGCGGACTCGATTCGTATCCGACATGCCTGAGTGCGCATGAACTCCCATCCGGGCCCGGCCGAGGTACCTGGCCATGTGGCCCAGGGCTTTGGTTGTCGAAGTGGATATGGTGTCCCTGGTCAGCCTTTCCACCTCTTTATTACGGCTAGTTGGCGGTTGGGGCAGCGCCAGACTTGTATCCGGAGCTTCTCCATGGTTTCCACGTCATCGTCCGAGAGGTGTCCCGCTCGGGCGGCATTGCGCAGGTTCCAGCGAGAGACGCGGACGCGGACCCATCCTGGTTCGACTGGGATGCGCTGCGCTTCGGGAAAGTAGTCGGTGCAGCCGAGGACCACGAGTCTGCCTGACGCTGCATTGACGCTCGCCTCCACCACGTTGTCGAACTGATCGGCGTCGGGTCCGGGCGCTCGGGTATGGAGTTCGACGGTGACGGCCACATTCACGTTGACCTCTGTACCGATGGCAAGCCCATCGTCTCCGACGGCCATCGAGTCCTGCGTGGCCGTTGCACTCCAAAGATCGCCGAAATCCGCCTCAGAGTGTTCGTCCAGAAGGAGAATCTGGTGATAGTCGGCGAACAGCTCCAGCTGCATCTGCGATGTCAGGCTGGAACGGTCGCTGTCGGAAGCTGAACCGAGGGTCACCCGATCACCGTACCGAGCCGGTTCACAAGTGCTGTGACCTGGAGTGTTGGGTTCAAGGCGGTCGCTAGGTGCACAGAATTGCTCGTCAACCCCGGCAGATCGTCCTGTCGGGCTCGTGGGTATCAGCGTTCGGGTGTGGGGAGTGCGGTCCAGGAGTCCCAGGGTCTGCAAACTGACGCGGATCGTTGGTGATGTCTTACGTCAGTGACGTTCTGCGTCGGTTACGATTCTGGCTATGGCATTCGTGAACCGCCGCAGTGAACTGGCCGAGCTTGAGAACTGGTGGGCCCGGATGCACCCCCGCCCTGCCATGGTCTGGGGGCGCAGGCGGGTCGGCAAGACCGCGCTGGTGCAGCGCTTTGCTTCCGACAAACGTTCGATCTTCCACCTCGGCACCGGGCGCCCTGAACGCGGAGAGGTGGCGCAGCTGTCCCGCAAGGTCCACCAGATCGCGCCCAGCCGAGTCCGGAACCTGGCCGAATCGCCGTTCCAAAGCTGGGAGGAAGCCCTCGAATATCTCGATTCGGCTGCCCGAAAGACGCCGCTGCTGCTGGTCCTCGACGAGTTTCCCGAGATGATGTCCAAATCCCCGGAGCTTCCGGGGATTCTGCGGTCCTTCGTAGATACCACTGGTTCGGAGAGCGGCCTGCGGGTCCTGCTGTGCGGTTCCGCGATGCGCACTATGGAGGCGATCCAGGAGTACCGGGCGCCGCTCTATGGGCGTTTCGACCTCTCGATGCAACTGCACCCGTTCCGCCCGCATGAGGCTGCCGAGATGCTGTCCGACTTGCGCCCGGCCGACCGCGCGCTGGCCTACGGGCTGCTGGGCGGGATGCCGCTCTACCTTTCGTTGTGGGATGCAGGGGCATCAGCACGTGAGAACATATCCAGGCTCGCGTGCCGGCCGACAACCCCAATGCTGGTCGAGGGGGACTACCTCCTCGCGACTGAGACGCGGCACGGTGAGCAGTTGGCCGATGTGCTGCGCGCCATCGCGGAAGGCCGGACCAAGCACCAGGAGATCGCCGACGCCATCGGGGCGGACCCCAGCAGAACGCTTCGGGAACTGCAACGATTGCGACTGATCGAGCGGCTCATGCCCGTGACGGAGACGGAGAGGAGCCGTCGGCGGATCTACCGGATCACCGACAACTTCCTGGCCTTCTACCTGCGGGTACTGGGCCGCTATCGCTCGGAGATCGATCGCGGGCTCGGCGAAACGGTGCTGAACGCCGTCACCGATGGCATCGACGACCATATGGGCCCGGTCTGGGAGGCGGCGTTCAGGGACTACCTGCGCAGACACGCTGCTCAGATCCACGCAGAGACGGTCGCTGTGGGACCGTGGTGGCGCGAAGGGCGCCAAGACGAGATCGACGCGGTGGTGCTGGCGGGGCGATCACGGACCCCTGTCATGGTCGGAGAAGCGAAATGGGCGCGCAAGGTCGACGCCCGACGGCTGCTCCCGAAATTGGCGCAGAAGGCCACCGCGCTCAGAGTAGAAGCCGATACGTTGCGGTTCGCGATCTGCGCGCGGGAGACGGTGGTAGGGGCATCCGAAGGAACGCTCGCGGTGACGGCGGCCGATATCTTCACCCAGGCCGCCGACCCGGCTAGTTCGTGAGACCCTCCAACCCGGCGTTCGCGCTGGACATGATCGCGCATGGCCTTCGTGGTGCGCTTCTCGCCTTCCAGACTTCACGGTCCTCCTCGCGGACGCCAAACAGGGAGACATCGACCGGTAGCGGACTTCGCCAGGCGTTCCTCCGGGTCGTCGCCGGTATCCTGGAGCCCGCGACTGATCTCAGACGCGACCGGCGCCTCGCGGGCGGCCGGGGCCGCCGAAAGGGCCGTCAGGCGCGAAGCCAGGGCAGTGGCCCGGGGTGATGGGTTCAGGTAGGCGATCGCTAGGTGCACAGGTTTTCGTATCAGGACCCGGCAGGTGACTGCCGGGTTTCGTGTTGTGTCGGCGGGTCGTCACGGATACCCGTAACACCTCCGCTCGCGGCTTGCCGCCTTGCTTGATTATCAGAAGTGATAATATTGGTTTATGGATGGGCTCGGGCACGCTTATAACGAAGCCAGCGCAGATCTGCGGGCGGTGTTGGACTCGGCCGCTAGGTTGCAGGAGCTGGTTCCGGACGCGGTCCTGGTCGGTGGCTCCGCTGCTGCGCTCTATGCCGGGCATCGGGATTCCTACGACCACGACCATGTGGTGGCCGATCTCCGCGACCGGTTCGATGTCGTGCTCGAGGCGCTCGAGTCCGAAGGGGAGTGGGTCACCAATCGGGTGCGTCCGGGCAAGATCATCCTCGGCAGTCTTGGTGACATCGAGACCGGTGTGCGGCAACTGATCCGCAGTCGGCCATTGGAGACCGCCGAGATCGAGTTGGATGATGGCCGCGTGCTTCGGGTGCCCACGCCCGCGGAGACCTTGCGGGTGAAGGCGTTCTTGATCGTGCGGCGGAACCAGACTCGGGATTATCTCGACGTCGCGGCCTTGAGTGATCGCTACGGCCTCGAGTGCGCGGCGGCCGTGCTGTCCGGAATCGACGAGTACTACGCCGATCAGGGCAGCGAGGAGGAAGGGGTCCGTTCGCAACTGATCCGGCAGCTCAGTGAGCCGCGTCCGGCGGACTTCGCGGTCACTGCCGAGCTCGGCGCCTATCGGAATCTGAGCGAACGGTGGACCGACTGGTCGGACGTGGTCGCCGCCTGTGGGGCGCTGGCCGAGCAGATCGCAAGAGGTTGATTCGATGGCATTGCGGTTTCGCAATCTGAACGTCTCTCCAGACGACCCGGTGGAGTGGTGGCCGGTCGAGGCGGTCCAGACCGCGCTGGAGCGCGGCTCGGTACGGGACTGGCGGCGGCTGATCGAGGTCATCGACCGCGATCCCTGGGGCAAGACCGCCCGCCAAGTCGAGCACGTTCTGACCTACAGCCGCCCCTACGGCGTCGCGAACCTGATGGAGCGGGTGCTCCAGAGCGCCCGTACAGGGGCCGAACGCGCCGAGCGTGAAGTCGTGGCCGGGAGGATCACGCAGGCCATCGTCGACTCGGGACTGACACGCGCCGAGTTCGCCTCGCGTATCGGGACCTCGGTCTCCCGCCTGTCGACCTATGCCACCGGCAAGGTCGTGCCTTCGGCCGCGCTCATGGTGCGCATCGAACGAGTCGCCGCAGAGACAGTTCGTCAGAAAGTCGCGAAACCAGCGCCGTGAACAGGGGTGATGGGTTCAGATAGGCGGTCGCCAGGTGCACAGAACAAAGTCCCAGTGGGTGCCTCTTGAGTCTTGTAGGTGCCTGTGGCCTCTGGCAGGTGCCGCCGGAGAGCCGGGCAGCCCTTGGGGACCCTATGGCTCGTCGAAGATTTCAGCACCCTACGTGATGACCGGCCGGAAATAGCTGCGTTGGACCGCGACTGGGCGGAAGCCGAACTTGCGGTACAGGTGCTTCGGGGTGTCGTCGGTCTCGGCACCGATCAGGATCGAGTCCGCGCTTCGGCCGCGGGCGTGAGCGACGGCGTGGCGCAGCATCTGTGTGGCGACCCCGGTTCCCCGGGCATCGGGATGGACGAACACGTCCTCGATGATGCCGATGCCGTTGTCGCCGACCCACACCGCGATCGTCCCGATGACTGCGCGCTCCCGTTCGGCCAGTAGGTAGTTCACCTGCGGGCCGAGGGAGCGACGGAGCGCGATCGCGGCGTGCGTCTGTTCGGGTGGTCGCGGGGGCGCCCCGTGGCGGTCGTCCTCTTCGAGATGGTCGATGCGGAACAGTCGCTCGATCTCCCGCCAGCCTTCCTCGTCGTCGACCGAGCGTATGTCGAGGCCCTGCGGTTCGGGAACGGACATGGCAGCCGGCAGTTCGAGCAGGAGGAGCGACTCGGGTGCCCAGTCGTTCAGGGCTAGGATCGCTTCGACCGCGCGAGGGGTCTCAGCGTCGATGACCATGCGCGCTGGCAAGGGCGGTGCCTCCGGTCGGCGGGCGACGATGTCGTTCGCGGCAGAGACGTCGTGGACTCTGCGTATGAAGTCGCCGAGCGGGTGGCCCGGCGCTGCCGGGTGACGCACGACCTCGTATCCGTCGTGGGCGGTCACCTTCGCGCCGAGCGACCAGAAGTCCGTTACGGCGGCTTCGATCAGCGCTTGAGAGGCGGCGACACGATTGCTCATGAGCACCATGGTAATCCCGGCAAGGCCGTGCCCTCCGCTGCCCTCACAGTGCGCATCGAGCGAGTCGCCGCAGCGGCGGCTCGCCAGAAAGCCGTGCGGCCTGGGCCCTGCCCTGGGAGGATGGGTTTCGTGTGCAGGACCTCGTATCCGGACCCGATGGTCAGCTCGTCGGGTCCGCTTCATTTTCTCGTAGCGGTGGCGACGCCGGAGACAGGCCGTCGCCGAGCAGGTGGAGGCGTTCGCCCGCCGGCGGTGTGGAGCGTTGGCGGGGCCGTGTTGGTCATTCGGCGGCGGTTATCAGGTTGAGGGCCGTGTCCAGGCTGTTCAGGGCGCTGGGGTTGTCTACTCGGGTCAGGGCGAAGGCCGAGACTACGAGGCCGGTGCAGGTGTCCGCGAGCCGGTTCCGTCGGTCGGTCGGGGGGCCCGGGAGGTGGGCGCGGAGGCCGGCGGTGATGGCGCGGTGCAGTTCGGCGCGGTAGTCGGCGACGGTCTCGCGGACGGTCTCGTCGTGGGCGATGGGCGCGCCCGCGGTGTTGATGAGCAGGCACCCGTTCTCGGACGCGAAGGAGCCCGCCCGCTCCAGCGCACTGTGCAGGCCGCGCAGATAGTCGAGGATCGCGCCGGGCTCGACCCGTTCGGCGGTGAGGGGCCGCAGCCGCGGGCGGACGACCTCGTCGAGATAGCTTTCCACGGCGGCGTCGAACAGCCCTCGCTTGCTGCCGAATGCGTGGTAGATGCTCGACCGGCGCAGCCCGGTGGCGGCCTCCAGCGCGGGGATCGAGGCGTCCTCGTATCCGTGCTCCCAGAACACCGCGCGGGCGGCGCGGACGACTTCAGCGGTGTCGAACGTCTGCATTCGTCCCATTGCCGAGCCCTCCATTTTGCGAAACGATCGTTCCAGTATATAGTTCTGGAACGATCGTTTCAATAAAGTCGGTGTCGCGGGGGCCGACCCCCGCTCGGCTGGGAAGAGGATTCCATGGTCATCGCAGGTCTCGTGCTCGTTGGGGCGGCCGCGCTCGTGCACGTCTTCATCTTCTATCTGGAGTCGTTCGCCTGGACGAGCGAGCGGGCGCGCTCGACGTTCGGCACCACCGTCGCCGAAGCCGAGGCGACCGCGAGCCTGGCGTTCAACCAGGGCTTCTACAACCTGTTCCTCGCCGTCGTCGCCGCCGTCGGCATCGGGGCCACCGCCGCGGGCCAGACCGCGGTGGGGGCGGCGCTCGTGTTCGCCGGCGCCGGTTCGATGGCCGCCGCGGCGATCGTCCTCGGCCTGTCCGACCCGACCAGGCGCCGCGCGGCCCTCAAGCAGGGGCTGATTCCGCTGCTGGGCGTGATCGCGCTCGCCATCGGCCTGGCGCTGTAGGCCGCACCGCCGTCCATCCACACATCAACGGGGCCCACGGGGCCCGAAGAGGAGCACAGTCAGCATGTCGCAAGCAGTCAGCACGCAGATCCAGCTCGTCCGCCGTCCGCACGGCTGGCCCACCCACGAGGACTTCCGGATCGAGAAGGTCGCCTACGACGAGCTCGAGCCGGGCCAGGTGCGGGTCGCCAACGAGTTCATCTCGGTCGACCCGTACATGCGCGGGCGGATGAACGACGTCAAAAGCTACGTGGCGCCCTTCGCGCTCGGGGAGACGATGACCGGCGGAGCAGTCGGACGGGTGGTGGAGTCCGCTTCCGACGAGCTGCCGGTCGGCAGCGTCGTGCTGCACCAGCACGGCTGGCGCGACCTCGTCCAGGAGGACGCCGCCACGTTCCGCGTCGTGCCGGAACTGCCCGGCGCGCCGCTGTCGCTGTACCTGGGGATCCTCGGCATGACCGGTCTGACCGGCTACGTGGGCCTGACCGCGATCGCCGGCCTGCGGAGCGGCGAGACGGTCTTCGTCTCCGGCGCCGCCGGAGCCGTGGGGACCGCCGCGGGCCAGATCGCGAAGCTGCTCGGCGCCGAACGCGTCATCGGCTCGGCGGGCTCCGCCGAGAAGGTGGCGCTGCTGACCGACAAGTACGGCTACGACGCGGCGTTCAACTACAAGGACGCGCCCGTGCGCGAGCAGCTCCCGGCGCTCGCCCCCGACGGGCTGGACGTCTTCTTCGACAACGTCGGGGGCGACCACCTCGAGGCCGCGCTCGACGTCATGAACGACGGCGGCCGCATCGCCCTGTGCGGAGCTATCGCCGTCTACAACGCCACCGAGAAGGCCCCGGGGCCGGACAACCTCGCCAACGTCATCACTCGGAGTCTCCGCCTCCAGGGATTCACCCTCGGCGGCTACCTCCACCTCGCGCCGGAGTTCAACCAGCGAATGACCGAGTGGTTCACCGCCGGGAAGATCGCCTACGACGAGACCGTCGTCGACGGCATCGACCACGCCGTCGACGCCTTCCTCGACATGATGCGCGGGGCGAACACCGGCAAGATGGTCGTCCGCACCGCATAGGCGGGACGCGGCGTCCATCGCGGCGCGCACGGAACCAGGACCGTGGCGATCTTCTGATGCCGGGCCGGCCGCTTCGGTTCAATCCGCCGGGCGGAATGCGGGGATCGCGTACCGGTGCGGGTCGATCTCGTATTCAGGCGGGAATCCCTCGATGCCGAAACCGAAGAACGCCAGCAGTGCCGCCTCGCCGAACTCGAGCGGGTGGAACGGCAGCGGGTATCCGTCCTCCATCGCGCGGTCGCCGCTCCAGAACGGCGTCTCGAACTGGCAGCGATCGCCCAGGTCCTCCATGACGCCGGGATCGGAAGCGAGACTGATGGAGCGGCGCACCCGGCCGTCCTCCCAGATCGCGAAGGCGCCGTAGTCGATCACGCTGTGCATGAACACGCCGCAGGCGCCGCCGCTCGGTGAGACCGCATTGATCCACTCGGTGATCTCGCTCGGCCGGTCCGGGCCGATCTCCCGGTAGCCGATCAGCGCGAAGTCGTCGTAGGCGGCCGCGCAGATCGTTCCCGGCTCGGGCCAGAGGCCGTCTTCACCGAGAACCCGGGTGCCGGCGTTCGCGACGTAGTCGCCGAGCACGGTGTCGGCGAGTGCGGCCGAACGCTCCTCGTCAGGCGCGGGCGCCGCCTTGAGGGCGTCCACGGGGAGCCCCTCACCCAGGTAGACCAGCCCGGCTTTCGCTCCCACAGTAGACCCTCCTGGATTCGCCCGAGTATCTCCGGAAACGATAGCGGGACCCTGCGACAGCGTCACGATTCGGAGAGGACGGCCGATGCGCTGACCGCCGCCCGGCGGCGATTCTCAAGGTTTCCTGATGTTCCTCCCAGAGCGGTCTCGGCCGTGCTCGATACTCCTGAGGGGACCTCAAGGAGGACCTCCGGTGAACGAATCGCCCGAAGCCGCAGACCGCGTCCCGGCCGTCGGCGACGACGAGTCGGTGCTGCGCTACGCCGACCTCGAACTCGACGAGTCCGTGCACGAGGTGCGCCGGGCCGGCAAGCCGATCAGCCTCTCGCCCACCGAGTTCAAGCTGCTGCGCTACCTGATGGTGAACGCCGGGAAGGTCGTCAGCAAGGACCAGATCCTCGACCGCGTCTGGAACTACGACTTCGGCGGCAACGGGCGGATCGTGGAGTCCTATGTGTACTATCTGCGGCGGAAGGTCGACGTGATCGAACCGCCGCTGATCCAGACCGTCCGCGGCTTCGGCTACTCCCTCCGGGCGCCCCGATCGGCGACGTGAGGACGCGGCGCCCGCGGCTTCGGACCGTCCGGTGGATCAGTCCTCTAGGCCGAGCTGCTTCTTCAGCCGGGCGACGTGGCCGGTGGCCTTGACGTTGTACTGAGCGAGGGCGATCTTGCCCTCCTCGTCGATCACGAACGTCGAACGGATCACGCCCAGGACGGTGCGCCCGTAGTTCTTCTTCTCGCCCCACGCCCCGTACTCCTCGAGCACTTTGTGCTCGGGGTCGGACAGCAGCGGGAAGGTCAGGCCGTCGCGGTCGACGAACTTGGCCAGCGCCTCCGGCTCGTCCGGGCTGATCCCCAGCACCGCGTACCCCGCGGCCTGGAGCGAGGCCAGGCTGTCGCGGAAGTCGCAGGCCTCCTTTGTGCAGCCGGGCGTCATCGCCCGCGGATAGGCGTAGAGGATGACCTTGCGCCCTTGCAGGCTCGACAGGGTCACCGGGTCGCCGTTGTCGCTCGCCAGCGTGAAGTCAGGTGCCGCGTCACCAGGCTCAAGTCTCACGTTCACAGATCAAGACACTACCCTCTGTCCCTGACAATCGCCTGTGAGCTCGCTTGGCAGATCCTGCGCGGCCGCGGGTGGACAAGCACCGGGTTGCTCTTGCAAAATAATTGCAATAGCCCAATGGCGGGCCCGCCCATCCGGCGCGCCGCGCCGACCGCCACCCTGGGGAAAGGCATCTCCCGTGTCCGATCAAGCGCTCCATATTCCCAACGGGATCATCGGCATCCCGACCTCGCTGGTGTTCGCTCTCATCGCCGCCCTCATCGTCGGCGCCTGCATCGTCGCCGCTCGCCGGGGCCTCGACGACCGGCTCGTCCCGCTCGCAGGGCTCGCCACCGCGTTCATCTTCGCCGCCCAGATGCTCAACTTCCCGGTCGCCGCGGGCGTCTCGGGGCACCTCCTCGGCGGCGCGCTCGCCGCCGCGCTCCTCGGCCCGGCCCTCGGTGTGCTATGTGTCACCGTCGTGATCGCCGTCCAGGCCCTCCTGTTCGCCGACGGGGGCGTCACCGCCCTGGGCCTGAACGTGATCAACATGGCCGTCATCTCGACCTTCGTCGCCTGGGCCGTGATCGTCCTGGCCCTCAAGGTCCTCCCGTCCACCCGGTTCGGGGTCACCGTCGCCGTCTTCGCCGGCTCGGTCGTCAGCGTCGTGGCCGCCTCGGCCGGATTCCTGGTCCAGTTCGCCATCGGCGGCGAGCCGATCGGCCAGTCCCTCGGCTCGGTCACCGCCGCGATCCTCGGCACCCACGTCCTCATCGGCATCGGCGAGGGCGTCATCACCGCGGCCGCCGTCACCGCCGTCGCACTCACCCGCCCCGACCTGGTCCGCGCCCTGCGCGGCGCCAGGATCGCCGACCCGGAGTCCCGACTCGCCGAGGAGCGCGCCTAGATGCAGACCCCCACGATCAAGACCTCCAGGTTCATCATCGCCGGCGTCATCGTCGCCCTCCTCATGGCCGGAGGCGTCGCCCTGTTCGCCTCCTCCTCGCCGGACGGACTCGAGTCGGTCATGCTCGAAGGCTGCACCACCACCGAAGAAGGCGACATCGACGGCGACTGCGTCGCCCAGCAGGCCGGCGAGCACGAGATCGGCGGACCGCTGGCCGACTACGGGCTGTCCTTCGTCGACAACGCATCGGTCGGCGGCTCGCTGGCCGGGATCTTCGGAGTCCTGCTCGTCCTCGCCCTCGCCACCGGGCTGTTCTGGCTGCTGGCCAGGGGCAGGCGGGGCCGGAGCGAAGGCGCATGAGCGGCGGTGACGGGCTCTACCTGCCGGGGGCGAGCCCGATCCACCGGCTCGCCCCGCAGGCCAAACTCGTCGCCCTGGTCGCCTTCACGTTCGCCGTCGTGGCCACCGAACGCGAGGCGGTCTGGGCCTTCGGCGTCTACGCGGCCGTCCTGCTCGCCCTGTTCGCCCTCGCCCGCGTGCCCGCGCTCTGGGTGGCCTCCCGCAGCCTGATCGAAGCCCCGTTCCTGCTGCTGGCCGTCGCCTTCCCGTTCCTGGCCGGCGGCCAGACCGTCTCATGGGGGCCGCTGGAGCTGTCGCTCGACGGCCTGTGGGCCGGTTGGAACCTCGTCGCCAAGGCCACCCTCGGGGTGTGGGCCGCGCTCCTGCTGGCCGCCACCACCCCCGTGGCCGACCTGCTCGCCGGGCTCTCGCGCCTGCGCTGCCCCGAGATCCTGCTCCAGATCACCGCGTTCGCGATCCGGTACGCGCACCTGACGGCCGCCGAGGTCGCCCAGATGCGGCGGGCGCGGCTCGCCCGCTGCGACGATCCCCGCTTCCTGTGGCAGGCCGGTGCCCTGGCCCGGAGCCTGGGCACTGTCTTCATCCGCTCGTACGAACGCGGCGAACGGGTCTGGCAGGCCATGGCAGCCCGGGGCTACATCGGGCGCCTGCCGATCGAGGTCAGCCCCAGGAGCGCGAGCCTGAGCCAGTGGGGCGCGGCCATGGCCGCGCCGGCGCTGGCCGCGGGCCTGGCCGCATGGACGGCGGTGGGGGCGTGACCGCACTGAAGGTGGCGGGCCTGCGCCACGACTACCCCGACGGCCACCGCGCCCTCGACGGCGTGGACATCGATGTCCAGTCGGGGGAGCGGGTCGCGATCCTCGGACCCAACGGCGCCGGCAAGACCACGCTGATGCTGCACCTGGCCGGACTCCTGGAGGCGTCCGAGGGCACCGTCGACGTCGGCGACCTGACCGTGGAGAAGAAGAACCTGCCCGAGATCCGCCGCCGCGTCGGCATCGTCTTCCAGAGCCCCGACGACCAGCTGTTCATGCCGACCGTCGCCGACGACGTCGGCTTCGGCCCGGCCAACCTCGGCCTCAAGGGCGCCGAACTGCGCGAACGAGTCGACGCGGCCCTGGCCGACGTCGGCCTGAGCGACCTGGCCGGGCGACCCCCGCACCACCTCTCGGTCGGGCAGCAGCGGCGCGCCGCCCTCGCCGGGGTGCTGGCGATGCGCCCGGACATCGTCGTCCTCGACGAACCGAGCGCCAACCTCGACCCGGCCAGCAGGCGCGAACTGGCCGCGATCCTGCGTCGCACCGCCCCGACCCTGCTGCTGGTCACCCACGACCTGCCGTACGCGCTGCAACTGTGCGAACGGGCCGTGGTCCTCGACGGCGGCCGGATCGTCGCCGACGGCCCGACCGCAGACCTGCTGGCCGATGCCGCCCTGCTGGAGCGGCACCGGCTGGAGCTGCCGTTCGGCTTCAGCCTCGAAGCCGCACTGGCCGCGCTCGGCTAAGCGGCCGACTCGATCGCGGCGTTGACCTCGTCGGCGAAGGCCGCGTTGTCGACGACCTCGCCGTCGACCTTGGCCGTCGGCGTGCCCTCCACGCCCTGGTCGCCGGTGGCGCTGTCGGTGCCCTCCTGCGCCCAGCCCCGGTAGGTCTCATCGTCCACGCACCGCTCCCAGTCGGAGCCGAGCCCCAGATCGGAGCCGATGTCCTTGAGCTGGGCGTCGGTCAGGCCCGTGGTGTTCTCCGCCGGCTGGCTCTCGTACAGCGCCAGTGCGTAGTCGAGGAAGTCCTGCTCGCCGACGTCGGCCGCGCACACCGCCGCCGCGGCCGCCCGGGTCGAGTACTCGGTGCCCTGGCTGAGCCGGTCCAGGATGGTGATGGGGTGGTAGTCGAGCGTGATCGAGCCGTCGTCGACCCAGCCCTGGATGTCCGCGGAGTAGGCCGCCTCGAACTGCTTGCACGCCGGGCACATGAAGTCGACGTAGAGGTCGACCACGACCGGCCCGTCTCCGACCCGCACCGCGAAGTCCTCGGTGGTGGACGCCTCCGGGGCCTGCACCTCGCGCTCGGTGTCGCGGTTGATCCAGATGCCCACCGCCAGGAGCCCTCCGATGAGGACCACGGCCGACGCGATGGCCGTCCCGAACACGATCTTGCGGCGCCTGGTCTCGGCCGCCTGCTGCCTGCGCAGGGCCTCGGCGGCCTGCTTGCGCTCAGACTTACCCATCTCGCTCAATGCCTCTTTCAACCGTCGTTCGTTCGCGAGGCGGACTCCAGTAGTCTCGGCCGGGATGTCACGTCGATTCCACGCCCGCCTCGCCTGCGCCTCACTCGCGGCGGCGACGGTGGGCGCCCTCTGGGCCTCGGGGGCTTGGGCGCACGCCCTCGCCACGGGGACCGAACCCGCCGCCGACGAAGTCCTCGACACCCCTCCGGCCGAGGTCGTCATCCAGTTCAACGAGCCAGTCGAGCCGGTGGACGCGGCCACCGGGGTTGTGGCTCCCAATGGTGACCGAGTAGACACCGACATCACCGAGGGTGAGGACTCCTCGGTCATGGTCATCGCGATCGACGCCGACCAGGAAGGCACCTACCTGGTCGGATACCGCGTCGTATCCGACGACGGCCACCCGGTCTCGGGCAACTTCGACTTCTCGGTCGGCGCAGAGACCGAGCCCCCCGGCGCCGAGGCGCTCGTGGCAGAGACCGACCCGCTCGTCCAGGGGCTCCTCTACACCAACCGGGGCATCGGCTACGCCGGGCTCGCGCTGGCCCTCGGCGGCGGCGTCCTCATGGCCGCCGGCCTGGGAACCGGCAGTCCCGCGAGCGGGGGCGCGCCCGCCCGGATGATCGCTGCCCGACTGGTCGGCGCCGGACTCAGCGCCGTCGCCGTCACCGCCGTGACCGGCATCGTCCTCCAAGCCGCCTACGAGGTCGGCACGTCACTGAGCGGGCTCGACAGCACGTCTCTCCAGGTGGTCATGGAGTCCAACACCGGCCTGGCCGGGCTGCTACGGCTGCTGCTGGTCCTCCTGGCGCTGCCCCTGCTGCGGACCCTGGTCGTCACCGACCGCCCCGGCGCCCCCGCGCTGGCCGGGCTGGGCGCGACCGCGCTGGCGCTCTGCGCGACCTGGCCGCTGGCCGGTCACCCGATGGCCACCGAGCCCGTGCCGGTCGCCTTCGCCGCCGACGGCGTCCACCTCGCCGCCGCGCTCACCTGGATCGGCGGGCTCGCGGTGCTGCTGGTGCTGGTGTCCAAACGCGACATCGACATTCCCGAGCCGACGCGCCGCAACTGGATGGGCCTGGTCCCGTGGCTGGTCGGTTGCGCCGTCGTCGCCGGTATCGCCAGCGCCCTGCTGCACATCGACTCGATCGCCGCGCTCACCGACACCGACTACGGCCGCCTGGTCGCGCTCAAGGCAGGCCTGCTGATCGTCATCGTCGTCGTGGGGCTGTTCACCCGCAAGGCGATCGTGCGCGACGGCGATGGCGGCAGGCGCGCCCTGCGGCGACTGGTCGGCGTCGAGGTGGCACTGGCCGCGGCCGTCCTGGCGGCGGTCGTGGTGCTGGTGCAGGCGATCCCGGCCAAGACCGCGCTGCTGGAGACCGACGCGGCCGAGGCCGCCTCCACCGAGGTCTCGGTGTGGGCCAACACGGACCTGTACTCGGCGCAGCTGGTGCTCGAACCGGGCCGCCCGGGGCCGAACTCGGTGCGCGTCCTCGTCTCCGACCTCGACGGCGAGCCGTTCGAGGCCACCGAGTGGGAGGCGACCTGGGGCCTGGAGGACGCCGAGCCCGAGTCCCTGCGGCTGATCGAGCTGCGCACCGGCATCCTCGGCGGCGAAGTGAGCCTGCCCGAGGCCGGCCGGTACCTGTTCACCTTCACCCTCACCGACACCGAGGGGAACAGCGAGACCGCCGAAACGGCCGTGGACGTCACCTAGTCCTGCCAGGACTCGAAGGCTCGCCGGGCGTTCTCGGACAGCTGGAGGCAGAACTTCTCCAGGTCCCGGTCGAGGTGGGCCGCCAGGAAGCGGGCGGTGTAGCTCGTCAGCGCCGGGTGGTTGGCGTGCCCGCGCACCGGAACCGGGGCCATGAACGGCGCGTCGGTCTCGACCAGCAGCAGCTCGGCCGGGGCGACCGAGGCGGCCCCGCGCAGCCGCTCGGCGTTCTTGAATGTGACGTTCCCGGCGAAGCTCATGTAGAACCCGCGCCGCGCGCATTCGGTCGCGAACGCGAAGTCGCCCGAGAAGCAGTGCATCACCACCCGCTCGGGGGCGCCTTCCTGGTCGAGGATGGACAGGACGTCCTCGTGGGCGTCCCGGTCGTGGATGGCCAGGGCCTTCCCGTGCCGCTTGGCGAACTCGATGTGGGCCCGGAACGACCGCCGCTGGGCGTCCCTGCCGGGCTCGTCGGTGCGGAAGTAGTCCAGTCCGGTCTCGCCGAGCGCGGCCACGCGCGGACGCGCGGCCAAGACGTCGATCTCGGCCAGGGCCGAGTCCAGGTCGTCCAGCAGCGGGGCCTCGTTGGGGTGGAGCGCGGCCGCGGCCAGCACGCGTCCGTCGGTCTCGGCCAGCTCGGCGGCCCACCGGGACGAGGTCACGTCCGTGCCGACCTCCACCATCGTGCCGACGCCGACCGCCTCGGCGCCGTCGATCAACTCCCGGATAACGTTGTCTGTAGGTGCGGGGACGGGCCTGGCGTCCTCGCCGTATCCGGCGGTGACGATGTCCAGATGGGTGTGCGTGTCGGTGATCGGCGCCGGAAGCGGCTCCGGCAGCGGGGCTGGTCCTTTTCGGTTCACATTCCTACGATGCCACGGGCCGAGAGTGTCCGTAACACCGTATTCACGTGAGCGTCACATGCATCTGACACGAAAGTCCTAGTTTGACGCTGAGCGTATACCGGCCGTGGACACACGAATCGAGTCGTCTATGACACGTGACCTCGCGTCCCGTCGCAACCGAGCCGCGGCACTCCAGCAGCGCCGTCCGGCACCCCCGACCACCCCCGACCCGCCCGCGCTGGTCACCGTCGAGTGGCGCGGCGAGAAGTACCAGGCCGCGCCCATCGCCGACGGTGCCGCCTGGGAGCTGTTCTCCGCGCTGCCGCGCCCCGACTTCCTGGTCAATCCCCGCCCGGGAACCCAGTTCCCGCACCGGAGCTTCGTGCCCGCCGCCGAGGTGCTGCGCGAGGGCGTGCCGGTGAGTGCGACCGACGAGCGCTCCCTGACCGTCCCCCTCGCCCCCGGCCTGGACCTGGAGTACGTCCGGCGCCTGACCCAGACCCCGCACCTCGAACCGGCCGCCCGGCTGCTGCTGGAGCGGGTGCGCGCCTCCTCCGCGCCGGAGGCCGGGGAGGCGATGGAGCGGCCCCTGACCGCCGTCCAGGCCGCCAAGATATTCGAGACCGCGGCCGTGCCCGGCGGTTTCTGCTACCGGCGCAGGGACATCGCCCACCTGCGCACCCCGACCGCCCGCAGCGTCCTCGGCGGCGAGACCGAGCCGGGCGAGCCGTGGGTGTTCGCGCTGCGCTGGCCGCTGGCCGATCCGGGCGACTGCGAGGCCCCGATCGCCCCCGACTACGAGGGCCTGGTGTCGATGCCGTCCTCGGACCGGCGCGGCATGCCAGTGCTCGGCACCGGGTTCGCCCTCTCGTCCGGCCACCTGCTTCCCGAGTACGTCACCGCCGACCTGGTCGACCTGCCGCTGCCCGAGGGCGCCCAGATCCTGGCCTACATCCCCGACGGCACCGAGATCGAGCTGTTCTCGTACTCGTCGGGGGTCTGGATTCCGCTGACGGCCGAGCGCCGCGTCCAGATCCCCGGCGTCGAACTCGGCCGCGAAGTGCGGGTGCGGAGGGTGCTGCGCGAGTCGGCCCACGTGACGTGGAACGGCGTCTCGGGGTCCATGGTCGACACCGACGAGGAGTGGGGGCGCTTCCGGCTCGCCCGCCCCAGCTCGGACATCCTGGCGCGGACGGCCGCCGAGCCGGTGCGCCGCGGCGTCTACGAGAAGTGGATCGCCCGCGGCGAACTGGCCGCGAGCTGAACGATCGGAAGCGGCCCGGCGCCCTCGGGCGCCGGGCCGCTTCCGGTCCGGTCTAGGGAGCGTCCAGCCGCTCGATCTCCTCGTCGACGATCGACGGGTCGAGCTTGGCGAACACCGGCGTCGGCTTCTCCAGCGGC
>NZ_JAELXW010000047.1 GCF_016428645.1 Glycomyces salinus | reverse complement strand
GCCCGGCGCCCTCGGGCGCGGGCCCGCTTCCGGTCCGGTCTAGGGAGCGTCCAGCCGCTCGATCTCCTCGTCGACGATCGACGGGTCGAGCTTGGCGAACACCGGCGTCGGCTTCTCCAGCGGCGTGCCGGCCCGCACCGGCACCGACTCCCAGGCGGGCGCCTGCGAGTAGTCGCCGGTCAGGACCGGGTACGGCCCGTCGGTCGCGCCGCCGTCGTCGAGGTCGTCGACCTCCTCGATGCGCGGCATCGGCGCGAACACACCCTCGCCGCCCAGCAGCTCGTGCACCCGCTGCGAGGAGTGCGGCAGGAACGGGCTGAGGATCGTCTTCAGGTCGCTGACGGCCTGGAGCACGGTGTGCAGGACCGTGCCCTGGCGCTTGGGGTCGTCCTTGAGCTTCCACGGCGCGGTGTCGGCGAGGTACTTGTTGGCCGCGGCCACCGTCTTCATCGCCTCGCCGATCCCGGCGCGGACCTTGTTGGAGCCGATCAGAGCGCCGACCTCGTCGAAGGCCCTCCGGGTCGTCTCCAGCAGCTCCCGGTCGACCTCCTCCAGCTCCCCGGCCTCGGGGATGTGCCCGAAGTTCTTCGCGGCCATCGCGATCGACCGGTTCACCAGGTTGCCCCAGCCGGCCACCAGCTCGTCGTTGTTGCGGCGCAGGAACTCCGCCCACGTGAAGTCCGAGTCCTGGTTCTCAGGGCCGGCCGCGCAGATGTAGTAGCGGAGCGCGTCGGCCGAGTACCGCTCCAGGAAGTCCCGCACGTAGATCACCACGCGCCGCGACGAGGAGAACTGCTTGCCCTCCATGGTCAGGAACTCGCTCGAGACGACCTCCGTGGGCAGGTTCAGCTCGCCGAGCGATCCGGGAGCGCCGCCGGCCGTGCCCTGGCCGTTGTTGCCCAGCAGCATCGCCGGCCAGATCTCGGAGTGGAAGACGATGTTGTCCTTGCCCATGAAGTAGTACGAGACCGCCTCGGGGTTCGACCACCACTGCCGCCACGCCTCGGCGTCGCCCGAGCGCCGGGCCCACTCGATCGTCGCCGACAGGTACCCGATGACGGCGTCGAACCACACGTACAGGCGCTTGTCGGGCCGGTCGATCCAGCCCTCGAGCGGGATCGGCACGCCCCAGTCCAGGTCGCGCGAGATCGGGCGCGGCTGGAGGTCGTCGAGCAGGTTCTTGGTGAACCGGACGACGTTGGTGCGCCAGCCGGTCCGCGTGTCCAGCCACGAGTTCAGCGCGTCGGCGAACGCGGGCAGGTCCAGGAAGAAGTGGTCCTCCTCGACGAACTTCGGCGCCTCGCCGTTGATGCGGCTCTTCGGGTCGATCAGGTCGGTCGGGTCGAGCTGGCGGCCGCAGTTGTCGCACTGGTCGCCGCGCGCGGAGTCGAACCCGCAGTGCGGGCAGGTCCCCTCGATGTACCGGTCGGGCAGCGTCCGGCCGGTCGAGGGGCTGATGGCGCCCGGAGTCTTCTTCTCCAGGATGTAGCCGTTGTCGTACAGGGTCTTGAACAGCTCTTGGACGGTCTTGTAGTGGTTGCCGGTCGTGGTGCGGGTGAACAGGTCGTAGGACAGGCCCAGGGCCTCGAGGTCCTCGACGATGACCCGGTTGTACTTGGCGGCGGCCTCGGCCGGGGCCAGGCCCTCGGCGTCGGCCTGCACCAGGATCGGGGTGCCGTGCTCGTCGGTGCCCGAGACCATCAGCACGTCGTGACCGCGCATGCGCATGTAGCGGGCGAAGACGTCGGCGGGAACCCCGAAACCTGCTACATGTCCGATGTGGCGCGGGCCGTTGGCGTAAGGCCAGGCCAGCGCGGTCAGTACGTGAGTCATGGAACCAATGCTAACGGCCCGGAATCCGGGACGGCATGCGCGTATTCGCTCTACAGGGCGAAGTTCGCGCACCGACACAGCGAGTATTCCCCGATTGCGCGCTGCGGCACCGTTCCAATGGTCAAATACCCGTATGTCCAGAACACGCCGCGCCGCCGAGACCGAGAGCGACCACGTTCCGCACCTGGCCGCGCAGCGGGAGCCGATCGGGTACCAAGCCGAAGGCATGGACGCGATCCGGGCGGTGTGGGAACGCGCCGGCGACACCGAGCGCCGCCGCCGCGACCGGGCCAGGCCCCCCGCCCGCCTGCGCCGGCCGCGGGGGCTGACCGGCTCCCTGATCGGCATCCTCGCCTGCGCGTGCCTGCTCATGTTCTTCGCCTGGGTCGCCGCGCCCGCCCTGTGGATGTCCGTCGGCCACGCCCAGAAGGGGACGGTCGAGGTCACCTCCTGCCAGTCCGGCTTCGCCCCCAGCTGCACCGGCCGGTTCCGCGCCGACGGCTGGACCAAGGAGATGCACCTGACCGGCGCGGTCACGGCCGCTGACGTCGGCGAGCGGCTGCCGGCTCGCGCCACCGGCCCCGACGCCCACAGCGCCTACGTCGGCGGCGCCTCCGGGCTCCTGCTGCGCTGGGTTCCGGCGATGGCGCTGTTCATGGCGTGCGGCTTCCTCCTGGTCTGGGCCTCCGGGGCGACCCGGCTCGAGCAGGGGAGCGGGCCCGCGATCGGCGTGTGCTGGGCCGTGACCGGGGCCGTACTGGCCGCGACGCTCGCGTTCGCCTGGTGAGGGCTGTAACCGCGCCCACCGCGCACCGGGCGTCCGTCGCCGCCTCGCGCCGGGCGTCGTAGAGTGAGAGCCGCCCCCGGTACCTCAGCTTGAGACACCAGGCGCCCGAGCCAAGTCGGCGGCTCGGACGCCGACCGTAATTGGACGACTTCCCCGCTTGCAGGGCACTGGGAGACAGCGTGAGTTCATCCTCGAAACCGGTGGCGCAGACCTGGTTCGGACCCATCACCGCCAAACAGCGGCGAGCCATGTTCGCCCTCGTGCCGGTCGCGGTCGCCTTCGGTCTGGTCGCGGCGCTCGCGTTCTTGCCGCTGGCCAGCGCGTTCGGCGGCGTCGCCAAGGCCGGCTCCGAATCGGTGCTCGAACTCCCCGACGACCTGGTGCTGCCCCCCGCCCCCGAGTCGTCCACCCTCTACGCGAGCGACGGCGAGACCGAGATCGCGACCTTCGGCGACCAGTACCGCCTCGAACTCGAATACGACCAGATCCCCGAATCGGCCGTCGAGGCCCTGATCGCCACCGAGGACTCCAACTTCTTCGAGCACAACGGCGTCGACCCCGAGGGCGTCATGCGCGCCTTGGTCTCCAACATCTCCTCCGGTCAGACCAGCGAGGGCGCCTCGACGATCACGATGCAGTACGTGCGGCAGGTGCTGTCCTATACCGCCACCAGCCCCGACGAGGTCGCCGCGGCCTCCGAGGTGACTCCCGAGCGCAAGATCCGCGAGATGGGCTACGCGCTCGGCCTCGAAGAGGAGATGTCGAAAGAGGAGATCCTCACCAACTACCTCAACACCGTCTACTTCGGCAACGGCGCCTACGGCATCGGCGCCGCCGCGCAGGTCTACTACGGCAAGGTCCCCTCCGAGCTGACCACGCCCGAGGCCGCCATGCTCATCGGCCTGATCCAGTCGCCCAGCGCCTACGACCCCATCAACGGCTCCTCCGAGGCCGCCCAGACCCGCCGCGACCACGTCCTGAACCGCATGGTCGACGTCGGCTACCTCACCGCCGCCGAGGGCAGGGAGGCCAAGGACCAGGACCTGGGCCTGAACCCGCAGGAGGCCAACAACAACTCCGGCGGCGCCATCGACTCCGAGTACGGCTTCTTCGTCGACTACTTCGAGCGCTGGTGGGAGCAGCAGGAGGACTTCGGCGACAGCCCCGAGGAGCGCAAGGCCCGCCTCTACCGCGGCGGCTACGAGATCGTCTCGACCCTCGACATCGAACTCCAGGAGGCGTCCCAGGACGCGGTCGAGGAGCAGCTGGAGACCGGCAGCGAGTACGCCATCGGCTCGGTCGTCGTCGAACCGGGCACCGGCGCGGTCCAGGTCATGGCCGTCAACCGCGAGTACTCCAACGACATCTCCGACAACGGCCCGAACACCGCCGGCGACGGCAAGGGCACCTACCCCAACACCACCAACCCGCTCCTGACCGGCAACGCCGACACGCCCGGCTACCAGGCCGGGTCCTCGTTCAAGCTGTTCACCATGCTCGCCGCGCTGGAACAGGGCATGCCGCTGTCGACGTCGATCAACTCGCCCTACCGGTACACCTCCCAATATCCGATCAGCGGTGAGGACTCGTGCGGCGGCTACTGGTGCCCCAAGAACGCCTCCGAATCGCTGAACGGTACCTACAACATGTGGACCGCCTTCGGGAGGTCGGTCAACACCTTCTACGTGCAATTGGTCGAGCGAGTCGGCGCCGAGAACGCGATCGACGTGGCCGAGCGCCTCGGCCTGCAATGGCGTGACTCCGAGTCCCGCAACCTCACCAGCGGCGACGCCGCGGACGGCTTCGGGACCTTCACCCTCGGAGTCACCCCGGCGACCCCCATGGAGATGGCCGCGGCCTACGCCGCGCTCCCGGCCGACGGCGTGTACTGCGAGCCGACCCCGGCGATCTCGGCGGTCACCGATATCGAGACCGGAGACGCGATCACCTTCGAGTCCGACTGCGATCAGGCGATCTCGGTCGAGGTCGCGCGCGCCGCCGTCGACGCCGCCCGCTGCCCCACCGGCTACGGCGCGGCGGCCGGAACCTGCTCGGGCGGAACTGCTCCGCAGGTCGGCGCCGCGGTGGACGGGCCGGTTGCGGGCAAGACCGGCACCACCGACTCGAACTCGACGAACTGGTTCATCGGTTTCACCCCGAACGCGTCGGTGGCGGCCTTCGTGGCCGACCCCGACAGCCCGAACAACTTCGTTGGGCAGGCCAACCTCGGCAGACCGGCCGCCGCCGCCGCCGACATCCTGGCTGCTCAATGGGACCTCAATGGGGAGGGTGAGTTCACGCCCCCTACCGAGCTGGTGAACTGACGCCTTAGACTCGGCCCGGTGAGCGCCACCGACGTACGCCCCCCAGGGCCTCCCGCCGCCTGGCGGCCGACCCCTCCGCCCGGTCCGCTCCCCAGCGTCGCGGCCAGGCTCGGCAGCCGCATGCCCGACGACCGCGCCCGCGCCGCCTGGGTGACGGCCGCGATCACCGCCCTGGCCGCGGTGCTGCGGCTGATCGGGATCGACCACCCCAAGGGCCTGATCTTCGACGAGGTCTACTACGCCCTCGACGCCCACTCGCTGCTGGCGCACGGCGTCGAATGGAATGCCGCCGAGGACGGTTCGGCCTACGTCGCGCACCCGCCGTTCGGCAAGTGGCTCATCGCCCTCGGCGAGACCACGGTCGGCTTCGACGAGCTCGGCTGGCGCATCAGCGCCGCCGCCGCCGGCGTGATCGGCGTGTTCATCCTCATCCGCCTCATGCGCCGCCTGACCGGCTCGACCCTCCTGGGCGGCACCGCCGGGCTGCTGCTGGCGGTCGAGGGCAGCCACTTCGTGCTGTCCCGCGCCTCGCTGCTCGACATCTTCCTGGCCACGCTCATCCTCGCGGCCATGTACTGCCTGGTCAGAGACCGCGACTGGAGGCGCGCGGGCTGGCTCGCGGCGATCGAGGGCGGCATGGACCCGGCCAGGAGACGGCCGCGCCTGGGCCTGCCGTGGTGGCGCATCGCCACGGCGGTCCTGCTGGGCCTGGCGATGTCCACCAAGTGGAGCGCGCTCTGGTACATCCTGTTGGCGATCGCGCTGTTCATCCTCTGGGACTGGCGGCTGCGCGTCGACGCCGGGGCGCGCAAGCCCTGGCGGGACACGCTCATCTACGAGTTCGGGCAGAACCTGTGGTTCGGCTTCCTCGCGATCGGCACCTACCTGGCCACCTGGACCGGTTGGTTCCTCAACGACTCCGGCTCCTACCGGCACTGGCTGGCCGAACGCGACTACGCCGAGCCGCCGATCATCGGGCCGCTGGTGAACTGGTACCAATACCACCTGAGCATCTACGAGTTCCACTCGAACCTGTCCTCGGAGCACTCCTACCAGTCCACCCCGTTCGAGTGGCTGTTCAACCTGCGGCCGGTCGTGTTCTTCTGGAGCTCCGACGCTCCGTGCGGGGCCGACAGGTGCGCCGCCGAGATCCTCCTGCTGGGCACGCCGCTGCTGTGGTGGGCCTTCATCCCGGCGGTCCTGGCGGTCCTCATCTGGGCGGTCTTCAAGCGGGACTGGCGGGCCTGGTTCCTGGTCGGCGGCGCCGCAGCCGGAATCGCCCCGTGGTTCGCCTACCCCGAACGCACCATGTTCTTCTTCTACGCCGCCCCGGCCGTACCGTTCTTCATCGGCGCGGTCACCTGGTGCCTGGGCCTGATCATCGGCCGCCATCGACCCGGCCGGCCGACCCTCGGCAGCCCTGAACGCCGCCTGACCGGCGCCCTGATCGCCGGCGCCTTCGTGGCAGTGGTGGTGCTGTGCTTCGCCTACTTCTGGCCCATCTACACCGGCGAATCCGTCCCGTACACCGACTGGCGCGCCCGGATGTGGCTCGACTCCTGGATCTGACCGAGACGCCCCCCACACCGCACACCCTCAGACCCCCTCGGCCCCTGTGCTAAAGTTGTCGGCGCTCGGGGCTTTGGCGCAGTTGGTAGCGCGTCTCGTTCGCAATGAGAAGGTCAGGGGTTCGAATCCCCTAAGCTCCACAAACGGATATTGAATGTATGAGGGGCCATCGGATCGGTGGTCCCTTGTTCTTTGTTTTGTGAGGCTGCCCGAGCCGGGGTGGACGGTCGTTCCGGGTTGTAATGGCGCACACCATTCGTTTCTTCGAGTCACAGGGGCAACAAGGGGATCGGTAGGCTCTGGGGAGTCCCGGCACTCTCTCATCGTCGCGCAGGTGCCCGCTCTCTCGTTAATCCGAACGGTGCCGCATGCTCTCACCTGCCCGATTCAAGCTCGATCGTGCCCGCTTCACGCTTCCGCGGCCGCTGCTGCCGTTCATGCGGACCGAGCTGCTCGCCGGGCTGCTGGTTGCCCTGGCCCTGATTCCCGAGGCCATCGCGTTCTCGATCATCGCCGGAGTCGACCCGAGCGTGGGGCTGTTCGCCTCGTTCCTCATGGCCTGCTCGATTGCGGTCCTCGGCGGCCGCCCCGCCATGGTCTCGGCCGCGACCGGGGCCATGGCCCTGGTGGTCGCACCGCTGGTGGCCTCGCATGGCGTCGGTTACCTGCTCGCGGCCACGATCCTGGCCGGCCTGATCCAGGTAGTGCTGGCCCTGACCGGCATTGCCAAGCTCATGCGGTTCATCCCCCGCAGCGTCCTGACCGGGTTCATCAACGCCCTGGCGATCCTGATCTTCATGGCCCAGATCCCGCACTTCTGGGGCGAGAACTGGGTGGTGTGGACCATGGTCGGCGTCGGCCTGGCCGTTATCGTCGGCCTCCCGTACCTGACCAAGGCCGTGCCCTCGCCGCTGGTCGCCATCGTCGGGCTCACCGCCGTGACCGTCGCGTTCGGCATCGCCGCGCCCGACGTCGGCGACATGGGCGACCTGCCTTCGGGCCTGCCGTGGGTCGCGCTGCCCGACGTGCCGTTCGAGCTCGAGACCCTCGCCGTCGTCGCGCCGTACGCCATCGCGCTCGCCGCGGTCGGCCTGCTCGAGTCGCTGATGACCGCGAAGGTCGTCGACGACGCCACCGACACCCGCTCCGACAAGACCCGCGAGGCCGCCGGCCAGGGGTTCGGCAACGTCCTGGTCGGCTTCTTCGGTGGCATGGCCAGCTGCGCGATGATCGGCCAGACGATGATCAACATCAAATCGGGCGCCCGCAGCCGCCTCTCGACCTTCTCGGCCGGGCTGTTCCTGCTGTTCCTGGTCGTCGTCCTCGGCGACCTGGTCGCCCGGATCCCGATGGCCGCGCTGGTCGCGGTCATGATCTTCGTGGCCGCCGTGACTTTCGACTGGCACTCGATCCGACCGAAGACGCTGCGCAGGATGCCCGCCTCGGAGACGATCACCATGGTCATCACCGTCGCGGCGACCATCGCCACCCACAACCTCGCCATCGGCGTCCTCGCCGGAGTCATCGTCGCCATGGTCTCCTTCGCCCGCAAGGTCGCCCACCTCGTCGAGGTCACCAGCGTCACCGACCCCGACGGGACCACCGAGGTCTACGCGGTCACCGGCGAGCTGTTCTTCGCCTCCTCCAACGACCTGGTCCACTTCTTCGACTATGACGGCGACCCCGACAACGTCGTCATCGACCTCTCCGACGCCCACATCTGGGACGCCTCGGCCGTGGCCGCACTGGACGCGGTCGCCGAGAAGTACGCCAGGCGCGGCAAACGGGCCGAGATCATCGGCCTCAACCGCCGCAGCGAACGGATTCACACGGATCTTTCGGGAAATCTCACCGGCGCCCACTGATCCGGAGACCGTCCCGGGCTCACTCGGCCGGGCGGGCGGTCCGGCCGCCGATCTCCATGAAGAACTGGGCGGCGGCCGATTGGATCACATACGACCAGGTCGGATAGGCGGTCGTGGCCTGGGCGAGGCGTCCGGTGAACATGCCGGTGGCCATCGCGAGCGCGGGGGTGTGGATCACCTCGCCGGCCCGTTCTGCGACGACGGTGGCGCCGAGGACCCTGCCGCCGCCGCGGTGGCCGAGCAGGCGCCGGGGCCTGGCGATGAGCTTGACGAACCCGTCGGTGGCCTCGGCGGCGATCGCGCGGTCCGTCTCGGCCTTCGGCAGGTACGCCACGCGGCCGTCGCGTTCGCCCGCTTTGCCTTCGGTGAGCAGGTAGGTGATCGACCGGCAGGAGGGGAAGCAGCACGGGACGGGGAAGTAGTCGTCCTTCTCGAACCACTGCGGGCGCTGCTCGGCGAGTCCGGCGATGATGTCGGAGTTGGTCAGGCGTTTGAGCGGGTCGAACTCGACGTGCCTGCCCGAGTGGGTGACCGGTTGGAAGGACACCGACCGGACCGCGGGGTGGGCTAGGCCGCGCTCGACGATGTCGCCGAGTTCGTGCTCGTTGAGCCCGGCCTCGACGGCGGCCACGAGGGTGACCGTCAGCCCCGCTTCGGCGCAGTTGTCGAGGGCCTTCTGTTTGGTCTCGCGCAGGTCCCGGCCCTGCACCTCGAGGTGGGTGTCGCGTTCGAACCCGTCGAATTGCAGGTAGATGTGGACGCGTTTGCCCGGGGCGGGCGCGATTCCGCTCGCCCAGGGCGGCGACGAAATCCCGGTCCGAGGCGAGCCGGATCCCGTTGGTGTTGACGTTGACCGCGCCGATGGGCCGTTCCAGGGCTATGTCGACGAATTCGAGGAGGTGCTTGTGGATGGTCGGCTCGCCGCCGGAGAACATGACCACCTCGGCCTCGCCTTCGGCGGCCACGAAGACGTCGAGCATCTTCGCGCACTGCTCGCGGGTTATCGAGTAGCCGTCGGCCTGGTGGCCGGAGTCGGCGAAGCAGATCGGGCAGTCGAGGTTGCACCCGGTGTTGACCTCGATGATGCCCAGGCATGCGTGCTGCTTGTGCTCGGGGCACAGCCCGCAGTCCGACGGGCAGCCGTCTTTGACCTCGGTCTGGAACTGGAGCGGGATGGTGCCGGGCTTGTTGAACCTCCCTGAGTCCAGGTATGCGGCCGCGTCGCCGTAGACGCGGGCCTCGAACTCGCCGTGATCAGCGCAGCGTTTGCGCAGGAAAACCTGGTCGGATCGGATGTTGACCTGCGCGTCGACCACGGTCTTGCAGACCGGGCAGATCGATTTCGTGTACTCGATGAAGATCTCGTCGCGTTCGCGTTTGGCTGGGGCTTTCGCGGGCTCGGTCGGCTCGGCTTCGGTCATCGGCCGGAGTCCTCTCAATGCGTCGGCGGGGCCGTGCCGGG
>NZ_JAELXW010000046.1 GCF_016428645.1 Glycomyces salinus | reverse complement strand
GGGGGGCCCCCCCGCCACGGCGGGAGGGCGATGAAGGTCGCTACCGCTTCTCTGCGGCCTGGCGCAGCATCTTGGGTGCCATGATGCCGAAGAACCCGCCGAGGACGAGCCCGAAGATCAGATGGCCCATCAGCGATTTCCACTGCATGGCCTCGACGACGAAGACCATCTCGCCCATGCCAAGGAACGTCGGCATGAGGATCAACGCGCCGAGCACCCACCAGATCACGCCCCAGACCGCGCCGGTGACCAGGCCCGAGCCGACCCCCTTGACCAGGGGTCCGGTGATGATCGCGTAACCCAGGCCCAGCCCGGCCGAGATGACCAGGTGGACGACCCAGCCGACGCCGACAGCGGACTGGTCGATCAGCGCGGCGACCATCGGGAGCATGCCCTCGACCTGCATCAGGACGCCGAACGCGATCCCGCCGATGAGGCCGCCGACGATCCCGGGCATCGCCCGCGCCAGCACTGCCCGCATGCCGGTCACGCCGCCGGTGCTTGAAACGGACGTCATGTGGCTTCGCCCCACTTTCCTGCTCGGTCCGTCACTTGCGACGAACGATTGCCGAATGCAGCCTCGACGCTAGGAGTCGTGGGATCGAAGTTCGGTGGTCCAGCGCACACAGCGGCGGTTGACCGGGGATCACCACCCCGGGTAGGGCACGGTTTCGAGCCCGCTCGCGTCCCACCCCATCGCGGCGGCGGCGCGGGCGAGGCGGCCGTTCGGGTCCAGCGGGAACGCGGCGGGCTGGAGCCGGGCGAGCCCGGGCACGATCGCGCGGGCGACGCGGAGCCCGGCCGAGCGGACGCGGTCGGCGGTGGCGTCGACGGCGACCACGCGGTGCCCGGCCTCCTCCAGCAGCGACCGGACCGGCGCCCCTGCGCCGTCGGGCGACGCGGGCCCGGTATCGGAGGGGGCCGTCCGCTCCCGGACGTGGGCGGCCACCGACGGGTCGATGCCGAACTGGACGTGGCACATGGGGTCGATCAGGCCGCGGTGGCCCGGACCGAACGCCTGGCCGTACCGCCGTTGCGGGTCGTAGGGGGCCAGCCCGGCGACGGCGCCGTTCCCGAGCGCCTCGGCGTCGCGGATGAGGCTGCCGGGCGAGTCGAGGTCGCGGGCGCAGACGTGCTGGACCAGCGCCGCGGCCGCGGCGAGTTCGGCGGCGCGCTCGCCGGACCGGTGCGCCGCGTGCCCCAGCGAGACCAGGTCGCGGTCGGGGTCGTCGACGACCGCCAGGCGGACCGGGACTCCGGCGGGGGAGGGGACCGCCAGGACCCGCAGCTCGAACCGGCAGTCGCCCCACGCGGCCCGGACGCTCGCGGGGACCGGTGCGCGGCGCAGCCGCACCGCCCGGCCCGCCGCCCACCAGACGGCGACCGCGTCGTGCGCGGCGGCGTCGGCGCAGGCGCTCTCGGCGGCCTCCGCGAGCGTGGAGCCCGCGTTCTGACCGGTGAAGTTGTGGCCGTGGAACACCGGGGCCGGTTCGAGTCCCGCTTCCCTCCATCCGACGTAGACCAGGCTCAGCGGAACCCAGCATCGTCCGCCCCGCTCCTCGCCCGCGACCCACCACAGCCTCGCGTCGGCGTCGAAGCGCGCGAACGGGAAGCCGGGCCGGTCGCAGAGCGCGGGGTCGTGAGGCTCCCATTCGTCGACCGCGACGGCGCGCTCCCCGGCCGCGCGCAGTTCCCGGAGCGAGGCGAGCCGCCGCCGGCCCTGGCCCGCATAGGCCCCGCAGTAGTGGGCCGCGCCCGACAGGACCGCCGCCTCCCGGGCCGCGGACTCGCCGAATCCGGCGGCCGGGGCCAGCGCGTCCGCCTGGAGTCGCGGGTCGGCGCTGGCGAGGTGCGGCAGTTCGGCATGGGCGTGGACGAAGCCGGGCGGCAGCTGCGGGTCGCGGGGGCGGAAGGCGATGCGGCGCAGGACGCCGGTGACGGGGTCGACCGCCGGGGCGGGACGGAGCCGGTGCGGTTCCCAACCAGTCCCGTTCCAGCGTATGAGCGTGCCGGGCGGCGGAGCCGCGGTGTCGGCCGACGGCGGGCGCGCCGGGGCTCGGGCCGCCGGGCCGCTGAACGCCTCGGCGAGGCGCCGCTCGGGAACCGTCGCGCGCAGGCTCGCGACCGCTTCTCCGGCGAGGTCCGCGGCGTCTCCGGGTTCGAGGGCGAGGCGGTGCCAGCGTCCGGCGAAGGGCCAGGCGGCGGTCCGGGGTCCGCCGCCCGGGTGCCGGTCGGTCTCGTCGGCGGCCGCGAGCAGGTCCTGGGAGGAGTCGAGCACGAGGTCGCCCGGGCCGAGCCGCGCCGGGTCCTCCGCGGGCGCCCGCTCCGCGAGTTCGGCGAGGACTTCGGCTCCCTCGGGTCCGAGCAGGGTCGGCGCGTCGGCCCCGACGATCCACTGCGCGCCGCCGGCGACTACGGCGCTGTCCGCGCCGAGCCCGTAGGTCCACACGTCAGGCATGGGGGATCGGGAAGTGGTTGAGCTCGGACTCGGGCAGGGGCTCGTCGCGCCAGCCGTGCTCGACGGCGAGGCCCTGGAGCACGCCCTTGCCGAGGAACGGGAACGCGGCGGGTGCGTTGCCGACGGTGCCCGGGACGATGACCCGGACGGCGGCCATCCCGGTCGCGGCCACGTCCGGCGTGGTCAGGTCGACGACGATGACCTCCAGACCGCGGGCCTCGACCGCGGCGCGGTAGGCGGCGACGGTCCGCTCCGGCAGCGCCGGGGTCTCCGCGAGCGGACGCGTGGCGGCCGGTTCGAGCAGGTGCGCCATCCGCTCCACGGCCCGCGGGTCGAGGAAGACCTGCTGCTGGACCATCAGGTCGTCGCAGTCGCGCATGTCCTCGCGGTAGTCGTCGAGGTAGCGGCGGTCGGGCCGCCACGGCTTGAACGAGCGGCTGTTGAGCTCGCCGCGCGCCATCGCGGCCCAGTGGGCGCCCTCGGGGTCGGCCAGGTCGCGGCTGCCCTCCTGGAGGGTCAGCGCCTCGGTCCAGGCCTTCTCGACCGCGGCCTCGGGCGTGTGGCGGCTCGCGAAGCCGACGTTGACGAAGTCGGACGCGTCGTCGTGGAGGACGCCGGCGGCGACCGGCACGCCGAACTCGTTGTCGAGCATGATGATCGACGGCCGCTGGCGGTATTCGGGGTCGACCCCGTCCCAGAGGCGTTCGAGCCGGGGGGTGGGCTCGCTCGCCGGGAGCGGGTGGCCGTTGATCCACCAGACCATGGTGGCGTGCCGCTCGATGACCTCCTCGAGGCCGGAGACGATCGCGTAGTCGAGGTCCGGTCCGGCCGCGATCCCGGCGAAGGGGCAGAAGTTGGTGACCGGCGCGGCCGAGTATCCGGCGGTGAACCAGTTGACGTACACCATGCTGGCCGGGACCAGCACGTCCTCGTCCCGGGTGAGGGACCGGCCCGGCACCCAGTGGACGGCCAGGTCGCCGGTCAGTGGCGTGAACGGGAAGCCTGGGGCCCGGTACTGGTTCTCGGAGTACAGCACCAGGTCGTCGGGGGCGAGTACGCGGACTGGTCCGCGCCGCAGTTCCTGGTAGGACCCGTAGGTCACCGGGAGGGTGTCCAGGAGGTTGCCGCAGTACCGCTCGACGGCCTCGCCGACGGCGCTGGCCTCGGCCTGCGCCCGGTCGCCGAAGGCCGAGCCCTGGCACGAGGTGTTGTTGGCCCAGCGGCTGATCAGGCGCATGTTCGCCACGTCGGTCTGGGCGGTGACGAGTCCGGGCGGGACGCTCGGGTGGTGCTCGATGAACCGGACCCGCTGCACCAGGCCGGTGGCCGGGTCGACCAGGTCGTCCGGGACGTGGTCGAGGGCGCCGGTCGCGGCGCGGCCCGGGAGCGGCAGGACCGGGTGGGTCCGCACCGACCCGTCGGCGGCGATCTCGGCGACGGTGTCCCCCTCGAGGCCCGCGGAGAGCAGGTCGGCGAGCGCGGCCGCCGCGGTGCCCATCTGGTGCGGCGCGAGCCCGCAGTCGCCGGTGAGCGAGGGCGTCCGCATGGCCCGGTGGGCCTCGGGGTCGACCGCGGCCGCGAGCCTGCGGGCCGCGAAGTCCTCGTAGGAGGCCCCGACCCCGGGGGCCACGGCGGGTCCGGCCCAGATCCGGGACTGCGCGGCCTCGACGGCGATCCAGGGGGTGCGGGCGTCGGCGCAGTGCCGGTCGAACAGCGACAGCGTCGCCTCGTCGCCGCCGCGGACGCAGTGGACGAGCACCTCGCCGGAGCGGAAGGCCCGGTGGATGACCCGCTGCCAGTCCGAGTCGTCGACGCTGCGGACCGCTCTGGTCGCGGGCAGGCGCTCGCGCAGCGCCTGCCCGAGCGCGTGGACGGTGTGGAAGTCGCCGAGCAGCAGCAGGTCCCCGGCGCGGGCCTCGGCCTCGTCGCCCGGCTCCCACGCCTCGACCTCGGGAGGCGGCTCGAGCGCACCGGCCGGTTCCGGTGCCGCGAACGCCCCGCCTTCCTCCAGGGCCGCACGTAGGTCGGCGGCGAGCTCGGGCCAGTCGGCCGGCAGCAGCGGGGAGGCGTCGCCGGTCGTGATCGCCTCGACCAGGCGGAACACCGTGTCCGGTGCGGTGTCCACGGCGAATGACGAACCGGTGGGGACGGTGATGAGGGCGCGTCCGCCGCTGAGGGCGCGGATCTCGACGCGGGCGGCGACGGTGGCGGACTCGTTCGGCATGTGCGCTCCCGGCGGGGCTAGAGTTGATCTTGGGGCGCTCCGCGACTCGTGAGCCGCGGAGCGCCGCTCATCCGAGGCCGTCCGCCGTCAGCGGGCGGCCTCCCGGTCTACTACTTGGCCCAAGCGAACGCGGTGGACACGTGCGCGTGGTTGTTCGAGTTCGGCGCGAGGAGCTTCTCCTCGGCACGCTCGGTCGCGATCGGCTTGACGACGATCTTCTTCTGCTGCTTCATCTCGTTCACCTCCTCCCGGTGGTCTCGATTGCGGGGGTCTGGGGTGCGGAGCCCGGCCGCTCCGCCTGGGCCAGCAGCGAGCGGTACTCGCCGCTGCGTTCGAGCAGCTCGTGGTGGGTGCCCTCGGCGGCGACGGTGCCGCCGTCGATGAGGATCACCCGGTCGGCGTGCCGGATGGTGGAGACGCGGTGGGCGATGACGACGACGGTGCGGCCGGCCTGGATGCGGGCGACGGCGCGGGCGAGCGCCTGCTCGCCGAGACCGTCGAGGTGCGCGGCGGCCTCGTCCATGACCAGCACGTCCGGTTCGCGCAGGAACGCCTGGGCGATCGCGAGGCGCTGCCGCTGGCCGCCGGAGAGCGTCGCGCCGTCCTCGCCGACGGTCTCGTCCAGGCCGCCGGGCCAGTCGCGGACGGTGTCGGCGAGCTGGGCGTTCTCGAGCGCCTCCCAGAGGGCCTCCTCCGCGGCGTCGGGGGCGGCGATGCGGAGGTTCGACCGGATGGTCCCGCGGAACACGTACGGGTGCTGGGGGATCAGGGCGATCCGCTCGCGGGCCTCGGCCAGGCTGGTGGAGCGGAGCTCGTTCCCGTCCAGGAGGATCCGGCCCGAGTCGGGGTCCCAGAAGCGGATGAGCAGGTGCGCGATGGTGGTCTTGCCCGCGCCGGAGGCGCCCACCAGCGCGACGTGCTCGCCGGGCTCGACCGCGAAGTCGAGCCCGGCGAGGACAGGCGTGCCGGGCTCGTAGGCGAAGTCGACGTCCTCGAAGCGGAGCGCGCCGCGCCCCTGTCCGCGCGGCGGCGCGTCCGAGGCGGTGTCGGTGACCGTCGCCGGGGCGTTGAGGACGTCGAGCACGCGGGCGGCGGCCGCGGACATCTCGCCGAGCCGCTGGAACATCGGGAAGATCCCGGCGGCGGGGGCGAAGGCCGCGGTCAGCAGGACCACGGCGGCCGGGAACAGGGCCGGGGCGAGGTCCCCGGCGCGCACGGCGGCGGCCAGCGCGACCAGGAACGCGATCGTGGTGACCGCGACGATGAGGTCGGCCAGCGCGGACTCGGCCCCGGCGCGCAGCGCGAAGGCCCGCTTGCGCCGCTGCACCCGGCCGGTCAGGTCGAGCATCCGGCGCTTCTGGCGGTCGGCCAGGCCGAGCGAGAGCATCTCGCGGAGCCCTTCGGCCCCTTCGAGGGACGCGGCTTTGAGCTCGCCGAGCTCGTCGCGGACGGCCTTGCCCTGGCGGGCCTGGAGTGGGCCCATGAGCCAGGGGACGACCAGCAGGCACACGACCCCGGCGAGCGGGATGAGGGCCGCCGGGCCGGTGAGGGCGAACAGGGCGGCGACGACCACGAGCGGCCCGGCCGCGGCGTTGAGGGCCGCGCCGACGGTGTGGGCGTAGAACCACTCCAGGCTCTCGATGTCGGACATGGCGGCCCCGGAGACCTCGCCGGCGCGGCGGCGCTTGATCCCGCCGGGGCTGATCCGCTCGATCGCGTCGTGCAGGCGCATCCGGAGTCCGTCGATGACCTTGTAGGCCATGACGTGGCTCATCCAGGACTCGAACCAGACGAACGCGCCGTGCGCGGCGACCGCGCATGCGAGCGCGAGCATCAGCAGCCAGGCGAGCCCGGTGCCGTCGGGGTCGGTGACGACGATGGAGGCGATGTAGGCGCTCAGGCCCGCGGCGACGGCGGCGAACGCCTGGAACCCCGTCATGCTGAGCGTGGAGCGCCAGAACAGTCCGCGGTGCTCGCCGATGACGCCGAGCAGGCTCAGGACCGGGCGGAGGAGCTGGGCGCTGGAGCGGGGCGCGGTCGAATCGTCGCGCATCAGACGACCGCCTCGGTGCGCTGGGAGCGTTCGAGGCGGGCGAACAGCCCGTCCTGTTCTATGAGGCCGTCCCAGTCGCCGGACTCGACCAGCCGCCCGCCGTCGAGGACGAGGATGCGGTCGGCCCGGCGGATCGAGGCGATCCGGTGGGCGATGATCACAGTGGTCACGGGGATTCCTTCTCGGGTGCGTCGGCCGCCGAGGGCGTTGAGGATCTCGGCTTCGCGGCGGGCGTCGAGGGCGCTGGAGGCCTCGTCGAGGACCAGGACCGGGGCGTCTTTGAGCAGGGCCCGGGCGATGGCGAGGCGCTGCCGCTGGCCGCCGGACAGGAGCGCGCCGCCGTCGCCGACGGGCGTTTCGAGGCCGCCCCGCCGCGGGTCGTCCACTTCGGCGGCTCCGGCTGCGGCGAGGGCCCTTCTGAGGGCCGCGTCGTCGGCTCCGGGGTCGACCAGGCGGAGGTTCTCGGCGACCGTGCCGGAGAACAGCAGCGGTGCCTGGGAGACGACCGCGGCGGTGTCGGTGCACTGCTCGCGGGTGAGGTCGGCGGTGGGGACGCCGCCGAGGCGCAGTTCGCCCTCGGTCGGCAGGGCCAGGCGCAGCAGCAGGCTCGCCAGCGTGGACTTGCCCGAGCCCGAGGGCCCGACGATCGCCACGGTCGATCCGGCGTCGATCGTGAAGTCCAGTTCGGTCAGTGCCGGGGTCTCGGCCTCCGGGTACGTGAATCCGAGCCCGGAGGCCGCGATGGCGGCTCCGGCGCCCAGTTCGGGGCTCCGGGAGGCGGCGGTCGGCTCCGGCGGCGCGGGGGCGTCGAGGATCGGCAGGATGCGGCGTCCGGCGGCGACGCCGAAGTACCCGGCGTGCCAGTAGCCCGACAGCTCCTTGAACGGCCGGAACGCCTCGAACGACAGCAGCGTCACGGTGAACAGGGCGGTCGCGTCCAGGGCCCCCGAGCCGACCCGGGCGACGCCGACGGCCAGGGCGATCGCGGGCCCGGCGATCAGGAACAGGGCGGTGAGCCCCGATTCGAGCAGTGAGACCTTGAGCTGGCGGAGCGTGGACGCCAGCAGGCCGCCGGAGGACCGGGCGAGCTCGGCGCGCCTGCGGCCCGCCGCCCCGAACGCTTTGAGCGTGGGCATGCCCCGCAGGGAGTCGACCACGTCGGCGTTGAGGTCGGCGTACGCCTGCCAGTGGGAGTCGCCGCGGTCGGCCAGGACCTTGTCCCACAGGCGCGGCGCGAGCGGCACCGCCAGCGCGACGGCGCCGACGACGGCCCCGACCACCGGGTCCACGACCACGAGCGCGACGACGACGGCGATCGAGGTGAGCGCGGTGACGGCCAGGTGCGGCACGTAGCGCCCGAAGTACGGTTCGAGGTTCTCGACCGCGTCGGTGACCAGCGTCTGGCGGTGGCCGCTGCGCTCGCGGCCGAGGGCGATGGGCCCGGCCTCGGCCTGGGCGTCCAGGAGCCGGGCCCGCAGCGCCGACTTGAAGCGGGTGGCGACGGCGTGGACGGCGATCTCTCTGGCGAAGACGAGCGCGGGACGGACGCACAGCGCGGCGGCGAGCAGCACCAGCCAGACGGTGATGTCGGCGAGGGACAGCCCGGTGACGATGCCGGCGAAGATCTCGGCGGTCACCAGGGCCTGGCCGATCGCGGCCGCGCTCAGGCCCAGTCCGATCAGCACCACCAGGGCCAGGAGCGGGTAGGCGTTGCGGGCCAGGGGTATCAGCCGCAGATGGATCAAGTGGATCCGCCTTTCGGTCGACGGGGCTATTGCCAGCGGATGGCAACATGCTAACTTATCGAAAACGATTGTCAATACTGATAATTTCGAGCCAGGGGGGACGATTGGCGACCGCAGTCGAACCGGAGGCGCACGTCGAAGCGCCTGCCGCTCCGCCGGGGCGCCGCCGCGCGATCCGCGGAGCGATGTGCATCACATTGCTGACGGGGGCCCTGGTCGCCTCGATCCCGGTGACCGTCGGCATCGGCCCGGTCCCGATCCCCCCGGGCACGGTGGCCCGCATCCTCGCCCACCACCTGGCCGACCTCGGCGCCGTCGACTGGACGACCGCCCAGGACAACATCGTCTGGCAGCTCCGCGTGCCCCGGGTCCTCCTCGGCGCCTGCGTGGGCGCCGCCCTGTCGGTGGCCGGGGCCGCCGTCCAGGCCCTCGTGCGCAACCCGCTCGCCGACCCCTACCTGCTCGGCGTCTCCTCGGGCGCCTCGGCCGGAGCCGCCGCCACCATCCTGTTCGGATTCGGCGCCGGGGTCCTCGGCCTCACCGGCTCGGCCTTCGCCGGAGCGATCGCCGCCATCGCCCTCGTCTTCGGCATCGCCCGCACCGGCGGCACCCTGATCGGCTCGCGGCTGGTCTTCGCCGGCATCGCCGTGGCCTTCGCGCTCCAGGCGCTCACCAACTTCCTGATCTTCGCCTCCGACTCCCGCGACGGCGCCCGCGCAGTCCTGTTCTGGACCCTCGGCTCCCTCGGCCAGGCGAACTGGACCACCCTGCCGATCGCCGCCGTCGCCGCCCTCGGCATCACCACCGCCATGACCTTCCAGGCCCGGGGCCTGGACGCCCTCGCGATCGGCGACGAGGCCGCCCACAGCCTCGGCACCAGCCCCACCCGGTTCCGCGCGTTCGCCGCGCTGCTGGTCGCCTTCGGCGTGGCCGCGGCCGTGGCCGTCGCCGGGGCGATCGGCTTCGTCGGCCTGGTCGTGCCGCACCTGGTGCGCCGCATGGTCGGCGCCTCCCACCGGCTCGTCGTCCCCGCCGCCGCCCTCACCGGAGCGCTGGTCCTGGTCTGGGCCGACGCCTTGGCCCGCACCATGCTCTCGCCGCAGGAGATCCCCCTGGGCATCCTCACGGCCATGGTCGGCACGCCCCTGCTCATCGTCCTCGTCCGCAGGCTCCACGCCCGCTGAGCGAGAGCCGCACTCCCGCAATCCGAACCCAAGGAGCTACCGATGCAGACCCCCGCCCCCCGCACCTCCCTGGCGGCCGCCTCGGCCGTCGCACTGTCGCTGGCCCTGGCCGCCTGCGGCTCCGACGCCGACGCCGGCGACGCCGCCCAGAGCGAGGACGGCGCCTCCTACCCGGTGACCGTCGACAACTGCGGCGAGGAGGTCGTCATCGAATCCGAGCCGCAGTCGATCCTCACCGTCGGGCACTCCGCGATCACGCTGCTGGACGCCGCCGGGGCGACCGACCGCATCACCGCCCGCACCGGCGAGTTCCACACCCCGCTGCCCGAGGGCCTGGAAGACCCGCCCGAGGACGTGGAGGTCCTCGACCCGGCCGACCCGGCCGCCGAGACCATCATCGGCGCCGAGCCCGACATCATCGTCGGCTACGGGCTCTTCGAGGCCGACCCGGCGACCATCGAGGCCGCGGGCATCCCCAACCTCGTCGTCACCGGCGAGTGCAACCACGACGAGGGCCTGGTCGAGGCGATCACCTTCGAGACCGTCTTCGCCGACATCGAACGGTTCGGGCAGGTCTTCGGCACCGAGGACGAGGCCGCGGCCAGCATCGAGGAGTACCAGGCGGAGCTGGCCGAACTCGAACAGTCGGCCGCCGGAGACGGCGGCACCGCCGCCTCGGTCTACTACTGGTCCTCGGAGTCCTCGATGAGCGCCCACGGCGGCGCGGGCATCCACCACGACGTGCTCGGCCGCGCCGGACTCGAGAACGTCTACGGCGACGAGGACTCGGCCTACCTCCCGGCCAACTTCGAGACCCTCCTCGACGCCGACCCCGACTACATCGTCCTCAACTACGGCGTCTACGGCGAGGACTACCAGGAGTCGCTCGACAAGTTCCTGTCCGAGCCCGGCGCCGAGGACCTCCAGGCGGTGCGGAACGACCGCGTCATCGGCGTCCCGGCCGCCGACCTCAACCCCGACCAGAGCTCCCTGCGCGGTCTCCGCGCGCTGATCGAGGCCCTGGCGCAGTGATCGAGGCCGAGACCCTGACGGTCCGCTACGGGCCGGTGGAGGCGGTCGCGGGCGTCGACTTCGAGGCCCGCGACCGCGCCCTCACCGGGCTCGTCGGCCCCAACGGCAGCGGCAAGTCCACGCTGCTGCGCGCCATCGGCGCCTCGGTGCGCCGCTCGGGCGGGCGCGTCGCCGTCGAGGCCGACGACGTGGCCGACCTCCGCCCGCGCGAGCGCGCCCGGCGCATCGCCTCGGTCGCCCAGGAGGAGCACGGCGAGTTCCCGCTCACCGCTTGGGAATCGGTCCTGCTGGGCCGCTCGGTCCACCGGGGCGGCTGGAACTCCTACACGCCCGAGGACAAGCGGGTCGCCCAGGAGGCGATGCGCCAGACCGGCATCGCCGACCTGGCCGAACGGCCGCTGGGGGAGCTGTCCGGCGGCGAGCGGCAGCGGGCCCTGATCGCCCGCGCGCTCGCCCAGGCCGCGACCCACCTGCTGCTCGACGAGCCGACCAACCACCTCGACGTCCGCTACCAGCACGAGATCCTGTCCCTGGTGGCCGGGCTCGAACTGTGCACGGTCGCGGTCCTGCACGACCTCAACCTCGCGGCCCGCTACTGCGACGCCCTGGTGCTGCTCGACCGCGGCCGGGTCGCCGCCGCCGGAACCCCCGACGAGGTCCTTCGACCCGAGGTCATCGAACCGGTCTACCGGATCGAGGCCAAGCGCTTCGACATCGACGGCATCCCGCAGCTGCTGTTCGCGCCCGCCGCTCATCCGGCCTGAGACGGGCCCCGCCCGGTCGGCGAGGCGGCCGGGAGGCGCCCGCGGATCCGGTTCCGGACCAGGACGCCGGTGCGGTGGGCCAGGTAGATCAGGGCTACCCCGTTGAGGGCGTGCACCAGGAACAGCGACTGGCCCCAGAGCGTGCCCGGGGCGTTGGCCAGGGCCAGGCCGTGCTGAACCAGCACCATGAAGGTCCCCAGGACGGCCAGCCACACGATCTTGGCCCCGCACCGCGCCGCCAAGGCGAGCGGGTTCGCGGCCGCGTACAGGTACAGCAGGGCGTTGCCGTTCAGGAAGTGCGCCTCGAAGCCGTCCTCCAGCGCGCCGCCGTAGCCGACTCCGAAACCGGCCAGGGCGAACTGCACGACCAGCAGCGTCAGCAGCAGGAGCATCCAGATCCGCAGGATCTTGGCGAAGACGGGACTCATGCCGGGACCTCGCTTCCCCGTGCCTTCGCGGCGCGCCGGTCATCGACCGACCGCTTGGCCAGTCGGGCGACGAGGATCTGCACGGTGAGGACGCCCAAGCCGTTGAGCGCGTGGAGGCCGATGCCGATGCCGCCGCCGATGCCGTCTTGGCCGAAGCTGTGGACGTACAGGCCCTGCATCAGGATCATGACGGTCGAAAGGACCGTCAGCCAGACGGTTTTCCGCCCGGGCCGGGCGATGAGGACGAACACGACCGACAGCATGAGCCAGAAGATGAGGATGCCGCCGTTGCTGACGTGGAGGATGAACCGCTCGATGCGGTTCCCGCCCTCGGTGACCGCGCCCCACCCGGCCAGTCCGGCTTGGAGCACAAGGAGGGCGACCGCGACGCGCGTCCAACCCAGGAAGAACGACTTCACCGCGGACACTCCTCGAACCCGAGGGCGCACGCGGGCCGGACTGAGGGATGCCGCAGTCCGGTTCGGGAGCAGCCGGGGGCCCCGGCCTGGGAACGGGAGTCTCTTCGACGATGCATGCGGCCGAGTCTCCTGCCGACCTCGGCCCGAGACATCGCCTCGAAGAAGGCAATCGCCCTACTCCGCGGGAGGTAAGGCGAAGATCCGCTGTACGTCCCGCGGAGTCCCGGGCCCATCGACGATTGATCGCTAATAGCCACAGGTCGTGTTCGGCTGGCGGGTCGGTTTTGGTGGGGCTTCGAGCGGGCGGCGATGGTGGGGTGGGCGTGGTGGTGTCGCTGTCGGCTGGCGGGCCGCGTGGGGATCGGGCTTCGAGCGCGCGGCGATGGTGTGGTGTGGGAGGCGGGTTGGGGTGGCGTGCCGGGCCCCGGGCATGGCGAGGGCCCGAACCCGGTCGGGTGGGTTCGGGT